>NZ_PZJJ01000027.1 GCF_003044065.1 Alkalicoccus saliphilus
GTAGTTTAAACTCTTTATCATATTTTCGTTTTACCATCTTGAACACTCCTCTAATGTGGGTTCCATGTACAGATCATTATACATGCTTTCCCCCAATTAGCTGTGTCCAGTTTTTAGAGTAGCATCAGTCAGCCCCATCCCAAGAAATACGTACAAAAACCAGATCGAAGGGTAGGGGGACCAGTCGGGGGGAGTCACCTGAAAAAAATAAAATAAATATAAAATGCCCCGTACCATTACAATGTAAAAAATAACATGTATGAGAGCTCTATGGAGCCATTTCCATGTAGAGATTCCGAGCAGCTGAACAGATTTGTCAAATGAGGTAAGAGCCAGGAGAATGATCATAGGAGCTGCCATCATGCCCATAATATTCATAATTCCGACTTCAGGTCTTAATAGAATATAACTGCCTATTTCTTCTGCATACTGGAAACCGAACAACGCTGCCATATCCCACTGCGCCCAACGATCCAGGATCGCATAGGCATGCCCGGAAGCAAGAATGGCGAACCATATTCCTGTTTCACGTCTCCAAATCAGAAAACGTGCAGCCGGCTGCCAGAGAACTGCTGTCGGAGAGATAATGAGCGTAATAAACAGCAGCACAAATGCGGCGTGAGCCCAGGCACGCCAAAAAGGATGATCACCCCCCCAATCCGGCCAGAGAGCAGGATCGACTCCCCAGAAAGTATAGGAGAGATAAAATAAGTAGACAAGAAGCAGGGAGAAAGCTCCTGAGACTAAGTGACGTATAAAAACAGGTTTTTCCGGATTAAATCAGCGGGTCATTGAATCACACTCCAGTAGAAAGAATGAGGCACCTGAAAAATGCTTGTTTTATTTAAAATGCATTTCGTTATTTTTTTTATATTCTTTCTGTTTATTTTCCTCCTGTGCCTTCTTCAGTTTCTTATCCTTGCTTTTCAGCAAAATAATAATTATCTGTGCAACGATAAAAGCTGCACTCATGAGTAAAAACGTATAAATATAATCTCCCTCTTCGAGACTCGGCAAATGTACTATGGTCTCTGTAACACTCATATGTACCTCCTTTCTTCGCCGCCTATGTTTACTTCTGCACCACCGTTTCTAAGCTGTCAATAAATAAAGAATGAATTATATAAGAAATCATATTTCTCTTTAACTTAGTTAATGAGGGCCCCGGATGCAGGGAGTAGAACCTGTATTTAGAGATGTATTCCTACGGCTCACGAAAATTGTGTACTCCATCGCCGCCTTCCCTTTCTCTACATGATAATTACGGTTATTACCAAAACGTCAGAATATCGACCACTCCAATAAATATCATTATTCCTCCAGCGAACTGCTGTACTACCCGTCCTAATTTTCTTCCTTTTTTTAAAATGAGTCCGCCAGCCCCGAAATACCAAATGAGAAAAATCACTGCGAGAAAAGGGATCGATGTCCCTATGGCAAACACACCGGGCAGCACTATGCCGTAAGATGTGGTAAAAGTAGCCGGCATGAGTAAAATAAAAAATAAGATAAACATAGTAGGACAGAATGCCAGAGAAAAACTAAAACCAAGCATAAAAGCACCCCAGTTTCCACTTTTCCTATCTTCAGGATTCTGCTTTTTATGTTTTTTCCATAACCTGATCGTCCACTGCATCGAAAATAACCCAAGCATATAAAGTCCAATCAATATGAGAAGAGGACCTAATATTCTTCTCATCCAGGGAAAATAAGGCGTTAACTCCCTTTGAAATTCCTGTCCGATTATCCAGACAATGCTTCCTAAAGCTGTAAAAGCAGTGATCTTTCCAAGAGTATAAAAGAAAGTGTTCGACCAGGAAATTCTCGTTTGAAGAGATTTGGAGCCGTAAAGGGTAATCGCACTGGCATTGCCGGAGAATTGGCACGGTGCCGCCGCCCCCACTATTCCCAGCATCAGGGCAAACAATACCGGGATGCCTTCCATACTGGAAGCGGCGTTCATGAAAGGCTCTCTGAAAAATGAGCTGAGCTGCTCCACTAGTTGATAAAACATTTAATTCCACCTTCAGCTGTTTTCTAAGCGTATCGAGCGTGCAATGACTAATGTTGTTTTATTGGAATTGTTTTACCAATAAAATAAGGACTCCACCGGAAAGGGGCCGCGAATTTTACTACTAATATAGATAATCCTATACTGACGAAGATTGACAGCAGAAAGTAGACGAAAGGTGCCATCCCTTCGATTGGAGGGAACATATACAAAAATGCGTTGTGCAGTAAATATATATTAAAAGAATACTTACTCATAAGCTGGATCATATAAGGAACCTTTTTAACAGCTTGAGTGTACAGGAGCACTGTCATAACAATCATCAGTGTAAAAGTGAGATAATCCACTCGTTTAGAAGAAACGACTGTCAATATATCACTGCTGGTCAATACAAAAATAACAAGAAGATTAACCATTCCCCCCACTAAAATAAAATGTTTCCAAGGAAGAAGTTTTTGAATAAAAAACCGGTAGTTCCTACCCCCGTAGTATCCAATTACAAAATAAAAAATCCACCCCAGAAAAGGAAGCCAATAGCCGCGGTTCCAAATATATTCACCAAGTATAATATCCGGAGCCTCAGTCAGGTGAAAGAAACCCAAATACAGCGTATTGACTACAAATGCCCCACTGATGATCCACAAAGGGGAAGCTTTTTCCAAGTATTTATGGAGCAGAAGGTGAAGCAAATAAAATTGAAAGATAATTAATACGAAGTAACCAGTATAACCTCCTAAAAAAATGTTCATAGCGGCACGTTCCACTGCTTCAACCAAGCTTTCCGATGTTATAAAAGCAAACACTCCTCCCATGAAAACAAAAGGAATGATTAAAAACTTCACCCTCTTCCAAAGAAAACCCTTCGGCAGGTTATCCGGGTAAGAATGGGCAAGCAGAATTTCTGATATAAATATAAAAGCCGGGGTGCCGAAAAAAGAAATAAAGCGCAGTCCAATTAAAAAGTGTTCTTCTCTTGGGGAAAGGGAGTAACTATAATTTTCCAGGGTCATATTGATTGCATGCCCCACAACTACTGCCAAACAAGCCAGCGCTCGCAGCCAATAAATTTCTTTAATTATTTTTGTTTCATTCAATCTTTTACTACCCCCTGCTTCCCTTTCATCTACCCTTTTTCCTGTTGCACATGCGGACCGTATTTCACCCGCTGGAGAAGCGGAAATTGTTTACGTTTTAATTATTAGCTGTTAATCACATGAAAACCATCAGCTTATATGGCTGCCTTTATAGAATAGAGGCTCTAACGCTTTTTTGAAGTTATTTTTCAGTCACTAAGGAAACCTGATTATGTATCAGTTTTTAAATGAAAGTATTTTTATATGTTCCGAATCAATTTCATAAGTCGCTTTAGGACAGGGATTTTCGAATATTGCGAATGAATTTCACTTCAGACTTCACTCCTTCCCGACGGAGTCCCCGTCTGCTGTTGCAATCATCCGGTTTTATATACAAATAGTTACGTTATAAATTGAAAAATCTTCTTTAAAATAACTTAAAAATATATTATGAAATTGATTCGTTCTATATAAATATTTAACGGCCTGATTTTATACGATTGATGTTCATCTATATCAGGAATCAGTCATGCTTCTAAGCGGACACTCTTTCAGCTTAATTAATAATTATGAAGTAAATATGAATTTTAAAAACTATTCTTTTTTTCCTTCAGGAACACTTGAATAAGCAGGCGTAATTGGGGGGATTCTTATGTGTTGCAATACGATATGGAGGGCAGAAGAGGTTCACTTCTGGTCAAGGGTTTATCAGCAGCCACCTGATATACTATTTACTTGTGGAGTAATAATAAAATTTTATTAATGAGAAGAAAATCCTTTTCGTTTTCATCATTAATAAGAAAAATAATCCGCTCTCGAAACTTTTCCCAGTCCAGCATCGAATTAGAAACAGCTGCGATTTATTCCAGGAGTGCAAAAATATATGTCTGCTCTCATTCTGGCAGAAATTGTTGCAAATTGTTCCAATGTGTTTCTTGTAAAAAGATGATATGATGGTTTTATCAGCTTTAAGGAGTATAAGAGGTGCTATAAACTATTATGGAAAAACCATTACAAAAAGCGTTGTGGGGACAGGTTGTCAAAACCGGGATCATTAAATCAAATTTAATTCCAATGATTGCCGGTCTCATGCTCGCTTTATTTACGTATCAATACAGTTTCGTGGAGAATACCTGGAATATCGTTTTTGCTATTTTCGGAACGGCCTCGATTATTGCAGCCGCGGGAGCGTTCAACAATATGTACGACCGTGACATCGATGCTCTGATGGCCCGTACGAAAATCCGTCCGACCGTAACAGGCTCGATTTCGATGAAAAAAGTTTCAACTGTGGCTGTATTATTATTAGTCATCGGCCTGATGCTTCTGTACTTCGCTTCCCCGCTTGCTTCTTTTTTAGGTCTTCTAGGAGTCGTCTTCTACGTCATTCCTTACACGATGTGGACAAAGCGTCATACGATCTGGAATACTGAAGTCGGCAGCATTTCCGGAGCCATGCCCCCGTTAATCGGCTGGGCGGCTGTTGCCCCGGATATCTGGCATCCGGCGTGCTGGGCCCTGTTTCTCATAATGGTCATCTGGCAGATGCCCCACTTTTACGCTATTGCCATCCGCAAACAGAAGGATTACACAGCGGCAAAGATACCGATGCTCCCGGTAATTAAAGGAGCAAAGCGCACGTACGTACAGACGAATGTTTACTTAGTTCTGCTTGTGCTCTCGAGCTTTTTGTTTCTGCCGCTGAGTCTCGGACTGACACTCGTTTCCCTTCTTCTCGGGCTTTTATGGCTCGGATTGAGCATCTTCGGTTCCCGTAAAACAGATATTGAAGGCTGGGCGAACAAAATGTTTTTATTTTCCCTCGTGCATATGACCGGCGTTTACTTCACCGTCATTATTTACGCGTCCATCGGCTTAGTTATAAACGTACTTTAATTCAAAAAACAGACACGGGAGCCCAATGCTTCCCTGTCTGTTTTTTTATAAAGCTCCTGGCTGATGTAAGGGGTGGACTATCGCAGGAAAATCTTTCGGTTTCCAAAAGGATGAAAAAAGAAAGCTTTCAATCTTTTTCCTAATAGACGAACTGCTTTGACGATGCTTAGGTGTATTGATAAGAACGGCTCTCCATATTCTTAGTACGAATTTATATATCAGACTATGTTCCAAACAGTCTCTCCAGATCTTTTTTGAACTCGGGATGAATAGTCACTTCCGGGCGGATTTCTTTTACCATGGCCACTGCCTGATCCACTGTTTCTGCGAATCCGAGCTCCAGTAATACACCGGCTGCCACACTACCTGTGCGGCTTTTCCCACCTTTTCAATGCAGGATTGCAGTTTTCCTTTCTTTGTGGAATGCCGATGCAGCGTTCACTGCTTCTTTCAGCTTTTCCGTCTGATTGGGGACTCCATCCACTAATGGAATGTGAATCCACTCAATACGATCATCGTGCATGACCGGTTCCACTGTTTCTGCCCGAAGATCGATGATCGCTGCGGCATGTTCTTCCTCTGCGGCACTTTTCACATCCTCCTGCCCGCACATAAAAATTCCTTCCAGCAGTTTTTGGTAATTGGCCAAGACCGGTCCCTCCTCTCTTTTTAAACTTAATTTAAAATAATACAGTTTCCGGGAGGCTATTTGTGAAAGTAATCCGCTTCCCGCTTTTCCAGAAAAGCAGAAATACCTTCTTTCCCTTCGCTGCTTCCGGCTCTTTCAGCAAGGGAGAGCGATTCTTTACTCATCTGGGTTTCAAGTGTTTCCTGAAGCGAATGATACAGCAGTTTTTTGGTTGCTCCGTAAGCATTTACTGGTCCTTTCGCCAGTTTTTCTGCCAGGTCGAGGACGGTGGACATAAGCTCCTCCTGAGGAACCGTGCGGTTGATGAGCCCCCACTCTTCTGCTTCTTTTGCCTCCAATACGCGGTTCGTATATAACAATTCCATAGCCCGTCTTACTCCGACAAGCCGCGGAAGAAAATAACTTCCGGAACCGTCGGGTGATAATCCTATTTGATTATAAGCTGTTACAAATTTTGCATGATCTGAAGCATAAACGAGATCACAGGAGCAAGCAAGACTCATACCGCCCCCCGCTGCGGTTCCGTTAATAGCTCCAAGGCACGGTTTGTTCATTCCGGCTAAATGAGAGATTGCCTGATGAAGATAGGCGGTGACGAATTTAAGATGGGAGCCGATTTCCTCCCCTTTTTCGGCAAAACTTTTTAAATCTCCGCCGACGGAAAATTTGTTTCCTGCACCGGTCAGTACGACTGCTCGAACTTCCTCACTTTCCGAACAAAAAATAGCTGCCTCCATGAGTTCCTGTGCGAGCTGCAGATTAATAGCATTTCCTGCTTCCGCCCGGTTCAACGTTATTATCCCGACGTGATTTTCAACGGATACTTCCACAACTTTATTTGTCATCCAGCTCCTCCTTATCGATCTGTTTGAAATAAAAGGGTTTCAAGCTGTTTCTTCAAGCTGGAAACTCCTTACTTCTATTATTTTCATAACATTCTTACAATTACAACCATAACTTAATAAACTGTATAAATGAGCGTAAGCGATCAACGGAATGTCCAGAGAATGATTTTACTCAGAGAGCTGCAGGCGTACGACATTCCAGGAAGCTTTATTTGTTTTTACTTGAAGATCCGTCCCGGCCCACTCCGACTGACCATTCCGGTGGGGTTTAACATTTTCCTTCCCCAGTGTGTTTTTCACTTTGAGGTTCCCGTGCTCCAGTACGAGGTGCTCGATTACGCGGTAATGTGTAAAATCCTTCAGAGAATAACGGACGACTACGTCTTCCTTGAGATGTTTGTTTAAAAGAAAAATTGTCAGCTCTGCTTTTTCTTCGTTCCAGACAACGGCTGTATCGACGTAAGGAACATCCGTGAATTCTTTCGTGTCAAAAGCTGGAGAGGAAACGACGGCCTGCAGCGAAACGCCCCTCCCGAAAACCGAGGCATGCATATACGGATAATAGATCGTCTGCTTCCAGGCCCCTCCCCCGTTTTCCGTTACGATCGGGGCAATCACATTAACGAGCTGGGCCAGGCAGGCCATCCTGATCCGGTCAGCATGCTTCAAAAAAGTGATAAGAACCCCTCCGACAAGCAGCGCATCCTCCATGTTATAGCGGTCTTCAAGCTGCGGCGGTGCCGTCTGCCACAGCTCCTGCTTTTCGTCCGCCTCCTTCGAGTGATACCAGACATTCCACTCGTCAAAACTGAGCATCATCGTTTTCCGGCTGCGCTTTTTTGCTTTTAAATAATCACATACCGAGGTGACTGTCCGGATGAAACGCTCCAGTTCTATCGTGCTTGCCAGATAGTTCTGGGAATCATTTTCCTCATTGCCGAAGTACTGATGCAGGGAAATATAATCAGCAGTTTCATATGTATGCTCCAGAGTAACTGCCTCCCATTCCGGGAACGTCGGCATCCCTGCTCCGGAGCTTCCGCACGTGACGAGTTCGATCGAAGGATCGATCTGCTTCATCGCTTTTCCAGTTTCTGCTGCTATGCGCCCGTATTCTCCGGCTGTTTTCTGTCCGATCTGCCATGGTCCGTCCATCTCATTTCCGAGACACCACGTTTTTATATGATGAGGAAGCGGATATCCGTGCTTCTGCCTTAAATCACTCCAGCAGGATCCCCCGGGATGATTACAGTATTCCACGAGGTTTCTGGCAGCGTCGATCCCTCTCGTGCCAAGATTTACGGCCATCATAACTTCGGATCCTGCTTTCTTTGCAAAATCGGCAAATTCATTCGTACCGACCTGATTCGTTTCTATCACCTGCCAGGCAGGATCCAGCTTCCGGGGCCGGTTTTCTTTCGGCCCCGTTCCATCCTCCCAGTTATAGGCAGATACCATATTCCCTCCCGGATAACGGATAATCGGCACGTGCAGCTGTCTGATGAGAGCCAGTACATCCTGACGGAATCCCTGCTCATCGGCTTCCGGATGGTCCGGTTCATAAATACCTCCATAAACAGCCCGTCCCATATGTTCAATAAACGACCCGTAGATCCTTTCATCCACTTCTGCAATAACCGCTCCTTTGTCGAGGAGCACGTTTGCTTTTTTCATCTGCAATACCCGCCTCTCCGTTTACGTGTGCTTTTAATGTATTCATCCAAGCATTTATCATAAAGACAATTTCGCACGCCTAAAGAATTCGTTCCTCACTCTTATTCTTTACAGGAGTTCTTTTCCCCTGCCTTAAATTTTTTTCTGAAATTTTACCACCGCTCTGGAAGACTTGAAACGATACAGGGGCTTAGAAACAGTTTATATATTCTGTATATCCACTTATTTACTTGTCTATTTTTTATTCTTCTATTATATTTTAAATATTAAATTCTCTTATTATATAACTGGAGGGTTTTATGAAAACATGGGCAGTTCTTTTCCTGGGGTTCTCTTTACTTTTTGTCAGCGGATGTACAGAAGAGGAAAATGCAGAAAATCAGAATGAGTCATCAGAAATCGAGAGTCTGCTGGAAGAAAAAAAGCAGCTCGAGATACAGCTGGAGGAAACTTTGGAGGAACTGGAGAATACAAAACTTGAAAAGGAGGAACTGGAAAAAGCTGTCGCTTCACAATCTGAGGAAAATGCTGAAGAAGAAGATCTGCCTGAAGAAGAACCTGTCCCCTCCTCATCTGAATCAGTACGGGAAGAAGAAAATAATATCGGGGACAACGTCACTTTCGGGAATGTTATTTCCACAATTTCCGACAGCGACGCCGAAGCTGAGATCAAAGTCCAGGCAGAAAATGACTGGGAAGATAATAATGCCATGCAGGAATATGTAATGGATGAGCAGCTCGAAGCTTTCAATTATTTAAAAGAAATAGAACTAACGTCAGAATCAGAACATAAACTTATGGAAAAAGCCTTTGACGACTGGGGCTATAATTTCAGGATGGTAAAGTATATTATCGACAACGAAATAGAATCTAATGAAAATTAAAATTGAATGATATATTTTTTTAGGAAGACCTTTAATTTTTATTATAAGAATCGGAACATGGCATAAAATAACCATGCTCCATTTTTTTTTGTTTTTCAAACAATTTTTTAATGTTCCGTGTGTGTATACGAAAATTACCAGTTTGTCTAAAACTGATATTTTACTTATCGAGCTTCTCCACCCATTCGAGTAACCGCTTTTTTGGATAGTAGACATTGTTATTAATAACGATGTGTGGAATATCTTTATGCTCTATCACTAACGACTGTACATCTTTCTTATCAATACCAAGCGTGTGATGAACGTATTTTTCGTGAATAAGTTCTTTTTGATCATAATCGGACATGTAATCCATCATGCTTTTCGATTTGGGGTTTTTAAAGTTTTTCAATCCGTCTCCGATAAAATAGGCAGCTGCTGTGAGGCCGACAGCGAGCCAGAAAAAGTCCAGTTCCATATTCATTCTCACTCCTTCAAGGTGTACTGTTACTATTTTAACATTAATTACCATGCACTTTATCTTTTTTGTTAACAAGCAGCTGTGTTTTCTTCCTCGACAGCTACCTACTGCTGCACTCTTTATACTCTTTAACATCCGGGGGGTTGTAGCAAATAGAAAAACACCTCCTCCCCGTTAAAACCGGAGAGGAGGTGTTGATTAGTGTACCTGTACAGTTATTTCATTGGCTGTCACATTTACTTCGATGGAAGCAAGTTTTTCATTGGCAATGATTTCATCGACAATTTTGTCTTCGATATGCTCCTGGATCGTTCTGCGGAGCGGCCGGGCGCCATACTTCGGATCGTATCCGTGTTCGGCGAGCCACTCGACCACTTCTTCTGTGAAGGTGATTTCCACTTCCTGGGCTTCACTGTGCTCTTTAACTTCTTCAAGCATAAGAGTAACAATCTTCTTCAAATCTTCTTTTTCAAGTGCTTCAAAGCCAACAACGCGGTCCAGACGGTTCAGAAATTCCGGCTTAAAGTAGGCATCCAGCGGATTGGCGTTCGTTGTCATGACAATAATCGTATCTTTAAAACTTACCGTACGGCCGTGGCTGTCTGTCAGCCTGCCGTCTTCCAGTACCTGCAGGAACATATGCTGTACATCCGGGTGAGCTTTTTCCATTTCGTCAAGCAGAATAATGGAGTACGGACGGCGGCGGACCTGCTCTGTGAGCTGACCGGCTTCTTCATGACCGACATAGCCCGGCGGAGACCCGATCAGTTTGGATACCGTATGCTTTTCCATATATTCACTCATATCGAGCCGGAGCATCGCTTCCCGGCTGCCGAACATTTCTTCAGCCAGAATACGTGTCAGTTCTGTTTTACCGACACCGGTCTGGCCGTGAAATAAAAAGGAAGCGATCGGACGCCCTTCCCGGCGGAAACCTGCTCTGCCGCGCCTGACAGCTTTTGCCACAGCTTCCACAGCTGTTTTCTGACCGATGACACGGGAGCCGAGTCTCTCTTCCAGGTTCTGCAGTTTTTTCTGCTCGGAAGCTTCCAGCTTCTGTACTGGGATACCTGTTTTCTTTTCAATAATCTGCTGCAGATCCGTAATTTTCACATCCGGTACGGATTTCTTATCTTGATCGTTCAGCTTATCCTGAAGCTTCAACTCTTCCTGACGCAGGCGTGCTGCTTCTTCATACTGTTCTGCTTCTGCTGCCTGCTGTTTTTCTTTCTCAATTTCTTTTAAACGCCGTTCAAGCTCCTCTTTACTTCCGGTACCGTGCCGAAGATTCAGCTTCGCACCGGATACGTCCATTAAATCAATCGCTTTGTCCGGCATTCTTCTGTCCTGAATGTAACGGTCGGACAGGCGGGCACAGGCTTCGAGTACGTCTTCCGGATAGTGGACACCGTGATACGCTTCATATTTCGGTGCCAGCCCTTTAAGGATCGCAATCATGTCCTCCACTTTCGGCTCGTTGACAGTAATCGGTTCAAAACGGCGTTCCAATGCGGCATCTTTTTCTATCGTGCGGTACTCCTGGAATGTCGTCGCGCCGATAACCTGAATCTGTCCTGCAGCAAGTGCCGGCTTCAAGATGTTTCCGGCATCGGTGGAGCCTTCGGTTTTCCCGGCGCCGACAAGCTGATGGATCTCATCAATAAACAAAATAATAGAAGGGTCGTCTTCCAGTTCTTTGACGATCTGCTTCATTTTTTCTTCAAACTGTCCGCGGTAGCTTGTTCCGGAAAGCATGGACGCCACATCAAGAGAAATCAGTTTCTTATTATGAAGTTTTTCCGGTACGTCTCCTTCGTTGATTTTCAGCGCGAGACCCTCGGCAATAGCTGTTTTTCCGACCCCTGGCTCCCCGATGAGTACCGGGTTGTTTTTGTTGCGGCGGTTTAATACTTCCGCCACCTGTTCCATTTCATCGTCCCTGCCGATAACTGGATCAATTAAGCCTTTTTTCGCCTGGGAAGTAAGGTCTCTGCCGAACGAATCGAGTACGCTCTGTTCTTTTTCCTGAGCGGGAGCTGCCTGAGAGTAAGATCCACTCTGCGGCTGAGAAAAAGAATGGCTTCCTCCCTGTTGTGCCTGTTTCGCTAAGCTTTCATAACAGCTGCTGCAGAGCTGGGCAGACTGCTCCTCACCATTCACATTGACACGGTAATAAATCGTCGCTTCGTTTTGATGACAATGCTGACATTTCATTTCAATTCCTCCTTTTTTCGTCTATTAAAGGGGTTGTTTGACCAACTTTGACCTTTACTGACTATAGTATAACTCTTTGGTCAATGAAGGTCAATATATTATTTGACCTTCTTTGACTTTTATTAAAAGTTATTTTCCGGGAAGAAAATTCATCAATAACCGGCGATTTTCACGCTGAGTACCATCTTTAGTAAAGGGGAATATGTTTATCGAATAGAATATTTAAGATAGGGAAGTATTAAGAGTTAAAGGAGGAATGTTTGATGCCTGTCCCACCTATTCAGCCCATTTTAAAAAGTGTAATGAAATACATGAAAGAAAATCCGCAGCAGGCGGCTGTAATTATTGGTGCAGTAACTGCCGGACTTAAAAAGCTTCCGGACACGACAAAAGATCTTCTTGAGAAGCAAAGGAGCTTAAAGAAGGAAAAACTGGAGACCGGCGGAGCTTCCTACAGGAAAAACCGATTAAATAAATATAAATCCAAATTTCTCAACGAACTGCCAGATATGAAAAAGAAGGAATTGTTTTTTCATCTGCTGGAAACTGAAGATATGGTTGAATCCATTAAGGGAGACATAAACAAGACAGGTAAAGCGAACCCTGCTCTTTTACTGAAGCAGGAATTGAAAACGTGGGAGGCGATTCAGCTGGCGATAGCAAACACGATGGATACACTGGATTATGAAGAACTGCTGATGCATTATCATAATTACGAGTACAAGGGAGATTATTTCGAGGGTTTCGATTTGATGATCGAAAATCTTCATAAGTATAAGGAAAGTGATAAAAGAAAGCTGCATTTATATATAAAAGAAGTAACAAATAAAAATATGACTAAAATCGAAAGGGATTTTTTATAAAATCTGAAGCTGTGAAATATAGATGGTGAGTAAAACGTGCCTTCATGTGACTTGTACAAAAAATCCTGCGTAAGTCTATTTTCAACCTGCACAGAATTCTCCGGGCGTCTCCGTCTTCTACTTTCGGTCTTTTTGCTGGACGAGAAAGCACTTCCTCCATATCGTTCGTTTTTATTTTCAGGAACTGTTAAAGCTCCGGGTTGTTTGTGAAGGTTGCCTGCGGCTGTCCCTTTGTCCGGGAGGATCTTCGCGCTTCCGCAGGCGTCTCTGCCCGGACATCGGTTTTATGGAATTAAGAGCAGCGTTCATGAAAGCAGAATTTTTCTTTTTCTGTGAAAAAACGAAGCGGAAACCGGTCCGTGGAAGAAAGAGATTGGAGGATAGGGCGCAGCCTACCCGAAAATCTCCTCCACGGCAAGCCGGTTGGAAACGAAGTGTTTCTCCAGCCGTCAGCGAACTTTAACATAGCTTATTTATAAGCTTCATATAGTGAACAAAATTCTATCTGCACAGATAAAAACTTAAAAGCCAAAAAAAGCGCTTCTTGAGCAGAGCTTCTTTTAGTTCTTTACATTTTAATATTACTTCTATCGCTGAGACAGTTGATATTCGTTGGGCGGCTGAATACCTCATCAGGCCTGCACAATTTCAACATAGAACGTATAGGAGGAAGATTTCGCAAACTCTCCTTCCCATTCTGCTGAAATTTCTAATATGTACATTCCAGGTTCTTCTGGAAACGTGACTTCCCTGTCTCTTACATCTAATTCAGCTGCTGGTTCGTTCCTATGCCATTCCCGCACACTTACTGCCGGGTCTGAACCATCATCAAACGTAACGATGCCAACTGCACCGCCCTCCATTTCCACGGGCTCCATATTCTGTGAGTCGACCAACTGAGGTGGGACATCGTATTCTGCAGCACCTTCTGTCCAGTGGTAAGTGCCGCGAAAGGTTGATATTTCCGTATTTTCATTCACAATTACTTCTGCTTCAGGAGGTTCGGTATTACACCCTGCCAATAGAAATAAAACAATTAAAAATAATATGCATTTCATAAATTCCCACCTGCCAAAAAAAGTAAATCCAGCTGCTTCTTTTAAAGATAATTTTTCTATAGTTTCATTACAGTTATAAAATCAAGATAATAGAAACTCATTCGGCGGTTTCAACAAAAAAGGGGGTCCGGCTTCCCGAATTTTAGTTCACGGCACGTCGGCGGGAAAGCATGAGCGTTCCTGCTATTAACATCACGGCACCAATTACCATTGCAGCAGGATATGTTGTGGAAGTGGCGGGAAGTTCATCCCCCTCTTCCTCCCCGATTGTTACCGGGATTTCCAGCTCGTCCACCCGGCTGCCATCATCAGCACTTTCTTCAAATAAGACGACAGTAAGATGGCGTGTTTCTCCTTCTTCCAATTCGGCTATTTCAACCGCCAGATGGAATTCTCCCCACTCAGGTCCTCCTGCAGTGGCTGTCGTAAAACCTTCATCTATTTCTTCTCCATCTTCTACGACAACGTAAGATACAGTGGCTTCGAAAACACGGGCTTCTCCTTCAATATGGATCGTGTGGCCGTCAGTTTCCACGTTTTGGATACGGAAAGAATCGTTTTCGTATTCAAAATGCGAATCAGCTCCTGCCGGCAGAGCGAAAAGAAAACAGGATACAAGCAGCGTGAAAGCAAGCAGTATTTTACTCATTCGTCTTCCTCCTCGTAAGGAAATCCCGGACCCCTCTTTTCCATTTTATCCTAATATCACTTAAATTGACAGAATAATATAACTTTTTACCCCCTTCTCCATATGTACCGAATATTTCCTGAACAGAGTGTCCTGCAGTGAGAAATTAAAACGGTGCAGGTCCGGCTGATCTTTACACATAATTAGAAGCTGCCCCATTTAAGTTAGGACAGCTTCTCATAAAAATTTATTTTGTATTCGTAAATCCGCCGTCAATGCGGATAACTTCCCCGTTAATATACTGGGCATCAGATGTAAGCAGGAAAGTGACGAGTTCAGCCACTTCATCTGACGTACCAAGACGCTTCTGAGGAATACCCTGCTCGGCACTTTCTTTCATTTCCGGGTTGTCTTCAAAATATTTTTTGACCATCGGTGTTTCTGTCGGGCCGGGAGCCACGGCATTAACACGCAGCCCGTCTTTTGCATATTCAGCGACCATACTTTTCGTCATACCGACTATTCCGTGTTTTGTCGCAGAGTACGTAACTACTGTACTCTGACCGATTACACCGGCACTGGATGACGTGTTAACGATGGATCCTCCACCGTTTTTAACCATCACATCAGTTACGTAATGCATACCATACAAGGCGCCGAGCATATTGATACCAACTATTTGATTGATTTCATCCATTTCTGTTTCAAGAAAGTGTTTCCCGCTTCCGGAAATGCCGGCATTATTGAAAAAGTAGTCGATTGTTCCATATTTCTCTACTGCCTGCCCGACGTAATTTTTCACTTCTTCCACTTTAGATACGTCCGCTTTGACGAAGAATGCATCCGCTCCGGCCTGTTTTACTAAGTCAACTGTTTCTTGTCCACCACCCTCACTGATATCCACCACGACAATATTAATACCCTTCTCCGCAAGCTTTACAGCAGTGGATTGCCCCAATCCGCTTCCTGCACCTGTTATAACTGCCGTTTTACTCATAAGAAAAACCTCCTCTTTTTTCTGAGCTATTCAGCTATTCCTTTTATAAGAACTGTCTGAAACATTGCAGATCTTTCGGAAGCACGGCCTGCGGAACTAACTGAACATTTTCATAAAACAGCGCCTTCTCTCTACAACTTCTTTATACTTCCCTGTAATTCACAAGTCATGGATACAAATAATGAATACACTTTGTAATAAATTTTCATTCGATTGAATCTCGTCGTCTGATTCATTCTCAAATAAGAAACAATCCTGACTAATTCGTCTCCCCTATCCTTAGAGGACAGCTCTTTATTCACATAAGAAATACAAGCAATATCAACACTCCGACTAAATTATTTCACAATTTGAAATTGTGCATTAACTATGCAATAGTTATGTCTATATCATGAAGAGGAGGACTTTGTATGGAATTTCTTTCGGAAGAAGATGTAAGACAACAACTAACAATGGAGAAAACGATTCAATCGATCGAGGCATTTTATCTCGATAAGGACGATGGTAATATCCGCTCTCCGGACCGGATGCATATTGAAGACGGGGATAATACGAACCTGCTCATGCCGTCCTATTATAAAAATTACTATGCGACAAAACTCGTAGGTGTCGCGCCCGGCAATTCCAAACTAAACAAACCGACGATCCACGGCATCATGGCGCTTTACGACAGAAGTACGATGGAGCCGCTGCTTTTATGCGACGCAATGCCGATCACGAGTATGCGGACAGGTGCACTCGGCGGACTTGGAATGAAATACTTGGCTTATAAAAAAGCCGTTCACTTAGGAATTGTCGGTACAGGCACACAGGGATGGAGCCATCTGCAGTCGGCACTGGCAGTCCGAAACATTGAGAAAGTCTACGTCTTTAACCGTACGAAAGCAAAGGCCGAAGATTTTATTCAAAAAGCGGCATCGGCGTTTCCTCATGTACATATAGAAGCGGTAAGTGTAGAAGAACTTGTCCAACAATCGGATATTATCGTGACAGCAACGACGTCAAAAACGCCGGTCCTGCCGGAATGGGATAAAGACCTCTGGAAAGGGAAATTAATCGTGGGAGTCGGTTCTTTCCGCCCGGACATGCAGGAAATTCCCGATAGTATTCTCAAAAACGCGGACGAAATCCACGTGGATGCGGACGGTGCTTTCAGGGAATCGGGAGATATGCTGAAGGCGCAGGAACTCGGCCGGGAAAAAAGCTTTTCCTATACGCTGAAAGATTTGATCACAAAAAATTACTTTCCTGAACAGCCCAATGATAAGCTGATTATATTCAAATCTGTTGGTGACGCCATATTCGATCTCGTTACAGTAAGAGCACTTTACGAAAACAGAAAATAAAACGAGCAGAGGAGATGGACCAATTGAAGGAAATTACCAAATCAAAATGGAAAGATCCCGGAATCATTATGACGGGCATTTTAGTTTTTATTTCTGCCATCGTATGGATCTGGTGGCCGGCTGATACGTACTGGATGGGCATTTCCCTTGTCGCCTGGCTGATGTTCCTCTGTTTTTTTATCTGGCTGCTGCTGACGCTGATACACGTTATCTGGGTTGAAAAAATTGAAAAAGACAACGGGAAGGGAGCTTAAATTATGCTGATAATGGAAGCGGTTATCCTGACGCTGTATCTTATTCTTATGACCGTTATCGGAATCTTTTTTGCAAAAAGAGCCCACTCTTCCGAAGATGATTACTGGACCGCCGGCAGGAACATTAACAGTTTCGTCGGTTCTTTTGCACTCTTTGCTGCAGTAGCAAGCTCCAGTTCCCTCATGGGTGCTGTTGGATCCGGGGTCGCCCTCGGCGTACCTTTCCTGTTTGCTTATGGATTTGGGGCTGTGGCCATCCCTTCGTTTGCTTTATTTTTAATATCCGCACAGATCCGCCGTTCCGGTGTAAAAACGGTCCCTGAGTTTTTTAAATTCCGCTTCGGAAAGCCCGCGCAGCTAGTAGCAGCCGGAGTCGTTGTCGTCACGATGACCTTTTACATGGTGCCCCAGCTGACAGCTTCCGGGCTGATCGGATCGTATGTATTAGGAATCGATTATGAAATTGCTGTTATTCTTCTCGGGGTAGGATTCACACTGTATGCCGCACTCGGCGGCATGTGGGCCATTACATATACAGATCTTATCCAGGGAGCTATTATGGTCGTCGGCTTGTTTGTATTAGCCGTCGTGATTTTCTTTGAACATCAGGGTGTTGCAAACTTAGTTCAGGATGCGCTCGCTGCCGACCCGGACTTTGGATCAGTGACCCAGCCGTTGATGTCCTATTTTGGGTTGTTTCTCGCTTTTCTCTGGTTCGGTGTCGTTTCTCCGTCTGCGGTGATGCGTAATTTTGCGTCGCGGGACGCGAAAACAGCCCGACGTTCAGCTCTTGGCGCGTGTTTTCTTTATTTATCTGTCTTTGTATTCGGCTTTTTCATCGCTTCAGCCGGAGCAAGCCTCGGCATTGTCGATTCCCTCGATAATCAGGACATGATCTTTATTTCCGTGATTGAGAATTACCTGCCGGCTATTCTTGCCGGAATCCTTCTCGCAGGACTGCTTGCCGCAATTATGTCCTCCGCGGACGCGATGCTGCTCGCAGTATCAGCCGGTGTGGCGCATGACATTTATAAAGGATATATTAATAAAAACGCTTCCGAAAAAACCGTTACGAGGCTTGGATTTGCCGTGATGATGCTCGCAAGTTTTGTCGGTATTTATTTTGCGATCGATCCTCCGCAGCTGATTGCCGTCATGGTCGGCTGGGTCGGCGGTGCGCTCGTTTCCATCTTCGGCTTCCCGCTCGTACTCGGTATCTGGTGGAAAAGAGCAAACCTTGCAGGTGCTCTCGCCGGGATGATCGGGGGAGGCATCGCCTTTCTCATCATGATTGCTCTTCCGTTTGCGCTCGTCGCTGAACCTATTGTAGCCCTGCCGGTTTCCGCGATTCTTGTTATTGTTGTCAGTCTGCTGACAAAAGCCCCTTCTAAAGAAATGCAGGCGGAAGTCGACCGCTATCACGGATATTCCTAAACGAAAGCAGGTGGTGTATTGATGGAGGCAAGTGAAGAACTGCCGGAAAAAGTAAAGCTTATAGGAAACGGGAATTTAATACAGGAAGAAAAACTCGCTTCTTATATTTACAAAAGCCTCAAACTGTCAGACAAGTGGAAGCGGGAAGTGTCTCCTGCTTCCATCGAAAAACAAATGAAAGATCCGGAACTGATTTTTCATCCGATGTGGACCGTAAAACTGCTTGTGATCGCCGATCGCAAACCTTTCCCTTCAAAAGTGATGCCGAATATGCTGTTTATAGACAGTGTCTCGGGGTACCGCGGCCTGTTTTCCAAAGTTCCGGAATTAAACCATACAGACGTTTATTCCCGCCAGCTTCAAGAGCCGACTATATCCAGGCAGGAGGCGCTCGATAAATACGTACCTGATATTCAGCAGAAACAGATTAACCGAAGCTATATTCTTAAAAAACCGAGGCATGAAATAGAAAGTATCGAACTCGTTTATCTTCCGCTCTGGAAGGTAAATGTCTACGCGGACCGTTCTAAGAAAGTTTATTATATTAATGCCAATACCGGTGAATCAGAAGCACTCGTAAGTGAGCTCTGGAAAACAAAAAAGTGGATCCTTCCTTCATAAACAAATAAAAAACCACCGCCTTATCCAGCGGTGGTTTTTTGCAAGTTAAAATGTTCAAAAACTGTCTTTCCCTTGCGGCGCAGTTGATCTACAGTTTAACCATCTGTGAAAACATAGCGGCCGCTTCCGAGGGTGATAACCGTTCCGGCGAGGTCGGGATTATCTGTATGGAAATGCAGTTCTATAAGTGTTCCGGCTGAGCCTTTTTGAAAAAGCAGCTTTTTGCCGCCGAGCTTCAGTTCCACCGGGGAGATTTTTTCGATTCCAAACAGGTCGTGCCAGTGATCAACGCTTTCTTCCGGATTGGCTGCTTCAAAGACAGCTTTCTGAAGGGCGATTTCTCCGGCTGGATGTGTCGTCAGCCCTTTTTTCTGCAGGGCAGCCAGGCGGTCAGGGCCGGCGTCTTTCCATTCAATGAAAAAAGGATAAAGCAGTCCCTGAAAACCACCGTCAATGGTGAGCATGCGCCATTCAATAAGCTTCCCTTCGCTGTCCGTGCGCTTTCCCTCTTTTATTGGAGAGACATCGAGGCCACTTTCCCTCAGGGATTCGGCTGTTGCGTCCAGATTCTCTGTCCGGATGGCGATCCGGGTGAGCGCTTCGTTTTCCGGAAGATACGTGAGAGCACTTTGAGCAATCAGGTTCGGCTCCGGCGGATTCTCTGCAACATCCCGACTTTCCACGCTGATAAATTCCAAATAGGTGAGCCCGAAATAAGCGAGCGCGTTGTGCGTGCCCCAAAGCTTATGGGATCCGCCGTGGAACACGGTGATGCCATGTTTCTGAAAAAGAGCTTTCGGCTGTTCAAGGTCATTGACGTAGTGTACTGTATGATCTAGCTGTAAGTCCGGTTTATGATTTGTCATACGTTCCACTCCCTTTTCATTTGCTGTTTATCAGTTCTGCGAGCATATTTATTTCGACTATTTCACTGCCCGCTCAGGATCCGCGGGGCCTTCGTGTTCCAGTGCATCAAAAACAAAAGCAAACGATAATCGATCGTAAACAATTTCCTGATGGCCGGCAGGATTTAATGGATAGTAGTCCTGAATGGTAATATTTGATATATGTTTATCCGGTCCGTCGAGGAACGCAGATGTATATGGAATAACTACTTGGTCTGTTTTTGTAGAAATGACTGTGTAGGAGACATTTCCTGGTGTCTCATTCCCTTGATTCAGATTTTCCAGAAACTCAGATCCAGTAAGCTGCTGCTGGCAGGCTTTACAGGAAGTAACATCAGCAGTCCCTGAATTGAGCCGTTCTAAGCCAAAAAAACCTGCCGTTCCATGATTGGAAGGAACCAAAGCAATCAAATTTTCCACATAATTTTCCCCATCTAAAAATTTTAAGTATTGCCTCGGCATCATTCCGCCCTGGCTGTGCCCAATAATATCCACTTTGTCTGCACCAGTTAATTGTAAAACGTTATCTACAAATTCTTTTAACTCGTAAGCTGAATCTGCAATATCACCAGTGGAAGGTCCCGCATGAGTTAATCCGTAATTCATCGCATAGACACAGTACCCTTTCTTAGCAAGCTCAGGTGCAAGAGTAAGCCAATTCTGCGAACTTCTTTCAAACGTCCCTGGAACAAGAACTACCGGGTTAAGCTTGTCTGAATCCGGTTCACAGTTTGCAAGATTGGCTCCCGGAGGCGGTGCTCCCTGCTCAAGTAAAAACTCTTCTGTTGAAACTTCCGCCTGCAGATGACCGGGAAATGCAATGAAGAAAATGATTACTAAAAAGAATGGTCCGACATATTTAATCATTATAAAATCCCTCCAATATAATAAAATTTACAGTCTGCATGAAAAAAGCTCACTAATTCACTGCCAGAATGTCAGCAGTAATTCAATGAGCCTCTTAAATTTTCCACGCCAACTATTAACTCAGCTGTTAAATATATAGAAAATTTAGAATTTTGTCAATATCTTTACATTGTATGAGAAATTTCCAGACCGGTGAAGCTGTTCCAATGATCGATATCCACTCTCCACTAAAAAAACAATGCGCCAGGAGAAACTAAAGTGAAAAGCAAACTTCAGCGCTGGTCCCACTTATCTTCAAAAATAAGATGGTCGAGGGAACGCCTTTTTTCCCAGTCTGCGGTTTCCAGTATCGGTTTTTCCGGATAGTTGTCGGTGTACCCTATCGATATAAGAGCCAGAGGGTCGATGTGGGGCGGAATGTTTAAAATGTCCCGGATATCATTTTTCTTATAGAAGCTGACCCACCCCATGGCGAGTCCTTCCGAACAGGCTGCGAGCCACATATTCTGGATCGCGCAGGCTGTGGACATCATATCTGTTTCCGGGATGGAGTTTCTCCCTAATACGTGGGAACCTCCCCTCGTCGGGTCACACGTGACGCATATCGTCAAAGGCGCTTCTTTTAGCCCCTCCACTTTTAAACCGAGAAATTTTGATGCTTTTTCCTCTTCATAATGAATAGCCAGCGCACGCCTTTCTTTATCAGCTGCCCAGGCGAGTTTTTCTTTTATTTCCCCGGAAGAAATCAAAATAAAATTCCACGGCTGCATAAAACCTACAGACGGTGCATGGTGAGCGGCCTCGAGTATTCTATTGATTTTATTTTCAGGCACAGGATCAGGCAGAAAGGTGCGGATATCCCGCCTGTTGTAGATAACTTTATACAAAGCGTCTCTTTCGTCACTGCTGAACATATTTTTCACATCCGTTCTCTTTTAGTTGTTTATCAATATAGTACCAAAATATAACTGACCCTTGTTCTTTTCTTTGGTATTCGCATGCTGGAATCTTTCCACATAAAAATCCTTCTGGATCAGGAAGCCCTATCCAGAAGGAAGTATTTTTAAATGAGATTTTTTGCTGATAATATAGTTTTTGAAAATGTAGGAAGAAGTCATTAAGGAAAGCAGCGCGCTGTAGTTGAGGCGGAAGGTGACTTCATCACCTACTTGAAGCGGCTCCTCTTTTGCATTAACAATTAAATGATCACCGCTGGAACCGAGAATATCGATGTCGATGACCGGTCTCAGCCCTCCGGCGAGAACATCCTGTGATCCGACGGCAAGAATGGCCCGCTGCATCAGCCCCTGATCCTTAAAATCGGTATACTCCCCGTCCACGTTCTGTCCGGCTTCACCGTAAGGACGTGACGGTTTCGTCTTTACTTCGATTACTTCTGCGATCAATATAAAAGCGTCATTATAAAGACCGGGGATTTCATTCCTGTCGAGCGTTTCGCATCCGAGTAAAATGGATTCGCCGATTCGTAAATTATTTATTCTCCCGGTATCCCTGGTTTCCATAAACCATTGATAGCTGCCGGAATTTCCGCCGGTAATACAGGTGAAATGAAGCGAAAACAATGCTTCCATCCTGTCGGCCAGACGGGAAAGCTCCATCATTTTTTCACCCGTAGGGCGTATACCGCCGAAACAGGCAAAGTTAGCGCCTATTCCGATGATTTGAATTCCTTTGAACGCCAGAGTCTCCCGGATAAAATCTTCCAGATCCTCCGGCATGATCCCTTCGCGAAGATCCCCCATTTCCACCATCAGAACGACACGGTGTATTTTCCCCTGCTTTAAAGAAACCTTCGAGAGAGCTTTCAATACGCTGAGCTCTGTATTCATACTAATATCAGCGGTCTTTACCACCGCCTCCACTTCGCTCAGTCCCGGGGTTCTTAAGAGGACGAACTCTGCTTTAATACCTGCTTTCTGCATATCCGCTAAATTTTTCACCTTAGTATCAGCGAGCATTTTTATTCCGGCATTCAAGAAAACTCCGGCCACCTCTGGAGAACCACCCGCACCTTTAGTGACCCCCATAATCTGGATGCCTTTTGAATGATAAAGCTGCACGACACGCTCCGCATTATAGGCAACTTTAGAAAGGTCCACTTCTACTCTCGGAGCTGACAGATGGATCAATTACTGTAAACGGCGGACCGCTTTTTTTCCAGCTCGGGATATGTTTTAAAAATTGTTTCGACTAGCTTATCACAGCTGAATTGAAGTACGTCTGTTGTTGGCAGCGCGTATTTTGCTTCATAATCGGAAATGGTTTGAAGTACTTCCTGATCTGTCATGTTTTCATGATTAATCGAAACAGCCGTTACTTTTGCAGTAGAGAAGCTTTCTATCAAGGCAATTTCACTTTCCAGCGTCGGCATAGGTATATAGCTGAAATCTCCGAGATTCTCTCTTTTCGGCGGGTGCTGCATAATGACCGAGCCCGGCCGGGAACCGCGGATAATCGCACATGAGCTGATGTACGCCGGGTGGCTGAGTGCACCCTGTCCTTCTACGATCATAATATCCGGCTGCATTTCATCGTACGCTCTTAAGACCTGATGTTCAATTTCTCCCGTCATAAACTGGGAAGGAATCGCGTCGATCGCTACACCGTATTTTTTTCCTTGAATGAGCCCAGTCTGGCCTGTCGCGATGAACGCGACTTTCAATCCTTCTTTTTCCAGCGCTTCTTCTAAAAGGACAGAAGTCGTCCGCTTTCCTACCGCACCATCAGTACCTAGGACAGCTACAATCGGCGTCTCGATATCCAGACTGCGTCCGGAAAATAAATGCATATCCTTTTTCGCCGGCGGCTTCCGGATATCCTGTATTTCCACTCCGGACTTTCGGGCCTGATTCATGAACACTTCATCTTCCGTGAAGAACTCGTGAAGCGGGTTGACGATATTCATCCCGAGCTCCATCGCTTCCATAACGACTTTTCTTTCCTCAGCTTTCAACAGTCCGGCAGATGGTGCCATCCCGATAATAAATTGATCCGGCACGGCATCCAGATGGGCGACTGCTTCCTGCAGATTCTGAAAGAAAGGAATAAAATTCACTTTCTTTTCCAGGTATTCTCCCGTATCCTGACCGGTTTTCGTACTGTCTATAACACCTGTAATTGTATAGTTGCCGGCACTTCTGATCAGCCCGTTCGCCGTCTTTCCGTCCATCGTCCCAAAATTATCCTCGCAGTATATTAAAGCTGTTTTCTTTAACATCTATTCCACTACTTCAAATTAATTACATTAAATATATATTTTTCCATATGAACTCACGAAAAAACCCCACAGCTTAGTTAAGATGTTTCGATCGAAACAAAAAACTAAACTGCAGGGTCTGAGGCCGCTTACTTATTTATCCACTTTCTCCATTGTATCACAGTTTTATTAATAAAGGAGTTTACCGATTGAATTACTTTCTTTTTGTTAATTGAAGGAGCGGTATTTGTGCGCCTGTGATAAGTACAAATCTGCAAGAACATTAGAGCCGCTGTACTGAGGTCTTCTCCTGTCAGTTTAAGTCTCAGCTTTCAATTTACCCAACCGCTTCTTATAGGTTCCGCTTAATACTCCCTTACCAAACGCAGTCTTTTCTTCATTATATTTATCTCCTCCTTATTAAGAGGCGGGGTGCTTTTATATACACCTTTAAGGAATTTTGTTACTTATCACTTCTTTCTATAATCTTTATTAACAGGGGCAGAGCGAGAAAAACACTGATTACTCTCACTATCTGTAGACTTGCAACCAGGGTTGGCGCTAAACCAAGTGCAAAAGCAGTAGCGGACATTTCAGCAGCTCCAGCAGGTACTATGCTAAGTAAACTGATAACGTAAGAAGCTTCTGAAAGGCTATAAAAAATATATGCCAACAGAAAACCTAAAATTAAAAATAAGCTTATTATTCGGGCACTAATAAGACCAATTTGTTTCAATCGCAGAAAAGTTTTCCTATCAAAGCGTACTCCTACCATAACCCCGATCAATCCTTGACCAATTCCACCTACATAAGCAGGTACTTCCCGAACATCAAAAACGAATTCTCCTAGTAAAAAACCAAGAATTATCGCGTATAGAAGAGCTCCGGCTGGGATTTTCCACTTATTATTTAAGAAGGTTGCCACTGCAATAACAATAGAAAACAATGTGAAATGTTCAAACGTGAATAGATAACTTTCCTCAGGCAGAGAAAATTCATCGGCATGTGACCATATCCCTGCAACCAAAGGGATCAGCAGCACAAAAAAAGTAATTCTCGCCGTATGAAATGCCGCTACAATTCGGTTGTCTGCTCCGTAATCACCACTTATACTGATTATTTCTGATGCTCCGCCCGGAATACAACAGAATAAAGCGGTACGCTTATCCAGTATAGGTGCCCATTTATACAGTAACCATCCAAGAAAAAAACTACCTGTAAATGTGAGAATTAGGCTTATGAATAAAGGGATAAAATAAGTACTTATTATGCCGAAGAGCTCTCTCTCCATTAATATACCGATATTTGCTCCTACTAAAGTTAAAGCCAGCTTAAAAGGCAGTCCGTCGAATTTCACATCTGAACGGGAAAGACCATAAAAAACACCAAAAAGTAAAGCCCCTAGCAGCCACCCTGCTGGTACATTCAGAAAATCGAAAATGAAGCCAGTGGCCAGACCGCAGCTCACTACTATTAAAGCCCGGACCATAAATATCGACTCCGATCTTAATTAAAATCAATTTCCCCCTTTCTTAAGCATTCAAGACCTAAATTATAATTTACCTGTTCTTGACCCATTTGATAAATCTTAATATCAAAGGAAGCAATAAAGAAACAGCTGCTAATATTAAAAGAGAAAAAGAAACGGGTTTATCAATAAATATCATCCAGTCCCCTTGAGAAATCTGTAATGAACGCCTCATATTCTCTTCCATAATAGCTCCAAGTATCATAGCCAAGATGAGAGGAGCCGCCGGAAATCCATACATGCGCATCGCGAAACCAATCAAACCAAATATAAGAACAAGCATTAAATCGAATGGATTAAAACTTAGGCCGTATACTCCAATCATACAAAAGATAATTATCAGTGAGAGTAGCATAGCTCTTGGGGTATTAAGGATTTTAGATATGAGCGGAATAAGGGGTAAATTTAACATCAACAAGAAAACATTACCAATGTACATACTGGCTACTACTCCCCAGAACACATCCGGCCTGTCCTCGAGCATTAAAGGGCCTGGTGTTACTCCCATAACAAGCAGAGCCCCAAGAAGAATAGCCGTCGTACCTGACCCCGGAACTCCAAGAGTAAGCAAAGGCACGAAAGAACCACCGCTGGCAGCATTGTTAGCAGCTTCAGGTGCTGCTACCCCTTTTATATTACCCTTTCCGAAAGTATCTCCATCTTTCGCAATCCTTTTTTCCATTGAATAACCTAGGAATGAGCCAATTGTAGCTCCTGCTCCTGGCAGAACTCCTGTAAAAAAACCTAAAATAGAACTTCTTCCAATAGGAGGGGCTATATCTCTCATTTCCTTACGCGTAAGCTTTAAAGAACCAAGAGGATTCTGTTCAGATGCACCAGTTCTTTTTTTAAGAAGAACAAATACTTCACCTAACGCAAAAATTCCTAAAGCTACTACGAGGAAATCAATTCCATCCAAAAGATTGACACTACCAAACGTATATCTTGCAGTACCGGTCTGCAAATCCATCCCCACTAATGAAACCATCACACCAAAAACTGCTGCAATTAGCCCTTTTATAAGTGATTTGTCAGACAAACTTACCACAGCAGTTAAACCAAAAACCATTAGTGCAAAATATTCTGCAGGTCCAAATGTAACTGCGACGCGACCAAGCAGCGGGGCAATCAGCATCAATCCAATTACACTGATGGTTCCCCCAATGAACGACGCGTAAGCAGCTATGGCCAGCGCTTTACCGGCTTTCCCTTGCTTTGATAAAGGATAACCATCAAAAGAAGTAGCTACCGTACCTGCTACACCTGGAGCGTTTAAAAGAATAGAAGAAGTAGAGCCTCCGAAAATTGCTCCATAATAAACACCAGCCATTAAAATAATACCTATGGCGGGATCCATTCCATATGTAACAGGAATCATTAATGCTAGAGCACTTATTGGGCCAAGGCCCGGTAGCATCCCAATTACTGTTCCTGCCAGCACACCGATAAATACAAACATCAGAGCTTCCGGCTGCAGGGCTACTTCAAATCCGTACATTAAATTTTCCCAAGCGTTCATAATTGACTCCCCCCTTTTCTAAGCTGGAAGCAGACCTGGCGGCAGATACACTCCAAGTCCCCGTGTGAGTAGAATGTAGAAACCTACACTGACCACAATAGCTACGATCAAGTTAGTAACATAATTTTTATATCCATAATAGCGGGTCATACCAAAAATAAATACGAACGTGGTCAATACAAAACCAGCCCTCTCTAATAACAGGATGTACGCACCAATAACTAGTGCTGTAACAACAATCTGGGTGTTAGGCCGGGCCCAGAACGATTCATGTTCTTTTGTTTTTTCTTGCTCAGCGACGTCAGTTTCTGCATCTTTTTCGAAGAAAAGCCCAATAGAAAGTAACAACATTAATCCTCCCAAAATTTGAGGAAACAGATCTGAATCTATTGGACGTGGCAGAGCATAGACAGGTATTTGAAAAGCAACGTACAAATAAAAACAGGAAAATAAAAACAGGATAATAGCAATCGTTTGATTGGGACGTAATTTTCTAGTCAATTTCATCAGAAGCACCTCCAAGCATAAGTTAAGTAAACAAGGGATGTTTGAAATATTCTCCAAACATCCCTGAAATGGACTGATTCTTTTTATCTTTAAATTTAGTTATTCAACTAAACCTACATCTGACAACACATCTTCAAAAAGGTCAAACTGTTCGTCCAAAAATTCTCCAAACTCTTCGCTGTCCTGATAGTTATCGACCCATCCTAAATCATCCGCCTGCTCTCTCCATGTTTCAGTTTCCATCATTTCTGCATACATATCCTCGTAATAAGCTACAGCTTCTTCCGGCATATTAGGAGGACCCATAATTCCTCTCCAGATATCGAAAGTATAGTCAATATCCTGATCTATAAACGTTTGTGCTCCAGCTTCCTCGAGAGAGTCAATAGGCTCCTCTGAAGAGTAGGCAATTGGTCGAAGTTCTCCAGATTCAACTTGTCCTGTAGATTCACCAACTCCTGTCACTACTACATCCACATGTCCGCCTAAAAGGTTTGTCATGGCTTCTCCACCACCAGCAAACGCCACATAGTTTACATCCCCTGCGTTCAGACCATACTCTGCTGCCGCACCGGCAATAGAGATGTGATCCATGCTTCCAGCGGCAGACCCTCCTCCAATGGAAATAGAGCCAGGGTCTTCTTCCATATCCTCGAATAGATCATTAATAGTTTCGTATTCAGAATCCGGCTCTACGAGCACTATGGAGTAATCTGTAATTAAATTAGCTACCGGCGTAAAGTCGGTATGATCGTATTCTGACGTCTCCGTCAAAGGAACAAGAATAATAGGTGGACTTGCAGCGAACAATGGCTGTGGTTCTCCATCGTAATTAGCTACTTCCGCCCAACCAACAGCCCCCCCGCTTCCTGGTATGTTCTGCGGAGCGAAATTAACAGGGGCCAAATCTTCCTGATCAATTACCTGGGCTGTGGTCCTTATCAGAGTATCCCATCCTCCGCCGGCATCTGCCGGAGCAATGTACTCTACATCATTTTCAGGTTCCCAGTCACCGCTTACTTCTGCTTCATTATTATCGTTGTTCTCTGAGACGGTGTTATTTTCTGCATCACCAGTATTTTCGTTAGTTTCCATACCATCATTATCATTTGGTTCCTCTGGTGGATCTCCACATGCTGAGAGAATGGAAAGTGTAAGTACAGAAATGCCTACCGCTTTAGTAAAGCGCTTACATTTTTGGTTCATAAAAAAACCTCCTTTATTTATTATCTTTATAATATGAATATAAAGAATATTATAACAAACAAAAAAACAGAATATACAGTTATTTTACATAAGTTGCATTTTGTTCATTTTGTTCACAGAATAAAATTTAAACGAAATATAATACCAAATACTAGTGTTTGGTTATTTCAGGGGCTTTTCTTTAACAAAATCTGTACTTGCAAATTTTCATCAGTTTATTGCATGTTATTATTTATAAAAACTGACTTGTGTAATTATTTGTTCAAATTAGAATCAGAAATAGTTTATATATTATGAGTTGAATTTAGAATCTTATAAATAAACGCCGTCTTCACCTTCGTTATACTGATACTTATCCCCTCCTGCTTCAGAAGCGAGATGTTTCTTCAGTTCTTCGTAGTCAATTCTTGCCTGCTCATTTGTCCGCAGGTGATCTCTGAACTGGAGCTGCTCCTGCAAGTAGGGGTTTCCGCTTTCATGCAGATGGATCTGGTCCGTTCTCGGTTCGCCTTTACTGAAATAATATCTGTCCGGCACAATATCTGTTCCTTTATAAGTATAGCCGAGCTCTTCTAATGGCCTGATACAATTTTCCCCGTCCTTAAATTCTTCCACTTCAACAGCAATATCAATAATCGGTTTCGCATTTAACTTTTCTACTGCAGTACTGCCAATATGATGAACTACGGTTATACGTTCACCAAGCTTCTTTTCGATTTTCTCTTTTTCCTGTAAAAACTCCCTCTCCCACTCTTTTGACCATGGAACGAGAAGGATTTCTCCTTTTGGCATACCGAGCATTTGATCACCTCATTATTTACATTAGCAGAACATTTATAATGTGAAAAGGCGGTAAGATGCTTTCCAATTACACTAAAGAAGTGAGGGGCAGGAATAACCCTGTCCCTCAGTGTTTTTTATTGAATTGGGTAAACTTTCAACTGCTCTCTTAAAGCTATCCCCTATTTTTTACACGGTACGACCGTTTTATTCAGCAGATCATTTATTTCTTTTGAATGCTCTCCTAATTCGGGCGGAGGTGAGGCCTGTTTCAAGGAAGGTTCGGGCTGTGTCAGTACCTGCTTGAGACCCCACTCTGTATCCGTGAATCTTCCTCTTCCTCTAAAGTAAACAGAATCAGCCAGCTCCTTTGTTTCCAATACCGGTGTTAAGCAGCAGTCTGTTGCCAGGCCGAATTCTGTCCACTCTTTTAAACTTCTCCCTGCAAATAATTCTTTCATTTCCTGGAAAGCAGCGTTCTTTTCTTCTGCAGAAGCTAAATGTTTCCCGATCAGATCCTTTCTTCCGACACCTTCACAAAAGTTAATCCAGAATTTCTTTTCCAGCGCGGCGAGACTGACGAAACGTTCATCTTTCGTTTGATAAATTTTATAAGAAACAACTTCCCCTCCAAGAAGGGAAATCCCGTCCTGCTTCCCCTTTTCCTGATCATACAGGAGATGATTGGTCATAAAGGAAGCCATCACATCGGTAATAGCGAGGTCGATATAACTCCCTTCTCCTGTACGTTCTTTTTTCAGCAGAGCACTTAAAATGGCTTCATTCGCTGCAATGCCGCCGATCAGATCAGCAAATGTATTCGTAGGATCAACTGGTTCCCCGCTTTTTGATTTTAACTGGGCCAGAGCTCCGCTTAAAGCCATATAATTTAAGTCGTGACTGCCGAGAGAACTCATTTCCCCGGACTGTCCGTATCCGGAAATAGAACAGTAAATCAGGGAGGGGTTCTCTTGTTTGACACGCCGGTAATCAATGCCGAGTTTTTTGGAAATTCCCGGCCGGAAGCTTTCAATAACCACATCGGCACTTTTAATTAAACTTCTCGCTGTTTCCTGATCGTCCGTGTCTTTTAAATTTAAGGTAATGCTTTTTTTACTGCGGTTATTTGCGAGAAAAACAAGACCCGTACCATCTTTTTTACCCCCCATGCTCCGGGCCGGGTCTCCAGCTGGCGGCTCTACTTTGATAATTTCTGCACCAAGATCTGCTAAACGAAGCGTTGCATACGGCCCCGGCAGATAGAAGGAGAAATCAATGACTCGTAAACCATCAAGCATGTACATGCTCCTTTCTCTTTTAAAGATGCAGCTCAGCAGTCCCTTCAATCATTTATCCTCTTGATGCTGCTTCCTCCAGTTTTTTTCTCAACAGAAATTTCTGCATTTTCCCGCTCGCATTCCTCGGAAGCTCCTCCATAAAAATATAGCGCCGCGGTCTTTTATACCCGGCTAAAGCTGCACTGTCCCTGCAGTATTCGTCCAACTTTTCCTCGGTGAGATCCGGATCCTTTTTCACGATGATTGCTGTTACCTTTTCCCCCCACGTTTCATCAGGCTCCCCTATCACCGCCGCATCAAGGATCCCAGGATGCGTATAGAGAACATCCTCGACTTCCCGGGGATAAATGTTTTCACCGCCGCTGATTATCATGTCATCCACTCTGTCAGCAATCCACAAATACCCGTCTTCATCAAAGTTTCCAATGTCTCCGGAATAATACCATCCTTCGTAAAGAGCGTTTTTCGTGGCATCTTCCCGATTAAAATACCCCGGCATAACGCACGGTCCCCGGACAATGATTTCTCCGTTTTCCCCCGGCTCAACGGTATCATCCGGTTCAGACCTTCCTCCTTCTCTTGGCCGTACAACACGGATTTCATGATTTAAAATAGCTTTCCCGGCTGCCCCGGCTTTTGTTATCTGTTCATCTTCCGTTAAAAAAGTGACTGCAGGCCCCATTTCCGTCATACCGTAAGCCTGAATCAAGCTCGTTTGAAACTTTTCATGAATTTTGTGGACGAGCGCCGGTGCCATCGGCGCTGCTCCGTACAAACCTAAACGTAAAGACTTCAGATTATAGTTGGACAGATCTTCCTGAAGCATCATATTCCACATGGTGGGCGCAGAGAAAAAGATAGAAATTTTCTCCTCTTCTATCAGCTGCAGTGTCTGTTTTGGCTCAAAGTGATGGGTGATAACATTCGACGCCCCGATATGGACTCTCGGAAGGAAAGCACAATGAAGTTCTGCGCAGTGAAACATCGGCGCGGTAACGAGTCCCCTGTCATTCGCTGTAAGTTTCGTACCGGATATTAAAATTAGACTCTGCTCCACCATCTCCCTATGGCGGTGCATCACCCCTTTCGGACGGCCTGTCGTACCGCTCGTGTACATAATGGCGTAGAGGTCATCTTCATTCACCTCCATATCCGGGCGGGTGTCACGGGCACTTTCAACTTCGTTATGATAATCTGCTGCGAAATCCGGCACTTCCTGATCTACAAACCAGAAGGAAGTTTCCGGGAGTTCCGCGTGAATCGCTTCCACTTGTTTTAACAGTGCTTTTTCAAATAGAACGACCTTCGGCTCCGCGTCTTCTAAAATAAACTTCAGTTCCTCAGCGGACAGACGGAAGTTAACCGGATTAAACACCGCCCCGATTTTTGCACAGGCAAAGTAAACAGTTGCGAGCTCCTCGGTATTGAATAAAAATGTCGATACACGGTCTCCCTTATTAACTCCGGCCTTTATTAGAGCATTGGCTGATTTGTTAATCTGCCGGTCCCATTCTTTGTAGCTGTACCGGATATTTTTCTGAACATAATACAGGGCTTCCTTATCAGGGTACTTCTGGACCGTCTGCTCAAATAATGTACCAATTGTTGTAGACATAATTTTCCCCTCCACTTTTTAATTTGACTGCTCACGGGAACCTGCCACTACGACATCCGTAAAAAATGTCAAAACTGTTTTCTCCTTCTGGTTTTTCACATCAAAATATAAGGTGACAACGCCTCTGTTTTTTTGATCATCAGCTGCTATTTTGGTCACCTGAATGTCCGCCTTCAAATAATCTTTCGGATACACGGGTCTCTTCCACCGGATCTCATCCGCTCCTAAACCGCCGATGCAGTCTTCTCCAAGCACATCCAATTTAATAAACTCGGCCCAGACTTTCCCTATCGTATGAAAGCCGGAAGCAATAATGTCGTTAAAATGACTTTTGTCTGCGCGCTTTTCATCAACATGAAAGTATTGAGGATCGTACTGGTCGGCAAATGTCATAATTTCTTCTTTTGTCATAAAGACCGCGGGTGTCTGGAACAGCTGTCCTTCTGAAAAATCTTCGTATGTCATTTATTCCCACCTCTTTTATAAGTACTGAATTTTCCGACGAATTCAATTGCAGCTTGTCCAGTCGAGCATTAATCGATCCTTTCAATAATAGTGGCGTTAGCCATCCCATGCCCTTCACACATCGTCTGCAGACCGGTACGTCCTCCAGTTCTTTCAAGCTCATGAAGCATGGAAATCATTAACCGGACACCGCTTGCCCCAAGAGGATGTCCCAAAGCAATCGCTCCTCCATTAGGATTCAGTTTCTGCGGATCTGCTTCTGTTTCTTCAAGCCATGCAAGCGGCACCGAAGAAAAGGCCTCATTTACTTCAAATACGTCAATGTCATTGATCGCCAGCCCTGCTTTTTTCAGCGCGAGGTCCGTTGCCGGAATAGGCCCTGTCAGCATCAGCGTAGGATCTGAACCGACGACGACTCTCGTACTGATTTTAGCGCGGGGCTTTAATCCGAGTTCTTCGGCTTTCTCCCGTGACATAATCAGGACGGCCCCGGCTCCATCACTGATCTGGCTGGAGTTTCCCGGGTGAATCACGCCGTCTTTATCAAACGAGGGCTGCAGGCTGCTTAATTTTTCCCTCGACGTATCTTTTCTCGTCCCTTCATCTTCACGAAGCGTCACGGTGGAGCCGTCGGGAAGAGTCACTTCTACGGGTACGATTTCTTTTTTAAACCGTCCTTCCTGCTGCGCCTGAACAGCTTTTTCATGACTTTCCAATGAGAATTGATCCAATTGATCACGGGTGAAGCTCCACTTTTCGGCTATTCGTTCAGCCGACAGACCCTGGTGAATGATTTCATGACGTTTTTTTAATTCTTCACTTAACGGGGCTTCCTGGTAATTGGATCCCATAGGTACTCGGGACATATTTTCCACACCGGCCGCAATCACGATATCCATGTCGCCGCTCAAAATAGCCTGGGAAGCAAAATGAACAGCCTGCTGGCTGGAGCCGCACTGCCGGTCGATCGTTGTTCCCGGCACTTTATTTGGAAAGCCGGCTATAAGCGCTGCGACTCTTCCTATGTCCCCGGCCTGTTCGCCGGACTGCGTGACACATCCCATAATGACATCTTCCACCTGCTCAGCGGAGATGCCCGCGCGCTGCACTACTTCTTTCAGCACAATGGCTGCTAATTCATCCGGACGGATATGCTGCAGTGTTCCTTTTCTTTTTCCTACCGGTGTCCGGACTGCTTCCACAATGACAGCTTCTCTCATCATAAAAATCTCCTTTTACTTTGTTTTTTATAACCCCATATTTTTTGCGATGATTGTTTTCATAATTTCATTTGTTCCGGCGTATATTGCTGCGACCGGGGCGTCTTTGAAGCGCCTTGCAATTTCGTATTCTTCCATATAACCGTAGCCCCCGTGTAACTTCATGCACTGTGCGGCCGTTTCGTTAAGTACTTCCGTGGATTTCCACTTGGCCATCGACACCTGTGTAACAATATCTTCCCCTGCCATATGTTTGGCGATAAGCTGGTCCAGGTATACTCTTCCCATGTCAATATCTGTAGCCAGCTCCACCAGCTTGAACTGGGTGTTTTGAAATTTACTTACCGGCTGTCCGAATGCTTTTCTCGATTTCACGTATTCCTTTGTCATTTCAAGCATCTTTTCGGCAGAAACCTGCGCTGAAATCGCAACGAGAAGCCGTTCCTGCTGAAGTTTTTCCATTAAGTATTTAAAGCCCTTTCCTTCTTCCCCTATCAAATTTTCTTTCGGCACAAGGCAGTCTTCAAAAATCAGCTCTGCTGTATCCTGGCTGTGGCAGCCGACTTTATTTAATTTTCTGCCTCTGGAAAAGCCCGGAGTGTCACGTGCCACGATAAGCAGGCTCACCCCTTTATGCTTTGGTTCCGCCTGCGGATCTGTTTTACAGGCAACAAGAACTAAATCGGAATGAATACCATTCGTTATAAAAGTTTTCTGGCCGTTTAATCGGTAATGATCTCCTTCCAGAATAGCTGTCGTTTTTATATTAGCCACGTCAGAACCTGTACCAGGCTCGGTCATGGCAAGGGCAGTGATTGCTTCGCCGGAAGCACTTTTCGGCAGCCAGCGCTGTTTCTGTTCTTCTGTCCCGTAACTCGTGATGTAGGGAATGACAATGTCGTTATGAAGGCTGAGGCCGATCATGCTCGTTCCGACCCTCTCCAGTTCTTCATTAATAACTACTGAAAAGCCCCAGTCCACACCTGAACCGCCATATTTTTCGTCTATATCGGGACAAAGAAACCCCTGCTCCCCCATCTTCTCCCAGAAAGAACGAGGAATCATACGCTGCTCTTCCCATTTCTCATAGTAAGGATATGCCTCCTGTTCTAAAAACTTACGCAGTCCTTTCCGGAAAATATCGTGGTCTTCCGTTAAATAAGCATGCTCCATTTTCCTATCTCCAATCTGTCTTTTAATAAGTTAGTAAAGTTAAACAACATAGTGCGACAATATTTCATTCGATTTCGATTCAAATAGCAGCTAAATATGTTGAACTTAATAATCAGGTATCGCTTCTGTAACGACTCGCTTTCGTTTCTATGGGGAAGCTTTCCGGGCGGGCCGGCCTCAGCTAATCCCTTCCTCCCTAAGGTCGGGCGGGATGGATCTTCGACTCGACCTCATTCGCCCCGGAGTCGCCCCATAGCTCTCCAGCGGCCTGTGCTCCTTATCTGTTTCTTCCGGCAGGAACTCTCTGACGTTCAAAAGGATAGCACTTTAATAAGGAAGACTACTTTCAAGGTCAAACATACTGTCTATATACATATTAAGTTCAATGTATATAGGTTAAAGTTTACTGGTTATTACTGAAGGAAACTTCCCTATCAACCGGCAGGCCTGCTATGGAGGAGATTTTCGGATAGGCTGCGCCCTGCGGGATCTTCCAATCTCCTTCTTCCACAGGCGTCCGCCGGTTTCCGCTTCGTTTTTTCACAGTAAAAGAAAAGTTCTACTTTTCATGAACGCTGTTCTTTCTTCCTTAAAACCGATGCCCGGGCAGAGACGCTTGTGGAAGCCCACAGATACTCCCAAACGGAGGACAGCCGCAGGCGAACCCGGAGCTTTGACAGAAACACTCATGTACAATCACTGCACCTGGACAAATAATAAGGTCCTTCTCCAGTAAGGTTTTCTCCTATCCAAACAGATAGAACGAAGCGTGATTATGAGCAGTCTTTTTTCATAATAAGCTATAGTGAACATGGAGGGACTCCAGAGCGAGCAAGGCCGAGCCGAAGATCCATTCCATTCGACTAGAGGAGAATGGAATTAGCTGATGCCGGACCGCTTGGAAAGCCTCTCCATGGTAACGAAAGCAGACGTTCATTTTTTTCAAGGCACCCATTACAATAAAAGAGTTTCAGCTTAATAAACGAATTGCTCTCTTACTTAAAAAGCACGCTCCGCTTTTTCCAAAACAGCTGACTATTATTCAGCTTCTGCTTTCTGAAACTTCGTCCGCAGCTGGTATTTTAAAATTTTCCCTGAAGCGTTTCTCGGGAGCTGCTGTTCAATAATAATTTCCCGTGGCACTTTATATCCCGCGAGTTTCTTTCTGCAGAACTGCTTAAGCTCCTGTGCGTCAATAACGGCTCCTTCTTTCGGGACAACAACAGCCGTCACTGCTTCCCCCCACACTTCATCGGGGAGGCCGATCGTGGCTGCGTCGATTACATAAGGATGCTCGTACAGGACGTTTTCCACTTCGATAGAATATACATTTTCCCCACCGGAAATGATCATATCCTTTTTCCGGTCGACTAACGTGATAAATCCTTCGTCATCCTTAACAGCCAGGTCCCCTGTATGAAGCCATCCATTTCTCAATGCTTTTTTCGTTTCTTCCGGTTTCCGGTAGTACTCTTTCATAATCGTTTCCCCGCGGAGAATAAATTCACCGACTGACCCGGGTTTCACGTCCTCCCCCGTGTCATCAACGACCCGTGCTTCCGTCATAAAAAAAGGCTTCCCACCCTTGCCGAGGTGCTTTTTGTGTCCTTCAGGATCGAGAAGTATGCCTCCCGGGCCCGCTTCGGTTAAGCCGCATAAGTTAAAGAATCGGTCTGTTTGAAACAGCTTCATACTCCGGCTGATGATTTCCGGGGCCATGGGAGCCGCTCCATAGCCGCAGCGCTTGATCGACGACAAATCGTAATGTTGTGCATTCGGAACCTGCAGCAGAAAATTATACATCGCCGGAACGCCAAAGAAATGAGTGATTTTATGCTCCTCAATCGCTTCCAGTGTTTTAATTGGATCAAAGTCCCGGTGAATAACATGATAGGCCCCTAAAATTACCCCTGATACGAGGAACAGATTCAGCTGAACCGAATGAAAAAGCGGTGCAATATGCAGAAACCTGTCATGCTGATTAATCTCCATCCCTGTTATCATCGTTAAACCGACATTAAATATGCGGCGGTGATCAAACAATGCTCCTTTCGGTTTCCCGGTTGTGCCGGACGTATACAAAATTTCCAGGTCATCCGTTTCAGCAACTTCCAATTCCGGATTTTCTTTTTTCTTCGATAAAACGTAACTGTAGGAGAGATGAGTCGGGACTTTCGGTTTTCCTGTCGTAATGATCGAGCGGATCGTTGTATTTTTGGATGCTTCCTCAATCAATTCACCGAATGCTTCATCGCCGATAACGACAGCGGTTTCAGACTGCTGAAAAATATACTGCACTTCGTCTTTTGTCAGCCTGAAATTCACCGGTACGATGACCGCTCCCAGTTTAGCCAGTGCGAAATAGGCAAAGACAAAGTAATCCGAGTTTTTCATGAGTAAGGCGGCTTTTTCACCCTTATTAATATTTGTATGATGAAGCAGTCCATGGGCTAATTTATTCACCTCCTCGTTAAACTGAAAATAGCTGTAGTCTCTTCCTTCACAGCTGAGAGCAGGTCTTTCACCAAAGTTACGGGCGTTTACTGATAAGTAGGAGCCAATGTCCAATCGTCTGCCTCCTTTCAGTTTGTCATTGTTATCAATATTTTTACGAAAGAGTTCAAATGTAAGCGGATACATATTATTTATTATGCAAGTACTATGCCAATAATTTGAAATGATAATCCTCCCGTTTTCTCACGGACACTCAGCCGGCTGACTCCGCTTTGTTAACGGGAATTTCACTCAAATCATCCGAGACTCCCGCCATTAATAATTTGCTGCTCCCTGTTTTATACTGCAGTAAAATAAAACAACAAAGAAAAAAAGCGTCCATAATATGGACACTTTACTGCAATTGGTATTTTTTTAGTTTTTCGTATAAACCTGAACGGCTGATACCTAACAGACGGGCTGCTTTTGTTTTATTTCCGTCCGCTGCAAAAATTGCTTTTTCAACCGCAGTACGTTCAGCCGATGCTGCCATCTTGATGGATGGATCCCCATTACCTGCCTGCTTTACTTTATCAACGATGTATTCCGTGATATCTTCCACCTGTATTTTGCCGTTTTCCGCAAACGTCATCGCCCGTTCCAACACGTTTCTTAACTCCCTTACATTTCCCGGCCAGTCATAATTGATCAGTACATGCTGCGCTTCTTCCTCTATTCCGGTAATACTGGAGCCAAGCATGCGGTTTAAACTTTCCATTAATACTTCTGTTAATAAAAGAATATCGTTCTTACGTTCCCGCAGAGGAGGGATCTGCAGAGAAATAACGTTTAATCTGTAGTATAAGTCTTCACGAAATTCGCCCGTTTCCACCATTTCTTCGAGCGGCCGGTTTGTAGCAGCAATAATCCGTACGTCTACATGCACCCGCTCCGTTCCACCTACACGGTAAAATTCACGCTCCTGCAGCACCCGCAGTAATTTCGACTGCAGCCCATAGGACATGTCACCGATTTCATCCAGAAAAAGTGTGCCCCCATCCGCCAGGTCGAATTTTCCGATTTTCCCTTTCTGCCTGGCACCTGTAAATGCTCCGTCCTCATATCCAAAAAACTCTGACTCAAGGAGGTGTTCCGGTATCGCTGCACAGTTGACGATGACAAATTTCCCGTCCCTCCGTACACTGCTGCTGTGAATGGCGTGGGCAAACAGCTCTTTTCCCGTGCCGCTTTCACCGCGTATTAAAACAGTGGATCGTCCTTTCGCTGCTTTATCTGCACTTTTTTTCAATTTTTCTACATATGGATCATTGCTGATAATTTGATCCCACGTAAAACGGGACGTCTCTGACTGCTGTAATTGTTTTTGATAATAGGCTGCCTTATTTTCGACCTTTTCTATTTTCTTCAGTAATGCACTCACTTCGTTTAACTGCCGGAACATCACTTTACCTAAGACGCCTATTATCTCTCCGTCCTGCTTAATTGGGATCTTATTAATGATATACTTAATCCCGTTTATCTCCATGAAATCACTCAGCTCGGCTTCTCCTGATTTAAAAACCGTACCTAAATTTAACTGTGGCAGTACTTTATTGATAGATTTGTGGAGCAGCTGCTCCCGGTTTAAATTAAATAAATCCAAAAGCGGCGGACTGGCCATCGTCACTTTGTTTTTAGTGTTAATCATCAGCATGCCGTCATAAGCCGAATCAATAGCCGTATCCAGCGTCTGTTTTAAATTTTTCACTGTCTGCAGTTCTTCCGCCATCTGCTCTACTTCCGTCGTAGTCTGAAACAGCGCGATCATCCCTTTTGACCCGGTTACTGTTTTATATCTGGACAGCCGGAGCATTGTCTGGTCTTCTCCTACAGACACTTTCGGTACATAACTTGAATTTTCAATGTTTGTATTTACCTTTGGGAAAAGAACAGGAAAAGACTGACCGGCCAGATCTTCTTTCGTTTGTTTACTCATAGAGGAAAATTTATCATTCACATAAATGATTCTCTTTTCTCCGTCAGTCATTACTACGCCAAGCTGTGAGCTTTCTAAAATCGTTTCCAGCTGCTCTTTCAGCATGTTGGAAGAGCGGAGCAGTGCTTTTACCATATCCGTTTTTCTCAGCAGGCCGATCACACGCTCGTCGCTGTCTACTACAATTCCTGTCCCTACCTCGCTTTTTTCCACTATTTCTTTCAGATACTCATAGGAAGCAGTATGGGAAATAGTAACTGTATCTTTTTTTATGTACGCTCCAATGGGTTCAGTAAGTGCTTTCTCCTCCAGTACCATTTGAAACAGTCTGCTTTTTGTAAAAACCCCTTCAAGCTTCCCATCAGAGTCCGTCACAGGAATGATATTCCACTTTGTTTCATTCATTATTTCCACCGCTTCATTCAAGGAAGCCGTTTTATTTATTGTACGATGAACGGGTGTCATTATTTCTTTCAGGTCAGCCACATTACCACCCTCCTTTGCAACTTCTCTCCTACCATATTATAACAAAGAAATCGCTTTCATTAGAATGTTTCTGCAGCTTTTCCGGTAAGAATTAAATTATTATTTACAGGGAGAATTCTTTGTACATCTGGAAATGCACGACACGAGTGGGTGAAGAGATCTCCGTTTCCAATGGACGCTTTCCCGAGGGCTTGTCTTCAGCTAACTTTCGCGAAAAAATTCTTTCGCAAAAGTGGATCCTCAGACTGCGCTTCATCCTCCGGGAGTCGCCATTCTTCACTGCGATCAATTATTAATATCTTTATGAGATACAGAAAAATTAATAACACTTGTTCATTTTTTCTGTTAAATCGATGTTGATGAGAACAGGAAAAACTCTGCTTAAGACCTGCCGTTTTTCTGCGGCAGTCGAAGAAAGAAAGAGGTACAGAAACACTTACTTCCACCAGAAACTTTAAAATAGCCTTCCTATTAAAAACTATGATGAATCCGATTACTATAATAAAAAAACAGAGAGACTTATTGATCTCTCTGTTTTTAATCAAATTATTATTTTGGCTGCATTCTGATCGCTCCGTCAAGCCGGATTACTTCTCCATTCAGCATGGAATTTTCGATGATGGACTGGGCTAACTTAGCGTACTCAGCTGGTTCGCCAAGGCGGGAAGGGTATGGCGTCATCGCTCCTAAAGCATCTTTTGCTTCTTCAGGAAGGGAGGAAAACATCGGCGTATTAAATATTCCAGGGGCAATCGCCATTACTCTTATTCCGTGGACAGCGAGTTCACGGGCTGTTGGTAATGTTAAGCCGACGATTCCACCTTTGGAAGCGCTGTAGGCAGCCTGTCCGATCTGACCTTCAAAAGCGGCCACAGATGCCGTATTAATAATTACTCCTTCTTTCCCCTTTTCAAGTAACTTATTATTTGCCATATGTTCCGCTGCCAGCCTTATTACATTAAAAGTTCCTATTAAGTTCACCTGGATTACTTTAGTAAATGACTGCAGATCGTGCACTCCCTTCCTGCCGTACACTTTTTTCGCCACGCCGAGTCCCGCACAGTTTACTACTGTGTTAATGGATCCAAACTTGTCTATCGTTTGTGTCAAAGCTTGCTGAACACTATCTTCATCTGTCACATCCGTTTCAATAAAAATAACGTTTTCGCCTAACTCCTCTGCTAAGTTTTCTCCTTTTTCGGTATTTAAATCCAAAATTGCCGCTCTGCCACGATTTCCGATAATATTTCTCACTACGGCCTCACCGAGTCCGGAAGCACCGCCTGTTACTACCGCAATGGAATCATTAATATTCATTTTTTTCCCCTCCTATTAAATATTTCACTGTTCCCACTAATAAATAATGCAATTTCCGTACCAGTTTTTTAAAAGGAAAGATGATCATTCCCACATTTACTGCGGACAGAGTAGTGAAAAGGAAAAACTTTTTTATAGATAAAGAAAACCAGCTTTTATTTCTTAGCTTAAGGAGGAGATATGTCCAAAAAACGGACAGTAGAATTTCTACATCATGGACATTCCGGGAACAGCACGTTTGCCGTTCAAATTTTTCATAAATTTTTTTTGAACAACAAATCCCCTGAACAACCTGAAACCCCGCCACGAAAGGAAAAATCCACAAAATATTCGATTTTGGTATATTTAACGTTTTATGTTAAATGACGAATAGATAATCACCCAAGCTGCCGCTGCCATATTTTCAAGGAGACACATCCTTCAATTATATTTATTTTTAAAAATTTTTCGGTTATGAAGTTCCCCTAAACACCTTGAATGCCCGCCACAGAGGGGAAAATCGGCGTAATATTCGATTTTGGTATATTTATAATTTTATGTTATAATATTTAGTCTTTTTTCGAATAACTGAGATTTCCCACCCTAACATTTTTCTTTAACTACAGACCCCCGAGTGCCCTATGATTAATTTTTTATTTCGTCAATCTCCACTAACACTTTAAAACGCTGTTACACCAGGGAAAATTGATATAATATTCGATTTTGGTATATTTCTATATTTATGTTAATGAATTCTCTGCACCAGCTCTCGCCTCCACTTCTGATATAAAGAGGCTTACAGGGCAGTAGATCCTACGTTTATTTTTAAATATTTTTAGCCTCAAATTTCTCTAATCACTTTAAAACACTGTCATGACAGGAAAAATAGACTTTATATTCGATTTTGGTATATTTATTATTTTGTGTTATGAAGATAAAAATTTCACAGCCACCCGGTCTCCATTTCCAGTCTTAAACTATGGACTTTCGAGAGTCCCTTAATTATTAATTAAATTTCTTTATAAAATTTACAGATCGAATCCCCCTGCACACTCTTTAAATACCTTCACATCAAGGAAAATCGGTATAATATTCGATTTTGGTATATTTTATTTATTGTGTTAAAAGGCGAAAATATAAGTGCCCACTCTCACAGTATCTGTATTTTCAGCAAGAATCTTAAGGAAGCCACATCCCTGATTTAAATTTCTTTTGAAAATATTTTTTTCGGTTATGAAGTTCTCTAAACACCTTAAATGCCCGCTATGACAGGAAAAACCGACTTAATATTCGATTTTGGTATATTTCTTTTATTGTGTTATATAGAGGTGAAATTTTGCGGACAAATAATGCTTCCCAGTCTCCATTTCTTCTCTGGATCTGTGGACTTTCGAGCGTCCTATAATTACTGTTTAAATTTATTTATAAATTTTTTTAGCTATGATTTTCCTTAAATCCCCTTTAAATACCGTCACACCAGTAAAAATCGGTATAATATTCGATTTTGGTATATTTTTATTTTTATGTTAATGAACTATCTGCCCGCTCTTACCTTCATTTCTTAAATCAGGAAACTTGCATGGCAGTAGATTTACCGTTTAATTTTTAAATGTTTTGGCCTTAAACTTCGTTGAGCACTCTTAAAACACTGTCATAATAGGAAAAGTTGACTAAATATTCGATTTTGGTATATTTTATTTTTCGTGTTAATGGGTGAGCAGAACATAAGTAAATAATGGTTTCCCTGCAGTCTCCGGCTCGCACGCTACTATAGTATGGATAAACCAGGGCCCTGCATTCGGCACCTTAATTTTTTATAATTAATTTTTGATCACCAGGCTTCTTAAACACTCTTAAAACCCCGCCACGAAAGGAAAAACCGTCATAATATTCGATTTTGGTATATTTTAAGATATGTGTTATATGATTAGGTACGGATAAGCTTCTTGAGCTTTTTTTATTTTGCTATTAATTTTTAATGCTAAAAACGCAGACGGAGCTCCAAATGCCCCGCCTGCGTTTTTCGCCTGATTTTACCTATACGTATTCTCTGAAGAGATTTTCATGAATTGAACGATAACCTCTTTTTCAGCGCCGTTTCATTTTCCGGATAGACATTTTCGTTTCCTTACTGACACGCGTGGATTCTGTAATTTTCTGCAAAGATTTATTGTGCGTAAAATCATCCAACGTATTGTTTTTCAAAAATTCCCCGGTGCTGTCCGGAAATTTGATGTAACAAATCGATACCGCCCAGGCCACGGCCATTTTTGCATAAAACCCTTCATGGTTTATCTGGTCCAGGTGATTTAAGACACTATCTAAATAATTCTCCTCCACGTAAAAATTCAAAAGCATAACAACGCCGAAACGCACCTCATATTCTCTTTCAGAAACTAAATACGGCTGAATAAACTTCCAGACGCGCTCTTTATTATTCTTGGTGAATTTAAGGCTGGAGCAGAAGCTGTCACATACGGACCAGTTATTAATTTTGGGAACGAAAGCTGCAACGTAATACAGCTTGTCTTCCACTTCGGCGTCTGCGTATCCAATAATCATGCCCTGAAGCATCGTTTCTTCAAAGTATTCATCTTCGTTTTCTTCAAGATATGTGCGCCAGTCCTTTTTGGCTGTTTCTTTGGCGATTTTTCGAAGTTCCGGCAGCCTTACACCCAGCACGTTATCGACATTTGGTATCAGTGAAGCCGCAAATTTTTGATAGTTGGTATCTACACTTTCAAAAAGCTGTTTTCGAATGGCATTTTTCATAGTTCTCTCCTCTTTTTGCATAGTAGTCCCGATGGTTTCTGGCCGGATGATTATATTATTTCATAAATAACGGACGAGTGGAGTATCGGGAACCCGGCCCCGAGATAACCTTTCTGAAGATTAATGGCGGGTGTATAATGATTAATTCACCGGTGACAAAAGCTTACAAAGATTAATCACGCCCTTATAACTCTCCGGCCCCCTAATTCCTTTGGACAAAGTAAGACCAGTTCCTTATACTAAGTAAAACCAAAGGAGGTGAACCGGGATGGGTGATAAAGAAGGAGCGATCGAAGAACTCAAAAAGAAATAT
>NZ_PZJJ01000028.1 GCF_003044065.1 Alkalicoccus saliphilus
CATATTTCTTTTTGAGTTCTTCGATCGCTCCTTCTTTATCCCCCATCCCGGTTCACCTCCTTTGGTTTTACTTAGTATAAGGAACTGGTCTTACTTTGTCCAAAGGAATTAGGGGGCCGGAGAGTTAATGAGATCGGTTTAATCATTATAGCCGGACGTTTTGTCATTAAGAAGGTTATTAATCATTACAGGCAGCTTTTAATCTTTATAAGATCCGTACAACGACGAATTAATCATTATAAATCCCCGATTAATCTTCAGGAAGTTCTTTTTGCCTGGTCTTTAAAACGCTCAGTCTCTGAAGCCGGCGCAGAATCAAAAAAACCGCTGAAAGCATTTTCGCGCTTTCAGCGGCATTTGTTCAGCCTACCCGTATTCCTCAGTTAAGAATCGTCAGCAGGACGGTAATGGTGATGACGCTTAACAGGGTCGAAACGAGCGTCACACTCGACACATATTTCGGCTGGTTATCAAACTGTACGGCCATCATAACGATCGTGGCAGCAGACGGCATAGCCGCAGATACGATCAGCACTTTCGCAAGAAGCGGATCGACCGGCAGTATAACAGTCAGTACGTAGGCTATAAACGGAGAAACAAAAAGCCGTACTGTGACGCCGTAGGAAACCGACGGCCAGTCGAAATGTCCGAGCTCCATGTTGGCGAGCTGCATACCTAGAATAATCATAACGAGCGGGATGGCGGAAGCGGCGACGATATCAATGCTCCCCATCAGGTTTTCCGGCATGGAAAAAGGCATCATTTGAAAAAAGACAGCAAGAAGGAGCGCATAAGTCACCGGCATGCTTAAAATACTTTTTAATGCGTAACGTGCTCCTGCATAACCTTTTGCTGCATAGTAAACACCGAAAACGTTCATGATAATCGACTGCAGAACCATAAAGGATACGGCGTAGGCGAAACCTTCCTGTCCGTAGGCAAATAAAATAATCGGTGCGCCGTAGTTTCCGGCATTCATAAAGGCCGTGGAAAGAATCCATCCGCTTTCTTTCTTCTCCGATTTACCGAAAGCTTTTGCCAGAATTTTGTTGAAAAGAATGAGAGAAAATAAAAGAGCAAACGCAAAGACAACCATCAGCAGATACTGACCGTCGATTTCTGCTTCGTGAAACGTCTGAAAAACGAGCGCCGGTGTCGCTACGTAGAGAGCTACAACGGAGACCGGTTTAATATCAACCTTCTTCCACTTCTGAATGGCGAATCCCGCCCCGAAGATCAGAAGTACGGGCAGGACAACCTGAATAAAAATATGCATGAGTAAAACAACCTCTTCCCGGACAATGCTTTTTTCATTTTACCGCTAATTGCATAAAAAATCACAGAATTGAAAGAAGATAACTTGATCTATTGAAAAATAAAGCTTTTTTCCTGTCACTTTTCTATACAAAATACATAGGGTAAGATAAAAAGAAAAAGGAGTGGGGCCGTTGACAGAAAAAATTATCTCTCTGCAGGATGTTACCGTGCAGCGAAGCGGGAAAAAACTCGTAAAAAATGTTAACTGGGAAATACATAAAGGGGAGCACTGGGGTGTGCTCGGTCTGAACGGATCAGGAAAAACGACACTGCTGAAAGTTATTGCAGGCTCCATGTGGCCGAAAGCCGGAAGCGGCCCTGTTGATATTCTCGGGAATCGTTACGGGAAAACGTATATGCCGGACGTGAAAAAACAGATCGGCTGGGTCAGCCAGGCGGTGGAGCAGCAGTACGAAGGACATATTCAGGCCTCTGCACTTGATATTGTCCTGAGCGGAAGGCACGCATCCATCGGCCTTTATGAACCGGTTACTGAAGCGGATGTGGAAAAAGCCCGGGAACTGCTCGCTAAATTCCGTATTGCTCATTTGGAGGATGAACCTCTTGCCCATTTTTCCCAGGGAGAAAGAAGACCATACTTGCAAGGGCATGGATGGCAGATCCCCGTCTTATGATCCTGGACGAACCGTGCTCCGGGCTCGATCTTTATGCCAGGGAGGAACTGCTTAATACGCTTGAAGAAATGATGGGAAGCAGCGGCCCGACCGTTATTTACGTCAGCCACCATCTGGAAGAAATTATTCCACCGGTGACCCATGCTGTGCTGCTGAAGGAAGGATCGATTACGGCTTCCGGGAAAAAAGAGGAGGTACTTACCGAAAAAAATCTGGAACAGGTTTTCCAGGTGCCTCTTCATATTACGTGGGAAAACGGCCGTCCGTGGGTCAGAATCCGGCGCACGAACTAAAGAGTGGGGCGGGGAAAGCAGAAAAAGCGGATGTCTGACAAATAATGTCAAACATCCGCCGTAGAGAAAAATTACCCGCCGATATTTTTCGCTACATATTTTACTTCCAGAAAATCTTCTATACCTTCCGCGCCGCCTTCCCGGCCGAACCCGGATTCTTTCATTCCGCCGAACGGTGCCTGGGCGGTGGACGGGACACCTTCATTCCAGCCGACAACGCCGAAATCGAGAGCTTCAGCTGCTTTTGTTCCTGTTTTTACATTGTCCGTAAAGATGTAGGAAGCAAGGCCGTAGACGGTGTCATTGGCCAGCTTAATTCCTTCATCAAACGTTTCGAACTTCTGAATCGGTGCAGCAGGGCCGAATGTTTCCTCCTGCATAATGAGCATATCTTCAGAGGCATCTTTAATGACAGTAGGCTGATAGAAAAAAGCACCGTTTTCATCTGTGCCATTTCCGCCGGCAGTGATGGTGCCGCCTTTCTGCTCGGCATCCTCCACGTGGAGCTTCACTTTGTCGTAGCCGTCCTGATCGATGACGGCACCGATATCATGCTTTTCTTCAAAACCGTTGCCGGCACTCATTTTTCCGGCTGCTTCCGAAAAGCGCTCCACGAATTCCGCGTAAACTCCGCTTTGAACGTAAAGGCGGTTCGCTGCAATGCAGGACTGGCCTCCATTCCGGAACTTGGCTCGTAAAGCTTCCCGGACGGCTGTATCAAGATCCGCGTCATTAAAAACGAGCAGTGGAGCATGGCCGCCGAGTTCGAGAGAAAGCTTTTTCACCTGATGAGCACTCTGCTCAATCAGCTTTTTCCCTACTTCGGTGGAGCCGGTGAAGGATACTTTCCGCACACGGCTGTCGTTCATAAACACTTTCGTAATGTCCGAGGCGCTGCCAGTGAGCAGGTTAACGACTCCTTTTGGAATACCTGCTTCTTCACAGAGTTCAATAATTTTCATCGCTGTGAAAGGGGTGGCTGTTGCGGGCTTAATAATAAACGTGCAGCCGGCAGCGAGTGCCGGAGCCAGTTTCCTTGTAATCATAGCCGCCGGAAAATTCCATGGGGTAATGGCAGCTACGACTCCGACCGGCTGTTTCATCACTTCAATACGGTGTTCAGAATGCTTGCCGGGAATCGTGCGTCCGTAAACGCGCTTGGCTTCATCGGCAAACCAGTCGAGAAACGAAGCCGCATAGGCTGTTTCCTGTCTGGAATCGGTAATTGTTTTGCCGTTTTCTTTTGTCATGATCTCGGCAATTTCTTCTGATCGTTCATTCATCAGCCGGAATACTTCCCGGAGATAACCGGCTCTCTCCTGGGCGGTTTTATTCTTCCACTCGTTTAAAGCTGAAGAAGCGGCATCCACTGCCTGACGGGCTTCCGCACTTCCACCTTTCGGAATGTGCCCGATCGTTTCCCCTGAACCGGGATTTGTCACTGCAGTTTTTTCGAGACTGCTGCCTGTCCACATACCGTCAATATATAAGAGATCCTTCATATTCTATCCCTCCTGTTATAACTAAAATTTACCTTTATAACCGCTGAGTAAACATTAACCGTCTAATTCTTGGAGAAATAGAAGCAGCAGGCGACGTTCAAAAACAATCCGGAGCTTTAACAGAAAGGTTCATGCAGAATCACTGCACCAGGAGGAATGAAAATGTCCTTGTTCAGATAGAACGTGCTTTTAATAAGTTTCTGCACTCGAAAGATGCATATTATGAATATGTAAGCGGATACAAAAAAATAGACAAGTTTGTGCATGAAGAATGTTTAAAAAACCTTTTAAATACTTTAATACCTTTTAATGGAAAATGATCTTTATGTTCTAACTTTTATACACATTTCCCCCAGGCTTTTAAATATGAAGAAACACGGCAGCAGCGGCTTTATTAATGGGTAAAATTCGGGCAAATGTTAGAAAATCCAACGAAGCTTCGACGGGCGAAAATCCTTGCACCACAAGGGTTTGTAAACGGTTATAGTCTGACAATAACCGATAAGTGTCAATATTTGGCTTTGTAAATCGCCGAAAAGATGGTATTATTCAATGATATAAAAGAAAAATTCTTCAATTTCAGAATTTTTCACTTCTGCCTCTTACAAAAATTTCCTTTATGCAGGTTGAGTAAGAGTGTATAAAAATGTGAAGAAATGATTAAATATTCCGAAGAGGATGTATGTTTTTTCATTTGTTCATATTTCGAAAAATTAAGGAGGGACGTTATCATGATGAAACACGGATATCCTGCTGCTCAGGGACTTTATGACCCAAGAGAGGAGCATGAAGCCTGCGGGATAGGGATGATTGCGAATATCAACGGTACAAAAACCCATGATATCGTTCAGAATGCCATCACTATTCTTTGTAACCTTGAACACCGCGGAGGCCAGTCAGCGGACGTCAGTTCAGGGGATGGGGCGGGGATTCTCACACAGATTCCGCACCGGTTTTTCCAAAAGCAGTTTCATAAGGAAGATATTACGATCCCGGAAGAGGGCCACTATGGTATTGGCATGGTTTTCTTCCCTCAGGACCAGAAGGAGCGTAAAGCAAGCCGGAAAATCTTCGAACGTATTATCGAAGAAGAAGGCCTGTCTATTCTCGGCTGGCGGACGGTGCCTGTCAACGACTCGTTTGTCGGAGATGAAGCAAAGAAAACAGAACCGTTTATCCGCCAGGTCATTGTCCGCCCAAGCGGAGAGTCTAAAAACCAGGATGAACTGGAACGTCGTCTTTACGTGATCCGTAAACGGACGGAGATCGAGATTGCAAAATCCCTGAACAGTCAGGATTTTTATGTGTGCAGCCTGTCGACCCGTACTATCGTTTATAAAGGCATGCTTATCCCAGAGCAGCTTGATTCCTTTTACATTGATCTGAACCACCCTGATTTCAAATCAGCTGTGGCATTCGTCCACTCCCGTTTCAGTACAAATACCTTCCCGAGCTGGAAGCGGGCACACCCGAACCGCTATACGATCCATAACGGGGAATTTAATACGATCCGTGGAAACATGAACTGGATGAAGGCGCGCGAAAAAATGTGCCAGTCCGAATACTTCGATAAGGAAGATATGGACAAACTAATGCCGGTAATTGATAAAAACGGCAGTGATTCCTCCATGTTTGATAACGGATTTGAATTTCTTCATCTTTCCGGGCGATCTCTCGCTCATACGGCCATGATGATGATTCCGGAGCCGTGGGCAAACGATGATTCCATCAAACCGGAAAAGCGCGACTTCTATGAGTACCACAGCACGCTCATGGAGCCATGGGACGGACCGGCAGCGATCGGATTCACCGATGGGCGTCACGTAGGAGCTATTCTGGACCGGAACGGTCTGCGTCCTGCACGTTACTACGTAACGAAAAGCGGCCAGCTCGTTCTAGGCTCCGAAGTGGGGGCACTGGACATTTTTGCGGACGATATCCTCTACAAAGAGCGTCTGCACCCGGGTAAAATGCTTCTGCTTGATCTGGAAAAAGGGAAAATTATTCCAGACGAAGAAATCAAAATGGAAATTGCGAGAGAAAAGCCGTATCGTCAGTGGATTGACGAGCATATGCTTGACCTGGACGAAATTCCAAAGGTAGAAGATAAGCTCCCGGATGACCAGGAAAATCTCGTGGAAAAGCAGCTTGCTTTCGGTTATACGAATGAGGAAATGAACAAAATTTTAAAACCGCTTGTAGCAAGTAAAAAAGATCCGGTCGGCTCCATGGGATACGATTCCCCGCTGGCAGTTCTTTCGAAAAAACCGCAGCTTTTATATAACTATTTCAAACAGCTTTTTGCCCAGGTAACGAATCCGGCAATCGACGCGATCCGGGAAGAAATCGTTACTCAGTTCAGCACGACAATCGGAGCTGAAGGAAGTCTTGTTAATCCGGATGCGAAAAGCTGTAAGCATATCCGTCTGAAAAAGCCGGTGCTGAGCAATGAACAGCTGGAAACTCTGCGGCGTCAGGACCTTGACGGTTTTAAAGCAGCCACGCTTCCGATTCTGTTTAACGCATCAGAAGGCAGTGAAGGACTGGAGCCTGCCCTGGAGCGGCTGTTTGCTGAAGCAGATGAAGCAATGGAGAACGGGAGCGTTCTGCTCATTCTGTCAGACCGCGGCGTAAACAAAGATAAAGCGCCTATTCCTGCACTGCTTGCTGTATCTGCTCTGCACCACCATCTTATCCGGGAAGGAAGACGGACGCGTGTGAGTCTGCTTGTAGAAACTGCCGAAGCCCGGGAAGTGCACCATTTTGCTTCCCTCCTCGGTTACGGAGCAGAAGCGATCAACCCGTATCTTGCCTATGCCTCTCTGCAGCAGCTGAGAGACCGCGGGGAGCTCGATCCGGCCTACACTACGCATCAGCTCGTCTACCAGTATATTGATTCGGTTACAGACGGTATTATGAAAGTAATGTCGAAAATGGGGATTTCCACGATTCAAAGTTACCGCGGTGCACAGATTTTTGAAGCTGTAGGTATATCAAGGGAAGTTATTGACCGTCATTTCACACGGACATCGTCCAAGCTCGACGGTATCGGTCTCGATACGATGGCAGAAGAAGTGCTTCTCCGCCACGTACCGGCCTTTGAAGAAGAACGGGGCAAGGAAAAGCGTCTGGAAATCGGGGACGAATTCCAGTACCGCCAGAACGGGGAGGATCATCAGTATAATCCGAAAACGATCCACCTTCTGCAGCACTCCACCCGTTCCAATAACTATGAAGCCTTTAAGGAATATTCCCGATTGATTACAGACGAGAAAAACAATCTTCAGTCTCTGCGCGGCCTGATTTCCTTTAAAGACCGCAATGCCGTTCCGATTGAAGAAGTGGAGTCGGTGGAGGCGATCGTGAAACGCTTTAAAACAGGAGCGATGTCTCTCGGGGCGATCAGTGCAGAAGCGCACGAAGCTCTCGCTATTGCGATGAACCGTCTCGGCGGCAGCAGTAACAGCGGGGAAGGCGGGGAGTTCCCTGACCGTTTCACGCCGGACGAAAACGGAGACTCCCGACGCAGCTCCATTAAGCAGGTGGCTTCCGGACGCTTCGGGGTGAAAAGTCATTATCTCGTGAATGCGGATGAAATCCAGATTAAAGTGGCCCAGGGAGCGAAGCCTGGTGAAGGGGGACACCTCCCAGGTAAGAAAGTGTACCCGTGGATTGCAGAAGTGCGCGGCTCCACGCCTGGTGTGGAACTGATCTCTCCTCCTCCTCACCACGATATTTATTCGATTGAGGACCTGGCAGAACTTATTCATAACTTGAAAAACGCCAACCCGAAAGCACGTATCTCGGTGAAGCTTGTTTCTTCCGGCGGTGTCGGTACAATCGCAGCCGGTGTAGCTAAAGGGCGTGCGGATCTCGTTCTGATCAGCGGGTACGACGGCGGAACAGGCGCCGCTCCGAGAACAAGTCTGAAACATGCCGGACTGCCATGGGAAATAGGTCTTGCAGAAACACATCAGACACTTCTGCTGAACGGGCTGCGCGACCGTATCGTCGTCGAAACAGACGGCAAGATGATGACAGGACGCGACGTCGTAGTGGCGACACTTCTCGGTGCAGAAGAGTATGGCTTTTCCACAGCGCCTCTCGTTGTTCTCGGCTGTATTATGATGCGCGTATGTCATCTTGATACGTGCCCGGTAGGTGTGGCTACGCAGAATCCGGAACTTCGCAAAAAGTTTATCGGTACTGCAGACCACGTGGAGAACTTCATGCGATTTGTTGCTCAGGAAACCCGCGAACTGATGGCAGAGCTCGGTTTCCGTACAATCAACGAAATGGTCGGACGTACAGATGTCCTGAAAGTAAAAGAAGACGTAGACCACTGGAAAGGAAAGCATCTGGATTTGAGCCAGCTGCTGTACCAGCCGGAAGTGAAATCCGGACAGACAGCTTACGCGAGCAGAAAGCAGGATCACGCTCTCGAAAAGTCGCTGGACTATCAGGAGCTGCTTCCTTTCTGTGAAGAGGCACTGGAGAATGGAACACCGGTCAAAGGAACGTCTTCTGTAAGAAACATCCACCGCGTAGTCGGTACGATCCTTGGAAGTGAAGTTACCCGCCGTTATGGACTGGAAGGTCTTCCGGACAATACAATCCGGCTGACGTTTAAAGGTTCTGCCGGTCAGAGCTTCGGTGCGTTCATTCCACCTGGTATGACACTGAAACTCGTCGGTGACGCCAACGACTTTATCGGTAAGGGACTTTCCGGAGGCAGAATTATCGCCCGTCCGTCCCGCAAATCAACGTTTGACTGGTCGGAAAATATTATCGTCGGTAACGTGGCTTTCTACGGAGCATCCGGAGGAGAAGCCTATATCAGCGGTCACGCCGGGGAAAGATTCTGTGTCCGTAACAGCGGAGCAAACGTTGTTGTAGAAGGCATCGGAGACCATGGATGTGAATATATGACAGGCGGAAAAGTAGTCGTTCTTGGAGAAACAGGCCGGAACTTTGCGGCAGGAATGTCCGGAGGAACTGCTTACATCTTCGACGAGAAAACTTCTTTCTCCAACAAGTGCAACAAAGAACTTGTCCATCTGCAGTCACTTGAAGACAAGCAGGAAATAGAAGAGCTGCGCCAGATGATCGAAAACCACGTCGAGCATACGCTCAGCCGTAAAGGCCAGCGTATCCTGAATAACTGGGAGACATACGTCACCCGCTTCATCAAAGTTATTCCACAGGACTACCTCGTCATGCAGGAGCGCATCCAGTACCATCTGGAACAGGGACTGAGCCGCTTCGACGCCGAAATGGCAGCCTTCGAAGACAGCAAAAAACCAAAAGTCGCAGCGAAATAGAAAAGCGGAAGAGAGCGTCTTGGGACGCAGCCGGTGGACTGCGCCCTGCGAGATAAAGGAAACCGTGAAAAGCGTATTCCTTTTTACTGGTTGACTTATCGTAAGCGGGGCAAGGGAAGCGGTCCAGTCCCAGCTCTCTGCAGCTGGACAAAGAAAAGCGGAGCTGACCTTTCAGCACTGTCAAAAGTGATGTGTTTTTATCATAAATACCGGGAGAAGCCGTCCCGAAAAAAGTGAAATGAAGGAGGGGGCAACGATGGGAAAGCCTACAGGATTTATGGAGTACACTCGAGTGACAATACCCGAGCGTGACCCTTCTGAACGGACGAAGGACTGGGACGAGTATTCGCTCCCGATGTCAGACGAGGAAGCCCGGAAGCAGGGGGCCCGCTGCATGGACTGCGGTGTCCCTACCTGCCACACGGGAATGGAACTGGACGGAGTAACGACAGGATGTCCGGTGTATCATCTTATTCCGGAATGGAATGACATGGTTTACCGGGGACAGTGGAAAGCTGCCCTGGAAAAAGAGCATGAAATGAACAACTTCCCGGAATTTACCGGATTTGCCTGTCCGGCACCGTGTGAAGGCGCGTGTGTACTCGGCATTAACGAGCCGCCGGTTGCTATCCGTTCCGTAGAAAAATCAATTATTGAAAAAGGTTTTGCCGAAGGATGGGTGCAGCCAAACCCTCCGAAGCAGCGTACAGGAAAGCGCGTAGCGGTTGTCGGATCCGGTCCGGCAGGACTTGCCGCAGCAGACCAGCTGAACAAAGCGGGACACAGCGTCTCGGTATTTGAGCGTCATGACCGTCTCGGCGGCCTGCTGACGTATGGTATTCCCGAAATGAAACTGCCTTATTCTATCGTTCAGCGCCGAATCAACATCCTGGAACAGGAAGGTATCGAATTCTTCACTAACACAGAAGTAGGAAAAGATATTACTTCCGAGCAGCTGAGGAGCGAATTTGATTCGACTATTCTCTGCGGCGGCGCTACAATACACCGGGACGTGCCGGCAGAAAACACGGATTTGAAAGGCATTCATTATGCGATGGATTTCCTCCATGCCAATACGAAGAGCCTTCTCGATTCAAATCTCGAAGACGGAAGCTATATTTCCGCTGAGGACAAAAATGTTCTTGTAATTGGTGGAGGAGATACCGGTACGGACTGTATCGCTACTTCTGTACGTCATAACTGTAAGAGCCTTGTCCAGTTTGATATTTACGATAAAAAAGGTACAGAGCGTGACATGCTTGCAAATCCGTGGCCGCAGTATCCGGTTATTCACCGGGTGGAATACGGACAGAAGGAAGCGGAATCTGTATTCGGTGATGACCCTCGTGCCTATGCCGTCATGACAAAGAAATTTGTCGGAGATGAAAACGGTCAGGTAAAGGAAGTCCATACTGTCAACGTCTCCCTTCGCTTTGACGAAGAAGGAAACAAGATCCGCGAAGAAATTCCAGGATCGGAAAAAGTATGGCAGGTGGATCTCGTACTTGTAGCTATCGGTTTTAAAGGACCGGAGCAGGGACTCCTGGAACAGCTGAATGTGGAAACAAAAACGAACTCCACAGTCAGAGCAATGTACGATGATTTCCGTACAAATGTCGATGGTGTTTTCGCTGCAGGCGACATGCGCCGCGGCCAGAGTCTGATCGTTTGGGCTATTAATGAAGGGCGGGGTGCAGCACGTGAATGTGACCGCTACTTAATGGGCGGAACGCAGCTGCCTTAAGATAGACACCGGTGTTAAATAATAATAAAGAAAGGGACCGTCTCATACGATGAGGCGGTCTCTTTTTGATGCTTTGATGGAAGAGAAAGGAAAAGTTTCATGTTTAAATTTCGTTTTCAGGGGGCATAAGAAGAAAGGAAAGAAATAAAGGAGGAAAAGCATGACCACCGCAAAACAAAAATCCAATGTTTTAAAATATATTCTTACAGCCCTTTTTGCTGTAACTCTGCTTCTCATTCTTGTAAACTTTGTTCTGCCGATGATGAATACGGGAACAGCGGAAGAGGAGCTTAATGAAACAGAAATATCAGTAGATTTAAACGAAGAAGCAGCAGAAGACATATCAGATCACTCGGTACTATTAAACAGCCTGCTTCAGAGACAGGCCTCTGAATAAAAAACGCCGCGGCAAAACTGCCACGGCGTTTTTATTTTTAGTAGTCCTGATCCCAGGGCTTGAGATCCGTTAGTATGTCTGCGAGTTCTTTACTCTGCTTTCGTCCTTCTTTACGGACCGCACGCCGTTCAGGGGCTGTATTGAAAAGGTATGTTTCTTCCTTTGATTCCGGGAGGACCGATGGGACTTCAGCCGGCTTTCCGTCCTCTTTTAAAGCAACAAACGTTAAAAAGCTTGTAGCAGCGAGCCTTCTGTCACCGGTAAGCAGATCTTCTGCAATGACTTTTACAAAAACTTCCATCGAACTTTTCCCAGTGGAAGAAACGTGGGACTCGAGACAGACTGAATCTGTCTGGCGTATCGGGTAAAGAAAGTCCACCGAGTCCATGGAAGCTGTGACGCATTCTTTCCGGCAGTGCCGGGAAGCGGAAATAGAAGCTGTATCGTCAATATCACGCATCAGCTTTCCCCCGAAAAGGGTATCGTGATTATTTGTGTCCTGCGGGAACACGCGTCCCGTTTTAATGACTCGTGAATCTCTGCATCGTTTTTCTGACATGATTTCACTCTCCTCTAAATATAACTTGTCCATTATAGCACGAATGATTTTTTCGGGGAAAAAGGAAGGGGCAGGAGGAAAGTATGTCGAAAGTATTTCCTAAGAGCAGGGAGTGAGTCGTGTGAACATATATGGAAAACAAGTATACGGCGCAGAGGATGAAGAAACGAGATGCAGCCATTATCATCAGGAAACAGACCGTATTGCTTTAAAATGCTTCTGCTGCAGGGAATACTATCCCTGCTATAAGTGCCACGAAGAAATTACGGGAAAACCTTTTAAACCGTGGCCTGCAGAGTACCGGGAAGAAAAAGCTGTGCTGTGCGGAGCATGCGGAACAGAACTGACGATCAGCGGATATTTAACGTCTTCCAGCCGCTGTCCTTCCTGTCGCTCCGCCTTTAATCCGGGATGTGCGCTGCATTATCACCTGTATTTTGAGCCGAAGAAATAAGGAGGAAACGATGAGCCTTTTGTATGTTACTGCCAACCCGAAAAAAACCTCCGAGTCGTTCAGTCTGCAGCTTGGAGAGCACTTTCTAAAATCCTATCAGGAGCTTCATCCGGAAGCAGAAATAAAACGTCTCGACTTATTCAAGGAAAATGTTCCTCCTCTCGAAGGAGAAGCTTTAAGCGCCTGGGAGCGGACGAGTACGACAGAAGTAACAAATAAATACGTAGAGGAATTTCTACGGTACGACCAGGTCGTTTTCGTTACTCCGCTCTGGAACATGGGGGTGCCGTCCCCGGTCAAAGCTTATATCGACCATTTAATTCTTCCGGATAAAACGTTCCGGTTTGGGGAAAAAGGCATCGAGGGCCTGCTGCAAAATACAAGAATTCTCCATCTCCAGTCGCGCGGTGGTATTTATTCCGAAGGAAAGCTGGCTTCTTTTGAACACGGAGACAGCTATTTGCGAACAATTTTCCAGCTCACAGGGATAAAGACATACGAACACATTTATGTGGAAGGAACGAGCACCTATCCGGACGAAGCAGCCGGACGGCTGGAAAAAGCAAAGCAGGAAGCGGAAAAGCTGGCTTCCACGTTTCAATAAGCCGGTATAGAAGAAAAGAGAAGCGGTGCCGAAAGCTGGGCGCCGCTTCTTTTTTTGTACCGGACTTTTTTTGAGGAGGAGCAGTTGTTTCACAGTCATGATTAATCATTATAGAAGGTGGAATAATCTTTATCGGAACTCGATTAATCATTATAGGCGGGGCATTTGTCATTAAGGATGTTATTAATCATTATGGAGTCTGCTTTAATCATTATATACCGTCCTGGAAGGTGAATTAATCAGTACAGTCTTCCGATTAATCAACCCGGAACTCAACCCTCCCTAAAAACAGAACGAGAACGAAGAAATTAAAAACCCCCGTCCAAAGACGGGGGCTGCAAGTTATTAATAATTCGGCTTCATTTCACCGGATTCAATTTCCTCAATGTAGTGGCATGCGGCGCGGTGGCCGTCCTGCATAAGTGAATCATTGTTACGGAGTTCCGGGTCTTCTTCTACACACTTATCGGTAGCAAACGGACAGCGTGTATGGAAGCGGCAGCCGGTCGGCGGATCGATCGGGGAGGGAACGTCCCCTTTCAGTACGATCTGCTCTTTTTTCTTCGTTGGATCCGGCACCGGAATTGCAGAAAGAAGCGTTTTTGTGTACGGATGCTTCGGATTGTCGAAGAGCGACTTCTTATCAGCAATCTCTACGATTTTTCCGAGATACATCACAAGTACACGGTCGGAGATATGGCGCACAACTCCGAGGTCATGTGAGATAAACAAATACGTCAGGTTGTAGTCACGCTGCAGCTTTTTAAGCAGGTTCAGCACCTGAGCCTGAATGGACACGTCGAGTGCGGAAACTGACTCGTCACAGATAATCATTTTCGGATCCACAGAAAGCGCGCGGGCAATACCGATACGCTGACGCTGTCCGCCGCTGAATTCGTGAGGGAAACGGTCGATCTGGTGCTCCCCGAGGCCGACGGTTTTCATCAGCTCTTTGATGCGTGCTTCCCGTTTATCTTTCGGAAGCACGTCCTGTATTTCCATCGCTTCGCTCAGAATCTGGCGTACGGTCTGGCGGGGATTGATGGAGGCGTAAGGGTCCTGAAATATAATCTGCAGGTCTTTGCGTTTACGGCGCATGTCCTTTTTACTGAGAGCAAGAAGATCCTGTCCCTGAAAATCGACTTCGCCTTCTGTCGGCTCATCGAGGCGGAGGATGGCGCGGCCGGTCGTTGACTTTCCGCAGCCTGATTCCCCAACGATGCTGAGCGTTTCTCCTTCTTTTACTTCAAAAGAAATGTCATCGACCGCTTTAACGTCGTTTACTTTACGGCCGAGGATTCCTCCTTTGATCGGGAAATACTGTTTAAGATTGCGTACTTTCAGAATATCCGTAGTCATCTCTGACATTCACCTCCGGGCCGTCCCACTGATCGGTATGAATCCAGCAGCGGACTTGATTTCCGTCTCCCTGATCTTCAAGGTCAGGAAGTCTTTCTACGCACATTTCTCGGGCGAACGGGCAGCGCGGAGCAAACCGGCAGCCATTCGGCAGGTCGTCCGGTCTTGGCACCATCCCGCGGATAACTTCCAGTTCTTCCTGGTCGATATCGTGGCGGGGGAGGGACTTCAGAAGGCCGACTGTATAAGGGTGTTTCGGATTGGCAAACAGCGTGTTCACATCAGCATATTCGACAATTTTACCGGCGTACATAACAGCGACGTAATCGCACGTTTCTGCTACGACACCGAGGTCGTGCGTAATAAGAAGCATCGACATGCCGAGATCTTTCTGCAGATCGTTGACCAGGCCGAGAATCTGCGCCTGGATCGTTACATCGAGAGCGGTTGTCGGCTCATCAGCGATGAGAAGTTCCGGGTTACACGCAAGCGCGATGGCAATCATTGCACGCTGGCGCATTCCCCCGGAAAGTTCGTGCGGATAAGCTTTCAGCCGGGCTTTCGGTGAAGGAATACCTACGAGTTCGAGCATGCCGAGAGCTTTTTCAAGCGCCTGTTTTTTCGAGAGTCCCTGGTGGATCTGATAGGATTCAGCGATCTGGTCACCGATCGTATATACCGGGTTGAGGGAAGTCATCGGTTCCTGGAATATCATGGAGATCTTATTCCCGCGGATCCGGCGCATTTCTGCTTCCGATTTAGCCAGAAGATCTTCCCCGTTAAAAGTAATCGACCCGCCTTTAACACGGCCTGGGGCTTCAATCAGCCGCATGATGGAGAGGGCGGTAATGCTTTTGCCGGAACCGGACTCTCCTACGATACCGAGAGTTTTTCCGGCAGGGACGTCAAAATGAACGCCGTCTACCGCCTTAACTTCTCCTTTATGGGTAAAAAACGATGTCTGCAGGTCATCTACTTTAATAATTGTTTTCGTGTCATTATCTTTAAGGTTATCCAACAGGTCTCCCACCTTTCTTTGTTGGAATAGTAGTATTAATCAAGATCAATCCGCTTGTTAAGGAAGCGGTAGGAAATATCAACAATAAAGTTTACGAATACGAACATCAAGGCAAGGATCAGTACTGCACCTTGAACAATCGGGAAGTCCCGCTGTCCGATGGCTTCCACGACGAGGCGGCCTAGGCCGTTAATCGCAAAAACGGTTTCTGTCAGCACCGCACCTCCTAGAAGAACACCAAACTGAAGTCCGACAACAGTGACAACCGGGATTAACGCGTTACGAAGGGCGTGCTTGTAAACGACGTAGCGCTCTTTTACCCCTTTGGCACGGGCGGTACGGATGTAATCCTGGTGGATAACCTCCAGCATGCTGGAACGTGTCATCCGGGCGATGATCGCTGCACCGGCAGTACCGAGGGTAATAACCGGCAGGATAATCGACTGCGGTGTGCCCCAGCCGGAAACCGGGAGCCATTCAATATTCAGTGCAAAATACTGAATAAGCATCAGGCCAAGCCAGAAGTTCGGCATGGATAGACCGAATAAAGCAGTAATCATAATAATCATGTCAAGCGGTGAATTACGGCGTGTTGCAGAAACAATCCCGGCAATCAGGCCGATAAAGATGCTTAGAAGTGTACTGTAAAAGGCCAGTTCGACTGTTACCCAGAATCTTGCACCGATCTCATCCGTAACGGCGCGGCCGCTCCGGATGGAGTTTCCGAGGTCACCAGTCACGGCATTACCGACGAACGTTCCGTACTGAACAGGAAGTGGATCATTCAGCCCAAGACGCTCACGGGTCTGCTCAACCTGCTGTTCGTTGGCACTTTCACCGGCAATAATCTGGGCCGGGTCACCTGGAATCAGGTGCATCATAAGGAAAACGACGAGAGTTACCCCGATCATAACCGGGATAGTCTGTATCAAACGTCGTACTGTATAGATAAACAAAAGGCTTCACCTCTCTTACTGTTAAGATTTTAGTTTAGGGTCCAGGGCGTCACGTACGCCGTCACCAAACAGGTTGAAGGCAAGGACGACAAGTACGATAGCAAGACCAGGGAAAAGGGCAATGTGCGGATGTTCCCACATGTAGTTTCGTCCGGCAGCAAGCATGGCTCCCCATTCCGGCGTCGGCGGCTGCGCACCAAGGCCAAGGAAGGACAGTCCACTAGCGGTCAGTACGGCTGTCGCAATGCGGAGTGTTGCCTGTACGATGATTGGTGACATAATATTCGGAAGAATGTGACGGAAAATAATGCGGAAATCCGACGCCCCAAGAGCACGGACAGCGTCAACATATTCTAATTTTCTGACAGATAAAGTTGAACCGCGTACGATACGGGCAAATACCGGTATCGAGAATATCGAAATCGCGATAATAACGTTATTGATGCTTCCACCGAGTACAGCTACGATACCAAGAGCAAGTAGAATACCAGGGAAAGCGAGAAGAACGTCCATCGTTCTCATGATAACTGCGTCAATCCGTCCTCCGTAGTAGCCGGATACAATTCCAAATACAACCCCGAAAATCATCCCGACGAACACGGAAAGAAAGCCTATGTAGAGTGTAATGGACATTCCGTGAATAATCCGGGTGAAAATATCACGGCCGTGGTGGTCTGTTCCAAACCAGTACTGACTTGAAGGCCCTTCCAGCCTGTCCGCGACGTTTGGAGCCAGAGGGTCCCCTGTTGTTATCCATGGGCCGATAATTGCTATGATCATAAACAGGACGATAAGAATACCGCCTGCCATGGCGAGATAATTCTGCCGGAGTTTACGCCAGACATTTTTAAAGTTTTCCATCTGCGGGTTGACCCGTTTCTTTTCTTCCGTAGAAACGTTAACCGTCGTTTCTGCCATATTGTAAACCTCTCTTTCATATTTGTTTTTTTAAAAAAGCAAAAACTTCTGCCACTATTCCCCTATTATATAGGATTGAAATAAACGGTCGATACGAAAAAATTATATCATTCCCACACTTTTTCACAAGCCTTATTTGAAAAAACCTGAATATTTTCTTAATATAATAATAATTTCTCCCTCATCCTGCCATATAATTGAAATATTTACTAGAAAAACAACGATTTTATGTGAAATCACTTACATGCAATGTGCTCCTTTACTGTGCAAAAGAATATTTTATTCAAATAATAAAAATAGATAGAATAGTTAGAAAATTACATTGATTTTTACACATTAATAGAGTAAATTGGTTAAGTGTTACACAATACATATTCAGGAGGACACAACATGAAGAAATCGACAGCAGTGCTGGCTGCTTTTACGGCGGCAGCGGTTCTTACCGCGTGTGCGGGAGAACCGGAAAATGGCGGGACAGGCAATGGAAATGAGGGAAACCCTTCAGCAGATGGAAACGGCGGGGAAGCGACGGATGAAGAAGTGGATCCGGATAACCTGGTTATAGCGACGCTTTCGGATATTGAAGCGATCGATCCCCACACCTCGAATGACGTACCATCGAGTACGGTACAGCATAATTTGTTTGAATCGCTTCTCATGCAGACGGAAGATATGGAAATCGAACCGCTGCTTGCAACAGAATGGGAAAACACCGATGATACGACGTGGGAGTTCCAGCTTCGGGAGGACGTTACGTTCCACGACGGATCAGAGTTTAATGCAGACGTGGTAAAAGCCAATCTCGACCGGATTCTGGACGAAGATCTTGGGTCACCGCGTGCAGCGCTGTTTGAAATGATTGAAGAAGTTGTCGTCATCGATGACCATACGGTGGAAATCCATACAGAATTTCCATTTTCTCCGCTTCCGGCACACTTGGCGCACTCCGGCGGCGGCATGATGAGTCAGGAAATCATTGAGGAAGATTACGCCCGAATGGAAGACGGCGGGCAGCCGGGAGACTACATTAATGAAAATCCGGCCGGAACAGCTATTTTTGAGTTTGATGAATGGAATCCGGGATCGGAAATCATTTTGACAAGAAACGATGATTACTGGGGTGACCCGGCAGGCGTAGAGCAGGTAACGTTCCAGGTTACGCCGGAAGACCTTACGAGAATCGGAGAGCTGGAAACAGGAGCGGCAGACATCATTTTCCCTGTGAGCCCGAGTGATACCGAGCGCATTGAAGATACAGAAGGCATGGATCTCTACACCCAGGAAAGCCTTGGTCTCGCCTATATTGGATTCAACATGGAAAAAGAACCGTTTGACGATCCGCAGGTGAGAAGGGCGATGGCGATGGCCATTAACAAAGAAGAGCTGCTGGAAGGCGTACTGGAAGGAACCGGGACACCGGCGACAGGACCTCTCGGTGAGCAGATCTTCGGCTTCTCCGATGAAGTCGATGAAATTGAATACGATCCGCAGGGAGCCCAGGAGCTTCTGGCTGAAGCGGGCTATGAAGACGGGTTCGAAACGACGCTATGGACAAATGACAGCCGGGAGCGGATCGATATTGCTGAACTGGTACAGGCACAGCTTTCCGTTGTCGGCGTTGATCTCAGTATCGAAGTACTTGAATGGGGAGCCTACCTCGAGAATACATCAGAGGGGGAGCACGACATGTTTATTCTCGGCTGGTCCACGGCGACAGGGGATGCAGACTATTTGATGTATAACCTGTTCCATTCAAGCCAGCAGGGGGACGGAAATAAATCCTTCATTAACAATCCGGAAATTGACGACCTGCTGGAGCAGGGAAGAAGCGAAACGGATCAGGGCGCAAGAGAGGATATTTACGAAGAAGCGATGGAGCTGCTCGTAGACGAAGCAAAAATGCTTTATCTCTACCACCAGGACTATCTCGTCGGTGTGCGTGACGAAGTCCAGGGCTTCTGGAAGCACCCGAACGGTATTTATCAGCTGCATGACGTAACAATCGAAGAAGAATAACATGAAGAAGCACCGGATCCGATACAGGTCCGGTGCTTCTTAACGGAAGGGCTTGGAATGAACTCCTATCAGAAAGGTTTCTGTCAACGGTGAAAATCTTCACCTACAAAACCGGAGCTTTTTAAAGTCTGTCACAAAAGAGAAGGTTTCTATGCATTCTGATCTCTCCTCTAAATATTTCTGTAAGTTCCTCAAATGGAAAAACAGAAACATTAAAACACCTTGTTCTGCGCAAAAAACGCTTTAAAATATAATTTCAATTCCCTGTAAGAAAAAATAGACTATTGTTTTATTTATCGAAATAATGTAAATTAAAGTTGTACAATTTTGAGAAATTATGAAAGAACAAGGGGGAAATAAGAATGTTCAAAAGCAGGAAGATGCAGGCTTTACTTGCTTCTGTTGCCGGAGCAATGGTTCTCACGGCATGTGCCGGCGAGCCGGACAACGATGGGGGCACAAACAATGGTGCTGCACCGGACAACACAGACAATGCGGACAACGGTAATGCAGAAGGCGATGGAGAAGCGTCTGACGAAGACCTTGATCCGGATAACCTTGTCATTGCTACACTTTCCGACGCAGAGGCAATGGATCCGCACGGTTCCAACGACGTACCATCCAGTGCGGTTCAGACAAACATTTTTGAACCACTGCTGGCACAGGACGAAGACATGGAGCTTCAGCCGCTTCTTGCAACAGAATGGGAAGCAACAGAAGACGATGTGTGGACGTTCCAGCTTCGCGACGATGTGACTTTCCACGATGATTCTGAATTCAATGCCGACGTAGTTAAAGCAAACTTCGACCGTGTACTTGATGAAGATATCGGTTCTCCACGTGCTTTCCTATATGAAATGGTGGAAGAAGTAGTAGTAGTTGATGACTATACCGTTGAATTCCATACAGAATTCCCGTTTGCACCACTTCCTGCCCATATTGCGCATTCCGGCGGAGGTATTATCAGCCAGGAAGCGATTGAAGAAGATTACGCGCAGATGGAAGACGGCGGCCAGCCGGGAGATTATATTAACGAAAATCCAGTCGGAACCGGCTTCTTCGAATTCGAAGAATGGAATCCCGGATCAGAAGTTGTACTTACACGAAACGACGATTACTGGGGCGAGCCTGCAGGTGTGGAACAGGTAACATTCAGCGTTTCTCCTGAGGATCTGACCCGTATCGGCGAACTGGAAACTGGTGCTGCGGATATTATTTATCCTGTAAGCCCAAGTGATACAGAGCGCATTGAAGATACAGAAGGCGTCGACCTTTATACTCAGGAAAGCCTGAGCCTTTCCTATATCGGCTTTAACATGCAGAAAGAGCCGTTCGACGACCCGCAGGTGCGTCAGGCACTTTCCATGGCTATCAACAAAGAGGACCTGCTTGAAGGGGTGCTCGACGGAACAGGAACACCGGCTGTAGGACCGATCGGTGAAAACGTCTTCGGCTTCTCCGATCAAGTAGATGAGCTTGAGTATGATCCGGAACGTGCCCAGGAGCTTCTTGCGGAAGCAGGCTACGAAGACGGATTTGATACAACGATCTGGACGAATGACAGCCGTGAGCGTATGGACGTAGCAGAGCTTGTGCAGGCACAGCTTTCTGCTATCGGTGTTAACGCAGAGATCGAAGTACTTGAGTGGGGCGCGTACCTGGATAATACAGCAGAAGGCGAGCATGATATGTTCATTCTCGGCTGGGTTACTGTAACGGGTGATGCGGACTACGGTATGTACGCTCTCTTCCATTCCAGCCAGCACGGTGCAGCGGGTAACCGTTCATTCATGGATAACGCAGAACTTGACGAAATCCTCGATGAAGCACGACGCGAGCAGGATGAAGAAACTCGGGAGCAGCTTTATGAGGATGCAATGGAAATTCTCGTAGAAGAAGCACCAATGCTTTACCTTTACCACACAGACTACCTCGTTGGTGTGCGTGACGAAGTACAGGGCTTCTGGAAGCATCCAAACGGCCTTTACCAGCTTCATGAAGTAACGATCGAGCAGAACTAATTTAAACTAAAGGAAGCTGTTCCTCAAGGGGGCAGCTTCCTTTTTGCTTTCCTGCGGTAAAATGGGCACTCCGTCTTGCCGGTGTATCTGAATTTTAGTATAATTTCGTTATTGTCTTTATAGAAAAGCTATTTGTACATCTACAAAAAACAAAAGGAGATTTTTTAATGATAAAAGTAGTGAAGTTCGGCGGCAGCTCCCTGGCGGACGGGGGGCAGTTTACTAAAGTCGCATCGATCATCCGGGCGGAAAAAGAAAGACGGCTCGTTGTCGTTTCCGCTCCGGGGAAAAGATTCCCGGAAGACATCAAGACAACGGACCTGCTGATTGAGCTGGCAGAAACCGTGGCGGCCGGCGGAGAAGCAAAAGAGCCTCTTCGTAAAGTAGTTGACCGTTTCGCCGCGATTGTAGAGGAGCTCGGCCTGGATAAAGAACTTCTCGACACGATCCACGGCCGTCTGCAGCACTTGATTGAAACGTACAAAGAAAATACCCCGCGGCTGTTTGACTCCCTGAAAGCAAGCGGGGAAAACGAGAATGCAAGGCTGATGGCAGCCTATCTTGAAAAGCTGGGGGAAGAAGCCCATTTTGTACCGCCGGAAGAAGCAGGGATCGTCGTGACGGACGAACCGGGGGACGCAAGGGTGCTTCCGGAAGCATACGACCGGCTGAAAAAACTCCGGGAACGAAGCGGGATTCTCGTGATTCCAGGATTTTTCGGAGTTTCCAAAACCGGTCATATCGTAACATTTCCGCGCGGCGGTTCAGATATCACGGGTTCCATCGTAGCTGCCGGAGTTGAAGCTTCTCTGTACGAAAATTTCACCGATGTGGACTCCGTCTACTCTGTTAATCCGTCTCTTGTGGAAAATCCGAACGAAATGAAAGAATTAACCTACCGGGAAATGCGGGAGCTCGCGTACGCCGGCTTTTCGGTCTTCCATGACGAAGCACTGCAGCCGGTAGTAGCCAAAAAAGTGCCCGTCAGTATTAAAAACACGAACCGCCCGGAAGCGGACGGGACGCTTATTGTAGCGGAAAGAGAGCAGAAAGGACTTCCGGTTATCGGAATTGCGGCTGATAAAGGGTTTTTAACGATTAACCTGACAAAGTATTTAATGAACCGGGAAGTAGGGTTCGGCCAGCACCTGCTGCAAATCCTGGCGGAAGAAGGAATTTCGTTTGAACATACGCCTTCCGGCATCGATAACATGTCCATTATCCTTCGGGAAGAGTATTTGGAAAACGGCAAAGAGGAAAAAATTCTTCACCGTATCCGCACAGAACTTCAAGTGGAGGAAGTGCACGTGGAGCGGGAGCTCGCGATGGTAATGGTAGTCGGGGAAGGCATGGCAAGTACTGTCGGGGTGGCTGCCAAGGCTACCACTGCTCTGGCGGAAGCAGGAATCAATATTAAAATGATCAATCAGGGTTCCTCGGAAGTCAGCATGATGTTCGGCGTCAATGCCTCCCAGGCAGATGCCGCTGTAAAAAGTCTTTATAAAGCCTGTTTTGAAACAGCCGGCGCACGCTGAAGCAGCGGAGGCATTAAAGATAAAAGCTGTCTTGAAAATATAATAGATAAGTAAGGTTTCGGCCTTCGTTTCCATAGGGAGGCTTTCCGGGCGGGCCGGCTTCAGCTAATTTCTTCCAATCTTCGATTTGGAAGAAATGGATCTTCCGCACGGCCTTTATCGCCTCGGAGTCCCCCATGTCCACTACAGCATGCGGTTAGAAAGACAGATCATAAACAGGCTTTGTTCCTTCTGTTAAAGCTCCGTGATATTCAGAAAGTCGCCTGCGGCTGTTCTTCTGTCCATGAGGATCTTCACGCTTTAACATAGCGGGGATAAAAGATAAATGAAAGAGGCTGCCCTGGAAATATGGGCAGCCTCTTTTTATACAATAGAATAGTTTAATCAGTCGGCCTTCGGGGCGTACACGGAAACACTTCCGCCTTCGACAGGGAAGTCGGCCCAGCCGTCATCTTCAATGGTTATGACGTCTTCTTTATTACCTGTCAGGTCGTGCCAGTCTTCCCCGGCCCGCTCTTCTCCTACATACATCCGCTTGCCTCCCGGCTCTCCATTGGTCAGAACAATAGCACATCCGGAACCAGGTACTTCTTCTGTGCCAAAACGAACCCATCCGATCGTGTTCACATGATCAAAATAATCTTCCTGATCCCCGTAGCTGAAGTGATACCTTGCGTGAAGAAAAGGTTCAAGCATTTCACGTTTTGCATCCATTGGTGCATCTCCGTTAATTCCCGCGTAGTCACCGTAAAAAACGCACGGATACCCGTCTTCTCTGAGAAGAATCATTGCATACGCCATAGGTTTAAACCAGTCTTCCACCCATGATTCCAAAGCTTCATGCGGCTGGGAATCATGGTTGTCCACGAACGTCACAGCATTTGCCGGATGTTTCTGTACGAGTGTGCCATCGAAAATGGCGCTCATGTCGTAGGCATCACCTTCGTTGGATGCTTCAAAAAAGTTATAGTGCAGGGCCACATCAAACATATCGATACTGTACTCGGTGTACTCCAGGAACGATTCAATCGCTTCCAGTTCAGGGTGCCAGAACTCCCCGACAAAGTAGAAGTCTTCACCCTGTTCCTCCCGCATTAAGTAAAGAAATTCTTTAATGAAAAGGTGATTGATGTGCTTAATCGCATCAAGACGGAAACCGTCGCAGTTAATTTCCTCTGCAAACCAGCGTCCCCAGTTGTTCATTTCCTCCCGCACTTCCGGGTGGTTATAGTCGATGTTGGCGAACATTAAGTAGTCGTAGTTGCCGAACTCGTCGTCTACGTGATCATTCCACTCTTTACCTTCACCAAGAATGTGAAAGATACCCGTTTTTTCCGTAGCCGCATCGTAGTCGGTCCCATTGAAATGGTAGAAATGCCATTCAAAATCAGAATACTCTCCGTCCCGTCCGGGGAACGTGAATCGGGTCCAGCCTTCAATGTTGTGAGGTTCATTTACTTCTTCCTCCCGGTTATCGGGATCAACTTCAACTACTTCAAACAGCTCGGTGTCATCTGCCCCGGCCCGGTGGTTCATTACTACATCAGCGTATACACGGATGCCGTGTTCGTGGCAGACTTCAATGGCCTGAATCAGCTCGTCCTTCGTACCGTATTTCGTACGGACAGTTCCTTTTTGATCAAATTCTCCAAGGTCGTATGTATCATAAACCCCATAGCCGTTGTCGTCCTGGGAAATAGCTTTCGTGGAAGGCGGAATCCAGACAGAATCAATTCCCTGGCTCTTCAGCTCTTCCGCCATATCACTCAGACGGTTCCAATGATCCCCTTCATTTGGCAGATGCCATTCGAAAAACTGCATCATTGTATTATTTCTTGGTATATCTGACATTACGATTCCTCCTCTGTAAGCATAAGAATAAATACCCTTCCTGAAGAAAATGAAACAACTGTCTGGAAAAAGGAGAACGGTACTGACCCGGCTAAGGAGGGAGGCATACAAAAAGAGCTGTTCCATCGATTGGAACAGCTCCTGTGTACACTAATGTTTTCATGAAGCTTATCCCCACTCATAAGGAGTCTGCTGGTACACGTAGTAGTTCAGCCAGTTGGAAAACAGCAGATGGGCGTGGGAACGCCAACGGTTCATCGGTGCTTCTGTTGGATCGTTATTAGGAAAGTAGTGTGCCGGAATCTGCACGCTCAGCCCCCGGTCCAGATCCCGTTCATATTCTTCCTTCAGCGTGACGGTATCATATTCCAGGTGGCCGGTCGCCATAATGTGGCGGCCGTCTTTGGACATCATAAGAAAAGGGCCTGCTTCTTTTGAAGAGGCAAGCAGAAGCAGCTCATCGTGCTCTTCCGGAGCTTCAATCGCAATGTTCGTATGGCGGGAGTGAGGAGCGATAAATTCGTCGTCAAAACCACGGAGAAGTTCAACGTTGCGCATAACTGGATCGATGCGGTGACGGAAAATACCGGAGCATTTCTGTTCAAGCGGGACTTTATTAATTCCATACAGGTGATAAAGAACAGCCTGTGCCCCCCAGCAGATGTGAAGGTTCGACGTGACATTCGTTTCTGCCCAGTCCATAATGCGCGTCATTTCCTCCCAGTAGATCACATCTTCAAACGCAATATGCTCAATAGGAGCTCCGGTAATAATCATTCCATCAAATTTATGGTCTTTAATACTGTCAAAATCCTGATAAAATGCTTCCAGATGGGAATGGCTCACGTTTTTCGGCTGATACGTAGCGGTTCGAAGGAAAGTAATATTCAACTGAAGCGGCGAATTTCCGAGAAGCCGCAGCAGGTGGGCTTCCGTTTTTTCTTTTTCCGGCATTAAATTTAAAATAATGATATTCAGAGGACGGATGTCCTGCATCGTAGCCCGCTCATCTTCCATCACAAATATGTTTTCCAGTTCCAGCACATCTTTTGCCGGCAGATTTTTCGGCACATTAATCGGCACGTCCTCACCTCCCAAGGTCACAAAAATTTCTGATAAATCCTATTATATCAAGTGGGAGGAAATCTACAATGGTTTTGCATAAATGAAGGCAGAAAGAAAATATCAGACTCAGCCTTCCGGGTGTACTGCGTGCACAATTTCACTTATAATGGAGCGGAGAGAAAGTGTGATTTTGAGAGGAGTATGACATATGGAACAAAAACTGCTGTTTTTTGACATTGACGGTACGCTGCTCGACGAAAACAAACAGCTCCCCGCGTCCACCGAAGCGGCCGTTGCAGAGCTGAAAAGACAGGGGCATTACGTAGCCATTGCTACGGGACGGGCCCCATTTATGTTTGCAGAACTAAGAGAAAAGCTCGGCATTGATACGTTTGTCAGCTTTAACGGTTCATACGTGGAGCTTGAAAACGAAGCGATCTACAAAAGGTCTCTGAACGCTTCGGAGCTGAAGCGGTTAACAGCGCATGCTGAAGAAAATGACCATCCAGTCGTCTATCTTGACCACCGCGATATGAAAGCGAATGTTCCGCACCATCCGCACATTGAGAAAAGTCTCGGAAGCCTGAAGTTTGATCATCCGGAATTCGATGAAAGCTATCTGGAAGGCCGGAGTATTTATCAGACTCTCCTTTTCTGTGCAGAAGGGGAGGAACAGCCGTACGAGGACAAATTCGATGCCTTTGATTTTATCCGCTGGCACGAAGTGTCAACAGACGTACTGCCGTCCGGAGGTTCAAAAGCTATCGGTATTGAAGCACTTATGAACCGTCTCGGTGCATCGAAAGAAGATGTGTATGTTTTTGGCGACGGGCCGAATGACGTGGAAATGCTGGAATTCACGAAAAACAGCGTAGCGATGGGCAACTCTGTCCCACAGGCACTGGAAGCTGCTGCGATACAGACATCGCACGTAAATGACGACGGACTCGTAAAAGCCTTGCGTCAACTGGGCTTTATTAAGTAGAATAGGAATAGACATTTTTTCAGCCGCGGAGACGCGGCTGATGTATGACCCTGTAGCTCAGCAGGATAGAGCAGCTGCCTCCTAAGCAGCAGGTCGGAGGTTCGAATCCTCTCAGGGTCGCCATATTAAACATTTAAACACCCTCAGCTGATGAGGGTGTTTTATTTATGGGCTGTCTTGTAAATAAAATAGATAAGTAAGAACCCTCCGCTTTCGTTTCCATGGGGAGGCTTTCCGGGCGGACCGGCTTCAGCTAATTTCTTCCAGCCTATGGATGGAAGGAATGGATCTTCGCCTCGTCCTGGATCGCCCAGGAGTCGTCCCTGCGGCTGATGCAGGGAAATTAAAAAAGTTTTCTGCGATGAAAAATCTCTTTTAAAGTCGTTTTCTCCAATAAAGAAACGGTTGTCCTCCGAAACGGCGGAGAGGCCGGTGGGAAATCAGCGCAGTCAAACCACGGTGCAGGCCAGACAGCTGAAGGCCAGCCCCACGGCAGGGCAAGAGAAGGAGCTTATACAACGACTAGAATACATACTCTGCATCGATCATTTAATCGACAAACTGCAGTCCCGGGGAAGACGCAGCTTCCCCGGGACTAAAATATTATTTATTAAAACTCAATTTCAATATCTACATCTTCTCCAACATCTTCAAAGTCTTCATTGGACGGGGCGCTCCAAGTTATACGGACACTTTCTACATCTTCTGCATTGGAATTTTCCAGGACAAAAAAGAAGCTGCCGCTGTGAGAGGTCCCTGCCATCATATCTCCATCAATATAATCGGATAACCACATATCGGACTCCAGCTGCTCGCCGGTGCTCGTAGCAATAGTAGCCTGAGATGCATAAAAAGAGATATCTTCTTCGCCGGTATTTTCGACAGTCAGATCCATCTGCACGTAATCAAGTTCTTCCGTTTCCATCATTTCAGCCAGGTCCGGAGCTAGCTCTCCAGAGGCAGCGTTTACCTGTTCGATATCGATAACAACAGGGCCTGTTTCGATCGTATCAATGTCATCCTGGCGGGCATGAAGAGTGAACGTTCCACCTTCGTTCTCCACCGTTTCTCCTACTTCCGTTTCCCATCCGTCTTCAGCCATTTCGTCAGCGGCTTCTTCCTCATCAGCATTCATGTTATTTTCCGACTCTTCTACTTCTTCATTGTCTTCCTCATTATTTTCCGGATCTTCTTCGGCCGCTTCATTATTGTTTTCATTTTCTTCGTTTTCTACAGCATTCTCCTCAGCTGAATTATTCACATTGTCCGCTTCCGCTGTATTATTATTCTCTTCGTCTGCGTTTCCACACGCACTTAATACTAAAGCAGTACTGATAGATAAAAGAGCGATAGATTTTTTCATTTTGTATTTCCCCCTGGCAAATTGTTATCAAATATGACTCATTATAATGGTAACATATTGAAATTAAAACGTTCTATGAAATGTCTTTTATCCTAAGAAAAATTTGTGAAATAGAAGTTAAAGAGTTTATTCACTGCGTTAAGGAAATTTTTCAACGTACAAATACAAGGTCTCTATTCCACCTTTCAAAAATCAGAGGTTCCCTTCCAGTTTAATAGGCAAGTGAGTGTCCATGGAATGTTCCACGAGTGTATAAATATTTACGTATCCTGGCGAGCAAAAAAGTGTCCATAATTTTATTTTTTGTTTATTATTAAATCAGCGGAATACTCATTTTCAACTACATTAAAGATCCATCTGAATACGTTCTGAATCCCATGTTTTCAGCCGTCCTCACTCATTTCTTTAGCTGCTTTTTCTTTACTGACTAAAGCCTTCATATTTTCGTCTTCAACCTTCTCTGCGGGATATTTACTAATATCGTTACAAATATTAGCACTCCTCCAACCGCACTGTTATTCCAGAACTTAGAATGAATCAAATACAATACATACCTTGGCCAAATGAAATAACTGATCATGTTTATATAAGAGAAGTCGTTCTTCGCTTCGATCAGGTTGATGAAACGAGGAGATTCTGTATTGTTTCCTTCCTGCGTATACATAAATCATGACTTTGTCTGCAGGGCACAACCGTCTTTTTCTTTCCAAATTTAGATTTTACAAGGACAGCCGCGAACAGGCTGTCCATAAAACGTCTGGCTGAAATAAAGTGGACAAAGAGTCTCCTCTCTTTCATATATTCTGTTTCTGAGAAGTCCAGTTTAAGCTGGGAAACCTTATAAAGGTTGATTTGACAAGGCTTTCCACCGTTCAAATCGTTTCAGACTATTTTGAAAACATTCATAATGTAAGCGCATTCATTTTCTGGATTATCCGTTGTATACTTCTTTTACAGCAGGGAGGTGAGGAAAATAAACACAAGAAGGCGGCAGCTTGTTCAGATGATTGTAAACGGTCATACGCAGTTCAAGTTGAAGGATACGGAAGACATGTTCAAAGTTGGAGAGCGGACGATTCGTTATGACATGGAGTACGTTTCCGGATGGCTTAAAACATACGGCGTACATCTCGATCACGCTTCCGGCCAGGGAGTGTGGGAGCTTGAAGAAATGCCGGATGCCGGAAAACGTAAAGAGCTGGACGAGGCGATGAACCTTTATGGACGGGCGGATGCAGCAGCGGAGAGGTTCCTGCTTATCATTTACGAACTGCTCATGCAGGATCACAGCCAGTCGCTCCGGCAATTGGCCGAAGAGGTGGATGTAAGCCGTGGCACGGTGCTGCAGGAGATGGAAAAAGTGGAAAGCTGGTCCGGGGATTTCAATCTTACCCTTGAACGGGGGAGAAAAGGCTTCTTATTAACCGGACAGGAAAGAGACAAGCGTCTTGCTCTGCTCAGCGTAATGAGTCAGCTGGAGTCAGCCTGGAACAGCATGAATCCAGTCCCTTATTTAAACTGGTCGGAAATATCAATGAAGGAAATGGAAACCGCAGGAAAGAGAGTAGAAGAAGAACTTCCACCCGACGGCAGTCCGACAGCCTTTTTAAAAGTCTGGATGCTTCATATGCAGCGTGTCCGCTCCGGAAAGAAACTTTCAGCGGGAGATAGACAAATTGACATAGAGGAATGGTTTCAGACAGTATGGGATCGCTTCTGTACGGAATTCAACATGGAAGTCGAGGAAGGGGAGATGGAGTTCGGCTACTGCTACCTCCGGGCCACGTCGAACCTTTACAGTGACAGCGTACCTGATTACGCAGCTGACAACGCATTTACATCATTCATTGAAGAAATCAGTACGAGAATGGGACTAACCGGCTTCAACACCCAGCAGCTCCAGCATATATTTAAAGAATGGCGTGCCTATCTTTACGCAGGAGACTGCGGTATTCAGTTTGTTCACCCTCTCAAGCAAAAAGTAGAGGAACAGTATCCGTTTATTGTGTTTCACGTGAAAGAAGCCCTCGCCTCCCATACGCCGGAAGGTACTATAAGAAACACAGACAGCATGATCCCAATTGCTATGAGCTTTGCGACGATTTATGAAAAGGCTTCCTTTGACAATGAGCGCTATCAGATCTGGGTCATGTGTCCGGGCGGAATAGCAGCAGGAAGGCTGCTCACCGTTTCGTTAATGAAGCACTTTCCTCAGCTGGAAGTAAAACAGACGGCCGCGGTCTCAATGCTTCATAAAACAGAAGGATGGGAAAAGCCGGATTTTATCGTATCGACGGTGACACTGCCTGACTCTCCTTATCCTTACGTCACGATAAATCCAATTATTACAGACAATGAGATCAAAAAAATGGAGCATTTTATCAAAGATCTTAAACAGAAAAATGGCTCTACGAAGATTACCGAAACACCTGATTCCATCCATGCACTTATCCCGCCTTCGAGAATCTGTGTCAGGGACGCTGCGGACCTTGATGAAATTCTGCAGACCGGGGTGGAGCTGCTGGAGCAGGACCGGATAGTGGAACAGCAGTTTTTGGAAGATATCCGCCGCACGGTCATTGAGAAAAATTATTTATACGAAATTGTACCGGGTCTGTCATTTGTCCATACGCACTCCGGACACGTTAACCGGGCCGGCTTCAGCCTCGTACAGCTGAAACAGCCTTATGTAGAAGAAGGAAGACTCCACTCTTATGCTGTACTGTTCATGGCAACGCCGGACAAATACGCCCACCTGCCGCAGCTGCAGTATTTGTACCAGCTGCTCACAAATGCAGACAGAGTGCAGCAGATACTGCACTGGGAAGAAAACAATTAATCAATCGATGAGGTGAGAGATAAATGAGTGATTATCAGCTGGACGAAAACTGCATTCAGTGGTTTAACGAGAAAGTTAATTGGCAGGAAGCCATCGCTTTAAGCGCTGCACCACTTATAAAGAAAGGAGCTGTGACGAGAGAGTATGCAGAGGCAATGGTGGAAAACATCAATCAGCTGGGGCCGTACATTTTAATTGCACCTAATGTGGCACTTCCCCACGCACGGCCGGAAAACGGAGTGAAAGAAGCGGGGATCGCACTGACAGTATTTCAAGAGGACGTCGAATTTCCTGCCGACAGCAGCGGGGAGGAAAAGCAGGCCAGGGTATTCATTTGTCTCGCAGCGGTGGATTCAGAGTCGCACTTGAACATGCTCCAGAAAATTTCAGGATGGATTGACAATCAAGGGCTCATTAACAGTCTTTTAAACGCAGCATCGCAGGAAGAAACAAAGCAGCTGCTTCAGAGCAGCAAAAACTAAACGAAGAGGTGACGTAAGATGAAAGTATTATGCGTATGTGGAATGGGATTTGGCTCCAGCCTGCTGCTGAAAATGACAGCAGACAAGGTGCTGAAAAACAAAGGAGTAAAGGCGGACGTGGAAGCGGTCGATTTCGGTACAGCTCAGAGTGTGCAGGCCGACATGATTTTGACAAATAATGAATTCGCTTCCCAGCTTCAGGGTGGAAAGGCGTTTGTAAAAGCAATCATGAACATGGCAAGTGAGCAGGAAGTGGAAAGTGCGATCGACGAATTTTTGAGTCAAAAATAAGCAGGGGGATGAATACGGATGGAATTCTTTGAGTTCTTAATGAATGAAATATTGAGCCTGCCAGAAGTGCTCGTCGGCCTGATCGTCATGGTAGGTCTGCTGCTTCAGAAAGCAGATTTTTCCAAGATATTTGCCGGCACAACTAAAAGTATCATTGGATTTCTCATCCTTGGAGCCGGTGCGGGAGTTATTATTGGCTCGCTTGATGCCCTGGGGGGGGATCATTCAGGACCGTTTTGATATCCAGGGAGTTATCCCGAACAACGAGGCAATTGTCGCTCTTGCCCAGCAGACGCTTGGTACCGAAACGGCGTTGATTATGGGCTTTGGCTTTCTTGCCAACATTCTTTACGCAAGATTTACGCCGCTGAAATATATCTTTTTGACCGGACACCATACGTTTTTCATGGCAGCGCTGCTCTCTGCCGTGCTCGCTTCCGCCGGTATGAGCGGGGTTGCGCTTGTTACAACAGGATCCCTTATTTTGGGCGGGGTGATGGTGTTAATGCCGGCCCTTGCCCAGCCGTTCATGAGAAAAGTCACCGGCGGCAACGAAATTGCGATGGGACACTTCGGAACCATCGGCTACGTCTCGGCCGGCCTGGTCGCGAAGGCCGTAGGTAATGAGAAAAAGACGACAGAGGATATTAAAATCCCGGAGCAGTGGTCCTTCCTGAGAGACTCACTGATTTCAACGGCCCTTACGATGGTCATTATGTTCCTGATTCTTGTACTCGTGGCCGGTCCGGAAGTTGTCGGCACGTATGCCGGAGATCAGAACTATATCATGTTCGGTCTGATGCAGGGGATCACGTTCGCAGCCGGTTTCAGTATCATTATGTACGGAGTGCGCATGATCCTGACTGAAATTGTCCCTGCGTTTAAAGGAATTGCAGAAAAGCTTGTTCCAGGTGCGAAACCGGCACTGGACGTGCCGATCATCTTTCCTTATGCGCCGACAGCCGTTATCATCGGCTTTATCTGCAGCTTTATCGGCGGTCTGATCGGCATGTTTATGCTCGGTATTTTCTCCCTCGCGCTCATTATTCCAGGTCTTGTTCCGCACTTTTTCACCGGAGCAGGAGCCGGCGTATTCGGCAACGCCGTCGGCGGACGGATCGGAGCTGCTGCCGGAGGATTTACAAACGGGATTCTCATCAGCTTCATACCCGCATTCCTCCTGCCGGTACTTGGAAACCTTGGCTTCGAAAACACCACGTTCGGCGATTCCGACTTCGGAGTCATCGGCATCCTGGTCGGAGCACTGGCGAACCTGTTCGGCGGCTAATACAGCTAACAAATGAATTTTCAGCCGATGTTCAATTGAAAGAGACCGTCTCAAAAGGATCATTGCAACAGCCTGTAAAGTACGAGTGAGCCGGACCGAGGTTTTCCACCCCCGTCAGACCGGGGGTGGGCCGTGCTCCCTCCCTTATGGGACCTACCCTTTCAGAGGATTGATTGAGTCTTATTTTTCGAATAATGGTTCTGCCGTACAGATTCCTCCTTCACTTTTCCCGCAATTATCTACCTGATGGATAAAAAACTTTATAAATAGAAAGAATACCAGTGACTTTCACTGGTATTCTTTCTATTTATAAGCTTCTTTAAATGTAAAATGTTGACCGGATGCTTTTTCAGTATTGTAATACAAACAAGGAAAAATTGAAATTTTTAATCCAGTTCAACGTGTACCTCGTCATCAGTTCAAAAATAAGCTCTAATTCTGGATCGTCAACCGGAGCTTCGAATGCAAGAGTACCTGAAACTGTACCTCTGTTTTTAAATTATGTAAAAAAGAATTGGATGCTGACTTAATAAATGAATTAATTTCATAACGGTACTTATAAAACATATAAACGAATAATCAGCATACTTCATATAAAACATATTTCCAATAAAAGGACCGAAGTGTAAGACGGCGACTCCCGGAGGATTTGGCGCAGTCTGAAGATCCACTTTTGCGAAAAAGTCTTTTCGCAAAAGTTAGCTGAGGACAAGCCCTCGGGAAAGCGTCCGTTTGCAACGGAAGGCATATCCATTATTCTTGTTCATCATTTCACATAATAGACACAATTATTATGTTCAATGATTCACATAGTATGGTATTATAAAAATATAGAAAAGTTGCTCAGTAAATCACAAACATTCGTGCAGCCCAAAGGTACCTGGGAGGAACGAAAGAAACTACGGTAAACTCCGATGAGCGGCTTTTCTCCAAATTCAACCATATTTGAAAGGGGAACTCTCTCATGTTTATGAATTTCTTACGTAACAATCGGATCGCTGCTGGTATTCTCGTTTTTCTCCGTGTGTATCTCGGATGGGCCTGGCTGACAGCCGGATGGGGCAAAGTCACAGGAGGCTTTGACGCAAGCGGCTACCTGCAGGGTGTTGTCGGCAGTGAAGAAGTGCTTGCCAACTATCCCTGGTATCATACATTCATAGAAGGATTTGCTCTTCCAAACGCCGACCTTTTCAGCTTCATGGTCGCCTGGGGAGAAGTACTCGTAGGACTCGGACTTATTTTAGGAATATTCACAACGGCCGCCGCTTTCTTCGGAATCACAATGAACTTTGCCTTCCTGTTTGCAGGAACGATTTCCACTAACCCGCTGCTAGTGCTGATCACCATTTTCATCCTTGCTGCCGGTGCCAATGCAGGCCGTTTCGGCGGAGACCGCTGGGTCATTCCTTACCTCCGCACAAACGTCCTCGGACGAAGCTGGATACAGAAGCGCCTGCCGCAGCCTAAGCCGAAAGCCGCTTAACTTTCCAATCCGGAAATCGGGTACCGGATATAATAAAGGGAAAAAGCCTGCCAGCTCAATGCTGACAGGCTTTACAGTTTGTGGATTCAGGCTGCTTTTTAGATTAATTCAGCGTACAGTTCTCCTTCACGTTTCGGTGGAAGCTTGCTGTAAGGCTCGTCTTCAGCTGTTCGATCTCCAGCCGTGAAGAATCTTCCAACTTCGCTTCATCCCACCAGTGTCCCCGCCGGACGTTCCGGAGGAAAAAGCATCTACTGAATAGTATAAAAAGGGGGAAGCAACACGTTTTTTAGAAGAGAAATCTTCTTTTTATGTTTCTGCTGGAGCTGCAGCAGGCGACTCCAGGGCGAAACAGGACGAGCCGAAGATCCATTTTTCCCGAGCAGCGGGAGGGGAAAATTAGCTGAGGACGTCCCGCCCGGAAAGCGTCCTGTGGAGGCGGAAGCAAAAACCGTCTACTTATAAATAAAAAACAATTTTTCAACAGCCTGAAAAAGCCTGTCAGCTCAATACTGACAGGCTTTGTTCTGTGCGAAGCCAAAGGCCTGCAGATTTATTTTTTAGCGGTACATGCGGCTTCGAGTACTTCCACAGAAGAACCGAAGGCATCGACGTCCACCTGCTCGACCGCCTGTCCCGGATACTGGGAACGGATCTGCAGGAGTACTTCTTTGCCTTTACCTTTCGGAACAAAAAAGAGAATAATCGGCCCGGCACCGCTGAGCGTGGCACCGTAAACCGGAAGTTCCTCCACAAGAAGCTCAGCCCGCTGCCACTCCGGAATCGACGGAAGACGGTACGGCCGGTGAAAAAGGTCTTTTTTCATCAGTCTGCCGGCAAGCTCCCAGTTATCCTGCATAATAGCAGCAGTAAGAACGTTGGATACGCTGCTTGCGGATACCGCGGCTTTATACGTAAAGCCTTCCGGCAAGGTATCGCGGGATTCCTTCGTACTCAGTTCATAGGATGGGATGACCGCAACGAGATCAACCGTCGGCACCCCTGCGTGGACGACGTGAGTTTCCTCTTCAAACTGACTGCCGATAACGAGCCCTCCGTAAATGGAAGGGACGACGTTGTCCGGATGCCCCTCGTACAAGCTCGCAAGGTGGGCTTTCTCTTCTTTTGTCAGCTGAAGACCGCACAGTTCATTTACAAGCTCAATGCCCGCGACGATCGCAGTGGCGCTGCTTCCGAAACCGCGGGATAAAGGAATATCACTTTCCATCGTGACATAGGCTGCCGGAAGTTCTGCTTCATACTTTTCTGCAACCCATTCAGCGATAATATAAATCAAATTCTCTTTTCCGGAAGGAAGCCCCTGAAGGTCTTCACCAAGACCTTCAAAAAACCACTCTTCCGATTGTTTCACGTGTAAAGTTAAATACCGCCCAAGCGCCATACCAATGGAGTCAAAGCCCGGGCCTAGATTGGCGGTGCTTGCCGGTACACGGATTTTCCACTGTCTGCTCATGTTGCATTCACCCGCCCTAATAGATGATCAAAAACAATTTTTTCATTGTTTGGAAGTTTCATTGGCTGCACCGGTGCTGTATCAATAGCTGTATCCGGATCTTTCAGGCCGTTTCCTGTCAGGACCGATACAACGCGGGAGCCTTTTTTGATCTCCCCGGAATCAATCTGTTTGATCAGTCCGGCAATAGAAGCTGCGGAAGCCGGTTCTGCAAAGACGCCCTCTTCTTTCGCGAGCAGCCGGTAGGCGGCGACGATTTCATCGTCTGTTACTTCGTCGATTTTCCCTCCGGATTCGTCTGCGGCGTTTACTGCTTTATCCCAGCTGGCGGGATTGCCGATCCGGATGGCTGTTGCAAGTGTTTCCGGCTCTTCAATGATCTGTTTTCTAACGATCGCAGCAGCTCCTTCTGCTTCAAAACCGCGCATTTCGGGAAGGCCGGTCTGTTTGGCTTCGTGGTATTCCTTAAATCCTTTCCAGTAGGCCGTGATGTTTCCGGCATTACCGACAGGAATCGTTAAAACATCCGGAGCGCTTCCGAGCGCATCACAGATTTCAAAAGCCGCTGTTTTCTGTCCTTCAATCCGGTGCGGGTTGACGGAGTTAACGAGAGAAATCGGTGACTGCTTCTCGAGGTTCCGTACCATCTGCAGTGCATTGTCGAAATTCCCGGCGATACTGACAATTTCTGCTCCGTACACAACAGCCTGTGCAAGTTTACCCATCGCAATTTTGCCTTCCGGAATCACGATCATACAGCGCATTTTCGCCTGGGCGGCATACGCTGCGGCAGCGGCGGACGTGTTTCCGGTGGAAGCACACATTACGGCTTCGCTTCCGGATTCCTTTGCTTTAGCTACAGCCATGACCATGCCGCGGTCCTTAAAGGAGCCGGTCGGATTGGCCCCGTCGTATTTGACGAACAGTTCAACGCCCAGTTTTTCCGAAAGGTGACGGAGAGGAAGGAGCGGAGTGTTTCCCTCCTGCAGGGAAAGCATCGGTGTTTTATCTGTCACCGGAAGATACGGTTTATATTCTTCAAGAAGTCCTCGCCATAACATTAGTTCATTTCTCCTTCCGCACGGTAGCTGCTTTTTACTTCGATGACTACGTCTTCGTTATTGAGCTCTTTTCTGACCCGGTCGTAATCGGCTTTCGTTACTTCGTGGGTGACGATAATAATTTCAGCCAGCTTGCCTTCGTTTAAAGGCACCTGAAGAATCTTTTCGAGGCTGATATTGTTTTTAAGAAAAAGGGCTGTCAGAGAAGCAAATGTCCCTGGAAGATCTTTTGCGTGAATACGCATGAAATATTTGGACCGGATCTCGTCCGGTGTTTTCAGCTGTTTATCATACTGCGGGATGACAGCGGAATTGCCGTTGACCCCGAGACGCTTGTTTTTAAGTACTTCCACAAGGTCGGAAACGACGGCCGTAGCGGTAGGCAGTTTTCCGGCACCCGGGCCGTAGAACATCGTTTCCCCGACGGCTTCGCCGTTCACATACACGGCGTTAAACTCATTATCTACGGAAGCGAGCGGGTGTTCATGAGGGACGAGCGTCGGCTGGACGCTGACTTCCACTTTATCATCCTGCCTGTTGGCAATACCGACAAGCTTCATTGTATATCCAAGCTGCTTGCTGTATGCAAGGTCCTGGCTCGTCACTTCTGTAATGCCTTCCACGGAAACGTCATCAAGATCCAGATTCATAGAGAATCCGAGCGTTCCGAGAATCGCAATTTTACGGGCTGCATCGAGGCCGCCGACGTCTGCGGTCGGATCAGCTTCGGCGTAGCCGAGAGCCTGGGCTTCTTTCAGCACGTCTTCGTACAGACGGCCTTCCTTTGTCATTTTCGTCAAAATATAGTTTGTCGTGCCGTTAACGATACCCATGATTTTCGTAATCCGGTCGGATGCAAGGCCTTCCACAATCGTCCGCAGAATAGGAATACCTCCGGCAACGCTCGCTTCATAAAAAAGGTCGCAGTGCTTGTCGTTTGCCGTTTTAAGCAGTTCGCTTCCGTAAAGGGCCATAACGTCCTTGTTCGCTGTTACGACGTGCTTGCCGTTTTCAAGAGCGAGCTTCATGCAGCGCCTCGCTTCTTCAATCCCTCCCATGACTTCAATAACAACATCAATATCTTCATCGTGAATAATATCTTCCACGTTTGTCGTCAGCTGTTCCGGCTGGACGTGAATGCCGCGTTCTTTCTCCAGATCGTTTACGAGGATTTTTTTAACTTTTACGTTGGCACCGATCTGGTGGGCCAGCTTATCCTGGTGCTGCTCGACGATTTCCAGCACTCCAGTGCCGACCGTTCCGAAGCCGAGAAGACCAATATTCATTACCTGTGTCATGCCGTCATCACTCCTGAATTCATGTCTCTATTAAAAGAACAAATGTATTTGTATAAAGGACATTATAGAGGGCTTTGTTACTTAAAACAACCTTAAGGAAGGAAAAAGGCGTGTTAAATTAATGTATGCGTTTTCCTAAGTGCATTGTGCTGTATAAAGATGGAAAAATACGGCCGGTTTCTGTATTTGAGAAAGGTTTTGTTAAAACTTCAGGCTGCTTTTTTTACGTCCGCAGGAAGGAGCGGCTTCTGATATTATCCACGGAAGTTTATATGGTAAGATAAAGGAAATCAGTATATTACTGTCTTGTTGTCTCTGCTTTGAAAAAATTATTTTTATTCATCTGAACAAAATGTTTTTAGTTACAGGGAGGGCAATCATTATGCAGCATACTATTCACAGGCATCATCACCATTTTGCATGGGACAAATCGATCCGGCCCGTACACGAAATCGACCCCGGGAGCCGGCTTCGTTTTGAAGTGACGGATTCATCGGCTGGACAGCTGAAGCCGTCATCCACGGCGGAGGATGTGGCCCGTCTGGACTTTGACCGCGTCAATCCGGTGAACGGGCCGGTTTTTGTAAAAGGAGCCGAGCCGGGGGATACGCTCGAAGTGGAAATTGCCGGATTTGGACCGCAGAACTGGGGGTGGACAGCCGTTATACCGGGCTTTGGACTGTTGAGCAGTGATTTTCCGAATCCGTATTTAAAAACATGGGATCTTTCCGGCGGGAGGGCACAGTTTACGGACGGGATTGAAGTTCCGATTGCACCGTTTCCAGGAACGATTGGCACCGCGCTTCCTGAAGAAGGACCGCACAGCCTCGTACCGCCGCGTCAAAACGGCGGAAACATGGACATCCGCCACCTGACGAAAGGAACAAAGCTGTATCTGCCGGTCTGGGTGCAAGGGGCCCTGTTTTCTGTAGGCGACACCCACGCAGCCCAGGGGGACGGGGAAGTATGCGGTACGGCGATCGAGGCACCGATGGATATCGACTTAAGTTTTAAACTGCACAAAGGAAAGCAGATAAAAGAGCCTCAGTTTGAAACCCCGGGACCGCTGCAGGCAGGGCCGCCCGGCAGAGGCCATTTTGTAACAACCGGATTTGGCACGGATCTTCTGACGGCTTCCAAAAAAGCTGTCAGCTACATGATCGAACATTTGACGATGAAATATAAGCTGTCCGATGTGGAGGCTTATGCGCTGTGCAGCGTAGCTGTTGATTTGAAAATCAGCGAAGCGGTGGATATGCCGCATTATCTCGTATCGGCTTACCTGCCGCTGAATATATTTAAGTAGCCCGCACGGAAAAACTCAAAAGGAATGTAAATGGAGAGGGTGTTTTATTGGATGATCTGGGCATGGTGGCTTATCGGCATCTTCCTGATTCTGCAGCTTACTCTTCTCGGGGTTCTGCTGATCGGAAAGTATCGAAGTCTGCGTTTTATAGAAAGAGTGGAGAAAAGCTGTACTGCTATAATGCCTGTCATGAAGGACTACGTGTCGGGAAGCTTAGAGGAAGTTTATGGTCTTCCTAAAAACACCCGGCTGCGGAGAGAAGTGCTGGAAAAAGTACTTTCCCAAATTCGCAGTGAAACAAAAAGCGCGGTCGAGCAGGAGAAGGTCAGGCAGCTCGCTGTCCAGGAACTGCAGCCGCTTTATCAGAAGATGCTTTCTGGAGGATCCTGGGCAGACAGGATGAATGCGATGTACTTTATGGAGGAATTCTTACTGGTGGATATGGGGGATACACTTGCTGAAAGGGTCCGCCGTGGAATGAGAAGTGGGGAGGAATACAGGCAGGCACTGCGCGTACTCGCCAGTTTCTCCCACCTGCAGGCAGTGGAAAGCCTTTCGGATGAGAAAAACAAAAGTGTCGCTTTCATAAAAGAAATAATGCGGAGGCTGAATCGTGAGAAGCTGACGCTTTTATACTACCGCACGGGAAGGCAGGATCTTCTCCTTCTGCAGGCATTTTTAGTTCACGCTGGTGAACGTGGGGAGGAGGTATTTCTTCCTTACGTAGAAAAAGCGCTTCAGCACGAAGAGATGGAAATTCGTCTCAAAGCACTGAAAAGCCTCGGTTTTTACCAGCAGGTGGAACAGCCGGAGCTTATCGAGCCGTTTTTCCATTCTGAATTTTGGGAGGAACGGATGTATGCCTGCAAAACAGCGGCTGCTTTATCCGGAGCTCAGTGGAAGGAAAGCCTTCTTCGCCTTCTCGGCGATCCGGCATGGTGGGTCCGGTCCGCGGCTGCCGAAGCACTGCTCTCTTTTTCGGACGGTCCGGACCTGCTGGAAGAGGCCCGGAAGAATCATCAGGACCGGTATGCGCGGGACATGGCGGCCAAAATGCTGACGACACGCGGGGAGGTGAGTGTACATGATGGGTAATTTGAACAGTTTATTAAACTTTCTCGCCTATGCCGTCATTTTTTATATGGTGGCCATCGGGCTTATTTACCTTGTCCTGTTTTTTATTGCCACTCCGAAAATCCGCCGGGAGCATAAACTGCACCGGCGGGAACCGATTAAAGATCTGCTGCACAGTCCGGATACGTACCCGGTTTCCGTACTCGTGCCTGCCTATAACGAAGAACTCGGCGTAACGACTACTGTACATTCCCTGCTCGGTCTGGACTATCCGCAGTTTGAAGTGCTCGTCATTAATGACGGCTCCAAAGACAAAACGAGTGAACGAATGATTGAGGAATTTAATATGTATCAGGTGACGATGCCTGTAAGAAAACACTTTCCTACGGCGCAGGTTAAAGCTGTGTACCGATCCAAGGAACATCCGGAAGTTGTTCTGATCGAAAAAGAAAACGGCGGCAAGGCAGACGCGCTGAACGCCGGGATAAACGTCTCCAAATATCCTTATTTTGCAGCGATTGACGGGGATTCGATTCTTGAAAAAGACGCGCTTCTGAAAACGATGAAGCCGATTATCGACTCCAATGGCGGAGTCACGGCAACCGGCGGCACGGTGCGCATTGCGAATGGTTCGGTCGTAAGAAACAGTATCGTCGAAAAAATTTCTCTCCCGCGGCAGCCGATTGCAGTCATGCAGATTATCGAATATTTCCGGGCGTTTCTGATCGGACGGCTCGGATTAAGCCGGATGAATCTGCTGCTGATTATTTCCGGAGCGTTCGGGGTTTTTGAAAAAAGCCGTGTTATACGGGCCGGAGGTTTTGATACGAACACCGTAGGAGAAGATATGGAGCTGATCGTCAGGCTGCACCGGATGCTGAAAGAGGAAAAGTCCTCCCAGCGGATTGAGTATATTCAGGATCCTGTCTGCTGGACCGAAGCCCCATCGGATATACGCTCGCTTAAATCCCAGCGGGTCCGCTGGCAGCGGGGGCTTGCCGAGACGCTCTGGAAGCACAGAAAGATGATGCTGAACCCGAAGTATAGAGGAGTCGGAACGTTTTCGATGCCGTACTACCTTCTCGTGGAACTGCTCAGCTGCGTGCTTGAGCTTGTCGGCTATGTTCTGATTATTGCCGGGCTTTTCTTCGGTCTCGTCGATGCACATATTACAGGTCTTATGATTGTAGTAACGATTCTTTACGGCTCACTGCTCTCTGCGCTTGCCGTCCTGTTGGAGGAGTGGACCTATCATAAGTACGAAGAGCTCCGAAGCATCATTATTCTTTATTTATGGGCGCTGAGTGAAACCTTCTGGTACCGGCCGTTCATGGTATGGGCCCAGTTCCTCGGAATAATCGCCGCTTTTAAAAAGAAGCACAGCTGGGGCACAATGCAGCGTAAAGGTCTTGCAGAGGAAAAGTAAGCAGTCTTTAGTGCTTTCCACACAAAACACGCTGAAAAAAGAAATTTTCTTTTAATAATAGTAACGAGTGCCTGCAGAACAAATAAAAGAACAACAGGAAAGCCTCCGCCTTGAATATAAAAGGACGGAGGCTTTTGGGCTGATAATAAAATGTTTTTATGTATAGGATGATCTTCCGGACTACTGTTTTATAGAATACTTTGAAAATAAATAGGAGCGCTTTCGTTTCCATGGGGAGCTTTCCGAGCGGGCCGGCCTCAGCTAATTCCATCCTCCTTAGGTCGGTTGGGGTGGGGGCTCGTCCTTGATCGCTCCGGAGTCCCCCATTTCTCCTGCAACTACCGGTAAAAATACGACCTCTTTTTTTTCTTCTAACAAAGAGGATTGTTTAAAATCCACCGATATAGAAAATTATTTTCATCCTTTTATAAGGCGGAAATTTGCATGAATGGCTCTTTTAAAGCTCTGTGTTAATTAAGAAGACTTCTGCGGCTAAGGCTTACGGTGGTCCCCCGCGCCCGGGAATATCTTTCATATTTTTTACGCAGATGTCTCGAACCCTCCTTAGTACTTAATTATTTAGCAGAAAACTTCATTCATAGAAGCAGGCGGCTTTTTACTGGATAGCAGGGGAAACGAAGCGGAAGCCGGCGGACGCCTGTGGAAGAAGGAGATCGGAAGATCCCGCAGGACGCGAGTCCGAGGAAGCTGGAGATCTCCTCCACGGCAAGCCTGCCGGATTGAAGCGGAGTTCCTTCAGTTCTCAACTCTGAACTTGAACACAGCTTTATGGAAGGAATCAGCTTATTAATAGATGGCTGCAGCTGCAGAGAACGACTCTCTCCATAAGGCGTTCCTGAAGTCGAAGTTGATCTTTTCTATGCTGAAAGTATTTTATTCAACATCTTAAAAGCCTCCGCCCTGAATATAAAGTGTACCCTATAGAGTAGACACATTAAAAAGTCTACCTATAGGGTACTTTTTTGTATAATGAGAAATAGATAATGAGTAAAGATCGGGGAGAAGATCATGACGAAAAAAACATTCACAGAGA
>NZ_PZJJ01000029.1 GCF_003044065.1 Alkalicoccus saliphilus
CTTCTTCGACGGCTGTTTTCTATTCTTGAACGGAAAGTGGCTCCCACCTCCGCATTCGATGGCTCCCTTGTCCGCAAAGAGTGGCTCAAAACTCAGCACAAGTGGCTCTTTCCCTCCGCAATACTCAGCAGGAGGTAATCCTTCCGGATTCTCCTCTTACTTGTACAAAAAAGACCCGGGCACCCCGCCCGGGTCTTCCTCTGTCTTATCTAACTTCTACTTTTTTCTCACTATTTACCGGTTTTCTTCCAACAGAATAATACTCTACATTAGAAGTCGCAACAACGTCCCGGCTGTACGTATTCCGTCCGTCAAAAAGAAGCGGAGCCGCCATAAGGTTTTCGTACACACTCATGTCGAGATTCTTGAACTCATCCCAGTCGGTGACGAGGATGGCAGCGTCTGCTCCCTGAAGTGCTTCTTCCGCGCTTGGGACGTAGTCCACGCCTTCCGGCATAAAGTGCGGGGCATTTTCCATGGCGATCGGGTCGTAGCCTGTGACTTCTGCGCCGCTTAACAGCAGCTCGCGGCTGATATCGATCGCAGGGGACTCCCGCATGTCATCGGTGTTCGGCTTAAAGGCGAGACCGAGAAGGGCAATTTTCTTCCCCTTCAGGCTGCCGATGACTTCCTTCGCTTTATCGACCATGATCAGTTTCTGGCGCTTGTTGCCGTCGACAACGGCCTGTAGCAGGTCAAACTCATAGCCGACAGCGTCCGCAAGCTTCACGAGCGCGCTCGTGTCTTTCGGGAAGCAGGAGCCGCCGTAGCCGTGGCCCGGGCGGAGGAACTGGGCACCGATGCGTCCATCCATTCCCATCCCGGCTGCCACGTCCTCGACATTTGCTTCAAGCCGATCGCAGAGATTCGCGACTTCGTTAATAAAGCCGATCTTTGTTGCAAGAAAGGCGTTCGCTGCGTACTTAATCATTTCCGCACTGCGCACATCGGTGCGAAAGATCGGAAGACCGAACGGCTTGTTGACTTCCTCCAACAGATCCCCTGCGTGAACAGAGGAAGCGCCGATGACGATACGGTCCCCGTTAAACGCATCGTATACAGCTGACCCTTCCCGGAGAAATTCCGGATTGGACACCACATCGACCGAAACGTCTTCTGCGAGGTTTTCCTTCACGAGCTTTAACACGTAGTCGTTCGTACCGACAGGCACCGTGCTTTTCGTAACGACGGTAATATCCTGCTTCACGTTTTGGGCAATGTCTTTAGCGACAGCTTCAATAAAGCGGAGATCCGCCGTGCCGTCTTCTTTCTCCGGTGTCCCGACAGCAATATAGGCGATTTCTTTTCCTTGAAAGCCTTCTTCGTGCTTCGTTGTAAAATGGAGCCTTCCGGCCTCAATACTTCGTTTCATGATCTCATCAAGCCCCGGCTCGTAAATCGGGGATTCGCCCTGCTGCATGCGGGCGACTTTCTTTTCGTCAATATCAATACACGTTACGTTGTGGCCGATTTCGGAAAGCGCCACCCCTGTGACGAGTCCGACGTAACCGGTGCCTACAACGGCAATATTTTTTCCCATCGTTTCCTCCTATGCCTTATCACTCGACAAATGTTTTTCGGACAGCGACTGCAGGTACTCGAGCATGTCTTCTTTCAGATCGTCGCGGTCCAGCGCAAAGTCGACCGTTGCCTTAACAAAGCCGAGCTTATCGCCGACGTCATATCGTTTCCCCGTAAATTCATAGGCGAGCACCACCTGGCTTTTGTTCAGCTCCTTGATCGCATCCGTCAGCTGAATTTCGTTGCCGGCGCCAGGCTTCAGATTTTCAAGAATATCGAAAATTTCCGGACGGAGCACGTAGCGTCCCATAATCGCCTGATTGGACGGGGCGTCTTCTTTTTTCGGCTTTTCTACGAGATCATCCACGTGAATAACACCCGGTTCGATTTCGTTTGTCTTCGGAGAAACGATGCCGTATTTCGATACGTCTTCATCCGGTACGGACTGGACACCGACAACCGATGAATTGTAGCGTTCAAACACGTCAATCAGCTGCTTCAGACACGGGCTGCCGCCATTCGTCTGTACGATATCGTCGCCTAAGAGCACCGCAAACGGCTCGTCCCCGATAAAGTTTTTAGCAATACCAATCGCATGGCCGAGCCCTTTCGGCTCCTTTTGACGGATGTAGTGAATGTTCGCCATGTTGGATATTTCCTGAATTTCTTTTAACACCGCGTGTTTTTCCTTCTGGCGGAGCGTTTCCTCCAGTTCATACGACTTATCAAAGTGGTCTTCAATCGCCCGCTTGCCGCGGCCGCTGATGATGATAATGTCTTCTATACCTGAGGCAATGGCTTCTTCCACGATATACTGGATCGTCGGCTTATCAACAATAGGGAGCATTTCTTTCGGCTGGGCTTTCGTCGCCGGCAGGAAGCGCGTCCCGAGACCCGCTGCCGGAATGATGGCTTTTTTTACTCTCATCAGAATCTACCTCCTTTATTATTCTAAATAATATTAAGTAATTTCAGATACAACTAATCTTAACTTCCCATTTTTAGTCTTTTTTATTTCGTTTACATATTCTATATTTATTTTAATTTCTTCTCCTAACCATTTTCTAGCTTGTTTAATCAAAACTTCCTCTTCTTTAAATTCTTCGTATTCCTGCATTCTTACAACTTTTATTAATATTTCTTTGTTATTATTTTGGACTATCTGAGCTTCTTTAATATATGTGTTAGCCTTAAATATGTGACTTAATCTGCCTATTCTTCTTTCATTAGGTAAGATTACGTAATCATCTCTTCTTCCATCAATTTCCTCTACTATTCTACCTTTATTTTCACATTCACAAACATCTTCTGGATTGATAGTAACAACGTCATTAGTATCATACCTGAATAAAGGGAAAGCTTTATTTGCAAAATTCGTTCCTATTAGCTTATAAGTGTTACTATTATCGAGTGGCACAAATTCTGTATATGAAAAATCTTCATCTACATGTAATTTTCCTAAATGACATTCTGAAATATTTGCCACGCCTTCTGCTAATCCGTAATGCTGGTATACTTGAGCTCCAAAAGCTTTTTCTATTAATTCTTTTTGGAAATTTTGCAACCCTTCAGATCCTATTGTTATGAATTTTATTTTAGAAGTGACAGATAGATTCTGCTCAACTATATAGCCTGCTAATAAAGCTAAAGCCGATGGATATCCATGGAGCCAGCGAATTTCTTTTTTATTAATAACCTTCACATACTCCTCACACGTACTGCTTTTAATATGATAAGTACTAAACATGATTTGATTCCCCGGCTTGTTGAAACGCCAATAAGGTCCTTGGTGATTTCTAATTGGAACTATTATTTTCCCACCAAAATATCCACAAAGTTCATTGAATTTTATACCTAAAGATTGTCTGTACCTCCACCACACAGCCCATTGTTCATGTTCAAATTCTTTAGTTTGTTCAAATTTTAAACTGGCCCCTGTAGAGCCACTTGTTTGAATATCTATTAAATTTTGATCTTCTTCACTAATACTAATTTCATTTTTATTTTCTTTTACTTCTTCCTTCGTTAGTATAGGAAGCTTCTCAAGTTCTTGAATTATATTATCCGCCTCTATATTCACGTTATACTGTTTTATCTTTCTTGCCCAATAAGGAGAATTCATACTGTATTTAAGGTGGGCTCTTACTCTTTCTTTTTGAAAATCGTATATTTTATGGCTTGTTAAATCTCTATTCATCACTTCTTTAAACTTATCGCTAAAACCTGTATCATATCTTCTTTTCATTATTTTTTTTCCAGCATAAGAAACTAAATAATTTTGTAAGAATACAGGCAGTTTCTCATAGATTTTTTCTTTGTTAAGCTTCAACTTGTTTTTCACTCCATTTCTTTAGGAAGGTGTTTGAAATAACTTTTTATTATCTTCTATAGAAGCAGAGTTTGTTACAATACTTTTTCCATACTCTTTGGCTTTTGAAGCCATTCTTTGAAAATCGCCATTGTTCATAGTTAGAAATTTATTCAAGGCCTCTTTAAATTCTTCTTTATTCTTTAAAGGAATATCATAGCCCACTTCTTTTTCCGACAATTTTTTCCATGGAGTCTGATCACTTATGACTACTGGACATCCAGAAGAGAGAGCTTCAACTATAACGTGGCCGTAGTTTTCTCCATAAGTTGGAAATAAGAACATATGGTGCTCAGCCATCCTTCCAGGCACATCTTCATTTTCTATTGGGCCATGAAAAGATACCTTCACATTGGAAGGCAGTTGATTTATCATAGATAAACACTCTTCCCAGTAATTTTGATCACTGATCATTCCATAAATATTAAATTCAATGTTTCCTTTAACATCCTGTAAAAGCTTTAAAGCGTAAATCAAATTCTTTTTTTCTGTGATCCGCGAAACAAAGATAATTCTCAACTTATTTTCGACTTTTTTTGTGCTATTAATGTTTATATTGTTTTCCGATAATGGTTTAGGTAAGTTTAGCGCTGTTACTATTTTATTATTTTTGAAAATATTTTCGACATCTTTTTTTTCATATATTGTTGAAGCATGCCATACTACTTGCTTATGAAGTTTCAGACTCTTAAAAAATTGTATATATGTTTTTTTCTTCTTACTTTTTAATTTTAAAGCTCCTTCGGAGAATTCCCCTCTAGGAGCTACAATAACTTTCTTACTTTTTTTGACAAATATTTTTTCTGCCAATAAAGGATATAATGAGAATTTATACGAAAAAAAACTATTGAGATACAAGCAGTCGTAATTGGTACTTTTCAATATATTTAAGATACTTTTATAAGTTTGGTTTTGAGGACTGAGGTAATAGACTTGAGCTTTCCCTACCTTATTCCAATTATCACTCTGAATATTAGGATAAGGTTCTGAATCCTGAGTATCTCGATCTCTAGTAATAATTTTAAACTCAAAATCCTCACTCAAGTGTTCCACCAGGTTACTTATTGAACGTATAGGCCCTCCTGCTTTGTAGCCTGGTAAATAATAATCAGTAAAAATTAATATTGTTCTTTTTTCCAATGTGTCACCTGCTTACTTTATAATTATTTTTTGTTCTTATTTGATCTATCTAAAGATATTTGAAAGAAAACAAAAGAAAAAATTAACAAAACAGATAAAAAAGTAATGGCCTGAACTATTCTAAGATTACTTAATTCGAAATTTATAATAATATGTCCATACAAAAATATCGAAAAGAAGCTGTAGTTAGAATTTTTCATATACGTGTACGTTATTTTATAGAAAAATCCTAATAAATACATGCCTATAAAAAGGCCAGGAATCCAAAAATTCATATACATAGCTCCAAATGTTTCGGGAGGCCACGATGAAGGAAATAATTCATTGTAGGGCATAGGAGGAGAAACTTCTCTCCCTTCTGCAAGAGTTCTTAAATATACCCCGTCATCAATTGGTGGCTTTCCTTCGTAAAAGTTACTCGGAATAGGAGCTACTAATAAATCTAAATAACTTTTTCCTAACCAAATATCATTCACAGAAAATTCATTTGTTACTAATAAGTAATGCCGGACGTAGCTTACTCCATTTAAAGAATTTGAAGCGTTATCGATAGAGTCTCCTATTAATGCTTCAGGGGAGTTCGCGTAATGTTCGATTCCACCTTCATCTCTTAAAAGAGGAACAGAAAGAGCATATAGGAATACAAAAAATAGAATTAACCAAGCTTTTTTAGGTATATTTTTAAAGTGGTAATAACTATAATGAGCTACTATAAAAACAAAAAACAATAAAAACACTGCGTCTTTTCTTGCTCCACTGGTAGTTTCGATGAGCATCACAAGAATTACAAAAAAGGCAATTATTATATTCTTACTTGGAGGGCTATGCACTTTTTTAGAATACACTAGTAAAACTACTGCGAAAGTTAGAAGCTGTACAAAGACACTTATATAACCTACGCCTGATAGTATACTTGATCTTTGTTCTAGATTATTTAATAAATGAAGAAATCCTCCACTTGTCTGAATCATATATACAAAGGCAATAAATCCAATCAAAAAAGAAATAAAAAATGCTGTTCTGTAAGTTTTTTTTGAAATAGTAGTATTAAACTTAGGTAGTTTCAAAGAAACTGTGTTAGCAAATCTTGAGGAAATGCCCAAAACAATAAATAAATAAGCAATGCTTTGCAGGAGGACATATATAGCTACAGAAATTTCTAAATCATTTATACGACTCAATACTAGATTACCTAAAATATCTGAATCATAACTCAGTATAAATAAATATGGAATAATAGTAACTACATGCATAAAACCGTTTATCATTATTGGACCGAATAAATCTCCTCCATTTATTCGCCAAATCACCATAGGTACCATAAATACAGTTAATAATATTATAGATAAAAAGAATACGACCATATTAAACCTCATTTATTAAAAATATCTTATTTTTGTATAACTAATGATGATCGAGAGACTTTATTATAGTTGCTGGGTTTCCTCCCATTATAGTTCTAGGGGGGGTTTTTTTAGAAAGTATAGCCCCTGCTCCTATAATAGATCCTCTACCTATTAAATCAACATGGGGTAAAATTATACTACGAGTCCCTATCCAAACATTAGGTTCTATAATTAATTTTACCGCTTTAGGGGTAGCTTTTGGTGCGTAACCATGGCTATGTGTATAAATTATTGAACCTTCAGAAACTAATACATTATCCTCGATTATTAAATTACCTGAGTGATCTAATATAACATCTTTATTAATTTGTACGTTATTTCCCATAATCAATTTACCGTCTTTTAATTCACTCGTTATAGCACAACCTTTAACCACCATACAATCATTACCAATTTTAATCAATTTAGGTTTTTCTAGTAGAGCCCCAAACTGAATTATCGATCCTTTACCTATTTCAGCTCCCGCCCTTTTGAGCAAAAATGTATAAAAAGAATTTAATACATTATTCCCTCCTCTTTTTAACAGTCTAAAAGTTCCCATTATTGCTCCGCTTCTATTGTATAATTTAACCAATTTACTCAATGTTTCCTCACCTTCTCATTTAGTTACTTTTTTCTTTTATCAATTTAATTACGTAATATAAGCTAATTATGAATCTAGCTGAAAAGCCTGCTATTAAAGAATAACCTGCTCCTACAAGTTCTAATTCCGGAATTAAAATCCATGAAGTTACTAATGTTGTACAGGCACTCAAAAGTAATATTGGGACTTGTAATTTAAATTTCCTTGAAGCTAAAATGGCTGTGTTAAGGAAACCAACCATGTACCATATCACTCCCCCACCTACCACAATAATTAATATGTTATGGTATTCACCGAAATCCTCAGTATATATAAATTTCAATAGCGTATCTCCGAAAAATACACTTACTAAAATAGCAAATGCTCCTATTAATGCACCTATAAAATTAAGTTTGAATAAAAGAGTTTTAAAATTATTTATTTTACCAAGATGATAATATTTAGCTAACCTTGGTATTGCTGCATGACACAAAGCTCCGATCACAGTGTGTCCTGCCACAATTATATAAGCAATAGCTGCAAAGTATCCTAATGAAGCTTCACCTAAGTAAAAAGAAATTAAATATCTCGGAATATTTGTGTTAAATGAATCCAATGCTCCTGCTATTCCTAAAGGTAATGCTATTATTATGATACTTTTAAATATTCTTAGGTTTATATAAGGCTTTATTATTTTCTTATAGTTGTCATGGTTAATTAAGCTCTTAGTGAGCCTAATATCTACTACCCACAAAGTAAGTATCCAACTTAAGGAAAACGCAAGCGTAGCATATACAATGCTATTAGTCGTAAACAAAATTATTCCTAGTATAATTGCTGAAAAAATTCCTCGCACTATTTTTGATACAGCTACATACTTCATAATTTCATTCTTTTGAAAATTCCCGTAATATACTTCGCTAATGAGCTCTGAACTCTTAGCTATGCCTATAAATAATACTAGCCAAAGCATCTCTATATTAAAATCGCCAAAAATTAATATGATTAATACAATACTTGTAGTGAAGAGCAGAGTGATCAAACGAAATCCAATATATTCATTTAATTCAAACTCTCCTACCCTATCGGTAGCTTGTATAGATCTTAAGTTCATTTGAAAAAATAAATATACAGGAGCAGTTATTGCTAAAGCGAGTGTATATTGGCCCACCATTTCCACATTACCTAGTCTAGCAATTAACGAAATAACGGCCCATTGGGTAAATGCATAAACAAGGTTTCCAAAAAGGGTCCAAGAAAAATTTATTTTTAATGAGGGAAGGATTTGCCTTTTACTATTGTTATCTACTTTCATAATTAACTCCTTAAAAGTCTGGACCTATTCTTATTAAATTTCTGGAAATTTTAATTATGTGGTCTTCTTTTCAAGCATTTAAAAGAAGGCCCACTCTATTTTTTCAAGATTACAACCCTTTTTCACTTAGATTATGATAGGAATCTTCGACTAATCCTCTATACAAACAGTACTAATTGTTTAGGTCTATTTTAACAGCCATATACTTAATTTTAGTGGTCTGCTTGCTATTTATTAATTTAATTATATGCTCACCTATTATGATTATTTTCCTTTTAAAGCATATGCAATATCTACAGAAATTTTAGAAATCTCAAATATTTCTTCAAGAGGGATTGGAGCCGTTTCTTGATTATTTACAGAATTGATAAAAGCTTCTACTTCTGCTTTGTGTCCTTTGTCCTGACTAGTTAATTTCATCTTTTTGAAGTTTTTCCATCCATATCCTTCAAGAGATTTGAAATTATTTAATGCTAGTACTTTTCCTCCACAGAATACTTCCAACCTTTCCTTAGGGTAGGATTTACTTCCGTTCGCAAAATAATGTATAGTACCATGTGACCCATCGGCAAAAGACAAAGTGATAGAGACTTTATCTTCTGTTATTTGAACATTTGCATTTTCACCAAGTTTTGTAGCTTGAAAACCAGTAATCTCGCTACCAGTTAAATATCTAAGCAGATCAATAAAGTGGCAGGCTTCCCCTATAATTCTTCCGCCGCCTACTAAAGGATCTTGAATCCAATGATCGTGAGGTACCTCTCCAGCATTTACAGTCATAATGAAAGTTTTTGGTTCTACTTCATTTCTTAAAAGTTCTTTTATCTTTTGAGTGTGTGGAGCGAAGCGGCGATTAAAACCTACCATTAGAAGTTGGTTTTCTCTTAATTTAGTTTTGCTTATCGTTTCCAGATCTTCATAAGTAAGGCCCAAGGGCTTTTCTACAAACACATGTTTCCCTGCTTCAATTGCTGCCTGAGTTAACTTAGCGTGGGTGTTGTGTTGGGTGGTAATAAATATTGTATTGATATCTTCATCATTTATTATTACTTGAGCTTCCGTAGTGGTATTTTCAAAGTTATATTTCTTACCTACATGTACCCCATTTACTCCACCGCTACTTGCAATAGTTTTCAAGGTTGTATTAGTATTTTTAACGATTGGCAGTAAAACTTGATTAGTGAAATTACCCGCTCCAATAAAACCAACTACTGCCTTCTTTGTGTTCATTGAACCTGCTTTATACTGAGGATTTATTTTGATGGTGTGTTGATCTTCATTTTTAGTGTCAATATTATATTGAGGATATTGCAATACAATTCCCATTGCCTTTTTACTCTCTCCTAATAACTCATAGGCCTCGATAGCTTCTTTTATAGGAAAACGATGAGTAATTAACGCAGATATATCCAGCTTACCATTAGAGATCAAATTTAAAATAGCCTCAAAATTTCTCTGTTCTGTCCACCTTACGAAGCCTAAAGGATAATCCTGACCTTTTTCTTCGTAGTTACTGTCATATCTTCCGGGCCCATAAGAACAAGAGACTTGAAATGATAATTCTTTTTCATAAAAGTCATTTCTGGACAGCTCAAGCCCCACTACTCCGATTAATACTATTCTTCCACGTTTACGACACATTTGTGCTGCTTGGTGAACAGGCTCATTACTAGAGGTAGAAGCAGTTATTAACACACCATCTACTCCATCGCCAGTCGAAAATTTATTTGCTAGAGCTAATGGATCCTCTCCTGAAGCAAGATCTACAGTTTCAGCCCCGAACTTCTTAGCCAGCTCTAATCTATCCTGATCAAAATCTGTAGCTAGGACTTCACAACCTTGAGCTTTTAAAATTTGTACAGTAAGCAACCCAATTAACCCGAGCCCCATAACTACAAATTTTTCCCCTAAAGTAGGCTGAATTAATCTAACGCCTTGAAGACCAATAGCCCCTATCACTGTAAAAGCGGCAGCATCATAACTAACACTATCCGGTATCTTAGCACATAAATTTTTAGGAACATTTACTACTTCTGCGTGAGAACCATTTGATATAACTCGGTCTCCAACTTTGTAACCCTGGACTCCCTCTCCTACTTCCAGAACTACCCCTGCATTACTATACCCTAGAGTTAAAGGCTGATCTAGTTTAGTTTTAACTGCGTTCATCGTAGGAATAATTCCATCTGTTTTAACTTTATTAACTACTTCTCGCACTTTATCAGGCTGTTGCCGCGCTTTGTTAATATAGTTAGCTTTACCAAACTCTACCAGCATTCTCTCTGTACCTGCTGAAAGAATGCTGGCTTGAGTTTTTATTAGTAAATGACCTGCTTTAACTTTTGGTGTAGGTATCTCGGTTAATTCTGTTTCCCCTGATTTTAAATTTTGTAAAATTTGTTTCATTAGATGTTAACCAGTTCATTGAACTAGTTAAATTCCCCTCCTTTATAAATTCTTAATGTATTTTTTAAAATAAAGGCTCTTATGCAAAAGCAATATAAACAAGAAATATCTGGTGAAAAACTGAATTTGACTAGTAACCCTTAGTTATTTAAAATTGTTTCGTTAACTTTTAAGTTAGGAAATAAATGCGACTCGAAAGCTAAATGGGTAAGTTGAAATTGTAGTTCAAATCATTTTGAAGTACAATTCTTTTTTTTGAAAAATTTTTCACTTATAATTTATATGTCTCGCCTAAACTACATGTGTTTTTCGTATCTAATACAAGTTTGTTTTTAATAAGATTCAAATTGTTCTTAATATGGTCGTGCCCTACCATCACCACCACTATTTCAATTTCATTAATAAAGTCTTCAAAATTCATGAATTGGTGATCGACCATCCTGGTTTTCACATGTGGATCAAATACTTTCACCCCAAAAGCTAAATGTTCATCCATTCTTTCTAACAATTGCAGTGTAGGGCTTTCCCGTGTGTCATCTACATTTTCTTTATAAGCCAGTCCGTATAATCCTACTTTGGAAATATCTTTAATATCATGTTCTCTCATGATATCCCTGATCCTTCCCAGTACGTGTCTTGGCATGGAATCATTAATCTTTCGTGCGGTTAAGATCAGGTTCGTCAAATCAGGATAATCTCCAACCAAGAACCATGGATCCACTGATATACAATGACCTCCGACACCTGGTCCAGGCTGCAGGATATTAACACGTGGATGTTTATTGGCAATTCTGGTTATTTCATAAACATCCATGTTGTCTGTTCGGCATATTTTAGCGAGTTCATTTGCAAAAGCAATATTTACATCTCGAAACGTATTTTCAATGACTTTTGACATTTCCGCCGACCTGATGTCTGTTAATACAATTTCTGATTTACAAAAACCGGCATATAGTTCACTTACTTTTTCACTTATCTTACGGTCATCTGCCCCTATTGTTCTTGAATTGTTCTCAAGTTCGTATATCATATTTCCTGGAGTAATTCTTTCGGGAGCGTGAACTAAATGAACATCCGTCCCAATTACAAAGCCTCTGTTCTCAATTTCCGGTCGAATGTATTTATCTATAGAACCCGGAGAAATGGTAGATTCGATAATGATTGTGGTCCCCTTTTCACATACATCAAGAACGTTATTCACCGCTGCTATCACATATTTTGGATCCAATTTCTTTGTGGCATTAGTAAAAGGGGTCGGAACCGCGAGAATATACATATCAGTTTTCTGATAATCAGTTGTGAATTTTATTTTATTAGAGAGAGCTTCTTGAAAAAGCTCTTCCAACCCTTCTTCTTCAAAAGTAAGGTTACCATCTGCCAAGGAGTCTACTAATTCACTGTTCGTATCTGTTCCTACTACTTCCATTCCGCTTTTTGCAAGCATTAAAGCTGTAGGTAAACCAATGTATCCGAGTCCAATTATATTAATCATAGCAACAACTTCCTCCGTTAATTATTAATTTCCTGCTTGATTCCTTCTTCGAAGCTGAGCGGATGATAATTTAGATCCTGTTTAGCTTCTTCGTGTGAAAAATCTTTATTTTCATTCAATCTTAATACCTGCTCCGCCTTTAATTTAGGGTTCTTTGATACCTTTTCATAAGCTGTGAGCAGACGATAACTTAATTTCATCGGTATATGTATTGTCACCACTTTCTTCCCTAAAGCTTCGGCAGTCACGTCAATGACTTCATTAAAAGTAATGGCCTCCGCACCTGAAACGTTATAAGATTTATTCACACTAACCGGCCGCTCGTAGGCTTTTACGATAGCAAACGCCAAGTCTTCGACCTGAACCGGCTGCTGTAAATAAGTGCCGTCCCCTAAAACTGGAATAACCCTTAGCTTCTTTATATACTTCACTAACCGCCACATATTACGATCTTTAGGTGTCCCATAAATCATGGTAGGCCTGATAATTGTATAATCTAACTTACTTTCTTTAATCAGTTTCTCTGCTTCCAGCCTTATGCCTTTACTATCCGGGTTTAATTTTGTGAAGATGCCTGTCGTACTCACGAAGATAGCTCTTTTTACGTTCATTTCTTCTGCAGCTTTTACAATGTTAGGTGCATGGCCGAAGCCGAGAGAAGCTATGTTAATCAATGCTTCCTTCCCTTCCAATGCCCCGCAGATAGATCGATAATCATCTAGTTCCCCATAAGTATACTCTACGTTTAATTCTTTAATTAATGTAAGATCACTTGTTTTTCTAACAAAGCACGTCACATCATAGTTATTTTTAAGAAGTTCTTTTAAGACAAACTCTCCTAAAAAACCCGTAGCTCCTGTTAATAGAATCATTTTTTTCTCCTTTGGGCTTCTTTTAACAATTCGAGATATTTCTCAGCCAGTTTTTTTCTTGAATAATGACGCTCTACAAATTCAGGACCATTTTTCTTAAGTATAGCGTTCAACTCACTATCATTTTTTATTGTTAAAATAGCTTCCTGGATTTCTTCTGCATTGTCCGGTTCTGCAATTAAGGCTGCCTTTGATTTTTTTAATATATCTGCAGCTTCTCCTTCAACGCTCGCTACGATCGGGGTCCCACAGGCCATAATCTCGAACATTTTTGAAGGAATAAACGCTTTAAATAATTCTATATTTTTTAAAGGGATTAAGCAGACATTGGATAGATTATAGAAATCAGCCATATGTTCTTTTGGCTGGGAAGGGAGGAAGGTGACGTTGGATAAATTTTCTTTTTCAACAGTCTCCATTAATTCTTCCTTTTCTGCCCCTTCGCCTACGAATAAGAACTGGATGTCTTCCTCTTTTTTCAGAGCCTTAGCTGTCTTCAGAATCGTACCTAAATTTTGTGATATTCCATGAGCACCTGCATAAGTGACCACGAATTTATCTTTTAACTCGCTGTGGTCATCTAGGCTGATACGAGCAGGGCGAGGATAAAACATTTCCTGATTTACCCCATTCGTAATAACGTGTACTTTTTTCTCGTTGATTCCACGTTGAACGACGTTCTTTTTAAAAGCTTGAGTGACCATGATTAATGCATCACTTTTCTTATAAAAATAAAGCTCCATCTTTTCCAGAATATTTGTAATAAATCCTTCCTTCATCACTCCCAGTTCAATCATTGCAGCCGGCCAGAGATCTCTAATTTCTAATACAAATGGTGCTTTTTTTCTCAAGCTGTACCAGTAGCCTGAAATAATAGAAAAAAAGGTCGGTGAACTAGTGACAATAACGTCCGGATCCTTTATTTTTTTCATGGAAATTACTACGGAGGATATCATGAAGGAAATATGGCCTAAAGTTTTTTTGATAAACCCTGTATTAGGTGTAGCGTACACATAATTTCTATGTACGTGAATTCCGTCCATCATTTCATGCTGATACTTTTGCCCTCTATATTCTTCCGGGATAATCCCCGTAGGGTGATTAGGAAAACAGGTCACTACATGTACTTCATTTCCCATATTCACCCAGTACCTGGCCATCTCGTATATTCTTGCCGAAGGAGCCCCTACTTCCGGGGGAAAGTAATGACATACAATGACTATCTTCATAATAGTTTTTCCAACTCCTCTAACCGAATACTTCTGCTCATCTCTTGATTCGTAATTAGTATGTTTCCATCGGATAATTTTAAATCGGTGGCTGTTTTATTTAAGTTAATTAAGTAACCAAAAAAATTATTTTGTTTAGATTTTGTTAAAACAAGATGATCATTTTCTTCTTTAAAATTGAATTGCTCTGAATACCATCCCTGTTTTTTCTCTATTCTTTCTGTTCCGAAAGCCTGTAAACTTGCTTTTTTATTCTTTGTACTAATGTCGACTCCACTTGTATAAATATCCAATTCGGTTTCCGGTTTAAAATGAATATAACTCTCACTTTCTGCTTCCGCTTTTGTGAAATCTAATACAATTATGAGGTCTCCACTTATATTCCCTATAAATCTTTTATGCTTTTCTCCCAGATAATTAAGGTATTCACCGGCAAAAAATGAAATATCGTTGTGTAGAAACTGCTTTCTTTTCAATCCATGGATTCTTTTTGCTACTCTAAAACTTCCCCACGCTTGAGACTGTTCATGGGAATTTATCATAACGGTGTTATGAGTAGAGGTGCTTCTGAAATAATCTCTCCATGGTCCGTTTTCATATTTGTAAGTTCCAGAATTCACAATAAATGGGCTGCCGTTCCAGGAGAGCTCATAGCTTAGAGCATCACATTGACCATGAGCAGGGAGATAACTTGGACAGATCTCGCCATTGTCGAATATTACCTTTTTATTTTGATCTTCGAAAATATAGAATCCACTTTTCCCAAAAATATATTTTTGATTTGGCTTTATCCCGAAATGCAACTCACAGGTATTAAGTAAACATTCCTGATCCTTACTTATCCCTTTTGCACTATCATTAAAAGCAGGAGTTTTGCCAAAATTGTTTTCAAAACTATACAGAGTGTCAGCCATACTTTGAATATAATTGGTTAGTTTTTTATAGGTGTCGCTGTCTTTGAGCCAGTAAGTGATTTTAATTAAATCCTCAAGAATAATTTTATGATACATAGGACTCAACTCAAAGTGCATTCCATCTTCCAGAACCTGCTCTTTTAATTGGACTAGAAGTTCTTTTTCAAATTTTTCTTGTACATCATTTTCTTGAAAATAGATACTCCCTAAAATAATTGCTTTTATATTTTCGAAGTAATGATTTCCTAATACATCTTTCTCTAAATTTTGAAGGAGAAATCTGTATTGGACATATGCTGATTCATTTAATAAACTTTCAAATGCTGAATCCCTTTCCAGCTCGTCATTAAACACTTCTGAAGTAACTAACCAATTTGTCAGTCTTAAAGAAATTGTATAGGGGTGCCAGCCATCTCCATATGCAAAATGATTATTTTCTATCCAGTTTGTGATCATTTCTTTGTATTTATCATAATAGTCGTTATCGCTGCTTTTCTCGTATTCAAAAGCCAGTTTGTATAAATATTCGAAGTAGTGCAGGTTATACCTCCATAGCTGTTGAATTTCTGGATCGTACCAAGCCGTTGATAGATCGACTTTCTTATTTATGTTTATAAAATTAAATTCATTGTTAAATATGTCTTTTTCGTCAAACCTTTTTAAATAAGCAGGATCATAATCCATGGAGTGAATTAAATATTCATTTTTTCTTTTTACATTAAGACTGCGAGGTGCTTGTATCTTTAATATATTTTTCTTATATAGCTCTCTCTTAACCCTATTGTTTATCCTGTAATAAATCTGAGATGGTTTTAAATATTTGATTGTGTTTACATACAGTTTTATGTTTTCGTTCATAGTCGGCACCTCTGTTTGTATAAAAAGCTTTAATAACTGTTCCTGCTTGCAAATAACTTACTTTTCTTTTCACGCATCTTATTTACCTTTTTGATCGTTTAACGGATCATTTGATGCAGCCGCTTCTTCCCTCGCTCCCTCAACCACACCATCGCTTTTCGCTACACTGACAAACGTCCCAACGAAACACTTAACGTCCATGAGCACTCCCCTGCGTTTTACGTATTCTCCGTCCAGTTGTGCCTTAATTTCGATAGGCAGTTCATCTCTTCCATTAATCTGCGCCCAGCCGGTAAGGCCCGGCGGCACATCATTCGCTTCATATTCATCCCGTTCGTTAATTAAGTCGTACTGATTCCAGAGAGCAGGTCGGGGACCGATAATACTCATATCTCCTGTGAAGATGTTCCAAATCTGCGGCAGCTCATCTAATGAGGTTTTACGGAGAAACTTGCCTACCCGTGTAATATACTGGTCCGGATCGTTTAATAAATGGGTAGGCATATCTTTCGGTGTATCAATTTTCATCGTGCGGAATTTTAAAATATTAAAATGCTCTTTATGAAGTCCTACTCTTTTCTGTTTAAACAATACAGGCCCTTTGGAATCCAGTTTGATCGCAATGATTAAAGCAATAAATACCGGGGCGAGAATGATCATTCCTGTTAAGGATAAAAATACATCTACGAACCGCTTCATACGTAAAAACATAAGACTCCTCCTCCTTCGGAAGTTATTTCACTGCCTGTAAATCCAGCAGTTTCTTTTCTCTAAAATGGGCAATATCCATCACTTTTTCCTGAAGACATTTGTTCGACATAGCTTCAAATTCGCGGATCAGCTGGTGAACTACTTCAATGCGGACCGGCGGCGTTTTGCCCCGATAAATCATAGGATAAATCTGCTGCTTATGCACTTCGTTTTCTCCTAGCAGCTCTTCAAACAGCTTTTCACCGGGACGCATGCCGGTATACTCAATCGGAATGTCTGTTTCACTGTAGCCGGACAGACGGATCAAATTTTTAGCAAGATCCACTATTTTTACCGGCTCTCCCATATCCAGTACAAACGTTTCCCCGCCCTGGGCAATCGCTCCTGCCTGAAGGACAAGCCGGGAGGCTTCCGGAATCGTCATAAAGTAGCGCGTCATGTCCGGGTGCGTCACTGTCACTGGCCCTCCGGCGGCAATCTGCTGCTTAAAGAGAGGAATCACACTTCCACGGCTCCCGAGGACGTTACCAAATCGGACAGCGACAAACTTCGTTTCACTTACCCGGTTCATATGCTGCACGACCATTTCCGCAATCCGCTTGGAGGCCCCCATCACACTCGTCGGGTTTACCGCTTTATCGGTGGAAATCATCACAAAACTTGCGACCCCTGCTTCATCCGCTGCTTCTGCTGTGTTTTTCGTCCCAATCACGTTGTTCTTAATCGCTTCGTGCGGGTTTCGTTCCATTAACGGTACGTGTTTATGGGCCGCTGCGTGATAAATCACATCCGGCACATACATTTTCATTGCCTCAAGCATTCTTTCTTTATCCTGGACGTCCGCAATTTCTGCTTCAATCTGTACATGCGGATACTTTACTTTCATTTCCATTTCGATCGAGTAAATGCTGTTTTCCCCGTGACCGAGAAGGATGAGCTTATCCGGGGAAAAGCGGGCGATCTGCCGGCATACTTCGGAGCCGATGGACCCCCCCCGCTCCTGTCACCATAACGGTTTTACGGGTGAGCTTTTTTTCGATTTTCTGCGTTTCCAGCTCGACCGGGTCCCGTCCGAGAAGATCTTCCACCTGTACGTCGCGCATTTCCGTTACGTTCACGCGCCCGGACATAATATCTTCAATGGACGGCATAATCTGTGTCCGCACTTTTGTCTCCGCGCATTTTTCAAAAATATCATTTAACTCTTTTTTCGAAAGTGAAGGAATTGCGATAATAATATGCTCTACTTCCTTCGCTTTGACGACTTCCTGAATTTCTTCACTGCAGCCGATCACGGGGACACCCATAATTTCCAGTTGCTGCTTGTTGGTGTCGTCATCGATAAACGCCACCGGACGAAGTTCGGACATTTCGCTGCTGATCAGCTGTCTTGCGACTATCATGCCGCCGTTTCCGGCACCGATAATGAGCGTCCGTTTTTTCGAGCGGTCCGTTTTAAATTTCGCGTCCCGGAACACACGCCAAGAAAAGCGGGAAGCCCCGATGAATAGAATATGCAGCATCCACGTCACGAGAAGCGTACGGGAATAAACGGCCTGAAAAGCAGCCAGTTGAAAAACAGCGACAGTGGCAATGGAAAGCGTGACGCTCGCGAAAATCGACGACAGCTCCCGGATGCTTGCGTACTGCCAGACGCGTTTGTACAGTTTGAAAAAGTGGCCAAAGACATGGTGGCTGACGAGCAGTGCAATCGACGTCGCGATAATTCCTCCTGTTGTAATAGCCGCTACCGGAGCGAGCAGCCAGTTCCCGATCACAATCGAAAACATGACGATCATGGAATCAATCAGGATCAAAAGCCCCAGCCTCATTTTGTAGTTCAATGTCTTTTCCTCCTTCGATATGTTTAAAAGCAGCCTTTCCTCCTGTTGAAGAAAGACTCAAGTTCTTTATTTAGAACGAATTAACAGTCATAAAAGATGAATACACAGGCTCATTGTCTTCTGTTTATATACTGCGTCTCCATGAAGTTCTCAATGGAGAACTACCGTGACGAACGTCAGCCTTCTTAATTCGTTCTAGAACGACGTGTGCTTTTATCCAAAAATGGAACGAATATGTAAAACCTCCCTACAGTTTACCATATCCTCCGCTCCTTAAATAGGTCTTTTTGTGATTAATGACGAATCTACGATGTGACGATATTATTTTTTAAACAGCTTCTGAAAGAGTCCCTTTTTTTCGATTTTATGCGGCTGCTCGGAAAACACCGCTTCGTGGTTAACAATGCGTTCGGCATTTTGTTTCAGAACCTGCGCCGTTTCCCCACCGATTTCCTCATACGCTTCCTGCATATAAAACCCGCGGGTTGTCGTATTGTGGGCGTCACTTGCGAGAAAGTGGGTCAGGTTGGCGTCGAGTAAATCGAAGGAAAAACTGCGGATTTTTTTGCCGAAACGACCGGTAATGCTTGCCGCTGTTACCTGCGTCAAGGAGCCGTTCTGGACAAATTCATACAAAAGGTCCGGCTTTTCCATAAACACGGAGTTTCGTTCCGGATGCACGATAATCGGGGTAATACCTGCAAGCTGCACGTCAAACAGCATCTGTTTCGCGTAGCGCGGTACCTGGTTGGAAGGAAATTCAACAAACAAATAGCTGGAATCATTTAATGGAAGCAGTTCGCCTTTTTCCAAGTCTTCGAGAAGTTCTCCGTATATGCGTACTTCCTGCCCCGGAAGAATCTCCAGCGGCACGTTCTGCTCGTTTAAAAAAGCGTTCGCTTTTTCTACTTCTTTTCGGATTACCGCAGCAGGGTTCGTAAAGCTTCCGTTCTGATGGTGGGGGGTGGCGGTGATTTTCGTAATTCCGTCTTTTACCGCAGCATTCGCCATCGCGAGAAGCTGCTCGTCATTCGCCGCTCCGTCATCAAGTCCCGGAAGAATGTGGCTGTGCAGATCTATCATGGTGTCTCCTCCTCTATCACAAAAGAGAGGGTGTTAACCCTCTCCGTAGTAGTAGTAATACTGCGATTCTTCCATCGACCGGTCGTTTAACACCGCTCCAAGAATGTTTGCTTCCACTTTTTTCAAGGAGTCGACCGCTTTTTGGGCATGCTCTTCTTCGGTTTTTCCGCTGCGAATAACGAGCACCGTGCCGTCCACAAGGCCCGAAAGAATCTGCGGGTCGGTGACGGCATTCACCGGCGGCGCGTCGAAAATGACGTAGTCGTACTTTTTGGACACGTCTTCCATAAAAGCTTTCATCTTTTTGGAACCGAGCAGTTCACTCGGGTTCGGCGGGATCGGGCCGGAAGGCAGGACATCGACGTTCTCAATCGAGGTCTGAAATACCGCCGCAGAAAGCAGTGCCTGCCCTGTGACGACATTTGTAAAGCCGATCTGGTTCGGCACCTGAAACGAAAAGTGCACCGTCGGCTTCCGGAGATCGGTATACACGAGCAGGATTTTGTTCCCCTGCTGGGCGAGCACGATACTCAAATTCGCAACTGTTGTGGACTTTCCCTCCCCCGGAGAGGAAGAAGTAACCATGATTGTTTTCAGCTGACGGTCGACGGACGCGAACTGAATGTTTGTGCGCAGCGTGCGGAACTGCTCGGAAATCGGCGAGCGCTTATCAAACTCCGTAATTAACGCCCGCTGTTTATCGGACATTTCTGTTTTTTTATTTTTCCTGCTAAGCGCCATACGTTTCACGTCCTTGTGACTTTTTTGAGTGGGTCAGGTCCGAATCGGTGACTTTTGACGTATTCATCGTGGAGATGGACGCAAGCACCGGGATGCCGAGTTTTTCTTCGACGTCGTCCTCCGACTTAATCGTACTGTCGAGAAATTCGAGCAGGAAGGCAATCCCGACAGAAATCATCAGACCAACAACAAAGGCAATCGCCATGTTGAGTGTCGGGTTCGGGGCGACGGGCGACGGGTTTTCCCCGAGCTCTGCTGCGGAAAGAACCGATACGTTATCAACATTCATAATTTCAATAATATCTTCCTGAAACGTGCCGGCAATCGTGTTGGCGATTTCCACGGCGGCGGCCGGGCTTTCGTCCTCTACCGTAATGGTCACGACCTGTGATTCGCCTTCCGCGGATACATTAATCTGATTGCGGAGGTCCCCGACAGACTGCTCGAGGTTCAGTTCCTCCAGCGTCGGCTCCAAAATTCTCGGAGACGTAATAATCACGTTGTATGTGTCGATTAAGTCCCGGCTCGTCTGCAGCTCGCCGGACGTGAACTGCTGCTGGTCTTCCGCGGCAGACTGGTTGACAAGCAGCTGTGTTGACGCGTCATACACCGGGGTAAGCACAAAATAAGACACCCCTGCTGCAAGCGCCACAGCAGCGGCGGTAATAATAATGATCAGACGAAGGCGCTGCTTCAGCGTCTGCATAATATCCTTTAAACTGATTGTTTCTTCCATCCTGCTCCTCCTGTACGTAAGTAAATATTTAGACAATAGCTTCTACTTATGCTAAAGGAAAACCCCCGCAAAGTAAATGTTTTATGGGAAAATCTTTCAATGGTCCTAAAATTATATTGTTAGTTTCTCCCTTATCTTTTATACTGGACAATAGAATCAGACGCGAAGGAGACTAATTCATGAAAAAATTACTGTATATTCTCGGCGGCCTGTTCGTCGTCCTGCTGCTCGTCGGCGGAGGTTTTGCTTTTTATTTATATAATTCTGTACAAAGTACCGTTAACTCTGAAATGCACGTCGGCCTGGACCGCGACAAGCCGGACAGCCGGGACTCGGAAGTCGACATGGACAACCGCGAACCGACGTCGTTTCTTTTAATGGGTGTTGACGCGGAAGAGTCCACCTCTGGACGGACGGATACGATCATGGTCGTCACCGTCAACCCGGAGGACGAATCGATGCGTATGCTCAGCCTGCCTCGTGACACACGGATGGAGCTGCCCGGCCGGGGAGAAGACAAAGTAAACCATGCCCACGCTTTCGGCGGGGCGGATCTGGCGCTGGAAACCGTGGAAAACTTCCTTGATATTCCGCTCGACTACTTTATTACCGTGAACATGTCCGGCTTTCAGGATATGGTCGACGCGGTTGGTGGCGTCACCGTAGAGAACAACTTCTCTTTTGAACAGAACGACCACTACTTCCAGGAAGGCGAAGTGGACCTGGACGGTGAAGAAGCTCTTGCCTATGTCCGTATGCGTAAAAACGATCCCGACGGCGATTTCGGAAGAAACGAACGCCAGCGGCAAATTGTCAACGCGATGGTACGGGAAGGCGCACAGTTCAGCTCGATTACGAGAGTAGAAGACATTCTCGATGCAGTCGGCGGCAACGTCGTCACAAACCTTGACTTTGAAAAAATGCGTAAACTGCAGAGCAACTACAGCGATACGCTGTCGGACCAGCAGACGCTTGATATCGACGGCCACGGCGAAACCATCAACGGCGTCTGGTACTACCAGGTAACGGATGAAGAACGCCAGCGCCTAAGAGATGAATTCCGCACCCACTTAAATCTCGAGAACGAGGTCGCAGTGAATGGGGAAGATGAAGACGAATCATAAAAAGAGCTGCCTCCGGGCGGCTCTTTTTGTTGTTAAAGGGAAGGACTTACAACCTCCCGCCGCTTTTACAGAGAAACAGAACGCAGAAGTGTTTCGCTTCTGCAAAGATCATTGAAAAGGAAGAGGAGTTCTTGATGCTGGTACAATTACTCAGAAAATTGGTAGAAAAACGGGAAGCTCTGGGAGTATTATTCGCCGCTGGAAGTATTCCAGCGGTGGCGGGAAGTATTCCAAGGAAAGTTGGAACTATTCCGGGGGGAGGCTGGCAGTATTCCGGCAGCAGTTGGGAGAATTCCCCGCCGCTCCCCCTTTTCCTTCTATCTAACTCCGTTCAGCAGCCCTTTAAAAACAAAAAAGGTTCAGGACAAATGCCCAGAACCTTTACTGTATGAAAAAGCAGTGGTATTTACTAAAACAGCCGTCTTCTCTAACTAATTCCCTGCTTATTCCCCGCTCTGCTTGCCTGTTTTTTCTTCCGCACTTTTCGCAGTGACGAGAAACCAGTCGTTAATAAGCGATTCTTTGTTGTAGTTCATCCGCTTTTCGGCGGCGTACGTTTCCACCCGTCCGCCGGCTGCTTCCACGATCGCCTGCCCGGCGGCGGTGTCCCACTCCATCGTCGGCGCGTAGCGCGGATAGTAGTCCGCTTTTCCTTCCGCCGTAAGGCAGAACTTCAGGGAGCTTCCTCTGGAGACGAAATCGACCGTGTGAAACTTTTCTTTTTGACTGATGAACGTTTCCGTTTCTGCCGATAAATGTGAACGGCTCGCGGCGATGCGCACCGTTTCCCACGTTTCCGCCATCGGAAGCGGGATCGCCCGCTCGAGGATGGTGTCGATCGCCCCTCCCTGATACGCAGACGCCTGCTCGAGCTTATAGGCATTTCCTTCAAAGGCGAACCAGCATTCATCAAGCGCCGGCGCGTAGATAATGCCTGCCGTCGGGTAGTCTCCTTCGATCAGGGCAATATTGACTGTGAATTCGTCATTTTTCTTTAAAAATTCCTTCGTCCCGTCTAATGGGTCGACGAGCCAGAACCTGCTCCACGCTTTCCGTTCGTCCACCGGGATATGCTGCCCTTCTTCACTCAATATCGGAATCGAGCTGTCGAGCTGCTCGAGGCCGGCGGCAATGATCCGGTTGGCTTTCGTATCGGCTTCCGTCACCGGACTGTCGTCTTCTTTAAACGACGTGCTGACATGGGTGTTGTACAGCCTCATTATTTCCTCCCCTGCTTCCAGGCAGATGGGAAGAAGTTTTTTCATCGTTTCTTTCATCGGGCATGCTCCTCTCTCGAATAAGTCCGTTGATATTCTATCCTGCCTTTTCCCCGGGGACGGTCGGTTCAAACAGTTTCCTCCCGGAGCCGGTCGATTAAAGGACGTACGTGACTTTCCAGCGCGTTTTTCGGCAGCTGGTCGAGCCAGAAGACGGCGAGGGCGTACAAAAACAGCTGTTTTTCTTCCCGGTCGAGTTTTTTTCCGTGCGCCGGGTGGTCGAGGTAGACGCGGGTGATTTTTTCAAAGGAAAAACCGGAGCGTCCGAGCAGCTTCACGGCATCGATTACTCTCGGCGCGCGGCGGAAGCTTGCCCAGTCGATCACGGTATACTGCCCCCGGTCGATAAAAATGTTCTCTCCGTGAAAGTCGCCGTGGATGAGCGTAAAGTGGCGCGGCCGGAGCTTTTTATAGAGCGGCTTGTCCATGACGAGCGTTTCCAGTTCTTTGTAGAGGATTTTCGCCTCCTGCGGAAAGTTCTTCCGGGCAAGCTCCCGGTGCACCCGCCGGAAAATACGGGTGTTTTTCCGCTTTTTATCGATTTTATCAAACATGTGCAGCGGAAGGTTCTGAATCATGTAAATAAGAAACAGCTTTTCCCCTTTTTCCATGAGCGTCCGCTTCGGAACGAGCGGTTTCAGCTTTTTTTCTTCGAGGCTTACGGCTTCTTCCAGGGCGAAAAGCGCTTTGTCGACGTTTTCCTCCGTGCAGTCGGTACTTAAAAGCTTTCCTTGCGCTTTTTCCTGGGTAATAAAAGCGGTGCCGCTGTCTTCGATCAGGCTGACAAGCCGCGGGGAAACGTTTCGGAGACCCGCAGACGCCGGATAAATGCGCTTATAAAATACGAGCTCCCGCTTGTTTTCCGACGTATTGATCACTTTTGTTAAAAACGTGCGTCCGTCTGCTTCATGCTGGAGAATGCAGCGGTTTTTCATGCCGTCCGTATAAAGCATCCGTGTCATAACGCGCGGGCCGAGCTTCTTTTCGATCAACGGGATGCTCCGTTCGATGGCGGCGGTTTCTTTCTTGGAAAAGCCGTGCCATTTCAAGTCCACGGCTTTTTCCGTGTCGCCGCTTCCCCCGTAGCAGGCGGCAAGTTTTCGGCGGATGACGTGGTCAAGCGGACTCCGCTTCAAGATCGCTTCGCCGTACGGAGCGGCTTCGGCGTATTTTTTTTCGGCGTACAGCTTTTTAAACGAACGGTGTGTCTTCCGGCGCAGAAGCCGGTCGAGCACGAGAACGTTCATCGCGGCGGCTTTTTTAAGCACGGCTTTCCCTCCTTTTTATGGGCGGTATTTTTCTTTTAAGAGGCCGAAAAACGTTCCGGCAATGACGAGGATGTTGGAGACAGCACCGATCACGCTGTAAAGAATGACCGTGTCCATCGCTCCGAGATACATCCCGCCGAAAACGAGTGCGAGAATGCCTATCGTCGTAAACGTCGTGTTCACGACGAGAAGAAACCGTTGCCAGCTGCGGATAATAATAATCTTCAGCGCCGGCTCCCGAATAAAGATGAAAAAGTGCCATAAAATCACCCAGCGGGCAATTTCTCCTGCGCCTTCCCACTCTGCGCCGAGCGCGAACGAAAAGAGCGGCGGGGCAAAGAGGACGAATACAATAACCGGGACAATCCCCGCTCCGGCAAGGACGCCGGTCACTTTCGCATACGCCGGCAGGACGCTCCGGTTATCCTGATGGATCGCCGTCGCTTTTTTCAAAAACACCTGGCCGAGCGACTGCGCGAAAATGTTGACAGGCATTTTAATGAGCCGAACCGACATGTAGTACAGCCCGACAAACGCCGGCCCGAAAAAGTACGCGAGCAGAAGCGGCGGGGAGTTGTTTGCAAGGTTATTGACGAGCGTGTTCGGTGCGTTGAACTTCGGAAACTGCCGGAACTTCCAGGCCGCCTCCCGCATTTCCGCCCCGGTAGGCTTTTCGACAGAAGGAAGCGGTGTGTTCTTTCGGGCGCTTTTCCAAAGCATCGCCGCGTTGAAAAAATTACCGAACATCTGCCCGGCGACGAGGCCGAGCGGGGAGGCCGTAAAAAACCCGAGTACAATCTGCGTCAGCGCCCGGCTCCCGTTGTTGGAAATGTTTGTGTAGGACAGTACACCGTATTCCTCTTCCCGGTTCATCCAGTATTTCAATACGGCCATCGCGCCGAGAAAGACAAGCGAAATTGGAATGAGCCAGATGATGCTTCCGAGCTTTTCAATTTGAAAGAGGCCGAGAAGGAGCTCTCCAAACAGGAAAATCACTATGTATAACAAAACCGTCGCGCTCAGTAAAATCAGAAGAATCACATACATAACGGCGACCGCTTCTTTCCGCCTGTCGGCGGTGACGATCGCGTACTCGTACTTCATCGTCATAAAAATTGTCAGTATCGCGACGACCGACGTATAGATCGAGAGCGTCCCGAACGCATCCGGGGTGTACAGCCTGGTAAGAATCGGGACGACCGCGATCGTAATCAGCTGCGCAAACGCGGTGCCCGAAAAAAGGACGAGCACCTGGCGGACGAATTTGCTTTTTTTCCATTTGTTCCACATCGTTTTCACAACTACAGCTACTCCGTAAGCTTTCTAAGCTGGATGCGGAGTGCCCTCGGCAGAAGACCGTAAGCGAACTTCGCCGCCGGGAAAGCGTAGTAGTACGCCGGAAGATCGGCTTTTCTCAAGTACGACAACTGCAGACCGGTCGTATTTTTCAGAAACTGGAGGCGGTTGTGTTTGTTTTCAAACGCCTGGTTGGCATGCGCACGCTTCGCGGTGAGCGGAAGCGGGAGAAGCCCGATCAAATAGCCGTTTGTCGCAAACCGGAGCCAAAGCTCCGTATCAAACTGTGACGTGCGCGATTCGTCATAACGCCCGACGCGGTCCAGGTCTTTTTTCTTCATCATCACCGAGCTGTGGATGACCGGGTTTTTAATAAAGACGCGGCGCGTGACATCCGTTACTTCCGGGATTCGCTGCAGCACAGGCCAGGACGGCTTGGCATTATTTAATAGAAGAAACGTGTTCGTGCAGATGACCGAAAATTCCGGATGGTTCAGTGCCGCCTGAAACTGGACGTCCACTTTTTTCGGATGAATCGGATCGTCGTCGTCGATGATCATAATGTAATCGTGCTGCGCGTGCTCCACGCCGAGGTTCAGCGCCCGGCCCCGGCCGACGCCGTTCGTCGTCACGAGCGTCACACCGAACTCCACGTCCTCCGCTAAAAGCTGGACGCGTTCGTTCGTATCGTCCGTAGAGCCGTCGTCGACGACGACGAGCTCAAAGTTGTCCGCTGTCTGGTTTTTGATGCTGTCGAGTGTCTGCTGAAACAGCTCGCCGCCGTTTTTGACGGTACATACTAAAGATACTCCCACATGATCACCTTTTCGACTCGTAGTTTGTCCGGATTCTTTCGGCTCCAGCCGGCTTTTGTACATCGCCTGATGCTTGTCCAGGTTGTTCGCCGTGGAATATTTTTGGAAGACGCGCTCTCTGCTGCGATTTTTTTCTTTTTCCAGCTCGTCACGGTTGTGATGCAGCCCGGTGATGCGTTCCACAAAGTCGTGAGCCGTGCGTCCAATGTTTGCTTTTTCTCCGACGACTTCCTCCGATCCCCCGGAGTTGGTTGTCAGGGCGACGGTGTTTTTCGCCATTGCTTCCACGAGCGTGCGCCCGAACGATTCCGTATCCGGCATGGACGTTAGAATGTAGACGTCCATATCTTCATAAAACCGGCTCATTTCCTCCAGCGTACTGTTGATGCGGCCGTGAAAGTCGTCTCCGAGCAGTGCTTTCATCTCGGCAAACATGTTTTCTGCTTCTTCATACGTGTGCGGTTCAAAGCAGCCGACCGCCATGCTTACTTTGATTTCTCCCGGCAGTTTTTCGGAAAGCAGGCGGCTGATTTCCAGCGCAAGCGGCCAGTTTTTCCAGTCCACGTATCGTCCGGCAAATCCGACGTGGAGTTTTCCGTCTGTATTCGGCGTCTGCTCTTCCCCGCCTTCAAACAAGTTCCCCGCCGTATTTTCAATCACGCGGTACTCCAGTTTTCTTCCGTAGCGGAATTTTTTCAGGTCGTTTTCCCACAGCTCCTTGTTGCGGTCGGTTGTTGTGACGAGTACATCGAGTTTCCGGAGAAAAACGTAAAAGATCCCTTTAAGCGGGCGTCCATACTTGGAATGCAGCCCCCGCTCTGTATGAATAAACGTCGTTTTTCCGGGGAGGATCTGGGCGTATTTCATCAGTGCCACAAGAAAGAAGCTCGCCTGCGCCTGTGTATGGATGACCTTTGGCTTCGTTTGACGGATGATGCGTGCTGCTTTAAAAAGATAGCTTACAAAAGCGAGCGGCTTTTTAATGAGCGGCTTCAGTTTTTCATAGGGAGTAAGTTCAAAGTACGTCACGCCGTCGACTTCTGCCGGCTTTTCCCCCGGCTGCAGAACGCCTGTTTCGTAATTTTTCTTTACTTCGCCGAGGATAATTTTCACCGATTCCTGCTCCCCGCCGACAGTATTCAAATTATTGTCTGTTACAAACAGGATATCCATCGTGTCCTCCCCTATCTTTCTAAGTTGGCTTTATTCACGTTCGTTGTAGATGACCACAGGAAAACTGTCTGCTTCTAAAAACGAAATTTCCTTTTAAAAAAGAGGAAACAAAACATGATGTTCCTCCTATAATAGATGATCTATTTTCAAGGCAGCAGGTGGCTGAAGTCTTCCGTAACGTCAAAAAAGAATATCATCGCGACGGCAAAGACCATCGCTCCTGCCGTCCAGTAAATTCTCGTCCGTCCGGTCATTTTCGTCATCGGGTAAAATAAAAGCAGCGGTGTTAAAAACCAGGCGAACATGGCGATCCGGTCGGAATAGGCGATGAAGGCGAATAAGGCAAACGCACTCGCGAAGGCGAGGTAGCTTTTGACGAGCCATCCGAAAAATTCGTCCGAGCGGAGCAGGCGGTAATAAAAGGCGATCCCCCATGCGGCCCAAAAAAGCGTAAACGCCAGAAAATCGAGCCGGTTGATCTGTCCGCCGGATTTTTCCATAAATTCCTCGGACGTAAACCGAAGGACCGTTTCTTCGAGCGGTCCGCCGATCAGTCCGACGACCGTCATCATGAGCATTTCATGCACTCCCGTCAGCATGAAAAAGACGCTTGCTGCAAGAAGAATCATGAGAAATTTTATGCTCAGGTTCAGTTTCCGGAGGACGATGAGCCCTGCCATCACGACCGCAGAGAGGTGAAAGAGAAGCGCCGCCCCGAGGAGCAAAAGAGATTTTATGTACTTATGGTCTTTTAAAAACACGAGCAGAAGCGGCAGCATGTGAACAGCGAGCCCCTGCCGGATCAGATTCGTCGTCAAATTAAAATATTCAAAGAAGCTGAGGTATCCGAACAAAAGCAGCGGGAGAAAATGAAAGGGAGTCATTTTAGGCAGCGTATACAGGAGCAGGATCCACATTACGCTCATCGTCACGCCGATATATATGTAGGAATTCGTCGTAATCTGTGCGATCAGCCACTGAAAGACGAGAAACCCGGTTTCCCAGCGCACTTCCGCGAGCACGGGTAACAGCGGCGTTTCCGAACTGTTTCCGAGTTGATTCAAATAGCGCTCCATGTCGCCGGTGATCGGGATCATCAGCGTTACAAGCACTGCAGTGATGGTGATTGCTGCCGTGAGAACCAACGTATGTGGAAAAGAGCGGAACGCATCTTTAGGTGAAAGCTGGTGGATTCCTACCCATAAAGTTAATAAAAAATAGTAAATCACGGCGCTTGTCCTCCACTTTCTTTAAGCTTCTTTTCGCACTTGGACATATACACCCATAGTACCACTTTTTATCCATTTACAAACCCCTGCGTCACAAAAGTGTTGAAAATATATCGTATTATTTCCCATGCGCCGGGACGTAAATTTTGAGATAATAGGAGTTGGTGTGATAAAAGGGAGCTCCGGTTCCAGATTCCCGGCATGAAAGAAGCACTGCCGCTGCGCGGAAAGGTCCGCGCATCCGACTTTTTCATTAAAATGATCAGACCCGCTAAATGTAAACAATTATTTCTACTAATTTTACAAAAAAAGACATACGTTTGCTTTTTACCGGGTATACAATTTATACTATATATTACAATTCTATTACAAGGGGTTCATTCTAATGAAAAAACTACTGTATATATTTGGTTCTTTGTTTTTGTTACTACTCCTTGCAGGCGGCGGTTACGCCTATTACTTGTACGATTCTGTACAGCGTACGATTGATTCTGACATGCACGTAGAGCTAAAACGGGACCAGTCTGACGAACGGGAACAGGAAATTGATATGGATAACGAGGAACCCGTTTCTTTCCTCCTTCTCGGGGTGGATGCTGAAGATTCCCGGCAGGGGCTGACAGACACCATGATGGTCGTGACAGTTAATCCGGCCCGCGACTCGATGCGGATGGTGAGTCTTCCCCGGGATACGAGAGTGACTATTCCCGGATACGGCGAAGATAAAATCAACCATGCCTACGGTCTCGGCGGAGCGGAGCTTGCTCTGGAAACGGTGGAAGAGTATCTTGATCTTCCGCTCGACTACTTCGTGACGATCAACATGGACGGCTTTGAAGAAATGGTTGATGCCGTGGGCGGTGTCCCGGTAGAAAATCAATTTGCCTTTGAGCAGAATGATATTTTCTTCCCGGAAGGTGATGTTTATCTCGATGGAGAGAGAGCTCTTGCCTATTCCAGAATGAGAAAAGAGGACCCGGATGGGGATCTCGGACGGAATGCCCGCCAGCGACAGGTCGTCAACGCCCTCATCGATGAAGGCGCCCAGCTGAGCTCGGTAACACGTGCCGAAGAACTCCTCGAGGTACTCGGCAGCAATATTTTGACGAATCTTGACTTCGACAAAATGATGAAGCTGCAGCAGCACTACGCAAGTGCCCGCCATAATCAGGAAACACTTGAAATCGACGGAGACGGTGAACGGATTGAAGGCATCTGGTACTTAATGGTATCGGAAGAAGAAAGACAGCGCATCAGTTCCGATCTTCGGGAACACCTGGAACTTGATAACAGTCGAAGTGCCCATCTGGAATAAGTAGTAGGATAATTAGAATAGACACACAGTATTGATCTCTTATATTCAAGTGACTTTTTTATATCGTTTAACAATTTCTCATTCTTCTCTTTACTTTTTGGAAGGTTTTGGCCGATAATAGGAAGGGTGATATTCCGGATAAGGGAGCGAAGTATATGTTTTGGAACACTACACGTAAAAAACAGATTCTTGAAGCGACTCATGCAGAGTGTCCCAGCTGCAGTGAAGTAACTTCGATTAAAGACTGGAACAACCTCGTCGTTCAGACTTACGGGACGGGTTCACCTGATATTCGCCGTGCAGCAATAAACCGAAAAAACAGTTTTCCGTTTCAGTGCCCGGAGTGTTTCAAAGGCTATTCAGCCCATATATTGAAATTCCACCACACTCCCTCTACCCGTAAAAACGTGACCGCGAAATCTATTGAAATAACATAATAAACGAGCTGCTCAAAGCCCGCTCCCCGGTTTGTCCGGGAAGCGGGCTTTTTATGTGGGAGGAAGCAGGCGGGCACGGGAGGAGCGGGAATTCTACCAGCAAGTGGTGGAATACTTTCAACCCTCCCCGGAATAGTTCCAACTTTCCTCGTAATACTTCCAACCACCGCTGAAATTCTTCCAACGGCGAATAATACTCCCACCCCTTCCCGTTTTTCTACCAACTTTCTGCGGAATTTGAAGTTAGTATAAAAAGTAGACACGCCAAAGTGATAGAATACAGCTAACGAAAGCAACCGGAGGAGGAGAAGGAAATGGAGAAGGAGAAAAAACATTACGACAGAAGATTCCGGCGATATGTCGCG
>NZ_PZJJ01000003.1 GCF_003044065.1 Alkalicoccus saliphilus
TCAGGGACCTTTCTCATCTCTCTTTGCAGGCTTCGTAACCCAGTCCGGCTTCATCCCTTGATTTCGTAAGAAAACAATACAGGCAGAGAGAACCGGCAAAAAGGCGACGTTCGACGGCTAATCCTTTGGTCAGTCCATCTCGGAGTAAACGTCCGGCTCTGCATCAGGGTAGATCCAACGAAGGAATGTGGGCACACGATGCCAAGAGACATGGGAGGGTGCGTTCCCCTGATACCAGGAGAGATACCTCCTGCGAATACAGGAAGAATTGGAAGTATTTTAACAGACTTCCTACGCAGCGCGTCTCTGACTTATCCATTATTTTCATCAAATGGTTATTTGTGTTCTGCTTCATAAAGGAGGAAAGCTCAAAAAAATTTTTTGAATAGAAAAAATAGGTCTTAAACCCTGCCATATCAATCTTTCCCGAGGGAGTAGACCCCCGTGGCTTCAAAGACAAGGTGCGGCTCCCGGCCGTCCTGGTGGGTGACCGCCTCGATCTGTTTCTTCAAGAACCGGAACCCGGCCGGTGTATGCGTGACTTCGCCTTCCCACACACAGTGCTGGTGCCGGTCGTAGATCACCATGGCACTTTTGCCCATACTGACATCGAATGCGATGACGTGGTTCATCGATTTCCTCCTTTGTTCTTTTTTTTTCGTAGAAGACCTTCCCAGCGCCTTAGCGATTCTACTTTCTTAAACACGGTCTCGAAGACCCAACATACTAAACAGATTCTCCTAAGGGTGGGAAGGGAGCCGGTTTCCATTTGCGGATTCAACGATCCAGGCGTCCCGACGACTTCCCTTCCCTTCTACAAAAAAAAGCGTAGCACAAACCATGGCCTTGGTTTGTGCTACTAATGTTAGTATGTTTCCGGGCGGGCGGGCTTCAGCTCCAGCAGGAAAATAAAAAGAAGGTTTCTCTTCTGAAAAACGTGTTGATTCCGCCGGGGAGTGTAGGAGAAAGCTATACATTCAGAATAATTAAGTTCCTGCTGCGCCGAGCAACGGGGCTTAGCGTCAGCTGTTTGGCCTCCGGATTTTAAAAAGGATTTGCCGACATCACAGCTGGCTGATGCAGGGAAAATTCTATTTCGGAGGGCTGAACTGCTGAAAGACTGTATTACGCGGATCTTTGTAAATTTCCTTATCTGCAGCTGTGTTAATAATCGTGACGTTTCGGTGAACGGCGAGTGCCAGATTGGTAGCTCCGGCACCGTGGGAGTGCACGAGGTCAGTCAAAGAATATAAGTTTTCTTTCCGATCGTCCGGGAAGGCAATGGAGAAATCTCTGTTAACTTTCAAGTAGTCTTTTTCCCGCAGTGCTTCACTCGTAAGAGCGGAAAACCATTCCGGTATTTCGGGCTTATAACCGGTACCGAGAATCACTTTATCCACCTCGACTGTAAAAAAGGTATCTTCCTGGTGCTGACGGCAGGTCACCCGGTAGCTTCCGTCCTCCAGCTGAGCAATATCCTCCACCTCGGTATTCGCCTGAATAACGGCTCCTTTTTCCACACCTCCAACCGTACGGTGGTACAGAAGTTCGTAAATTTTATGAAGAGTCGCTTCTTCCACACCATTTCGAAGCTGCGTCAGGCTGGGGAGTTCCTCGAGCCTTTTTTCAAGCGGCAGACGGTGAAAGTAGTCAATGTAGTCCGGCGAAAATATTTCCTGACCGAGCTTGCCGGATTCCAGCTGAAAAAAGCCAGGGGAACGGGTGAACCAGTGAATTTCCGGCCGGCCGCCCCGCTGCATCTGGAGCTGTTCCAGGAAGATTTCGGCGGCACTCTGCCCGGAACCGACGACTAGTATCCGTTCTGCGTCGAGAACAAATTTTTCCTGATACAAGTACTGGCTCGTATGAAGAATGTCTTCCGGAGGATAGCCGGTTAAGGATTCCGGTATAAGTGGTTTCGTACCGGTACCGACAACGAGATAGCGGCACGTATAAATAGTTTCTGTTTTTGTTTCCTGATCGAGCACGGTAACCCGGTAATACGGTTCTTCTTCTTTTATGTAGTCGGCATCAATGACTTTTTTGCCGAAAAGGCAGTTTTCAAGGGAATCGGCTGCCCAGCGTGCGTAGTTGTTGTATTCACGTCTCGGAATATCAAAGCGGTTAAAAAAGAAAAACTGATGCAGACGATCCTGGGATGCAAGGTAATTTAAAAAAGAATATGTACTTGTCGGATCAGCCAGAGTTACCAGATCGGCCAGGAAAGGAACCTGAAGATCCGCTCCTTCGATCAGCATCCCCGGATGCCACTGAAATTCAGAATTTTCATCAAAAAAGACCGCTCTAAGCGGCTGTGCTTTTTCCAGAAGGGCGGCAAGTCCGAGATTCGCCGGGCCGATACCGACTCCGATCAAATCATATTGAATGCTTGATGTCATCATTTCTACCTCATTTCGTCAAATGTGTTACTTATCCTATACAAAACTTCTTCTTTCATTGTACCGTTTATTTTATTGTCAGCAATCAAAGTGTCTCATTTTATCGAAGAAAGTACCGGATAAAGGAAAGGAAGGAGGAGCTTGTTTCCCGCAGGGAGTAAAGGTACGATAGGAAAAGAAAGGAAGAAGGGGGGATTTGATGGGGGAGTTTCTGGCCATTGTGCAGAGCATTATCCTGCCGGTATTCGTTATTATGGCCATCGGATACGTCATGCAGATAAAATTTCAGATGAATCTGCAGACACTTGCAAAGCTGAATATTTATTTTCTCGTGCCTGGTTTTATTTTCGTACAGCTTTACGAAACAGAGGTTGCAGCATCGCTATTTGGTTATGTACTGCTGTTTTTTATTGTGTACAGTCTGCTTCTCTATGGACTCGGTGAAGGAATCGCCAGGGCACTTGGACTGAAAAAAGAAAAGAAGACGACCTTTACGAACAGTCTGATGTTTTTCAATTCCGGCAATTACGGTGTGCCGGTGAACGATCTCGTTTTCCGCGGGGATCCTTTCGCGATGTCCATCCAGGTTATTATGCTGACACTTCAAAACGTATTTTTGTTTTCCTACGGCATTTTTTCTCTTCAGGCCGCAAATATCGGACGATGGAAAGCGGCAGCCGGCTATTTTAAAATGCCGGTGCTCTATGCGATGCTTCTTGGGGTCACGTTGAACTACGGAAACGTCGGTATTCCGGAATTTATCTGGATTCCTGCAAACTACACAGCTGATGCTATGATTGCGATGGCACTGATTACGCTCGGAGCCCAGGTGGCTCAGTTTAAAATTACTACATATCTTGCTTCTATTTACTGGAGCATTGGTTCGCGTCTTATTGTTGGACCGGCCGCTGCCTTCGTTATTATCTGGCTGCTTCCGGTGGAAGGAGTGATGGCCCAGGCGCTGTTTATTGCTTCGGCAATGCCGACTTCGGTCAACAGTGCAGTCATCGCCCAGGAATATAAAATTCATCCGGAATACGCTTCCCAGGTCGTTCTGTTTTCCACGCTGTTCAGTGCGCTGACTGTTTCAGTAGTTATTTATCTGTCCGGAATCTTTTTTGGAGGGTAGGCATCCATTAAAACAACGCAGCTGTTTTATTAGAAGGAGATAATTCTGGTCATACAAAAAAGACTGCTGCTTCTTTTAAAGAAGAGCAGTCTTTTTAGGCTAATCGGCAAATGTGTGTTTTCCAATCGAAAATTTCACAGGGCGGGTGAAGATCCATTCTGATGTGGCAGTGGCAGCATTGTAGTAGTAAAGCGCTCCCTGAGAAGGATCCCATCCCTGCCAGGCTTCCTTGACAGCCTGGTAGGAAGAAGCATCAGGCTGAAGATAATACTGCCCGTCATCCACAGCTGTAAACTGGCGCTGCTGATGAACGACTTCGCTGATAGCAGAAGGAAACTCAGAGGAGTTCACACGGTTTTTAATTACCCCGGCTACGGCTACCTGGCCTTCAAACGATTCACCGCGTGCTTCACCATGCACGGTTCTTGCAGCGGCTTCAACTTCATTCAGTTTATGCATTGTTGCAGGGCCGGCTACTCCGTCAGCGGCGAGGTTAAAATCCCGTTGGAAATTTTGTACTGCCTCGTTAGTAAGGGGACCATAATATCCTGTTGCCTCACTATGTAAGTAATCCATTTTGATCAATTTCTGCTGCAGTTCCACAACAGCTTCTCCGCGGTCCTCCTGCTGCAGGGCAGCTTCTGCGGACTGTGGCTGAGCGGCTGTCAGGATAACAGCTGTACATAAAGCAGCGATAAGCGTCAAGAGCGATTTCAACAATACCTACCTCCTTTTCCTTTATAATACAATTTCTTTATAGTGAATTAAATCACCTTAGTGAACTTCAGGAAAGAAGTTGTGAAAATTCACGCAAATGATTTGGATTCATGAGTCTTTTGTTGGCAATTACCAAAGCTGCCCCGGAGATTTATTCCGGGGCAGCTTTATTTTGTTGATTAAATGATCGATAAAGAATATGTATTCCAGTTGTTGTATAAGCTCTTTCTCTTACCGACCTTGCCGTGGCGCTGGTCTGCAGCTGTTAGGCCTGCGCCGTGGTCTGACTGCGCTTATCCCCACCGGTGTCTCCGCCGTTACGGAGGAAAACCGTTTTTTTATTGGAGAAAACGGCTTGAAAAGAAAGATTTTTTATAGCGAAAACCTTTTTTTACTTTCCCTGCAGCAGCCGCAGGGACGACTCCTGGGCGATCAAGGACGAGGCGAAGATCCATTCCTTTCAACCTATGGGCGAAAGGAATTAGCAGAGGCCGGCCCGCCCGGAAAGCGTCCCGGAAGGCGAATGCAGGGCAGCGTATACCTATACAAATAAAAATACTTTATCAACAGCATCAAGCTGCCCCAAAGTTTTATTCCGGGGCAGCTTTGTTTTCATTTATTTTATTTTCTGCAGAAGGCTGTTAAGGGGTAAGAATGAGTTTCCCGCTCGTCTTTCGGTTTTCCATGTCTTCGTGAAGGCGGGCAGCTTCCTCCAGACGATAGACACCGCCGATTTCAAGTTTCAGCTCTCCACGGGCAGCTAGTGTCATGATTTCTTCCAGGCTTTGTTGGAAAAGCTCCGGTTTGGCCATCATCTGTGGCAGGAAGAAGCCGATGACCGACTGATTTTTCTCCATAAGGCGGAACGGCGTCAATTCCGGCAGTTCCCCGCTTGCTGCACCATAAACGACAAGGCGGCCGAAAGGAGCAAGGCAGTCGAGCGTCTGCTCGAAAATTTTTCCGCCGGCCATTTCAAGGGCAACGTCCACGCCGTGACCGTCTGTTAACGCTGTTACTTCTTTCTCCCAGCCGTCTTTCGTGTAATCCACTGTTTGGTCGGCACCAAATTTAAGCGCAAGTTCCCGTTTTTCCGGGGTGCTCGCCGTAGCAATAATGTTTCCGGCACCAAAGTGTTTTGCAAGCTGGACAGCAAGGGTTCCGACACCACCCGCAGCAGCATGAATAAGAATAGATTCTCCCTTTTCCATACGGCCCATCGTTTTAATAATGTGGTAGGCACTTAATCCCTGAAGCGGAAGCGCCGCTGCTTCCTGATCGCTCATGCTTTCCGGGATGGGAATAAGGTTGTCTGCTTTTACGCTTACGTATTCTGCGTAGCCTTTTTCTCCGACGAGCGCGACGACACGATCCCCTTTGCTGAGGCCGTTCGTATTTTCTCCGAGGGCCTCCACTGTACCGGCAACTTCCGATCCCGGTATAAACGGAAGAGGGGTGGGAACGACATAGTGATCCTGGCGCCGCATCGTATCGGCATAGTTTGCGCCGATTGCCGTTACTTTGACAAGCGCTTCTCCATTTTCAGGGTTCGGGGTTTCCACATCTTCGTAGGACAGCACTTCCGGCCCGCCGAACTGGTGAATCTGCACAGCTTTCATAGTAATAAAACCTCCTTCAAAATGCGTACTGATTTTATCCTAACACAGGAAACATGCTGGAAAATAACGAAGCGTTTCATGGAGTTTAGAGACGTTAAAATATGGGATATCGGGTACATAGACTCAATTTACAAATTTAGAACGCTATATTCGAGTAAATATTACAAATATCGACATAGAAATAAGTAATTAAATAAGTATATAAACCTAATCCTGCACCAAATATTTCGAATTATCTAAATTTAGTATGGCGAAAGGGTTCACTATGTTTTATACTTTGAAAAGGAATAATTAACAAAAAATAACAAAGGGAGGCGTTTTTATTTGAAGAAAAAAACGTTTTTAACTTCTGTACTGGCAGGAAGTCTCATATTGACCGCGGTAGCACCAACAAGTTTTGCCCATGATGCGATGGAGGGCGGCTCCAAAGAATCCGGACTGCCATTTGATCACGACGCACTGGAAGATCTTGGTGAACCAGAGATAGATGGAAACAAAAACCTGAAGTTCCTTCACGAGGCTGCATCAGAGCAGATTCAGGAAATCGACGGGGTGCAGAATAATACTGCAGACGTTTACGCCCACAAAGGTTTTGCCTACTTAGGAACACATACAGCTAACGGAGCAAACGGCGGGGTGAGAATATTTGATCTGAAGGATCCGGAAAACCCGCAGGAAATCGGACAGATCGCAGAGGATATTCCTCAGACCTGGCAGGAAAAAGTAATCGTTAAAAGGGTGAATACTCCGGAATTCAAAGGAGATCTTGCAGTTGTCAGCCTTCAGCAGACAGATAGAAGCAACGAAGATACGAAAGGGGGAGCTCTTCTCTACGATGTGAGTGATCCTTATAACCCGGAACGCCTCGGTTTTTATGAACTGGACCAGAGAATCACCGGCACGCACGAGCTGTACTTAACGACGCAGGGGAACAGAGCGCTGATGCTTCTTTCCAATCCATACGCTGATTTCTACACGGGCGGGGAGCAGAAAGATTTTGAAATAGTGGATGTGAGTGATCCGGCTAATCCTGAGAAACTGTCGGATTTTGATCCGAGAATACTCGATGAGGTAGCAGACGACTTTAACGGCTATCACTGGGACTCCCCGGACGGGAAAACACGCCCGGTATTTAACCACAGCGTAATTACAGATAATAACGCCCAGTATGCCTATGTTTCCATGTGGGATCTCGGAACAGTTATTCTTGATATCCGCAATCCGGAAGATCCGAAGTACGTCGGCCGCACAGATTTTGCGGATGATCAAAAAGGAGCTGCCCACTCTGCCGCGCTGGCAAGAGGAGGCAACGTGCTGATTGAAACAAGGGAAGTTGCCAACCCTCATGGAGAAGGCTACGAAGATGCCTACGGTTACACGCGCATTTTTGATATTTCCGATAAATCCAATCCGGAGCTTCTCAGCGAGTTTACAACAGACCTGACGTATGACTTTATCGGCCCTACTTTTGCGAATACCGTTCATGACCCGAAAGTACGCGGAAATACGCTGTATCTTTCTTATTATTCCGGAGGGGTGATTTCGGTGGACATTACCGATCCGTCCAACCCGCAGGAAATCAGCCGCTATACGCCGGATGAGTCAGACGTATGGGGTGTATTCGTAGACCGCAACTACATTCTCGCTTCCGATATGGGGCAGGGACTGAAAGTTCTTTTGAAAAATAACAGCAATAACGGAAACAACAACTAATAAAGGAATAAAACCGCAGGAGCCCGTCATGACTATTTTGTCGTGACGGGCTCCTGTTTGTTGGCCAAGTTCTACTATGAGGCTGATTATTCTATTAATTGGATACATACCGCCTGGCAGTAAGGGTTTGAGGATGTTAACCGATTTTCTGAATAAACTTCAGGAGAAACGGAAGAGCCAGGAAAATGCAGATGACCCGGAGAATTTGAATGCTTGCGACGAGCGTCGGTTCCAGTCCGAGTCCAAAGGCTGTCGCCGCCATTTCTGCAGCACCGGCCGGTACGATGCTGAGCAGGCTGACGGCGTAGGGAGCACCGCTTAATAAAGCAAAGACGAGAGCAAGAAGAAAGCCCATGACAAGAAAAAGAAAAATGATGCGGGCACTGATAAACCCGACCGCCCGCAGCCTCAGAAAGGTACTTTTATCAAAACGGACACCGACCATTACTCCAATCAGACCCTGACCGATGCCGCCTATATAAGAAGGTACCTCCTCCACGTAAAAAACGAACTCTCCGAGAATAAATCCGAAAAGAATAGAATATAAAAGCGCTCCTGCAGGAATTTTGAGCCGGCTGTTCAATAAAAGCGCAGCAGTAATTACGATAACAAAAACGAAAAGCTGCTCGATGGTCGGCAGAATATTTCCTGCGGCGTGGGGAAGTGCCTCTGCTTCCCGGCCGAAACCGGCTGCAAGTGGTATAAGCAGGACAAAAAAAGTAATTCTTGCCGTGTGGAAGGCGGCGACAATCCGCCGGTCAGCCCCGTATTCTCCACTCACGCTGATAATTTCCGACGCTCCTCCCGGTATGCAGCAGAAAAAGGCGGTTTTTTTATCAAGTTCCGGAGCCCACCTGTAAAGGAGCCACCCTAAAAAAAGACTGCCGGCAAACGTCAGCAGCAGGCTGATAAGGAGCGGAAAAAAATATAAGCCGAGTACGTTGAACAGCTCCCGGTCCATCAGAAGTCCAATGTTTGTGCCGACAAGTGTCAGGGCCAGCTTGAACGGCCAGCCGTCGTAGGAAAGACCGGTGCCAAAAAGCCCGTAAAATATACCGAACAGCAGGGAGCCGAGGAGCCAGCCTGCAGGTACATTGAGCAGGTCAAATAATAAACCGGCTGATAAACCTCCTATAAGAATCACGAGTGCGCGGACCATAGTATCGACTCCGTTTCGAAAAGGGTGCCGGACAGAAGAAAGAAACTGAAGCGTTTTTCTGCTCAGTAGGAAAAGCAAGGTAATTTACACATTATGCCACAACCGTGGTAACTTATAAATAACAAAACATTTTCATTAAGGCCTGAAGGCACTATTACATGCTCCCGGAGGAAATGAATACGTTTATCAGAAGCCGGTGCTTTGGAACGAGACATTTAAGGAGGGTTCGTGATGATGAAAACAGGTGAGACAGTCGTACTTCCTTTTCCAATCGCTTATATTCCGATTAAAAAGCTCGCACTGATTAATTTTGAGAAGGAGCCGGATAAAGAGTACACGGGTCTGGAACTTCAATATTTATCCGGAGAAGCCTTCGGCAGCGGCTACCGTATTATCGCCTGGCGCATAGACGGATATGTAGATGTGTATGATGAATTCACTTTAACAAAGCCGGATCCAAAAAGTTTTCAGGTCGCAGGGCGGGGACTGAAGGAATATTATCAGGTGGCCATACAGAAGGTCAGATTTGAAAAAGGGAAGCTGTCTTTTAAGTTTACGGATAAACGAGGACGAAGGATCAGTGTTTTCATTGAGGAGCATACATCCAGGAAAACAAAAGGGATTTCTCTTCTGGCCCCGGTGGGCAGCTCCTCTGAAAACCCGGTTTATCTGCCGCTTATTTATTTAGTTGAATTTGACTTTCTGCGGAAAAAAGGAACAGAAGCGGAGGTGAAGATTGCCGGAAAGAAAATGAAGCTGGATTCCTTTCCGTTTCCATCCCCTAAAGACTGGCAGTGGCGGTTTTATACCCGTTGGACGATGGAAAGTTTTATTATTGAATTCGCAGAGGAAAAAGAAGCAGTACTGAAAGAATGGTCACTGAACTCTTCAGGGAAAGTAGTGGATGGAAGCTTTATCTACCACTTTCATGAAAACAAACTGACGGAAATCAGTTTTCAGGAAGATCACCCACTGCACGTACAGTTTCAAGAAGGTATACCGGACATCCGGACGATGCAGCCGGGAACTTCTGCACATGGCGTGTTTTCTATTACGGCTGGAGATGGAATGGGGAAGATCGAAGGAACCTATTCTGTAGAACGACACGAAGAAACTGTGGAACTGGAAATGGTTCCGGACGGCGGATGGGTACCGGAACCAAAGACACTGCTTACAAAAATTCTTTTTCACAAAAAATCCATGTTCTGCAGCTGGCCAAAGACTTACCGGTACAGGCAGACCGTCCATTTATCCTCTCTTTTTTCCAAAAGCGTCTGGAAAAGAATTACGTAGGGCGAAATAATCATTGTTGCTGTAAAACGTTTACTCACCCGTCTTATGGTCTATCTAGTAATAAAAGGATGATCTAAAAAGAAAGGGTGAAAGCATGAAAGCAGTAACGTATCAAGGCAAAGAAAACATGCAGGTGAAAGATGTTCAGGCTCCTTCCATTGAAAAAGACACGGATATGATTGTCAAAATTACGGCAACCGGTATATGCGGATCGGATCTCCATTTGTATAAAGGAGGGATTCCGGCACCGGAAGACTATATTATTGGACATGAACCGATGGGAATTGTAGAAGAAACCGGTCCAGGAGTTAAGCATTTGAAGAAAGGCGACCGGGTGGTTATTCCATTTAACATCGGGTGCGGTGACTGTCATTTCTGTAACAATAAGATGGAGAGCCAGTGTGATAATTCCAATCCCCACGCAGAAATGGGAGGACTATTCGGCTTCTCAGAAGACTTCGGCAGCTACCCGGGAGGCCAGGCAGAATACCTGCGGGTGCCATATGCTGACTTTACATCGTTCAAAGTCCCGGAAAACAGTGAACTGGATGATGAGAGTGTTTTATTTCTCTCTGACGTGATTCCAACAGCTTTCTGGAGCGTGGAAAACAGCGGGGTAACCTACGGAGATACGGTTATTGTTCTCGGGTGCGGACCAATCGGTCTCATGACGCAGAAATTTGCATGGATGAAAGGTGCCGAGAGAGTCATTGCAGTGGACCATCTTCCATACCGGCTGGAACATGCCCGCCGTACAAACAACGTCGAAACGTATAATTTTGAAAATAATCCGGAAATCGGAAAGCTGCTTCACGAAGATACAAAAGGCCGGGCACGGGTTGTTATTGACTGTGTCGGCATGGACGGTACGGTGCCTTCGAACGAAGAATTTGGTTCAGAAGGAGATAATCAATTTGGTACGATTCATCCTATCGTTACTGCCGCCCAGGCAGTACAGAAGTTCGGTGTCGTACAGCTGACCGGAGTTTACGGTACAGAAGCTAACAATTTCCCAATCGGAGATTTCTTCACCCGTAACGTAGCGCTTACGATGGGGCAGGCTCCAGTCATTCATATGATGCCGGCTCTTTATAAAATGGTGGAAAACAAGCAGATCGATCCGACAGATATCATTACTCATCCAATGAAATTGGATGACGCAGCGAAAGCTTACAGTATGTTTGATAAAAAAGAAGAGGAAAGCATTAAATTCGTTCTAAAACCATAAACCATCAGGGCAGCACTGATCGCTGCCTCTGAAGCTCTCACTGAAAGTAAAAAACAGCTTTCAGCAGAGAGCTTTTCTGCCTCTTAATGAGATGGAAAGGAGGAAAGCACATGGCTGAGAAAATTCTTCATTCCTATATCGGGCAGCAGTGTAAAATCACAACGCTTTTAGGTGAAAAGGTGTCAGGGGAAATTAAATCCATCGAAGGAAAATGGATTGAGCTCCAGGTAGGGAAAGCAAAAGAGTTTGTTAATACAGAATACGTGGAACGGATAAAACTGACAGACCCGGACGCCTGAAGGAGCCGGCATTTCCTCTGCAGAAGCTGGAAGAGCAGCGGATGTAAAGAAGCATAGTCTGCACAAAAAACGTTAATAAAATAATAAAGGACATCTGAGGAGGTTTTTATGAAACGAGGGCTTTTTTTAACGGCAGGTGCCGGTCTGCTGTTTGCTGCAGGATGCGGCGATGGTAACGTAAACCCGGACAATGAAAACATGGAGTGGGAGGACGAAGCTTCTGATGAACTCGGAGCGGACGTGTTCATTCCTGAATCCGAAAATTATCCTATTACGCTCGCTTACCTTGAAGACAGCGGGGGCGGGGACGATCATGATACAGTAGTTGTTCATTACCATGAAGGCTTCGATGGCGGAGAAGAAGCGATGACAGAGGAAGCGCAGGAAGCATGGGAAGAAGAAAATGATGCCCAGCTTCTCTATGAACGGGGCGCCGACGGAAATCAAGTCATCGACTTGACTTTCACAACCGCTGAAGCCGTTTCTTCTGAAGGTGAAGAAGTGGAGATTAATGGAGAAGAAGTGATGAGAGAAGAAGATAACGACATCCTTCATTATATGATTCCGGTGGAAGAAGGAACGTATATTGTATCCTATATGCCGGGACCTGATGCGGGAGAAGAAGAAGCTGAAAGCTTTGTTGGAGATATAATCGATGAAACAGGCTGATAAATAAAAGTCCTAAAATATATCCTGCCGGGCTCACATGTCCGGCAGTTTTTTTGTGGATGCGCAGTTATAAAGTAGCGGTGTTTTCATTTTTTGAGCGGGACTATCCCCTCTCTCGCAGTCCGGCGGTTGTGGTTTCCTTCTTTTGCCGATAAAATAGGATAAAGAATGACAATTGCAGGTAAATGAAAGGGTTAAGTAGATGCAGCGCTGGATGAATTATTTAATAGGAGCAGGCATCGGTCTGTCTGCGGGTTACATAGTAGTTCACGGAATATCGCTTCACCATGCATGGCTTCCGATGTTACAGCTGCTGCTTCTCGGCAGTGCCGCCTTTTTCGGAAAACGGTATGCACTGAGGTGGATTTCTTTTCTGTTTCACCTCGGGCTTTTTATATTCCTTCTTTATCAAGGAATGCCTGCGGATTATACATTTATTTATCTGCTTCTTCATACGGCCGCAGTCGGGCTGAAACAGAAAAGTTCCAGGACGGACAAAAAATTCAATTTAGTGGAAAAATGGAGTCTGAGATTAATTTTTCTTCTCACTTTACTTCTTTTAATGTTCCAGGCGGGTGCTTCGATGCTGATCTTCTCTTTTTATGCTTTCCTGGGGGCAGTTTTAGTATGGCCTGCAGAAACATATTTCAGATGGAAAAAACAGATGAAAAAAAAGGCAGACGAAGCGGTAAAAGAGATGGAGAAAATGGAAGAACCCCAAGAACTTCGGAGGATTTTCCTGAATTATCTGCACACCGTATTTCAGGAAAATACAGTCTGGCTTTTTATGCCGTCCAACTTTCCGCAGGGAACTTCGCAGGAGCATCGGTACATGAAAGAACAGCTGGAGAAACTAAGCCCTGCAAAGAAAAAGGAAGGGCCGTTTTTTTATACATCGATGGAAGGCGTGATCAAACAGGCCCAGGCGGTAGAGGCCGGGGAATGTTTTATTCTTCTGGAAAAACCGGTTTTACCGTATGTAGTAAAAGCAAAAAAAGCTTATATTAAATATGTTTTATGGCATATGCAGTTTATTCACAAATTTCTTGAACGCCGTATGGAGAGAGAAAAAGAAGTGAGGGCAGGTCTTTCCCGTCATATTTCCCAGGGGATACATGACAGTCTCGCTCAGCAGCTGTTTTTTCTTTCCGCCCAGACGTTCGGCTTGAAGATGGCGCTGCCTTCAGCAGCAAAGGCTGATCAAAAATTTATGAAACAGCTTGAAAAAATGGAAGAAGCGGTGCAGGAAGTGCAGACAGATACGAGGAATTACATTGCTTACCTCCGGGGGGACAGGCAGGAAAGAGAACTGCACGAGTCACTGCGGGAAATGCTTTCGCGTCGGCTCGATCCACAGGGGATTCAATGGGAATTCCGGACGAAAGGCGAGGTTGTCAAAGAGAAGCTGCAGGTGGAAGAAACTATTTATCACGTGGTGGAAGAACTTGTGAGCAATGCGTTGAAACACGGCCGAATCTCCAGTCTGGAACTGGATCTGGATGTTAATACAGTACAGTGGGAAATTAAAATGAGTGATGACAGCAAAAATGTTCCTAAAGAAATAAATGCCAAGAAACACAGCTACGGAATCGAAGGCATCAGACAGAGAACAGCCGAAGTAAACGGCGACATTTCATTTCATCCGGACGAAGGAAAAGGTCTGCTTGTGAAATGTGTGATACCAAGAGGAGGAGAAGGATAATTATGATACGAATTTTACTTGCAGATGATCACCAGATTGTCAGAGATGGGCTGCGGATTATTTTTCAGACTATCGATTCCATGGAAATAATAGATGAAGCGGAAAACGGGGACGAACTGCTTGAAAAAGCACTGCATACGAAACCGGATTTGATACTTTCAGATTTGAAAATGCCTGGTATCTCTATTGTAGACAGCACGTTGAAGATTAAGGCTGCTTCTCCCGAAACACGTATTATCGTACTGACAGCCTACGACGATCATGGGGACATTTACCGTGCCATGAAAAACAATATCGACGGATATATTATGAAGGACACTCCTCCAGAGCAGGTGATGGAAGCAATCCGGACGGTAATGAGCGGAGAGGTTTATTACCAGCAGGATGTTAAAAAACAGCTGGAGGAAGCGCTGGAAGCAGTGAGACTTACTCCGAGGGAACAGGAAGTATTTGATTGCATGGGAGAAGAACTGAGTAATCAGGAAATTGCAGACCGCCTCCATGTTTCAGAAACAACGGTTAAAAGTCATGTCAGTCAAATACTCCGAAAGACGAGTCAGCCGAACCGTACGCAGGCAGTGCTTTACGGAGTGGATCACGGACTGCTGAATAAAGATAATGTTCCGAAATAAGGAGGAGCGGAGCGGATGCTGGATATTGAAAAAGTAACACTCCGGGAAGGAACAATTTTTTGGGCGGCGGTGACAACTACCGCTGCTGCTTTCCTTCTTCTTGCAGAAAGATGGTTTATGGAGGGAGCGGCGGAACAGGCGGCCGCGGCTTCTGCCGTTTTTGTCGGTGCCTGCTGGACAGTTTACGGAATTTACAGGCTGGTAAGCCGCTATTCCAAGTATTCCATGCACATGTACGCTCCGGCGCTTGCTGCTTTTTTTCTGCTTTTAATATTGATAAATCCTTTCTCGGGGGAAAATATTCATATATATATGCTGTTGTTTCCCCCGGCTCTCGCTCTTGGTGTGACACTTCTTCTTTATTCCGTGTGGACGGGGATATTTTTAATGGCGTATACCGCCTGCATAGTAAGCAGTCCCGGCTTTCAGGAGGCAGCAGGAGAAAGTCTTTTAACTTATTTTCTTCTGCCGGGACTGAGTGTCTTTATTGGGGGACTGATCGTCATTCACCTCAGGTCACTGCTTCAGAAGTTTCATACAGATATTATATACGAAAAAAACGCATACCTGCTGCAGGTTTTCCGCACGCTGATTCCGACGGTTGAAGCCCGTACCCAGATCAAGAAAAATGAAATAGATGACATGAGCATTCTGATGAGCCGGACGGAAAAGTATATGGAGAAACCTCTGTTTGAAAAATGGGAAATAGAGCTTATCTCTATGGCTCATTACGTCAGCCGTATTCAGCTGCCGGACTACCTTTATGAAAAAAAAGGGGAACTGAGCAAGTACGAACAGCGGACAGTCCAGGAGCACTGCCGCTTTGCAGCTGATCTTATCCCACAGGACGAAGAAATGAAGCGTATAAAACAGACACTGGAACAGCATCATGAGCGGAAAGATGGAAGCGGCTATCCTCATGGACTGCAGGGTAAGGCGATTACTCCGGGGGCCCAGCTTCTTGGACTGACGGAGTCCTATCTCTCCTTAACTCAGGACCGGATTTACCGGGGAGCTTTTTCACCGGAGGATGCAGCAGCGAAGCTGGAAGAGGAGGCTGAAAGCCTGTTCGAGAAAAATCTCGTGGACGCTTTCCTGCAATGCCTGAAGACAGAAAAATACCTGCAGTCTTCCGGAGAAAATCAAAACAGCACTGGGAATTTTTAAGGTGGAAGAGCAGCTGGGTACCGGCCGGAAATAACTGATGAAACTTTTCTGAAAGATGCTTTCGGAAAGTATTTACGCTGATTTGAGCAGTTTAGTAGCTCCTGAGAAGAATATTTTCTACACTGGAAAAGCAGGAAATAAACTCAGGAGGCAAAAAATGCGAAAATTTCTCGAACCATATACATTTGCAAATGGAATGAATGTAAAAAACAGAATTATGCTCGCTCCGATGACAAACTTTTCTTCAGATGAAAAAGGACAAGTGACGCCGGAAGAGCTTGCTTACTACCGGGAAAGATCCCGTGGAGCCGGAACCGTTATTACAGCATGTGCGAACGTAACAGCCGGTGGAAAAGGATTTCCGGGACAGATAGGAATTGACAGGGACGAACTGGACAGCAGTCTGCGGGAGCTCGCTTCAACAATACAGGAAGAAGGAGCGAAAGCAGTAGTCCAGATCTATCATGGAGGAAGAATGTCTCCGCCTGACCTGCTCCCGGACAAGCAGCCGGTCAGTGCCAGTGCTGTAGCTCCTGTACGGGAGGGAGCTGTCACTCCGCGTGAGCTGACCGAAGAAGAAATCGCACATATTATTAAAGCTTTTGGACAGGCTGCTCAAAGAGCTGTCCGCGCAGGATTTGACGGTGTGGAAATTCACGGAGCGAACACGTATTTAATACAGCAGTTCTTTTCTCCACATTCCAACCGCCGTACGGATAAATGGGGAGGCTCTGTAGAAGATCGCATGCGTTTTCCGCTGGCCGTTGTGAAAGAAGTACTCCAGTCGGTAAAAGAAGCAGGCGCAGATGAAACGTTTCTCATCGGTTACCGGTTTTCCCCGGAAGAAAAAGAAGAGCCGGGTATTACGATGGAAGATACGATGAAGCTGATAAATCGCCTGGCAGAAGAAAAGCTGGATTATCTCCACGTATCGGTGCAGGATTTTTCTGCAGGGTCCATGAGGAATAAAGAGGACGAACGTTCACGTGTGGAGATCGTGCAGGAGGCCGTGGGAGAGAAGATTCCGGTTGTCGGCGTTGGTTCCCTGTATACTCCAGATGAAGCAGAAAAGGCAATGGAAAGCGGTGTGCCGTTCCTTGCTCTCGGGAGAGAACTTATTGTTGACCCGCAGTGGGTCGAAAAAGTAGAGTCCGGCCGGGAAGCGGAAATCCGCACTGAACTTTCCACCGAAGACCGTGAAAAACTCGTTGTACCAAAGCCTCTCTGGAAAGCAATCGTCAATACACCGGGATGGTTCCCGGTGGCAGAGCATAAGCAAAAATCTGCAGAATAGCGGGACCTTATCAGAAATTTAAATGGTCCCCGGAAGTTGGACAAGCTGGTCTGACTTCCGGGGCATTTTTTATGTACAAACTTATGAGAAATAACCTCTACGTTTTAGAAGCATTGCCGGAAAGCTTTTCTGGAAACGCTGAAAAGCAGAACGGAATAGTTATAGAAGAACTGCTGACGGGTAAAGGAGCAGTAGAGGCGATGTAAGGGCATGTTTAAACAAAAGGATTGTATTTATAGTGAAAGGTGCAAAAAATTCAAGCCAAATAATTTTTCTGGTGACAAATTATTTGGCACACAGTTTGTTGAAAACCTTTTCATGAAGCTTTTTAATAATTGGCATCATTTTTGCATTTCTAGATAGTGGAGCAGAAATTGTAATTGTAAAGGAGGAAAAGCAATGGCGATAAAGCAGAAAACTTCATCTATTATCGAGCAGACGGAAAAGCACGGCGCAAGAAATTATCATCCGCTGCCGATTGTTATTTCCAAAGCCGAAGGTGTTTGGGTGGAAGATCCGGAAGGAAACCGCTATGTTGATATGCTGAGCGCTTATTCAGCACTGAACCAGGGCCACCGTCATCCAAAGATCGTCCAGGCTTTAAAAGATCAGGCTGATAAAGTAACATTAACATCAAGAGCCTTTCATAACGACCAGCTTGGAATCTTTTATGATAAAGTAAGCAATCTCACCGGCAAGGACCTTGTCCTTCCGATGAACACCGGAGCGGAAGCGGTGGAAACAGCAGTAAAAGCCGCCAGAAGATGGGCCTACCATCGTAAAGGTGTTGAAAAAAACCGGGCGGAAATTATCGGCTGCCACGGTAACTTTCACGGACGGACGATGACAGCTGTTTCCCTTGCAGAAGGAGAAAATGATACAAGCGGCTTTGGTCCAATGCTCCCGGGAATTAAAACGATTCCTTACGGGGATGCAGAAGCTTTGAAACAGGCGATTACGCCTGAGACCGCAGCATTTCTTTTTGAGCCGATCCAGGGAGAAGGCGGCGTAGTAATGCCTCCGGAAGGATTCCTCCGTGAAGCGCAGCAAATATGCCGGGATAACAACGTTCTCTTTATTGCCGACGAAATTCAGACCGGCCTCTGCCGAACGGGGCACACGTTTGCCTGTGACTGGGAGGACGTGGTACCTGACATGTATATTCTCGGAAAGGCACTCGGAGGCGGAGTGTTCCCAATTTCCTGCGTAGCTGCAGACGAAGATGTTCTCGGAGTGTTTGATCCGGGATCGCACGGCTCCACATTCGGTGGAAATCCACTTGGAGCAGCTGTAGCTGTGGCCGCTCTGGAAGTACTCGAAGAAGAAAAGCTGGCCGACCGGTCGCACCGTCTCGGAGAGTATTTCCGTGACCGCCTTAGAAAAATTGAGAACGACAAAATTAAAGAAATCCGCGGCAAAGGGTTATTTATCGGTGTGGAACTGACTGTCCCTGCCCGTTCCTACTGTGAACAGCTGAAAGAAGAAGGGCTGCTCTGCAAGGAAACGAGGGAGAATGTTATCCGTTTTGCTCCTCCGCTCATTATTTCTGAAGAGGATCTTGACTGGGCACTGAATAAGATCGACAAGGTACTTTCCAAATAATTTTACTAATTTAAAGGAGTGACATGAATGTATACAGTTTACCAGCATGAAAAATTCACTGATTTCACAAAGGAAGAAAACAGAAAAGAATTTCTCGAAGCTCTGCAGATTGTAAAAAAAGATATTGGAAAAGAATACCCGCTCGTTATCGACGGGAAGGAAGTAACAACAAAGGATAAGCTTGTCAGCTATAATCCGTGCAATACGTCTGAAGTAATTGGCAGTGTTTCCAAAGCGACACCGAAGCACATTGACGATGCGTTTGAAGCAGCACAGCGTGCTTTCCCGGCGTGGAGCCAGACGGACGCTGTCGCCCGGGCGGAAGTGCTTTTCCGTGGTGCGGCTATTATGCGCCGCCGCAAGCATGAGCTTTCTGCAACGGTTGTGAAAGAAGCAGGGAAGCCATGGAAGGAAGCGGACATTGAAGTTGCTGAAGCAATCGACTTCCTTGAATACTACGGCCGTCAGATGGTCGAGCTGAAAGACGGGAAGAAAATCGAAAGCCGCGACGGTGAATCCAACCAGTACATTTATCAGGGTGTTGGTGTAGCGGTTACGATTCCACCGTGGAACTTCTCGGCAGCCATTATGGCAGGAACAACGGTGGCACCGCTTGTGGCAGGAAACACAGTGCTGCTGAAGCCGGCAGAGCCTACACCAATTATCGCTGCAAAATTTGTAGACATTATGCGTGAAGCAGGAGTGCCGGACGGCGTACTGAACTTCGTTCCCGGTGAGCCGCACGAAATCGGTGACTATCTTGTGGATCATCCAACAACAGCGCTCATTACCTTCACTGGTTCAAAAGCGACAGGTCTTCGTATTCTTGAGCGTGCAGCAAAAGTGCAGGAAGGCCAGCAGCACCTGAAAACGGTCCTTGCAGAAATGGGCGGTAAAGATACAGTAGTCGTCGATAAAGAAGCGGACGTACAGACAGCGATAGAAGCGATCGTGCAGGGAGCGTTCAACTTCTCCGGTCAGAAATGTTCCGCCGGTTCCCGTGCGGTCATCCACGAAGATCTTTACGATGAAGTAGTGGAAGGCGTCACAGCGGAAACGAAAAAGCTGACGCTCGGCGATTCCGAGTACTACGAAAACTATCTCGGACCGGTTATTAACCAGAAAGCATTTGATAAAATCACCGGATATATCGACATCGGTAAAAAAGAAGGCCGTCTCATGACGGGCGGCGGATCCGACAGCTCAAAAGGTTACTTTATTGAGCCGACTGTGTTTGCAGATGTGGATCCGGAAGCGGTTATCAACAAAGAAGAAATTTTCGGACCGGTACTTGCCCTGACTAAAGTTAAGAGCTACAAAGAAGCAATCGATGTAGCCAACAACACGGAATACGGTTTGACAGGCGCAGTAATTTCCAGAAACGTAGAAAACCTGGAATACGCCAAAAAGAATTTCCACGTCGGAAATCTGTACTTCAACCGTAACTGTACAGGAGCGATCGTCGGATACCACCCATTCGGCGGATTCAAACTTTCCGGAACAGACTCCAAAGCGGGCGGACCGGATTACCTTCTGCAGTACCTCCAGCCTAAGTCCATCAGCCAGTGGCTGTAATTAGTAAATAAAGGATGAAGAAAGCCCGGCGGATTTTCCGTCGGGCTTTTCAGTCTGTTTATGAAGTGTTTTTGTGCATAGGTAGGCAATTCCCTGCTTGCGCCTCCGTGGAACTCTTTCCGGGGGGCCCTCAGCTAATTTCTTCCTAAACGGATCTTCGGCTCGTCCTCTTTCGCCCAGGAGTAGTCCCCTGCGGCTCCTGCAGGGGTATAAAAATGAAAATCTCTTTTTTAAAACTATTTTTTTCGATAAAGAGAGGGTTTTTTCTCCGAAACGTCGGAGGCGCCGGTGGGAATTGCGCTTAGTCAGAAGATCCTTTTCCAAGGCGCAGACCAAAACAGCTGCTGGCCAGCCCCCTGGCTCGGTATGAGAAGGAACTCATTCAACGACTGAAATAACTATTCTTCAGCGATCATTTAATCAGCAAACGGAGAGCCCGGCAGAATTTTTCCGCCGGGCTCTCCGTATAATTTTAAGCGATACTGTCTTCGTACAATCAGTCTTCCTCGATAGTTAAGACGCCGCCTGAAAGTTCGAATTCCTGATCACCTAGGGAAGCATAGGCGTTGATTTGGTAACCTCCTGAAGTCAGTGGTTCTCCATCAATTGTCATGTCCCATGAGAAGGCATGCAGACCGCTGTCGAGGTTTTCTGCTTCTGCAGTTTCTTCGAGCAGGTCTCCAGTAGCTGCATCACGGATGCGGAGGCTGAACTGATCCGCGCCGCCCGGGATATTAACGGTCCCTACAAGGTTGCCATCTGCCAGTCCGAGAGAAAGAGAAGAAAGAAGTGGGAAGTCCGGATCCTGAACGAATAGAATAGTCGGCACTTCGATTGTGCTGTCGCCTTCGCTCAGAAGGAAAGTTCCTTCGTAGTATCCCGGTTCAACACTGGAAGCATCCACCTGTACTCCAAAATTCAGCTCCTTCGTACTGCCCGGCTGTACCTGCAGGCTGTTGCTTGTCTGCACTCTAATACCATCGTGACCGGTAAAGTCAATCGAGTAGCGCTTGCGTTCGTCAGACAGGTTGTGCACCGTAAACTTCTGGCGCTGCACTTCTCTTCCGTTATCTTTATCGAAAATACCGAAGGAATGACTGCCCGGTACGGCGAGAACATCGGCATTAATAGCATCAAGAACGCGGATGCTACCGGCTCCCTGCGTGTTATGCGGATAGAGGTTTCCGTCGGCATCGTAAAGCGTTTCTGCAGTGTTCATGAGTGCTGATTTCACAAAGTCGACATTCCAGTCAGGGTTTGCTTCCAGAATTAAAGCAGCAGCCCCTGCAACGTGCGGAGCAGACATGCTTGTGCCCTGCATAGAAGCGTAGTCATGCGGGTCATCAGAGTTGTGTGTTGGCACTGTACTTACAATTCCGACACCCGGTGCGGAAACGTCCGGCTTGATCATCCACGTGTCCATTGCAGGACCTCTGGAAGAAAAGTCAGCGACTGTTTCACCGATTTCCCGGTCGAATTCGATATCAAAGGAAATAGTATTGTTCCCTTCTTCCAGCTCCTCAAGAAGCTGCTGCCCATCTGACTGATCAGTCATAATAGTAGGGACAGACATACCTGGAATTACCGGCATGGATCCCTCGACGTTATTGTAGAGAACGGCACCTTCTGCTCCTGCTGCTGCGACATTTGCTGCTTTATCAACAAAAGCAAATTCGCCCCGTTCGATCAGAGCAATCTGACCTTCCAGGTCTTCATCGCGTACTTCTTCTCCGGCCAGTCCAACGTCAACAAACTCATGTTCTTCATCATTTAAAGCGAGAAGGTCATCCACCTCAGGGAATCCCATTACCTCGGCTGATGGGTAGTCAAAATCGCCCGGCGTTGAAATTTCTGCGCTGTAGGCGTCATATGGAAGCTGTGTAGCACCGACAGAGATTGCATCGCGGGAAGTTCCCGGGGATCCTACTGTCCAGTTGGCCGGTCCGCTGTTTCCGTTGGAGCTGACAGCTACGACACCGTCTTCCATCGCTGTATCCAGTGCAAGACTCGTAGCGAAATCCGGGTCGTTCGTCGCGTTGCCGAGAGACAGGTTCATTACGTCCGCGCCGTCTTCCACGGCGCGTTCAATACCGGCAATCACATTTTCCGTTGTGCCGCTGCCGCCCGGCCCGAGTACACGGTAGGCAAGCAGGTCAGCGTCCGGTGCTACGCCTTTAATTTCACCGTTGGCAGCGACTGTACCTGCTACGTGCGTTCCGTGGTTAGTGGAGTCACCGCGCGGATCATCAGTAGGCGTTTCCTGGGGGTCTTCATTGTTGTCTACAAAATCATAACCTTTATAGTTGCCGAATGCGTGCTCCAGGTCAGGATGGGTGTAATCCACGCCTGTATCAAGCACGGCTACTGTCACTCCTTCGCCCGTATAGCCGCTTTCCCATGCGTCATCGGCACCGATAAACGGCGCACTTTCCATCATGGCGGGGCTGAATGATTCCTCATCGATCAGTTCAGCTTCGTTGTCAAAAGTATTTACTTCGTATGTTTCATCCGGGTAAACAGCCTTAATGCCGGGAACCTTGAGAAGTTCCGGGATATTATTCTGAGCTACTTCAGCTGAAAAACCGGAAAACACATAGTCGTATTCCTGGTTTGCTGATACCCCTGCCGCTTCTTCTGCAGCCTGGATCACTTCATTTCGAATTTGTTCGAGTTCTCCTTGGGACTGACTATCTCCGGCGTGTTCTGCTGCCAGAATGGAGGCTTCCTCCAGTTCAACAATAACGGTTATTTTCTCTGTAGAGGACGAATCGAAATCAACATGTACTTCTGACAGCTGGGCGGACTGGTTACTTTCGGCAAAACCGGTGCCGGTGAAACCGCTGAACGCCAGAACAGCTGTCAAAGAAAAGATAAAAGGCGATTTAACTTTCTGCTGCATAAAAAAGCTCCTTTGAGTTAAGTATTTTTTAAGTACCAGGTGTAATAGAGCAGCTAAATGGTATGTATTTCACCTCCTGGAAAGTTTTTCTGCTCTGATATTAGAATTTTACAATTTTTTTGACATTATTGCCATTCAACTTGAAAAAATAAGTCGATATCCCCATATATTCCGATAGGCGAAATATTTCGCTCATAAATCATTAAAAGACTCATTAATATTTTCGCGACCAGTCACTTACGATAGAGACGGCAGCTTTTACAGCACAATAAAACCGGCCCCGAGAGTTCGGGACCGGTTCAGTTTACTTATGCACTTGGGAGTTGGCTTCCTTGGATACTTCTTTTGATTTTTCGTACTCCTTTTCCCTTTTCTTTTCTACGGTGATTTTCTTGTCCAGAGATCGTTCATAGCCTTCCATACTATATCCGTGGTTATTGTGCATGCTTTTTTCAATAATCTCGTTCGATTTCGAACCCAATGCTGTGTCCTCCTTAGGATATTTGTTAATTGATGGTGTTATCCTCCGTAATCCCCGCTGATTAAGTAGTTAAAACGTTACCAGTAGAATTTGAGTCTATTGACTTACGATAGTAATGAATGCTGAGAAATTTGTCCTTCTAATCATTCGGGTCTCTTTTCCTAAAAAAAGAAAAATCAGCTGAGTGGAAGTGAAATCTATTAATAAAAGCAGTTCAATGAAAAGAATTAATATTCAAGATAGAGGTTTATTGAAGAACAAAAAGAGGAACTGAAATACATAATACTAAAGAGAGGGGGCATTCTTCATGCTTCGGACAATTTTAATGGTGATCGGCGCGCTCGTAGTGATTAGTTTAATCATTAGCCTGCTATAATATATTTTAATTTTCAGGGTGTTCCTCAACAGGAGGGACATCCTTTATTCGTTTCCGGGGTAAACTTATACAGGCTCCTTTATCAATGAGATGAAATGATTTTTCTACTTTATCTGCAGGTGGAGTTTCTGTGGATTTTCAAACCTATGCTTCAGCCGGAAGTACACCGGTCTGCGAAAAGTAAGTTATGCGGTGAATCCTCATGGAAGATATGCTATGATAGCATGGAAGTACAAGGGTAGAATCAAAGGAGGATGCCGGGTGGCAGAAGAACAAAAGAAAAAGAAAGGCTCATGGCTGGTCCCTATCATTGCAGCAGTCGCAGTAGCTTTCATTGTACGTTCATTTATTGCGGCGCCTTATGTAGTCGAGGGAGCCTCTATGGAACCTTCCCTATATGATAACGACAGAATACTGGTGAACAAAACAACTTCCTGGATGGGAGAGTTTGATCGCGGGGACGTTGTAATTATTGAAGGTGAGAACAACAGGCACTACGTTAAACGTATAATCGGTCTTCCAGGTGAAACGGTTGAAATGCAGGAAGGCGAATTGTATATAGATGGAGAACAGATTGAAGAGCCATACGTCAACGAACTGGCAGACTACGCGGAACAGATTGAGGAAACATCTGTAGAAGAGGAAGAGTACTATGTGATGGGAGATAACCGGGGGAACAGTCTGGACAGCCGAAATGGACTCGGCCACATCCCGGAAGAGTACATTGTAGGCCGCTCTATGGTTGTATTTTTCCCTTTCGGCAATATGCAGATTACCAATTAAATGCTGTTCCTTGAACTATTATAAATATCAGAAAAAGCTGAAAGCCCCGCTTTAAATTATAAAGCGGGGCTTCAGGCTGTTTATAAAGTGTTTTTTTATACATGCCTATGCAATTTCCTGCTTTCGCCTCCTCAGGACGCTTTCCGGGCGGGCCGGCTTCAGCTAATTTCTTCCTCCCACTGTTCGGAAGAAATGGATCTTCTGCTCGTCCTATCTCGCCTCTCGCCTGCTGCAGCTCCAGCAGGAAAATAAAAAGAAGGTTCTTCTTCTAAAAAATGTGTTAATTCCGCCCTTTCTTCCATTCAGGAGAGGCTTTTTCCTCCGGAACGACCGGCGGGGACGCCGGTGGGATAAAGCGAAGTCGGAAGATCCTTTTCCATGGCCGAAGGGCTGGAAAATAGCTGATGACGAGCCCCACGGCAAGCTTCCGCCGGGGAGTGTAGGAGAAAGCTATACGCTCAGAAGAATAATTATTCTGAAACCAAGACTTAATCAACACTCTGAAGCCCCGCTTTAAATTATAAAGCGGGGCTTCTTGAGTGTGTACAGGATATTTTAAAATAACTGAATTGCTGCTTCGTTTTGAAAACGGCCTGTTCATTTTCAGGCAGAATCGGCCAGCTCTTTTTCTTCCCGTTTATTGTGGGCTCTTTTGGATAAAACCACACCGATTTCGTATAATGCTACAAGCGGTACAATCAATAATATGTCCGACACGAAATCAGGAGGAGTAATCACTACGGAAATAACAATAAGCATAAAATAGGCATAGCGCCGGGATTTTTTTAATATTTCCGGAGTCAGCACACCGAGAGTAGTCAAAAACATAATAACGAGCGGCAGTTCAAAGATAAAACCGATCGGAAGGGTAGACATCAATAGGAAATGAAAATACTCCCGGGCGGTTATCATCATGTCAAAATGAATATTTCCGATACCGAGCAGGAATTGATAGGCGAGAGGGAAAATAACCATATAGCCGAATGTAATACCTATAATAAAGCAGAGAAACACGGCTGGAATGTAGGTGAGTGTGACTTTACTTTCCCGCTCCGTCAGGCCCGGCCTGACAAAACGCCAGATTTCAAAAGCAAGGTAAGGGACGGATAAACCAAGCGCAATAGAAAAAGCAACAATAAAATAAATACCGAGGACGTCCATCGGCCCGAGCATTACGAGCCGATCGTCCACGATTAATGAAGGGATAAGCTGATGTACAAAAACGAGTGTTACAAGAAATAAAACGCCGAACACGGAAAGTGAACGGATAATCATGCTGCGCAGAGCAGTGTAATGCTCCAGAGCTGACTGCTGGGGCAGCTCTTCAACAGTTTTAGGCCCCGGCATTTTTGTCACTTCTTTCCTCCGTTTTCTTATCCTTCGGTTCCGTTGTTTCTTTTGTGTCCGTTGTTTCTTCAGAGTCGTCACTCATAATTTCTTTTGTCGACTTCTTGAATTCTGCAAGTGTCTGGCCGAAAGCTGATCCGATTTCCGGAAGCTTTTTCGGGCCGAAAATAATCAGGGCAATGACGAGAATCAATATTAGTCCCGGAATGCCGATAGAGCCGATAGAACCCATGTTTTTTTCCTCCCTTCCTTAATTACGTACGCATTTTCCGTGATGGTTTTTTTGCTTCTACAAGCTGTCCGCCGCCGTTGTCGAGGAATTCCTGAATTCCTTCGGCACAGCGGTAGGCAAGTGCTCCCACTGTTCCGGTCGGATTATAGCCGCTGTTGTGGGCGAACGCAGATGCGCCTGTTACGAAGAGGTTATCATAATCCCACATCTGATTGTAGTTATTGACCGCGGATGTTTCCGGATCTTCTCCCATAATAACCCCGCCGGTATTGTGCGTGGTCTGGTAAGGGACGATATCGTAGTTGCCGATTTCGTTATCGACATCCACGTGGTCGGCCCCCATCTCTTCCAGCATCTCTCCCAGTACCTGACCGCAGTATTGTGCCATGTTGCGGTCCTGGTCGGTGAAGTCGTAAGTCATGCGGAGGAGCGGGTCTCCATAACGGTCGGTGTAGGTTGGATCCAAATCCAGATAGTTATTTTGGGAAGGAAGGGAAGACCCCTGCAGACGAAGGTTCAGGGAACGGTTGAAGTATTTTAAAGACTGTTCCTTGAATTCGCTACCCCAGGATGCGGTGCCGTCCGGTACAGGATTGCTGTTGATCGGCCGACGCCCGGTCTGGGTAATGGCAATTTCTCCGCCGTGGAGAAAATCGAGATCGCTGTGATCAAAATTGTCCCCATTGTAGTCGTCAAAAGCAGCGCCAAGCGCTCCGGCTCCCATAAACGTATTAAATTTCTCGTCTTCGAAAAATCCGTTGGCAGAGCCCATCACCTGATAGCAGTAATTTTTGCCGATCACACCTTCTCCGGTTTCCGGGTCATACGGTGTTCCGACTTCCGAAGTCAGAAGAAGACGCACATTATTCAATACGTAACTGGTCACTGCGACGACATCCGCCGGCTGAATGAATTCCTCCCCGGTTTTTGTATCCACAAAAAGAACACCTGTAGCTTCACCGTTCTCTGTTAAAATCCGTGTGACATTGGAATTAGTGCGAATTTCAAAGTTACCTGTTTCCTGGGCTGTCGGGAGTACAGTGACGATCGGATCGGCCTTGGCGCCGTAGTCACAGCCAAAACGCTCACAAAAAGCACAGTACTGGCACTCATAAAGCTGCTGGCCGTCCGGATTCTCGTAATTTTCCGTCAGGTTGGCGGAGGGCATGTGGAAAGGGTGATAGCCAAGATTTGTAGCGGCTTCCTTAAACATACGGATCATTTTTGTTTCTGCCATTGGAGGAAGAGGGTAGCTGTCAGATCTTGGTCCTCCAAGGGGGTTTTCTTCTCCTGCAATACCGCACGTTTTTTCAAAGCGGTCATAATAGGGTTCGAGCTCATCGTACGTAATGCCCCAGTCCTGAAGGGTCATGTAGTCGGGAATTTTGTCCTCTCCGTAGCGTTCTTCCGTCTGGGAGCGGATTTCAAAGTCGTAGGGAAGGAAACGGTAAGTCTGTCCGTTCCAGTGCACCCCGGAGCCTCCCAGGTCCGTCCCGAGAAGGAAGGAGCCGTGTCTTCTCATCGGCAGCGCATTCATATCGCTGTTGTTTCTGAAAGTAATAGTTTCTTTGGAAAGGTCCTGCATCATTTCATAACGGAGAGCATAACGGAGTTCATCTTTTTGGTGAAGATAATCTTCCAGCGTTTTTTCTTCTCCCCGCTCCAGGCCTTTCACTGTGTACCCGGCTTTTGTCAGCTCTGCAGCGATGATCCCTGCTGTCCAGCCGACACCGACGGTTACTACATCCACGCGATCTAATTCTGTAGGCATATATTATTCATCTCCTTAACTGCTGTGGTGGTCATGAAGGCTCACAGGGTCCATTTCATGAAATTCCTCGTCTTCGATTACATCGGCATAAGCCATCTGGGCTCCCGGAAATTCTTTCATCTGCCATCCGCGCATACCACGGTTTCCGCCGTAAACAGGATCGCAGTAAGCCCCTTCCATCGTTGCCACCACAAGCGTGGAGAAAAATTCACTGGAGGAGAAGCCGTTCATATTTACATCGTCATTTTCGAGTGCGCTAAGTATTTCGTTCTGCTGACCGGTATCTTCTAAGTCAAAAAAGTTTTCGCCGAACTGATCCTGGCTGATAGCATTGACTCTGCGGACGCCCTGAAGGAACATGTCGCCGCGCGGTACGCGTGTCTGTGATCCCTGGGTATCTGCCCCTTCTTCAAATGGTCCGTCCATGTATTCTTTTGCGTTCATCCCCCACGGGCCTGCAAGCTGCCGGTCGATATAATATGGGACGCCGAGCTCGATGGCTCCGGGGCCATTGTCATCCTCCGGGAAAATGCGCTCAGTCATAGACCGCAGTACATTAAAGTCCTGCTGCCGCTTAAAAAATACACGGGCTTCCATTCTGTTTTCCGTGTCACCATTCGTCCCATTGGTATTTTCGGCGTTCTGCTGGTTAGTATTGGCTGTTTCATCACCCGTCTGATTACCAATCACACCGCCCAGGAGACCGCCGCCTAAAGCACCAGCTGCAACAAGGCCGGTATTTTGAATAAATTTCCGCCTCGTCATGCCATCCTGATTATTGGAATCCTCTGCCATTTTCACTCCCCCTTTTCAAAAGTTAATGATTGAAAAATAAAAAATAGGGTAGTACCCTATTTCCTAATACCATTTCCTTTATAAGTCCTTAGTAAACGTAAAAATGAAATAATGTAACAAAATCTCTATTTTTATGAGGAGGTTAACGGGTGTATGGCAGTGAAAAAGCAGAAAGTCTCAAAAAATTCAGCTCCACTCTCGTTTGAATTAATCAAAATTTTAAAAGTGAAGAAACAGAAACAATTTTAACTGTGGAAAAAACGAAAGTTGAGGAAGAAAATCTTCGTTGAAACACTTGATCAAAATCCACCTGTTCTAATCCCTCTTAACAGCCGGGGATGTGTGTTATAATTACAATCGTTGTAATCGAATTCACTTGTTAAAGGACGGTGTCAGAATGATCACGGAAGAACAAGTAAAGAAAGTACTCGAGGACATTAACGATCCTCATTTGCATACATCGCTGACAGATCTTGACGCGATTAAAGAAGTGAAAATCAAAGAAAATCTTCTCAGCCTGAAGCTCGCTATTGCCCAGCCGGGAACGGCGGAGCAGATGCAGCTGCAGCAGGAAGTCGTGACTGCACTGAAAGAAGCAGGGGCGGAATCAGTCGGTCTCCGTTTTGAGAAGCTGCCGGACAGTGTCATTGCAGAACACGGATCTGCCGAAGAGGAAGAGGGAGGATCTCTTCTTGACCGGACAGATAAGACGACGTTCATCTCCGTTACGAGTGGTAAAGGTGGTGTAGGTAAATCAACAGTGTCGGTTAACCTGGCTATTTCCCTTGCGCGCCAGGGAAAAAAGGTAGGTATTATCGATGCAGATATCTACGGCTTCAGCGTGCCGGATATGATGGGAATCGAAGAGCGGCCGCGTGTAGTCGGAGAGCGCATTTACCCTGTAGACCGCTTCGGCGTTCAGGTAATTTCCATGGGCTTTTTCGTAGAAGACAACTCACCTATTATCTGGCGCGGCCCGATGCTCGGTAAAATGCTCAACAACTTCTTCAATGAAGTCGAGTGGGACGATCTTGACTATCTCATTCTTGACCTTCCTCCGGGAACAGGGGACGTCGCGCTTGATATTCACTCCATGCTTCCGCATTCCAAAGAAATTATCGTAACGACTCCTCACGCTACGGCTGCTTTCGTTGCGGCGCGTGCCGGAGCGATGGCTCTGAAAACAGAACATGAAATTCTCGGGGTTATTGAAAACATGGCCTACTTTGAAAGTGAAGTGACAGGCGAAAAAGAGTATGTATTCGGTAAAGGAGGCGGCCAGAAGCTTGCAGAAGAGCTTAAAACAGAAGTGCTAGCGCAGGTGCCGCTCGGTCAGCCGGATTATGACGAAGAAGTGTTTGCGCCTTCCGTATACGCCGAAGATCATAAAATCGGTAAAATCTATACGGATATTGCTTCAAAAGTCATCGAGAAAACTAAAAAGTAATTATGGGAAGGCAGGGGCCCCGGTATAGATTACCGGGGCACTTTTTTTAGGTTCTTTAGTAGAAATAACCTTCTGTATAATATTTCATCGGAAACACGGTGCTGGCATTTGGAAAAATCCTCTCCGGGTTCAGAAAAGGAGTTGTGACAGGGCGGTGAAAACAGTAGCCTCAAAGAGGACCGCTCTGCTACAATGGAGAATGGATAAATGCGTGTTAGGAGGAAAAAGCGTGAACACTAGAAAAGTTGTTTTTTTGTTTAATTCCACGCTGCTGATTGGAACAACATTCGGTTTCATTATGGGATTCGTTCTTGATCTGCAGACACATATAAATGACCTTGCCAACCTGCGCTTCGGCGGGGTCGCTATGATTGCAATTACTGCGGCAATTTGGACAGTTATCGCTCAAATGGGATTTTTCGCCTATTTGACAATACACCGGTTCGGTCTCGGGATGTTTAAGAGTGTATCTCTATGGAATAAAGTTCAGATTGTACTTATCGCCTTTGCCTTATTTGACTTAATGTTTTTCCGCTACCTGCTGTTTGCTGAAGATGGAGAAACAATACTGCACTTTGCGGTCATGCCGGCAATGCTGCTTATTTACGGATGGATCGTAGCTAAAATAAAAGCAAAAGATACAAATCAATCTGCTTTTGTTCCGGCACTCTTTTTTATGATCGTCGTGACGACAATCGAATGGATTCCGGCACTCCGGGAAAATGATTTGACGTTTATTTTGAATGCCATTGTTCCACTGCTTGTAGCAAATACGTGGCAGATCCTTGTGCTTCACCGGCTTCACGCTCAGCCTAACGGAAGACAGCCGACGGTGGAAATGGAACAGAAGCGGGATAAGCAGACAACAAAACGTACTAATGAGCAGAGAAATAAACAGGGAAAGAAGAAGAAAGCAAAATAGTCTTCTATGGGGGAGTACAACCCCGCCTCTGGAAGGCCGCCGGTTCCTGCATGCCAGGTGGAGGGAGCGGCGGGCTCTTCAATAAGGTCACCCGATTTCAAGAGGTTACAAAAAAATAAAAAGAAATTTGGGTTTTCCTCTTGTCAAAAGGCAGAATGATATAGTAGTATATAAAATGTCTTCAAAAGACGGAAATAACATAACCTAGTGACGAAAGCGGAGAGGTCACACCCGTTCCCATGCCGAACACGGAAGTTAAGCTCTCCAGCGCCAATGATAGTTGGGGGCTCTCCCCCTGCAAAAGTAGGACGTCGCTGGGTTATTTTTTCTTTTATGCACTTTACTCTGTCAAAGCGGACAGGAGATTTGAAACTATTCCACAGTAGCTCAGTGGTAGAGCAATCGGCTGTTAACCGATCGGTCGTAGGTTCGAATCCTACCTGTGGAGCCATATGCTTCCTTAGCTCAGCTGGTAGAGCGCATCCATGGTAAGGATGAGGTCAGCGGTTCAAGCCCGCTAGGAAGCTCCATCATACAATTACGTTTAAGCCCTCTGCATCTGCAGAGGGCTTTTTTGCTTTAAAACGATGAAATTAAGAAGGCGGACTTAAGGAGTTACAGGATTCACTGAAAGGGAAACGAGTTACGGAATAGGGGATTTGGGGTATTCTGGTAATAAACGTATTCGTCAGCTGGATCTCTTTGGCGAAAGGTAAAAAAAGGATTACAGGTGGGAGCTGTAGAAGTTTTATTGTACAGGCAGACAGGACGTTCTTTCATACTGCACGATGTAGTCATAGCATAAGAAAGGAGTATGATCATGAAGTATCGTTACGTTGAGCGCTACCTGTACAAAGGGCAGCGTGTGGAAGTTTACCTGGACGGTGAAGCAAAAGTACTGATGATGGATATTACGAATTTCAGAAAGTACCGTGAGGAAAAGCCGTGCGATTACTATGGCGGGAAGGTGAAAATTTCACCGGCTCATTTGAAAGTGCCTCACAACGGGTTCTGGTATATCGTCGTGGAAAGTCCGGTGAAGAAGGAAACTATTCATTACACAGTCAGTATTTATTAAACCCGGTTAAATATCGTTTGAAAAAGATTGAAATAGAGGAAATAGGATAAATTAAACTTCTATTAGTTTTTCAGAGAGGAGGAGCTGTTTCTTGAATAGGAAGGGATATTGGTACTGTTATTAATGCTGTTCATCGAATGGAGAAGATAACTAAGGCATCAGTAAATGAACCAGCCGGTCGAGTCGGGGTCGTTCCTCCTATCAGACTGCTCTGAAAAGTTTTTAATATTAAACACTTTCTGTACTGGGGAGAAATTTGCTCCTGCAGAGAGTGTTTTTTATTTAGAGAAGTTAATGATCTGATTACTGGAAGAGTTTTCGTTTATTATGAAACAATTTTATAGTATATTTTTTAAGTTATTTTAGCGAACGTTTTGTCAATTTATAACGTAACTATTCATATGTATATAATCAGATGATTGAAACGGCAGACGGTGACTCCGGCGGGATGAAGTGAAGTCTGAAAATCCATTCTTCCAGGGTTCTACACTGGAAGAATTAGTTGAAGACGAGCCCCGCGGAAAGCGTCCGTCTGAAGTGGAAATCATTCACAACGTTCGGAAATCCCTGTTTTAAAGCGATTTATGAAATTGATTCTTATAAGTGAATTTTAACAGTCATCAAACGGGCATGTCCCATAAGGGATGGAGCACGGCTTCGAATGGACCAAACCCTGTCAGATAAATCGCGGTCTGACAGGGTTTTAAAACTTCGGGCCGGCTCCAATCGTACTTTTCAGGCGGTCTCTATGAACCTTTTGAGTCAGCCTCTTAACATCATTTCAGCAACATTCAGGAAGTACGTGAACCAATGAAGTGCAGATGGACTGTGAAAAGAATAACCAACGGAAAATTCGTAATTGAAAGACTTTATTTTTGAAGGGAAAATCTTTAAAAAACCTATTGTCAAAGCGAAGTCTTTTTGATAATATCTATTCTTGTTGAAGGTTGCTGATGCAGGCAGAACCCTTGAAAAAAGGTGAAAAATACATTACCTTATAAGTAAGTAAAATCCTTTTGCACGGCCCGTTGGTCAAGTGGTTAAGACACCGCCCTTTCACGGCGGTAACACGGGTTCGAATCCCGTACGGGTCACCATTTGCAGACTGCTGCTTTCAGGCAGTTTTATATAGATGATGTGCTGGCCTAGCTCAATTGGTAGAGCAACTGACTTGTAATCAGTAGGTTGGGGGTTCAAGTCCTCTGGCCAGCACCATAGATAGGGCTATAGCCAAGCGGTAAGGCATCGGATTTTGATTCCGTGACTCGCAGGTTCGAATCCTGCTAGCCCTGCCATTTTTTCTCGTCACTTAAAAGGAAAGCGCCGTTTATCCAGTCGGTTGATTGGGGAGAAACAAGCAGTTCGAGGATGCGGCGGAAAGAACGAGTGAGCGTACAAAAGTACGTGACAGGAGAGAAGGACGGAAGCAGACGAAGAAAAGCGCGGTTTATCCAGTCGGTTGATTGGAGAGAAACAAGCAGTTCGAGGATGCGACGGAAAGAACGAGTGAGCGTACAAAAGTACGTGACAGGAGAGAAGGACGGAAGCAGACGAAGAAAAGCGCCGTTTATCTCCAATCAAACAGGAGCCATTAGCTCAGCTGGCAGAGCATCTGACTTTTAATCAGAGGGTCGGAGGTTCGAATCCTCCATGGCTCACCATTTTCAAAGAAACAAAGGCAAAGGGGCCTTAGCTCAGCTGGGAGAGCGCCTGCTTTGCACGCAGGAGGTCAGCGGTTCGATCCCGCTAGGCTCCACCATACATAAGTGCTGCACTCCGGATATGTTCCGGGGTGTTTTTTGCTGCAGCGGGAATTTTCACTGAAAATCATCTGAATAAAGGTTGTATCCTGTTTTTTCCTCTGTGGAATGCTAAAATAAATCCAGAAGAGTTGAAACCTTGAAGGAAGCGGCTGCGTATAGAAAATAACCGCAGTGAAGCGGGGGGAAAGCCATGGATGCTGTAGTGAAAAGAATAGTCCGTGAAGTGAAGCGGGGCAACCAGGAGGCTTTTGCGGAGCTGGTGGAGCTGTATAAAGACAAAGTCTACCATATTGCCTACCGGATGCTCGGTAATGCGCACGAAGCTCAGGATGTATCCCAGGAAGCTTTTCTTCGGGCTTATACGAATATTCATTCCTATGATGAAAACCGGAAATTTTCTACTTGGATTTTCCGGATTGCAACAAATCTTGCTATTGACCGGCTGCGTAAAAAAAAGCCGGATTTTCACCTGGAGGATAAAGTTGGAGGGACAGAGAATCTCGATTATTATTCCCAGTTCGCTTCAGAGGAAGCGCTGCCTGAAGAGCAGGTTGTTAAACTGGAAATGCAGGAGTGGATACAGCAGGAGATTATGCAGCTTCCGCCTAAATATCGCTCTGCAGTTATTTTGAAATATCTGGAAGACCTTTCACTGAAAGAAATCAGTGAGATTCTGAACCTCCCTGTGCCTACTGTGAAAACAAGGATTCACCGGGGAAGAGAAGCATTGAGAAAAAAGCTCGGGGACGTGTAGCGTTGAGAGAAAGGAGTCACGGGATAATGGCATGCTCACATGAATATTATAAATTAATGCATGAATACCTGGATGAAAACATGCCGCTCACTGAAGCAAAAAAGTTTGAAGCGCACATGCAGGAATGCCCTGCGTGTGAGCAGCATCTGAAAGAACTGAAAAAAACAGTTGCTATTGTCCAGAGTGCTTCCCATTTTGAGGCTCCGGAAGGATTGACGAGGGAAGTGATGAATCAGCTTCCTAAGCAGAATCAATCGCAGAAATGGCAGAATTGGCTCCGCCGTCATCCATTTTTGGTTACAGCAGCTGCCTTTTTTCTCGTCTTTCTTCTCAGCCTGTCAGCGGGTTTTGACGGCGAAGAAGAAATTATGGTGAAAGGCGACGGTCATTTTATTGTGGATGAATCGAGAAAAGTTGTCATTATTCCGGAGGACAGCACGATTCAGGGAGATCTTCTGATCCGGAATGGAAACGTGGAAGTGAATGGGGAAATTGAAGGAGATATTACAGTGATCCACGGAGAACATCTGCAGGCCTCGACTGCCAGAATAGCCGGAGATATAGAAGAAGTTAACAATACGATGGAATGGATATGGTATGAAATAAAAGAATTCAGCCGGGAAGTCCTCCCTTTTTCCTCTAATGGAGAAGAGGAGTAGTAAAACGGATATTTTAATATAAAGTTACCTTGAAAATAGCTCGTTTATGAGATGGACATAACGCTGATGCGCTGGCGGGGCTTACCCGAGGGCTTGTCCCCGCCTTTGTTACACAGCGTTGGATATTTTCATGGTGTAGTTTTTAACTGCATCAGTGTCTCCGTTAAAGAATTCCTGTAGAGTGTTAATTTCCACTTTGAAAAACAAGAGCCCCTCGCTAAGATAATAATAGAGACACGACTCTGCTATTTTAAACCTTAAGGAGGGACCCTGCTGGGAAGTTTAAAATGCAGGACTGCTGCCCTTGATGGATGAAAATAACTTTCTCTCCAGATGGAACGCAGCCTATTATATAAGGTGCTTCTTACTAAGCAGAAGGCTGAAAAAAACCTTTCCAGAAAGTCTGAAGGGCTAGAGGGCGGCTCCGGAAGACCCACTCCGACAGACCAAAGTCTGAGGCCCATCGGCCCGGAAAGCATCCCCATGGAAACAAAGGCGCTCCTCTTACCCACATTTTATTTTCAGGGGAGTCAAATATAAAGACTGTTTCCTCGCAGGAAAACCGTTCCTGGAAAAGCCTCTTAAACTGCATTGACCCCAAAAAAAGTTAGAATAACTAATCTAACTTTCCGGGGCCGGTTCAGGGTGAGAGGTTTTTTGATGACGTTACTTCTTCTTTCATTTTTTGAGAGAAATTACTCACTGATTTACTCAATGAGTAGTAAACAACTGTGATATAATTGGGACGTTGGTAAAAGCAAAATGATATCCGCCAAATATATACTATGGGGGAACAAGTATGTTTCAAGATATGAGCTTATTAAGAGCAATAGCGATCGTAGTTGATATTTCGCTCGTTGCTTTCGTCATTTATAAATTAATTATGGTTATACGCGGTACCCGGGCAGTGCAGCTCGTCAAAGGGATCACCGTCATTCTTGCTGTCTGGTTCGTGAGTGGTTATCTTGGACTGAATACACTGCAGTGGATTATGCAGCAGGCAGTTACATACGGGCTCCTCGCTATTATTATTATTTTTCAGCCGGAGCTTCGACGGGCGCTGGAACAGCTTGGAAGGGGACGTTTTTTTCAGTCCACTTCCATGGAAAACGAAGATGAGGTACAGGAAGTCATCGCAGCTATTGTGAAATCCACCCAGTATATGAGCAAGCGCCGGATCGGTGCACTCATTTCTCTAGAGCGGGGGACGGGGATGACTGATTATATTGAAACAGGAGTACCTATGAATGCGCGTCTCACATCTGAGCTTTTAACAAATATTTTTATACCGAATGCCCCACTTCACGACGGGGCAGTAATCATTAAGCATAACGAAATTATGGCAGCGGGATGCTACCTGCCGCTTTCAGAAAATCCATTCATATCGAAGGAACTTGGTACAAGGCATCGGGCAGCTCTCGGTGTGAGTGAGGTGACGGATGCTGTAACCATTGCTGTCTCGGAAGAAACCGGAGCTGTTTCTGTAACGAAAAATGGGGAACTGCACCGCAGTCTGGACGAGGAAGCACTTCGCAGGATGCTGGAAAAGGAACTGCTGTCGAGCGAGAAAAATGGTTCTTCTTCACGCTGGCAGTGGGGAGGGAAGAAAGATGGATAAGCTTTTTAATAAAGGTTGGTTCATTAAGCTCATCTCGATACTTATTGCGGTGATGCTTTTCCTCATGGTGAATGTTGGAAATCAGCCGAACCAGGCTGGAGGAATCCCCGGTATTACAGACGGCAGCCGGGTACTGGAGGATGTGCCGCTGAACGTATATTACGATGAAGAAAACTATGTGCTGACAGAAGCCCCCGAAACGGTCCAGGTGACAATGCGGGGCCCGCAGAATGTACTGACTCTTTCCCAGATCACAAGTGGACAGCAGGAAGTGTATGTAGATCTGGAAGAAATGGAAGCCGGTTCCCACTATGAAAGAGTGCAGCACCGCGGTTTTCCCAGCGATCTAAATATTTCTATTGCACCAATGACAGTAAGCCTCACGCTCGAAGAAAGAGCGACGGCTTCTTTTCCAGTGGAAGTAAATCTGGAAAATGTGGAAGAAGGAATGGATGCAGGACAACCTGTAGTTGAACCTTCTTCAGTGACAGTAACGTCCGGCGGCGAAACCGTGGAAGAAATTGATTCTGCGCAGGTTACGATAGACATGTCCGGTCGTACAGAAGGCTTCACAGAAACAGCTGATGTGGTACTATATGATGAGTCTGGAAATGCTCTGGACATTGTTCCCGACCCGGGCGAAGTGGAAGTGCGGGTGCCTCTCGACAGTCCGCATACTGAAGTACCGCTCCAGGTAAATCCTCCGGATGAAACAGGAAGCGGAAGAGTGATCAGCTCAGTTACCTTGATTCCGGACACAGCTGCTGTATATGGAGCGCCTGATGTTCTGGATGGAATTTCGTCTATTGAAATTGAAGATATAAACTGGAGCGACATGGACGGTGATACTACTGTGGAGCTTGAAGTGCCGGTCCCGGAAGGCGCTGACCGTGTAGAGCCGGGGAGTGTAACGATGGAAGTAAACACCGAAAATGGTGAGGCTTCGCAAAGAGAATTCAGTGGATTTTCAATAGAAGTGCAGGGGCTTGCTTCAGGACTGAATGCAGAGTTCCCGACACTTGAAAATAATCAATTTACGCTTGAACTGCAGGGGGAAGAAGAGGTAGTCGAATCGGTCTCCCGGTCAGATATACGCGCCGTTGTTAACTTGTCCGGACTCAGTGCCGGGGAACATCAGGCAGCTCTTCAGATCACCGGGCCTTCAGGGATACAGTTCCCGCAAAATGGCACGGAACTTCCGGTCGAGCTGACAGACGGAACGAGACCTTCGGAAGAACCAGAAGAGGAAGACGACGAGGAACCGGAAAACGGCCAGGAACCGGAAAACGACCAGGAACCGGAAAATGAACCGGCAGAGGAACCACAGCAGAACGGGGAAGACGAAAACAACGAAGAACTGCCGGAACCGGATCCTCAGGAAGAGCAGGAAAATAATGAGGAGCCGGAAGAGAATATGGACGAACCTGATGAGGAAAACGAAAACGAGCTCGAAGATCAAAATAACCTCGACGAAGACAATAACAATGAGGAAAGTGCTTAAGGAGAGATTATGATGGGGAAATTTTTTGGGACAGACGGTGTACGGGGAATTGCAAACAAAGAGCTGACACCGGAACTGGCATTTAAGCTCGGACGCTTCGGCGGATACGTGCTGACAAAATCTACAGAAAAAGACAAACCGAAAATTCTGATCGGGCGTGATACAAGAATATCCGGAACAATGCTGGAAAGCGCTCTGGTAGCCGGACTTCTTTCAATGGGAGCGGAAGTAATGCGTCTCGGTGTTATTACTACTCCGGGTGTCGCCTATTTAACCAGAGCTCTCAGTGCAGACGCAGGCGTAATGATTTCAGCTTCCCACAACCCGGTGGAAGATAACGGTATTAAGTTTTTTGGGTCAGATGGGTATAAACTTCTGGACAAACAGGAAGAAGAAATTGAAGAACTCCTCAAGACAGAAGATGATATGGAAGATGATCTTCCGAGGCCGACAGGGGGGCAGATCGGTACTGTCAATGATTACTTTGAAGGTGGACAGAAATACCTGCGCTATCTTAAGCAGACAGTAGAAAACGATTTTTCCGGTCTTCATATCGCTCTCGACTGTGCACACGGGGCAGCCTCTCCGCTGGCTAACCACCTTTTTGCCGATCTGGAAGCCGATAACATTTCGTGTATTGGATCGTCACCGGACGGGGTGAATATTAATAAAAACGTAGGATCTACTCATCCGGAAGCGCTTGTGGAGCTCGTAAAAGATAAAGGAGCCGATGTTGGTCTTGCATTCGACGGGGACGCAGACCGTCTGATTGCAGTAGATGAAAAAGGAGAAATTGTGGACGGAGACCAGATCATGTATATATGCGCCAAATACATGAAAGAAAAAGGGAATCTTAACTATAAAACACTCGTAACCACGGTCATGAGCAACCTCGGACTGTATAAAGCTCTCGAAAGAGAAGGAATCGACACAAAGCAGACAGGCGTCGGTGACCGCTACGTAATGGAAGAAATGCGTAAAGGAAATTACAATCTTGGCGGAGAGCAGTCCGGACACATTATTTTTCTGGATTACAATACAACAGGAGATGGACTGCTCTCAGCACTGCAGCTCGTGCAGATTGTTAAAGAAAGCGGCAGAAAGCTTTCCGAGCTTGCAGGCGAAGTTCCGAAATATCCCCAAAAGCTTGTCAATGTGCGGGTGCAGGATAAGCATCAGCTGCACACGAGCGAAGCTATTTCCCGGGAAATTGAGTCAGTGGAAGAAGAAATGCAGGGCGAAGGGCGCATTCTTGTCCGTCCGTCCGGCACAGAGCCTCTTGTCCGCGTAATGGCAGAAGCACCGACGAGAGAAATCTGCGACAAGTACGTTGGAAAAGTAGTAGATATTGTGAAGCAGGAGCTCGGTTCTCTTAATTAGCAGTACTGATGCTCCAGGGAAGGCGGAAATTAATACTACCCGTCTCCCTGATATATACGTAAAAATAGTGAAAGGCTCATGGCTCCTGCCATGAGCCTTTCAGGCTGTTTATAAAGTCTTTTTTATACAGGTGTATATATCTCCCTGCTTTCGCCTCCACAGGAAGCTTTCCGGGCGGGCCGGCTTCAGCTAATTTCTTCCTCTCCATGCTCGGAAGAAATGGATCTTCTGCTCGTCCTATCTCGCCCCGGAGTCGCCTGCTGCAGCTCCAGCAGGAAAATAGAAAGAAGGTTTCTCTTCTAAAAACGTGTTGATTCCGCCCTTTCTTCCATTCAGGAGAGGCTTTTTCCTCCGGAACGACCGGCGGGGACGCCGGTGGGAGAAAGCGAAGTCGGAAGATCCTTTTCAACGCCGGCAGGCATTGAAAATAGCTGACGACGAGCCCCACGGCAAGCTTCCGCCGGGGAGTGGAGGAGAAAGCTATACGTTTAGAAGAATAATTATTCTTAAATCAAGACTTAATCAACACACTGAAAGGCTCATGGCTCCTGCCCTGAGCTTTTCAGTGTTCTATCTTAAACACAGCTGGATGGTTTCTTTCCTACCCATCTTTATTTTCAGAGATACGGAATAAAAATCCCTTCTGCACCATCATAATATGCAGAAGGGGATATCAATTGGAAGGTTGTTTCAAACCTTTATTATGAGGAAAAAACTGCTGCAATTTTCTGATGCAGAAGGTGATTCGCAGGAAGCCCGGTGATCTGGTGGAGAGCTTCTTTAATCGGATGCTTGTGCAGCAGCTTTTGGAGCTGTACAGCTTCTTCGTCGGAATCCTCATCATAGCGGAGGGCGGAAGCGATGACTCCGGTGAGGCCGGGAGCTTCCTTACCCTGGGAAAGGAGCTGCAGGGCCGGGCTGATGAGACGTTCCCCGGCTCCAAGTTTTTTCAGCGGTTGCCGGGCAACACGGGTAATCTGATCTGTCAGCATAGGATTTTGAAAACGGCTGAGTGTAGTATCGATATATGCTTCGTGCTCCTGTACATCAAAACCATACTTTTCTATAAGGAGATCTCCGGTTTCCTGGAGTACCTGCTTCAGATCTATACGGATTTTCTCGTCCGCCATAGCTTCCTGTACAGTTTTGTACCCTTTTTCATATCCATAATAAGCCGCAGCTGCATGACCGGTGTTGACAGTAAAAAGCTTACGTTCAATATAGGCATCCAGGTTATCCACGTAGTGCGCTTCTTTAATAGCAGGAATGTCTCCCACAAACCCCGTACGGTCAATCGTCCATTCATAAAATGGTTCTACGAGCACGTCCAGTGGATTTTCCAGTGATTGAACGGGGACGATACGGTCCACAGCAGCATTAGGAAAGCTTACAAACGAAGTGATTGTTTTCCATTCGTCTTCTGAAAAGAACGCCTCTATATGAGATTTCAGCTGATCTGTTCCATTCACAGCATTTTCACAGGCAATGACAGCTGCTGGTTTTTTTGAATTGAGCCGCCGGCGGAGTCCTTCGGCAATTGCAGGAGCTATATGTTTTAATACCGGGGCACCGACGGCTGTTGTAATGATATCAGCGTCCGCCAGCTCTTTTTCCAGAGCCTCTTTTTCTTCCAGAGAATGAAGGCCGGTGTATCCGCTGATTTCCTCTGACCGCTGCGGCTCTTCTGCATAGTGGATATGATAGCTTCCGCTGCGTTTCAAAAGATCAATAATATCCTTGTTTACATCTGCAAAGATAAGTTCGAAACCGGAATGGAAGAGAAGCTGGCCGATAAATCCCCGACCTATGTTCCCGGCTCCAAAGTGTACGGCTTTCATCATTATTCCACCTCTTGGAACATATCGAGGAGTTCCTGCTTGGAGGAAGCGTTGATCATGCGGTCTACGTTTTCTTCTTCTGAGCAGAGAATCGCGATTTTGGATAGAATTTCCAGATGTTCGTTGTTTTTACCGGCAATCCCGAAAATCAGTTTAGCTGTGTTGCCATCACCGTAATCCACTCCCTCCGGTGCCTGGATAACAGAGAGGCCGGAATAGTGGACGCTGTCTTTAGCGTCATCGGTGCCGTGGGGGATCGCTACGAAGTTCCCCATGAAGGTCGTAGTAATTTCTTCCCGTTCAAACATTTTGTCGATGTAGGAAGCATCTGTATATCCTCCATCAACGAGAAGCTGACCTGCGCGGCGGATAGCTTCCTCCTGGTTATTCAGGCTGACGTTCAGTTCAATATTTTCTTCCGGTAAAATTGCTTTTGACATATAGATCACTCCTTAAATAATTTAACTTCGGTAAAGAGATAAAAATTCTTCACTCATAAATTGTTTTATTTGTTCTTCGGTACCTTCAGCAAACAGCTTTTTACTTTTTTCATCTTTGACCATCATGCCGCTGATATGACTCAGCATTACTGCTTCCTGCTCGTTCATATTTTCGGGGGCGAGCATAATGCAGATGCGTCGGGCCTGAATGACAGAACCGTCCATAGCGGCTGCCGGCTCGGCGTTCCGGCGTTCCAGAATGAGAAAGAGTGGTTCATTAACAGCGGGGCTTCTTGCATGATGAAGGGTAAAGGTCGTACCAGGAATTCCCACTCCGGAAAGCTTTTCCCGTTTGTGAAGCTCCTCTGCTGTTTTTCCGGCATCGGTAATCAAATTTTCCCCTTCAAGAAACTTCATCGTATTATACATGCTTGTCCGGAAATCACTGCTCGTCGTTTCCTGAACGATAGTGACATGCTGCATCAGGCGGATCGTTGTTTCCAGCTGGGACTGTAAAGACTCAAGCGTCGTTTTTTCCGGATGGTTCCCGGAAGAAGGTCTGGAAACATGAACAGATGCCGCGGTTTTTAATCCGATATAATGTTCAATTTTCTTTGTGTCTTCTGCTGTCAAAAAAGGATTGACCTGAATGTAGTCGAGGCCCGGGTTATCGAGCGCAATAGTCGACAGGACTAAATCGTCCGCTGCGGGGGCAGTTTCTGTGAGCTCAAAAAGAGAGAGCTGGTGAATTTCCTTGATCTGCGGAAACTCTTTTCTCAGTCTTGTACTCATCATTTTGGAGGAGCCTATCCCGCTGGAGCAAATGACGAATGCCCTGAAGGTTTTGTGTTCGTTCCCGGTTTCCAGTGCCGAACCGAAATGCATCACTAGAAAGCCGATTTCGTCTTCCGGAACGTCAAGATCTTCAAATATATGCCCGGCAGCTTCCTGGACAGCTGCAAAAAGATCCGGGAAATTTTCTTTGACGGCGGAGGCGAGAGGGTTATGAATTTTCATCTGCTGTTCAAGCCTGTAAAGGGCGGGGCTGATATGGGCTGTCAGCCCCTGTTCAAGCGATGGATTGCTGGAAAAATCAATGCCGTAGTTAAGGCTTACGTGTCTGACGAGACGCTTAACGAGAAGTACAGCGTCCATGTGATCGGCGGTCTGAAGAAGTTCTTCCGATTGCAGCTTCGCTCCGCGGAGGTGCATCGTAATATAACCGATTTCAGCTTCTGGAATATCTGCCTGGAAGATACGTGCGAGCTGCCTGGCAAGTTCGGCTGCTTTTTTATATTCTGGTGTCGGGCGCAGACGGTCCAGCAGTTCTTCTTTCATCTGTACGTTTTCTCCCTGCTGGATTCTTTCCATAGCGAGAGCGAGGTGAACGACGAGTGCAATGTAGGAAGAATCAGCTATCGGACGTGTCAGCGTATGATTCAACTTTTCCACAGCCGTTTCAATCTGCTCCAGCCGCTCTGTCTGGACAAAACCGAGAAGCTGGTCGGAGATGGACTGGGTTCGGGGAGTCCCCCCCGGTACCGTATGCCTGCGAATAAAGCGGAGAAGCTCCGTTTCACCGAGGTGGTCGGAGAGAAGACCGCGGATTGCCCGTCGTTTTGCTGCTTCATCCCCGGCTATCTGAATACCTGAACCCCGGCGGCGGAGCAGGGAAAGCTGATAGCTTTCCAGCCACTCCGCTGCTTTATCAAGGTCTGTACTGACAGTTGCATTTGTAACGTGCAGATCGGATGCAAGCGCCTGCAGTTTCACGGGCTCCGTTGCTGTGAGAAGCTTATGGGTAAGCAGAAGCTGGCGCTGTTCCGGAAGAAAATCAAAGTGCTTTGCCTGTTCCAGGTCTTCCCGGAACTGCTGCAGCCGGGTTTTTGATCCTGTCAGCCGGAGACCGCGTCCGGCTTTTTTTTCGAGAAACAGTTCGTAAGGGTGCAGCAGATTGTCAAATGAGGCAAGGTCCCGGTGTATCGTTCTTTCACTGACGTCGAGCACTTCTGCTAGATGTCCGATCGTCACGCCTTCCGGATAAGCTAACAGCTCATCCAGAATGCGCCGGTCCCTGGCAGATACATACAAAGCGGTCCCCTCCTTTTCAAGAAGACTGTTATGACTTCAGTCTCTCCACAAGCTTGTCGTATTCCGGGCTGTTCAGGAAATTTTCTACGGAAATATGTTCCGCATCCGGACGTTTTTCTTTCGCCCGCGGCGTAAGATCTTTATGCGTGATAATAATGTCTACGTCGTCGGGAAGGTTACTAATGGAAGTATTCGATACATCAATATCGAGTCCTGCTTTTTTAACTTTATTCTTTAAAATCGAAGAGCCCATCGCGCTGGAGCCCATTCCTGCATCACAGGCGAAAATGATCTTGTTGACTTCCGCAGCGTCCTTCGTTGTTTCATCATCTGCTGCAGCTCCGGTACTTCCTGCTGCAAAAGCAGAAGAGACACTGCTCTTTTTACCTTTCATTTCTTCCATCTTTGTTGCTGCTCCTTCAAGGTCTTCCTCCGCTGGAGCTTTCGTCGTTTTCAGGATAAGTCCGCCGACAAGGAAGGAAACAAGTGCTGCGATAAATACTCCGCCGAATACACCGACATAATCCGTCGCAGGGGTCATCGCTGCATAGGCAAAAATACTACCAGGTGCAGGAGTGGCACGAAGACCGACGTCGAATAAAGTGAATGTGAAAATTCCGCTCATACCGCCGGCAATGGCTGCAAGAATAAGCATCGGTCTCATAAGAATATACGGGAAGTAAATTTCGTGAATACCTCCGAAGAATTGAATGATAATCGCACCCGGTGCCGTACGTTTAGCTGTACCGCTGCCAAAAATCATTACTGCAAGCAGTACTCCAAGTCCGGGACCTGGGTTTGTTTCAAGCATAAACAGGATCGATTTACCCTGCTCGGCCGCCTGATCCAGACCAATAGGGCTGAGAATACCGTGGTTAATCGCGTTGTTTAAGAAAAGCACTTTCGCCGGTTCAATGATGATACTTGCAAATGGAAGAAGTCCGGCGGAAACAATTACTTCAACTCCTGCTGCAAGCGTCTGGTTCAATCCTTCCACTACCGGACCGATACCAACCAAAGCGAGCAGCGTCAGAATCATAGCGAGAATACCTGCTGTAAAGTTGTTGACGAGCATTTCGAATCCGGGTTTGATCTTACCGTCGAGGGATTCGTCAATCTTTTTAATAAGAAAGCCGCCGAGAGGACCCATGATCATCGCTCCGATGAACATCGGGATATCGGCTCCGACAATGACACCCATCGTTGCAGTGGCACCTACGACACCGCCTCGTCCGCCGTAGACAATTTTACCGCCGGTATAACCGATAAGCAGCGGCAGCAGGAAGAGAATCATCGGGTCCACAAGCTGTACAAAATTTTCGTTAGGAATCCACCCATCCGGAATGAATAATGCTGTAATCAGCCCCCAGGCAATAAAAGCCCCGATGTTCGGCATAATCATACCGCTCAAAAAAGTACCGAATCGCTGAATTTTCGTGCGGAACGATGATTTTTGTTCTGCCATAGTTATTTCCTCCTTTAAATTTGGCCGCTTCGAAGCGGCTTGTTAACTTTAATAGTAAAGCGCTCTCATCGTTGTCACAATACAATCTAAATCCAAATAAGTCAGAAGCATTCCTGACATTATTGTGTTTGAAGGAAAAGATATTATATAGAAGAAACATGACCCTGCATAGAAAGAAAGCTGAGCAGCTGATTTGTAGGAACACCCGACTTTTTTGAACCGATAAAGTCGTTTCAGAAAGAAACGTAATTTGGCTTTCGTTTACTTATGCAAGACCAAAAGTACCTGATGTGCGAGTATCGGCAGAAAATTGTTTTCGTGACGATGGCAAAGCAAAAATAGTGACGCAACCGTTCCACCGGCACTAAAAATCTGTTATTATCAATAGTTGCTGCTGTTTTTCTGTAACGTTGTTGATGAAGTTGGCGACAAGTACAGGGGAAGGAGGAAGGCATGGAACAGGAAGGCAGGTTAGTGCAACAGACGAAGCGGGAGCCCCGTGACAGAAATTTTAATTTATTTTCCAAATATGGGAAAATAGATTGACCAAGAAAGGTCCTATGTAGTATGATAGTGCTATTCAAATACATGAAAGGAGGATAGTGGAAACGACTGATTTTAAAGCGCCTGAACTGCCTGCGGGGCAGTTGACGAGGAGGAGGTTATCGAGCAAGTCGGCGGATGCCTCCCGGCTGACGGTCACAGCCGCAAAGAAGTGCTAAAACAGTGAGGCGACTCCCTGGACAAAAGCTCTTCTGATGGCCGCTGAATCCAACAAAAATACAAGTAAATGATAAAGAGTGGGGCAGAGCATGCCCCTTGTGTGTTCCTGCCCCATTCAAGGGAGGATATTTAATTATGTGCGGAATTGTAGGTTATATCGGAACAGAGGATGCAAAAGAGATTCTTTTACGAGGCCTGGAAAAGCTCGAATACCGGGGTTATGATTCAGCAGGGATTGCTGTAGCCAACGAACGGGGTGTGCACGTCTATAAAGAGAAAGGGCGTATTGCCGAGCTTCGGGACGCGGTGGACGAAACGGAAAACAGCGTGGTCGGAATCGGTCATACACGCTGGGCTACGCACGGCGTACCGAGCCGTTTAAACGCGCACCCGCATCAGAGTGAAACATCCCGCTTCACCATCGTCCATAATGGAGTTATAGAGAACTACGAGCAGCTCCGCCGGGAACACCTGCCGAATGCCGCAATGGTTTCTGATACGGATACAGAAATCATCGTACAGCTTGTTGACACGTTCGTAAAACAGGGTATGTCGACAGAAGAAGCATTCAGCAGAACTCTCAGCCTGCTTGAAGGTTCCTACGCTACGGCTCTTCTGGACAACGAGGACCGGGAGACGATTTACGTCGGTAAAAATAAAAGCCCGCTTCTGATCGGACTTTCTGACGGCGTTAATGTAATCGCAAGTGACGCGATGGCGATGCTTCAGGTAACGAATGAATTTATGGAGATTGAAGACGAAGAAGTCGTCATCGTCACCCGGGACAGTGTGCAGGTGAAAAAGCTGGACGGAGAAGAAATTGTCCGCGGCTCCTACATTGCAGAGCTCGATTCCACAGACATTGAAAAAGGGACGTACCCGCATTTCATGCTGAAGGAAATCGATGAGCAGCCTTTCGTTATGCGGAATATCATCACGAAGTACAAGGACGATAATGACAACATTAAGCTGGAGGAACCTATCCGTCAGGCAGTAACGGATGCCGACCGCATTTATATTATCGCTGCAGGTACAAGCTATCATTCCGGTCTCGTCGGAAAAGAACTCATCGAAAAAATCGCACAGATTCCAGTGGAAACCCACATTGCCAGTGAGTTTCTGTACAATATGCCATTACTAAGCAAAAAACCACTCTTTATATTTATTTCACAGAGCGGGGAAACCGCTGATCTCCGCGGAGTACTTGTGAACGTGAAAAAACTGGGTCATACATCCTTGACGATTACTAACGTACCGGGCTCCACGCTTTCCCGTGAAGCGGACTATACACTTCATACTTACGGAGGTCCGGAAATCGCTGTCGCTTCCACAAAAGCGTATACAGCCCAGATGGCAGTCATGGCTATTCTGGCTGTGGATGCCGCCCGTGCCGGAGGAGTGGAAATCGATTTCGATCCACTGCAGGAGCTTGGAATTGTAGCAAACGCGATGGAAATTTTCACAAACAAAAAAGAAGAGCTGGAGGAAGTTGCCCGCAACTATCTCAGCGTTTCCCGCAACTGCTTCTTTATCGGCCGCTCAATGGACTACTACGTCTGTCTGGAAGGCGCGCTGAAGCTGAAAGAAATTTCCTACATTCAGGCGGAAGGATTTGCCGGCGGCGAACTGAAGCACGGCACCATCGCTTTGATTGAAGAAGGGACGCCGGTTATCGGACTTGCTACACAGAAGGATGTCAATCTGAACATCCGCGGAAACATGAAAGAAGTGGTAGCACGTGGTGCTAACCCTTGCTTTATCAGCATGGAAGGGTGCGAGCACGAAGAAGATAAAATTGTTATGCCGGCTGTGCATGAATATTTAACGCCGCTTGTAAGCGTTCTGCCGATGCAGCTCATTTCCTACTACGCAGCACTGCACCGCGGCTGTGATGTAGACAAGCCGAGAAACCTGGCGAAAAGTGTAACAGTAGAGTAAAACCTGTGCTCTCATTTAAAACAAAATTGATAAAAACACACGCTGCTAATTACGATTCAGGTAATTCAGCGTGTGTTTTTTAATAAGTAGAGGATGTTCTTCAATAACGGAGTAACAGCTCCGGATAAAATGAAACCCGGCACTGCATCGAACGTATTTTTCATGGAGGAGAGAAAAATGACAAAATCGGATCTGATTTTATCTCTCATAATGTTAGTTGTAAGCATTACCTTTTTAATTCTTTCAATCTTCTTCCCGGACGACATACAAATTGGGGCCTTTACCGCTTCTTTATTTATCTCTCTATTTTTCTATGGCAGACATAAAAAAAGTGATGACAATAATTAAATTACCCGGAAGTATTGTGTCAGAAGGATAACTTTATGAAAAATACTTTTTTATCCTGGCAGCGTCGAATGTTAGTATGAAGGAAGTGAGCGGTTCCCTGCTGTTTCCACTGAAACGAATGAGAGTTTTAAAAAGAAGTTTTTTAGGGTACATACCGATGAAGGAATATTACTGAACATAAAGTATAAACAAGAGAAAGAGGTGGGGGTTTTGACTAATCCTGGAGGTTTCTGGAGAAGATTTTTCAGCCTTTTCCTGGACGGGCTTCTTATAAGTGCCATCGTGTCGGCCGCTATTTTTATTTTCGGTCTCGATACATCTGAAAGGACCGTACAGGCTGGAGAAGGAATTGCGAGTCTTCTGTATTTTGTTCTCGTACCGGTCTTCTGGTATGGCTATACAGTCGGCAAGAAGCTGCTTGGAGTGCGTATCGTAAAAACAGATAACACGAACGTAACGCTTTTGACAATGATTCTGCGCTACATAGTGGGAGGTCTCATTTATGCTTTTTCTTTCGGGCTCGCCTTTATCGCGTCAGTATTAATGGTAATCTTTCGCAAAGATAAGCGTTCTGTCCACGATTTTGTTGCAGGCACTTATGTTACGAGGAATACACCGGACACGAACGGTAAAGCTTATCAATAGCAGCGCATATAAAAACCATCCAGCGACCGTAACGGACGCTGGATGGTTTTTTTGTACCGGAAAAAACCCGGTTCTTTTACTTATTTCACGTCAAAGCGGTCTGCATCCATAACTTTTACCCATGCAGAAACGAAGTCGTTGACGAACTTCTCTTTGCTGTCATCCTGTGCATACACTTCGGAAAGGGCACGGAGAACGGAGTGGGAACCGAATACGAGGTCCACTCTTGAAGCTTTCCGGACAACGTTTCCGGACTGACGGTCACGTGCTTCATAAAGGTTGTGATCGACAGGCTGCCATTCAACGCCCATATCCAGAAGGTTTACGAAGAAGTCGTTCGTAAGTGCACCTGGACGGTTTGTGAAGACACCATGATCAGTACCACCGTGGTTAGCGCCGAGTACGCGCATACCACCGACAAGAACGGTCATTTCAGGTGGTGTCAGATTGAGCAGCTGTGCTTTATCCACGAGCAGCTCTTCCGGGCTTACAGAAAATTCCTGCTTCAAGTAGTTGCGGAAACCGTCTGCCTGAGGCTCCAGTACTTCGAAGCTTTCCTCATCCGTCTGCTCCTGGGAAGCGTCCCCGCGTCCTGGAGTAAATGGAACTTTCACCTCAACGCCTGCGTCTTTAGCTGCTTTTTCTACAGCGGCGCTTCCGCCGAGAACAATCAGGTCGGCCAGGCTTACTTCTTTACTGTAGTTTTCTTTAATTTCCTCGAGCTTGGAAAGAACTTTCTGCAGTTCCTGAGGCTCGTTTGCTTCCCAGTCTTTCTGAGGCGAAAGACGGACGCGCGCTCCGTTGGCACCGCCGCGCATGTCCGAGCCGCGGAATGTGTTTGCAGAAGCCCATGCAGCTTTTACTAGTTCGCTTACTGTCAGACCGGAATCAAGAATTTCGGCCTTCAGGTCAGCAATGTCGGATGCCATCAGGTCATAGTTGCCCTGTGGAACCGGATCCTGCCATACAAACTCTTCATCCGGTACTTCTGGACCGAGGTAGCGTTCACGAGGGCCCATGTCACGGTGAAGAAGTTTGAACCATGCACGTGCAAATGCATCTTTAAATTCTTCCGGATTTTCGTGGAAACGCTTGGAGATCTTCGCGTATTCCGGATCCATTTTCATTGCCATGTCAGCGGTAGTCATCATAAGCTTCCGCTTCTTGGATGGATCACCTGCATCCGGCGCGTGATCTTCTTCCTTCAGATCTTTTGCTTCCCACTGGTAAGCACCGGCAGGGCTCTTCGTAAGTTCCCATTCATAGCCGAAAAGAACGTCAAAGTAAGTCATATCCCACTTTGTAGGAGTCGGTGTCCAGGCACCTTCAAGTCCGCTTGTAATGGTGTAAGGGCCGTGGCCTGTTTCATAGGAGCTCTTCCAGCCTAACCCCTGTGATTCAATTGGAGAACCTTCAGGCTCCGTGCTGACGTGTTCTGCATCTCCTGCACCGTGCGTCTTACCGAACGTGTGGCCGCCGGCTGTCAAAGCTACTGTTTCTTCATCGTTCATTCCCATACGTTTGAAAGTTTCGCGGATATCCCGTCCACTTCCGAGTGGATCAGGTTCGCCGTCCGGACCTTCCGGATTAACGTAGATAAGACCCATCTGAACGGCTGCAAGCGGATTTTCCAGCTCGCGGTCACCGGAATAACGGCGGTTATCAAGCCATTCTGTTTCCGGTCCCCAGTTAACGTCCGCTTCCGGATGCCAGATATCTTCGCGTCCTGCACCGAATCCGATCGTTTTACCGCCCATAGATTCAATTGCTACGTTTCCTGCGAGCACGATCAGGTCGGCCCAGGAAATTTTATTGCCGTATTTCTGCTTTACCGGCCATAGAAGACGGCGGGCTTTATCAAGGTTTCCGTTATCCGGCCAGCTGTTAAGTGGTGCAAAGCGCTGGGAACCGCTTCCGCCGCCTCCGCGGCCGTCGCCGATACGGTATGTTCCTGCAGCGTGCCAGGACATACGGATAAAGAACGGACCGTAATGACCGTAGTCTGCAGGCCACCAGTCCTGGCTTTCTGTCATGACCTTGTGAAGATCTTCTTTCATTGCGTCGTAATCAAGCTTCTGGAATTCTTCCTTGTAGTCAAAATCGGACCCGAGCGGGTTCGTTTTTGTGTCGTGCTGGGCAAGAATGTCCAGATTCAGCAGGCCTGGCCACCAATCTTCATTAGTAGGGCCTTTGTTTGACTGGCTCGGCATCCCTTGGTGAGTTACCGGGCATTTGTCCATGTTTTCGTTTCCGTTGCTAGACATGTGTTATTCCCCTTTCCGTTTGTAAAAAGAGTAAAGAGCAGACAAATATTACTTTCATTACCGCAGAGCGGAATAAAAGTGATATTTATTCTCACTTTGTAATTATAATAAATAATTACGAAAACCAAAAGCAAAACGCAGTGAATAATTAAAATTTTTATCTTTAAGTACTAAAAAAGCACACTGATTTTATGCTGAGGCCTATTTTACGAGCTTCTCTCCTGCCAAAATTAGTCGAGAACAATGTCCCTATGAAAATGCAGCAGCGTTATGTTCGTTTCATAAACGAGCTGTTTTCAAGGGAGCCTTTATTTTTAATCCTGAACTGTTGCAGCTTCTGCATGTAGGAATTGTTTCTTCGTAGGGCTCTGCCGGGCGAATTTAGTAAGTCATGTGGTAAAATATAGAAAAAACGGTGGAGGAAAGGGACATGGAAGAAAATGTGATACTTGCCTTCGGACTGACACTTTTCGCAGGGCTTGCCACCGGAATCGGAAGCCTCCTGGCGTTCTTCACTTCTCAGACTAATACCAAATTTTTGTCGGGTGCTCTCGGATTTTCAGCAGGAGTAATGATTTATGTTTCCATGGTGGAAATATTCCCGAAATCTCAGGAAGCTCTGGTGGAGGCTCTCGGAAAAAATGCAGGGAGCTGGGCGACAGCAGGAGGTTTTTTTGGAGGAATCTTATTCATTGCGCTGATCGACCGGCTTCTGCCAAAAGATAAAAATCCACATGAAGTAAAAAAAGTGGAGGAAATGGATAAGGACCCTTCCAGAGATCCGGCGCTTTTGAAAATGGGAACTTTCACAGCCGCAGCCATTGCAATTCACAATTTCCCGGAAGGAATTGCAACTTTTACAGCTGTACTTTATGATCCGGCTGTCGGGGTGGCGGTCGCTGTAGCAGTGGCGATTCATAACATACCCGAAGGAATTGCTGTTTCTGTACCGGTTTACTATGCAACCGGGAGCAGGTGGAAAGCGCTGAAACTTTCTTTTTTATCCGGGCTCGCCGAACCGCTCGGAGCGGTCGCAGCTTTCTTGATTTTGATGCCTTATTTAAATGACGTTATGTTTGGCCTTGTTTTTTCTTCGGTAGCTGGAATTATGATGTTTATTTCGCTGGATGAGCTGCTTCCTGCCGCAAAAAAATACGACCAGGCCCATGCCTCGATCTATGGATTGATTGCCGGCATGGCAGTTATGGCACTCAGCCTGCTTCTTTTTATTTAGCTTTTCCTGCGCGGAGAGAATTGTGTTTTAATTCGTTTTGCCTTCTGAAAAAAAGCGTTTGGAGTAGTACGGGGGGAAGGAAATAATACAGCAGAGGAAGAAAGGGGAGGGGTACATTTATGAAATTACCGGATGAATTGGCAGAAGAAGGGAAAAAGCGGGTAGAGGGGTTCCCATTGGAAGGATTCGTCTACGGCAGCGGTCCGCAGTCTCCGGCACTCATGCTTGTGGGAGAAGCACCGGGTGAAACAGAAATTCATAATGGGATACCTTTCAGCGGCAGAGCAGGAAAAGAGCTGATGAAATTTCTTGAAAAACTCGGCCTCTCAAGAGAAGAAGTGTATATTACGGCTGCAGTTAGAAGCAGGCCCTACCGCTGGGGAGAAAAAAAGGAACGGGACGGAACTGTAACGAAAAGAAAGTATAACCGTCCGCCGACAAAAAAAGAAATCATGGCTCATGCTCTTCTCCTGGATTATGAAATCGAACATGTAACAACCCCTGTTATTGTCACACTCGGAAATATTGGACTTAAACGGCTCGCCGGTAACGGATATAAAATTACAGATTACCATGGAACATTTATAAAAGGACCCATACAGAAATTTGATAATGATACTTATTCCTGGACGGAGAAAGAATATTTAATATTTCCTACTTTTCATCCAGCCTCTATTTTCTATAATCCCCGTCTCGCAGAATTGATTGAAGAAGATATAAGTACATTAAAGAAATTTTTGAAAGAGCACCAGTAAACTTCTACGCTTTGTTTCAAATGCAGCAGCGGGACATCTGCAAAAACATATTAAACTATGCAGCCATCAGAATACATGAAGGGCAGAACAATAATCCGCTAAAACAAAGCATTTTGAAAAGCACAGAAGTCTTGTAACGTGTGAAAATCCGGACTTTTTCCTGAATGAAGTCCTGGGAAAAAAGCGAAAGCGGTTTACAGGGCTTTTATGTATAATAATAAGTGCTTTGATTACTACGGAAGCACCAGCTTTAAAATCTAAGCGGTACTGTTTGTTAGAAATTCTGCAGCAGTTATTTTTCACTGCAGGAAACGACCGTTTACAGCAGTGCGAGTCGTCAATTAAGTACTTAAATAAAAGAGATAACTATTATAAGGAGAAGTGGATATGGACAATAAATCGTCGATTAATGTGGGCGGATTGAATTTTGGATGGGATTTGGAGGAAGGAAGATTTTCCTTTGAAGGAAGAGATGCGGTACTGTTTTGGATAGATACTGCCATGAAGGAATTTTTTGATACGATTGAAGAAATTTCCGGCCATGAAGCAGCCGAAGTTGTCATGGAAACCGCCGGATTCCGCCAGGGGCTGGTGGTCGGGGAGTATTTTATGGGACTGAAAGAGGTTTCTGCGGAAGAAGCGTCCAGACTTATTACTAATACATATGCTTCGGCGGGGTGGGGGCTTGCAGAAATTCGGCATCTGAACCTCGAGAAAAAAACCTTGGAAGTGCATTTAAAAGACAGCTGGGAGCATAAAATTAATCAGGCGCAGGAGAAGAAGCATGGAGGAGATTTTCTTTCCGCTCACTATGCCGGTATTTTCACCGGACTGTTTGAACAAAACATCTGGTATGAAGTAAAACATTACCAGGTGGAGGGACACGATGCCACGGTGATCCGTTATTTTCCATCGGAGGAAACGGTAGAAAAAAATATTCACCGGATGGTCCGGCTGAAAGAACGGCAGGAAATCGAAAAGCTTGAACGGCTTGTGGAAGAACAGACAGCGGAATTAAATGAAATGATCCGTGAAATTTCCACACCTATTATCCCCGTACTCGAAGATATTGTCGTTATGCCTCTGCTTGGCAGTTATGATGAGAACCGGACAAAGGAGCTTTTAGAGAAAACACTGGAAAACCTGCCGAAACATAAAGCTGAATATTTGATTCTTGATCTGACGGGACTGAACGATAACTTTTCGGAGCACGCAGCCCTGCTTATCGAGCAGCTTGGAGCAGCTTCTGCTCTTATAGGAACTGAAACAATTCTCGTAGGTATTACGCCAAAAGTAAGTATGACAATTACCTCCACAGGAATCAATCTTTCTTCCTTCAATTGTTTTCAGACCCTTCAGCACGGCATTCATTACGCATTAGCTCAAAATGGAAGGAGCATCACGTAACAAAATTTACTTTAGAAGCTGAATAACCTTTTTAAATTCCCGGCTTTCGGCCGTTTCCAGCAGTTCAAATACAGCAGTTTCCACGCCGGTGATTATAATGCCGGCGTTTTTCATACGTTCGAGACCGATATTTTTATTTTCCGGGGTACGGGAAGAGACGGCATCTACAGGAACGTGAACTTCATAGCCGGCTTTTTTTAAACCAAGAGATGTCTGGCAGACACAGACGTGGGCTTCAATTCCGCCGACGATTATCTGCTGACGCCCCTGATCCTCTGTTTTTTTCATGAATTCGGGATTATAACAACCGTTGAAAGTCATTTTTTTAATCGGTTCGAGTCCGTTTAAATGGACAGCGACAGCCGGAGAAGTTGGTCCAAGGCCCTCTGGATACTGTTCCAGCCATACAATCGGTACGTCAAGAATTTTCAATGCCCGGATTAGTTTCACCAGGTTCTGCTCCATCCGGCTGCTTTCGTGGACAATTTCAGCGAGTCTGCCCTGAACGTCCACAAGCACAAACGTTGACTGATGTTTGTTCAGCATACATTTCCCTCCGTTTCTATTGAACAAGTTTTCTTTTTCATTATATGTGCTGGAAAATAAAATGAAAACAGATTATTCTGAATAATATAGGGGTATAGAATAACAAAACAAAAACTCCATTCCATGATGCCTGAAGGGCGACTGCTCCGAAAAGGTTACAAAACTGCAGACGAGCTTTACACGGGGAATGAAAGTTGGCAGCTGATAATTCAACTGGTCAGTATGAAAAAACTTTCCGGGAGGGGAACACCTTGAACAGGGAGACGAAGTTTACAACAGCTCTTGTCTTTAGTTTTCTGTTTTTGATGATTGGCGCACTTCATATGTTCCGTGCTGGTACAGAGGCTGAATACCTCTTTTATTACCTTCTTACCGTCAGCAGTGCTGTCATTTCCATTATACTGATTCATCGGATGCGGATGGGAAAAAATGAAAAAATGAAAGAGGCAGTAAATAATGGCCTGGAATATCGGGACAGCAGGAAACTGTGATCGTGTAAAACAGGAGCAGGAAAAGACACATAGTGAAAAGGCTTTCTTGTGTGTGAGGAAAAATCATGCAATAATGGGCTTGGCTCCTTGGGAGGGGGGGCAGAGCCCGGCTCTGGTATTTTTCTTTATTATAACTTTTTATTCCTGCCCCCCCCCCCCCCGTTGATAAGCTTTCGTACCATACCAAAACTAAATAGAGAGGAGAAAAAATGTGACTATACTTAAAAATTTCTGGGAGACTGCGTGGCAGAGCCACGACCGGATTAAGTCAATGATTGCTTTTATGGCATTTCAGCCTGGAGGAGGACCTCCCAGTGATGATAGTGGAAGAATGGAAAAAGCCTCAGGGAAAATGACCGGTACATACCGAAAGCCGTCACCGGACGGCCGTGATTATACACCGAAGCAGGTCGTAGGTTTATTTCTGGGTCCGCTTTTATTTTTTTCAGTTCTGCTTTTCTTCCAGCCGGAAGGACTGAATCCGGAAGCACGCGGCGTACTTGCAGCTACACTCTGGATCGCTGCGTGGTGGATTACAGAAGCGATTCCGATACCGGTGACTTCGCTCCTCCCGATTATTTTATTTCCGCTCGTTACACAGCTCGAGGCAGGGGAAGTAACGCCGAATTATGGAGACGGAATTGTTTTCCTCTTTCTTGGGGGCTTTATTATTGCTCTGGCTCTTGAAAGGTGGAACCTGCACCGGAGGATTGCCTTATTCATTATTAATATGGTTGGAACAAGTACGAAGCGTCTGATGCTTGGATTTATGATCGCTACCGGTTTTCTTTCCATGTGGATTTCGAATACGGCGACCGCGATGATGATGGTGCCAATCGGAACAGCGATTATCTTTCAGTTTTCCGAGCTGCTTCAGGACAGTGATATAGACGATATCGAAGGGCAGAAAAAGCAGTTTTCCAAAGGCCTGATGATAGCGATTGCATTTTCCGCGTCGATCGGCGGTCTGGGAACAATTATTGGAACGCCGCCTAATACGATTCTCGCCGGTCAGCTTGGGGAAATATTTGATTATGATCTTTCCTTTGCCCAATGGATGATGTTCGGAGTTCCACTGGCAGTCGTATTAATTTTTATCGCCTGGATTTATTTAGTAACATTCGCCTTCCCGATGAAGTTGAAAGAAATTCCGGGAAGCAAACGCATTATCTCTGACGAACGGTCTGCCCTCGGGAAAATGAGTCCGGAGGAGAAACTTGTAATGACCGTTTTTTCCATGACAGCTATTGCTTGGATACTCCGGTCTTTTGTCCTCCAGGAGTATGTTCATCCACGGATTGATGATACGATGATTGCGATAACCGGGGCAGCAGTGCTTTTCCTTATCCCATCGGTCCGCTATCAGGGGACAAAGCTGATGAACTGGGATACAGCAAGAAACGTCCCTTGGGGTATACTCATACTGTTCGGGGGCGGGCTTGCGATTGCCGGAGCCTTCGGAGATACCGGCCTTGATGTATGGATCGGTGAACAGCTGACGGTTCTTGTCGGCGTTCAGTTCCTGTTGATTGTACTCGCTGTGGCAGTGCTTGTGGTTTTCCTGACAGAGATTACTTCCAACACCGCTTCTGCGACGATGCTGATGCCGATTATGGCCGCCTTGTCGAGTGCCATCGACGTTCATCCATTTGCAATGATGGTACCTGCAGCTGTAGCGGCCTCGTGTGCCTTTATGCTTCCGGTTGCCACACCGCCAAACGCCGTTGTATTCGGTTCCGGTTACTTAAGGATGGGGGACATGATTAAAGCCGGTTTCTGGATGAACCTCATAGCAATTGCAGCACTCGTCACCTTCGTGATGCTTCTGCTTCCGGTAGTATTTGGAATTGACCTGACAAGCTTTCCGGGATAAACTTTAATACGGGAGCTGTTCCTCCTGAGTGGCAGGAACAGCTCCGCCTTTATTAATCCTCCAATGTTCAAGGAAGGACTAATTAAAGAAATTGAGGGTATAGAATGAAAAGAGCACTTTGAAAAGCACGGAGCACATAAAGAAACGGAATATTATTAACAGGGAGGGATGCTCATGCCTTTAACCGTCACATCGCTGATATTCGTATTAATTTTAGGCGGGATTATTCTGTTTATTGCCTCCCGCGGGCTGCCGGAACCACAGGGCCCCCCGGAGGATGCTTCTTCAAAGAAACGTAAAACAGAAGAAGAGGATACTGCTGATAGAGAAACGTTCCTCCCGGAAGACAAAGAGCTCAATGCGCTGGGGAAAATAGTGAAAGCTTTGGAAACAGCTGTTTTTGTGCTCATAATCAATCCACTCAGGAAGCTCAGTAAAAAACTCCGCTATAAAAAACTTAGCACCGAACAGCTGAAAGCAGGGAAGGATACGTATGAACTCGATATTTATATGCTTAGAAACTATAAGTATGCAGAGGAATCGGCCAAGCTGAAAACGGTGATAAAACCGATACAGGCAGTAGTACGTGCGGACACGTATCAGGATCTGAAAGAAGTAGCTTTATCGGAAATCCGCCTGCATGAAAATCGTAAAACGGAAAAAGATGTCTTTAAAAAAACATCAGACGTGTAAAACGTTAAGCTGCCCCGGGTCTTTGACTCCAGATTCCGGGCAGCTTTTTTATTTGAAGAACGAGGGAGAGATTGGATGGGGAGCGGAACAAAATGATTGGATTTTTTAATGAAAGGAAGGGTGTCTAAATACATATTAAATTTCAAAATTTAAGAAAAAACAAGTTCTGTAGTTCGAATTAGTGAAAAAATTATCCTCCAATTGGTGAAATAAGATATAGTCCGTGCTACAATGAAACCGCTTTACTATACATAAGCAGCCTAATTGAGGGGGAAACAGAATGAAAAAATCACGGATGATAAAATCAACGGCAATTATCAGCATGGCTGCCGTTTTAATGACAGCCTGCAGCGAAGCGGAAGGCAGTGAAACGGCGCCGGGTGGGAACGACACCGAAAACAATGAGAGCAATGAAGAAGAAAACGAGGAAAATAATTCGGAAGAAACTGTAAAAGGCGGGAGTGAAGTGCCGGACAGCGACGCACCGAAAAACGTAATTATGATGATCGGTGACGGAATGGGAGTCGGGCAGATTGAAATAGCACGGCTGCTTGAACATGGGAAAGAAGGTATTTTAAACATGGAAGAGCTGGAACATACCGCTCTGATGCGTACATATTCTGCAAATAACTGGGTAACAGATTCCGGGGCTGCAGGGACCGGAATAGCGACTTCAACGAAAACCGACAACGGTATGATAAGCGTTACACCGGACGGGGAAGAACTGGACAGCATTCTGGAGCTTTTCCAGGCACACGATAAAAAAGTCGGGGTAGTTTCCAACAATACTGTAACTGATGCTACGCCGGCGGCCTTTGTATCAAGTGTTGAAAACCGTTCCGATTCGGAGGAAATAGCCCGTCAGATGTACGAAGCAGAATATGATGTGATGCTCGGAGGTGGAGAAGATGATTTTCTGCCGGAAGCACAGGATGGAAATAATCTGATGGAAATGTTTGAAGAGAAAGGGTATCCAGTCGTGACAGACCGGGACGAACTTCTCGATGCCGGTACGCCGGATAAACTGCTCGGCCTGTTTCATCCTTCCTATATGAATTACAAAGTGGATTATGATCTCTATGACTCAAATGAACCGTCCTTGAATGAAATGTCCGAAGCTGCTATTGATGTCCTTTCACAGGACGATGATGGGTTCTTCCTAATGGTGGAAGGCGCACGTATCGATCACGTGTCCCATGCGGCGGACTTCACAGGGATCTGGCAGGAAACGATTGAGTTTGACAATACGGTATCAGACGTAATGGAATGGGCGGACGACCGGGATGACACACTTGTCGTAGTCCTTGCTGACCACGAAACGATGGGGGTAGCAGCTTCTGAAGTAATGGATAAAGAAGGCCTTCGCAATGTCACTGCTTCTCCGGAATATATGGTAACTCAGTTTGAGTTTGATGAAGGTGAAGGAGTTTATACTACAGAATCGGTACAAAGCGTTTTTGAAGAACATACAGGTATTGCACTGACTGAAGAAGAAGTAGATATGTTTAACGAATATATTTACGATGATGAAGGAGAGCTTCTTGCGACTCATCGCCAGGGGTGGGAAGTAGGAAGCGTGATAGCTTCTCATTTTGGGGCGGGGATCATGGATCGTGAAATCCGTTCCGAAGGTGAAACCGGCGGACATACCGGCAATATGGTACCGGTATTTGCAGAAGGTGTTGGTGCAGAACGTTTTAACGGTACGCTGGACAACACAGACATAACACAGATTATAGCCGAACTCGCAGAAATGGATTACGAGCCGGGTGAAATTCAATAAACGAAAAAACGTCCGGCTTTATGCCGGACGTTTTTTAACGTAAGATCCAGGGAAGTCCTCCTGTAAATAAGGAAATATATTTCCAATGTAAAAGGGGGCCATCATTTATGGGAGAGGGGACGCCTTGGCAGCAGGTGAAAAATAAACTAAGGGTAATTGGGCCAGGAGCAATTATAGCTGCTTCATTTATCGGCCCCGGGACGATATCCACCGCAACAGAGGCGGGGGCTTCGTTTGGTTATTCACTCGTATGGGCTATCGTTTTTGCAGTCATTACGACAATGATTCTCCAGGAGATGGCCTCGCGTTTAGGTGTTGTCACCGGCGGAGGGCTCGGTGAAGCAATCAGGGAACAGTTTCAAAAACCGTTTCTGAAATACAGTATCATGTCTCTGATCGGTTTTTCTATTGCTCTTGGCTGTGCTGCCTATATGGCAGGGGATTTAACAGGCGGAGCACTCGGGATTTCTCTTCTGACAGGTATTCCCCAAAACTATATAGCCCCGGTGATCGGGGGGATTATACTTACTATCGGACTGCTCGGAACGTATAAAAAACTGGAAAAGATTTTTATTACTCTTGTAGTAATTATGAGTATTACGTTCATAACGACCATGATAGTAGTGCAGCCGGACGTGACAGAAGTGTTTGCAGGGGCTTTTGTTCCTTCAATACCTGCCGGGTCCATCGTTGTGATCGTGGCACTGATAGGGACAACGGTCGTTCCATATAATCTTTTCCTGCATGCGTCCAGTGCCGGGGAAAGGTGGAAAGATCCCGCCAATTTAAAACAGGCGCGGCTGGACATTATCTTGACGATCGGAGTCGGTGGTTTGATTACCGCTGCGGTGATTATTACCGCAGGAACAGTCATTCGCGGATATGACGTCACCGGGGCGGAAGAACTGGCTCTCGCACTTGAGCCTACACTTGGAGAATGGGCAGCTGTCTTTATCAGTATCGGGCTTCTGGCAGCCGGCTTTTCTTCAGCAATGGCCGCCCCCATGGGAGCAGCGTATACTATTGGAGGCCTGACCGGATGGGCACGAGGTTTTTCTGATAAAAAGTTTAAAATTATTTTCTCAGTGATTATCAGCATCGGCATCGTGACTTCTGCCGTCGGGTTTGAACCACTCGAACTGATTTTATTCGCCCAGGCTCTTAACGGACTTATTCTTCCGATTATCGCTGTGTTTCTGCTCGTTGTATTAAATAACAAAAACAAGCTGGGAGAGTATGTGAATTCGCTGAAGCTCAATATAATCGGAGGCCTCATCGTACTTATCACGAGCGGCCTCGGAATATACAGTCTGATAGAAGCCGTTATGGGATTTATTGAAGGATAATATTAAGCTGGTATAAAAGAAGCTGCAACTCTTTTTTCTTCCACATCTGGTAAAATAAAAGAAAAAGGAGGGCGCTATGTATATTCTGACGAGCAGTGAAATGAGAGCAGTGGACGCTTACACAATCGATGAAATCGGGATCCCGGGACTCGTTCTGATGGAAAACGCAGGCAGGGCTGCAGCAGAAGAAACGGCAGCTTTCGCAGGGAACAGGAAACGCTGGGCCGTGCTCGCGGGTAAAGGAAATAACGGGGCGGACGGTGTAGTAGCTGCGCGGCATCTTTTTGAGTGGGGGTATGCCCCATTTATTATTTATGCAAGCGACCCGGCGACCTTCCACGGAAAAGCTGCAAAGCAGAGAGATATCGCCGAAAAAATGGGGATTTCTTCCATGTTTTTTGAGCGCGGGAAAGTAGACTGGAGTCAGTTTGACGGCATTCTGGATGCGCTGCTCGGCACCGGCAGTAAAGGGGCCCCAAGGGGACGGTACACAGAAATTATTAAAGAAGCAGGCCGGAGCGGCCATCCAGTGATTGCTCTTGATATGCCGAGCGGAATTGACGCTGATACCGGATACGTGCACGAGCCGTGCATTCATGCTGTTAAAACTGTTGCCCTTGCTTATTCCAAATGTGGGCTCGAACAGTACCCGGCGCTGGAGAAGGCAGGAGAGATAGTAGTACGTGCCATCGGTATTCCACCCGGTCTTGAAAAGGCTCATGGAGTCCGTACGTACTTAACGGGAGACAAAATGCTGAAAAGAAGGTTTAAACTGGATCCTTCCGACCGCTCAAGAAAAGCGGATACGAACAAAGGCACATACGGGCATACAGTGGTTGCAGCGGGGACGAGGAATATGGCAGGGGCAGGAGTTATGGCTTCGAAAGCGGCCCTCCGCACCGGAAGTGGACTGGTGACGTGGGCCGTCCCGGACCGGCTTATAGATACGATTGCCGGAAGGCAGCCGGAAATTATGCTTCACGGTCTGATGGATGAAGGAAAAGGAGACTGGGGCAGTGTGTCACCCGGAGCTGTAACGGATTTTCTGGAAGGTAAAACGGCAGCTGTGCTGGGGCCCGGTATGGGGAGATGGCTGCAGGACGGCGAGTGGATGCGGCACCTGTGGGAAAAAACGACCTGTCCACTCGTTCTTGATGCAGACGCTCTGAACATTCTTTCGGAATGCCGATGGCAGGAGTGGGAAACGCGTTCTGCCCCGGTTATTCTGACGCCCCATCCGGGAGAAATGGCCCGTCTATGTGGAATATCTGTGGAAGACGTGCAGAAAAACCGCTTGCAGACGGCCCGTGATTTTGCAGAGGAGCGGGGGGTGTACCTCGTACTGAAAGGAGCCCGGACTATCACCGCTTCTCCGGAAGGTATGGTCAGTATTAATCCGACAGGGAACCCAAAGATGGCGACTGGAGGAGCGGGAGATGTACTTTCCGGTGTCGTCGGCGCACTTCTTGCTCAGGGAATGGACCCGGAAGCGGCAGCCGTTTATGGAGTTTATCTTCACGGGCAGGCAGGAGACCGCGCAGCAGCAGCCCGGGAACTTTCCGCCGCAGTGACTGCCGGAGATATTATAGAAGAGCTGTAAACAGAGGAAAACGGGTTCTTATCCGGCTGATACGAAAGAAAAGGTGCAGGAGGTAGTTTCCTGCACCTTTTCATATGATGTACTGCTGAGCGTTTTAAAGAAGGGACGATCCTCCGTCGATAAACAGCTCAGTTCCTGTAATATGGCTGGAAGCATCGGAAGCGAGGAACGAAACAAGGTCTGCCACCTGATCGGGATGACCGGGCCCTCCTTCCAGAGGCTGATCACCTTCAGGGAACTCTACAGGAATCTCGATTTTCTCGAGTTTTTCATCTTTAGGAAACGTGTTGTCTCCAATATTGGTATCTATAAAACCGGGGCAGATAGTGTTTACACGTATACGGTAGTTGGACAGTTCCAGTGCAGCCATTCTGCCGAAAGCCACCTGTGCAGCTTTGGAACTGCTGTAGGCGGACATGCCGAAGTTGGAGAAAACCCGTGTGCCGTTAACGGAGCTCGTCAGAATAATACTTCCGCCGTTCTTTTTCATATGGGGAACAGCGTATTTCACTGTCAGGAAAGTTCCTTTCAGATTGGTCTGAATCGTCTGATCCCACTCGTCCGGATCCAGATCTTCGATTGGGGCAACAGTACCATTAATGCCGGCATTGGCAAAAATAATATCAATACCATTTAACTGCTCCGCTGCTTTATCCAGTGCTTCTTTTATTTGATCCGGATTGGATGTATCAGCCGCTGTGACAAGAGCCTCTCCGCCTTTTTCTTCAATTTCCTTTTTCGTATCTTCGCATTCTTCTTCATTGATATCAAGAAGAGAGACGCGGACGCCCTGTTCGGCCAGCTGCAGAGCGGCGGCCTTTCCCATTCCGGATCCACCGCCGGTTATGAAAGCTGTCTTTCCTTTGAGTGACGAAAACTTTTCCATAATGACCTCCTCTAATTAATGAGCTTGCTAATGTTTTCATACCCTTTTCCACTGCTTTCTAATGAAACAATTTGATTACAATAAATCTTAAAAGCTTAATGCTGGTTTCCGGAAGCATCTTCTGCTTCTTCTTCGCTGACTCCGATCGGATCCGCTCTGTACCCTTCTTTCAGAGCCCGGTGAATAGATACCATCATAAAAATCATCAGCAGGGTAAACGGCAGTGCAATCGTAATCGCCATTGCCTGAAGTCCTTCTATACCGCCGCTGAGAAGCAGGGCAGCAGCAATAGAGGAAATCATCAGCCCCCACACGAGAAGGTACTTACGGGGAGGGTTAAGGTCACCTCCGGAGGAAAACACACCAAGAACATACGTCGCCGAGTTGGCGGATGTGATAAAGAAAACGGTAATTAAAAGAAGTCCCATTAAACTGAAAAGCAGTCCGGCAGGAAACGTTTCGAGCACTATAAATAAACCTGCCTCCGGTGTTTCTCTTATCATCGGGGAGAGTCCGGTATCGGTCGTTAAGTCAAGATGGAGACCGGTGCCGCCGAAAGTAACGAACCATAGAGCTGAAACAGCCGTTGGTACCATCAGTACCCCGAAAATAAATTCCTGAACGGTCCTTCCCTTGGAAACGCGGGCGATAAATGTTCCAACGAACGGACTCCAGGAAATCAGCCACGCCCAGTAAAAGAAAGTCCATTCACCGACCCATTCGTTATCACTGTAGGGTGTGGTATAGAAAGAAAGGGAAACGAAGCTGCTGATATAAGCTCCAACGGTTTTCGTGAAATGTTCCATAATAAACAAAGTAGGGCCGAGCAGGATGGCTCCGGTCAAAAGAATTCCGGCGAGGGAAAGGTTTCCGATACTTAAATACTTCATTCCTTTATTAATACCGGTCAGTACAGAAGTCAGAAAGATGACTGTCACAACCGCTATAATAACCATATGAAGAAAATCGTTATTATCCCAGCCGAAAACCTGGGAAAGCCCGCCGCCTACCTGCATGGTACTGAGACCGAGGGACGTGGCTATTCCGATCACGGTACTTACCACAGCAATAATATCAATCCAGCGGCCGGCGGGACCGCGTACTTTTTCACTAAGGAGTGGATAAAATGTGGAGCTGATCAATCCCGGAAGATCTTTTCGGAATTTCGCAATGGCAAGCGCGAGCGCGATAGCTGCGTAGATCGACCACGGGTGAATCCCCCAGTGAAAAACTCCGTAAAGAAGGCCTGTTTCCGCCGCCGCCTGCGTGCCGGGTTCTATGCCGTCCGGCGGGTGGACGAAGTGTGACATCGGTTCCGCTACGCCCCAAAAAACGAGTCCTACCCCCATGCCGGCAGCGAAGAGCATACCGATCCAGGCATAGTATGAATACTCAGGTTTATCATTTTTCTTACCCAGTTTTACATGGCGGTAGGGGCCAAACCCAAGGTAAAGACAAAAAGCGACAAGGGCAGCAGTTGTCATAACATAAAACCAGCCGAAGGTATCAATAACAGTTTCCAGAGCGGAGGACATGACTGCCTCCATATTTTCCGGCAGGAGAAATCCCCATAGAGTAATAACAGATGTAATGACCACGGAAACGATGAATACAAGGTTGGTAGTATGATTTTTTCTGCTCACTGCTCCCCCTCCTAGACGTAAACAGGATTCTTCTTTTTTCTATCCAATTCTGAGCTGGATTAAACGTCATTAATGAAAAATAGGATTTGAAAGCTGTCCGGCTAATCATCAGAAAGACAGGCTGAAGCTTCTTAAAATACGGCCTTCGATTTCCAGAAGCAGATTAAACCAGCAGCTGGAAGGGTATAGTAGGAAGAAAAAGTCAAGCAGGGAGGATGGAAGAATGAAAAAGTTTCTTACTTATGTGAAAGCACTGGGACAGGAGTTTTCGAACGACAACGTTCCACTGCTTGCAGCAGCACAGGCATACTACTATATGCTGTCTCTGGTGCCGATGCTCGTTCTGGCAATTTCCATACTGCCATATTTGAACATAGATCCCGATGCAGCCATGAGCACGATCCAAGGATTGATGCCGGGAGGCGTTTCGGAGGTGTTTGAAGATCAGATCGCGGACATACTTACAGAACAGCGCGGCGGGCTTCTTACAGTAGGTATAATCGGTACATTATGGTCAGCATCAAACGGAATGAATACGTTTATAAAAGCCCAGAACGAAGCTTACAATGTGAAGCAGGAAAGATCTTTTATTATGGCACGTCTTGTTTCCATCGCTCTGACACTTGGGCTGATTCTTGCACTGATCGTAGCACTTATACTTCCCGTTTTTGGGAATACGATTATTAATTCCATAGCAGCTCTCGGAATCATTCCTGGAGAACTCGAATTTTTGTTTAATGTTCTTCGATGGGTGATCAGTATTACAGTAACCGCTGTTATTTTTGCGGTGCTGTACCATGTTGCTCCGAACATTAAAATTCCATTCAAGAATGCCCTGCCTGGGGCAATTTTTGCAACATTTGCCTGGCAGCTCGTTTCTTTCGGTTTCTCCATCTATATTAATAACTTTAATAACTATGCTGAAACTTACGGAAGCCTTGGAGGTATTTTCATTCTGATGCTGTGGCTCTTTATTATCGGGATCATCCTGGTAGTCGGGGCCGAAATCAATGCTATTCTTTACCGTCGTCGTCAGGGGAAAGCACTTGTAGAAGAATAACTTATAATCAGCCAAAAAAACTGTTCCGGATGGAACAGTTTTTTTGTGGCTGTTGATAAAGTATTTTTATGTGTATAGACGCTGCCCTGTGGAAACGAAAGCAGCTGTTTGAAGAAGCGGCTGTTAAAAAATCAAGTTCAGGATATAAAGCAGGAAAAAACCAGCCCTTTGTTTTTTCCTGAGGGCTGGCTTTTTTATCCAGTGGATAAAAATGTTTGGAAATTCTCAAATCGTTAAGGGGATATTACTTTCGTTCATCGGATTCCCGGTCAACGTTAATGTCCTCCCGTTTCACGGTTTCTGAGACTTCCTCCGTGTCTTCTACTTTCTTCTTTCCGACTTTTACTTCCTCTGTAACCACCGGTTTTTTCTTAACATCTACTTTTTCTTCTTTGAGAGGGACGTTAATAGTTTCGTCTTCCATTTTGCCGCCGGCATCAGCGCTTTCCTGATCTGTGACTGGTTTTCTTTCAACGTAGGCTTCTTCCCGTGTTACCGGAACATCCACTTTTTTCGTTTCTTCATGAACTTCCTTCTGTACTTCCACTTCACCAGTCTGAACCTCTTCTTTATTTACTTCAAGTTCTTCTTTGCGCAGACGGATTTTACGTTCTTCTTCTGTCTCGCCGGCAGAAGAAGTGCTTTCGTTCTTTAATGAATCGCCGGCGCGTTTGGTACCTTCGACGTTCGGAGGTGTATCGTGAACCAGCCGGTCACTGGAAGCTTCTTCGTCATCTTTTAACGGATCGCCGGCGCGTTTGGTGCCTTCCACGTTCGGAGGCGTATCGTGAATCGTCCGGTCTGCGGAAGCCTCATTTTCATCCTTTAACGGATCGCCGGCACGTTTCGTGCCCTCTACATTTGGCGGGGCGTCTTTAATGCGGCGTTCACCTGAATTATCGGCTAAATTATCTGTGAAAGTACCTGCTTCGGAAGAAGTACCTGTTTCTCCCGGTGTACCTGCTGGTGTTTCCGGTGCGAGAACAACAATTCTTCCGTTTTTAACATCATCTTCATATTCGGCTGCCTGGTCATCTGTCAGACCAAGATCCGTAAATTTACTTTTATGATTGCCGGAACCAGGGTGCTCCGCATCTTCTCCAGTAAAAGCTGCTTTCACTTTTTCCCAGAAGCTCGGCTCTTCGCGGGTGGTATCTTCGTTATCGAGTCTTTCAGTTTGTAAGTCCGTTTCAGAATTTATCCATGACGTTTCTTCGCTGTCATTTGCGATTAAAGAAATGTCTTCCGGTTGATGTCCTTCTTTCTGCAGTTGTTCTACTGTATCTCGTACTTCCTGTTCAGAATGATAGATTCCTACGACACGCTTTGCCATTGTATAACCTCCTTGTAATTTTGGAAATATTCATCCAATGCGGTGATACACGAGGTATTCCCGGTAGAATTTATTTCAAACACTTGTCCTGCTGTTGAAAAAAGCCAGCAGTGAAAGTAGATGTAGGTATAAAAGATCAGGTTTCGAGTTTTAAAACTGCGGGAAGAAAATTAACAAAAGTCTTGAACGGGATGATGGAATCATAAATCAATTATCTATATGGAAAGGAGAAGGACAAATGGCTCAAAAGCATCAAAAAGTAAAAGATCATGCCGGAAAAATTAAAGGAGTGTCTAAAGAAAAAGTTGGCGGTCTTACAAACAATGAAAGAATGCGGAGAGAAGGAAAAGAAGAAAAAGAGCATAAAGGAAAACCAAAAAAGGGAGACTTACTTTTCAAGAAAGATAAATCGTAGCAGACACAGGAGTATAATTACCTGTGCAATAAAAAAGATCGAAAAAAGTTAATTCTCCGCCCTCTTCAGGCTGTCTCAACTGAGCCAGTCTTTTTTTGCGGTGCAGCTTACTGTTAACCATTTCTTTGTGCACGTTTTTAAAACGGAATCATTTAAAGTGGTGATGTATGGATCTGGACGTAAAACCCCATAGAACCGCAGGCAGGGTATTCATCTTATCTATATTGTATTTTCGAAGCTGCCTCTCTGCCTTCGCTTTTGAACATTGTACCGGGTGCTGCATTCCTTTATGATGAAAAGAACAGCTTTACAGATGTTTACATATAAAGAGGGGGAGACAGTTATGGCGGATACGCCGGTTCCGCGCCGTGAAAAATTACCATTCTTTCAGAGGACATGGATTAAAAGAAGCCTGATTTTTCTGCTCGTTATTATCCTTTTATTAATTGTGGTTATGGGGGCAGTGTGGTGGTTTGCAGTAAAAAACCACCCTTCCCTGGATGGGGAAGTGCTGGAGACCGGGGTGGGAAGTGAAGTGGAAGTGCTGCGGGACGAACAGGGGACAGCTAAAGTTACCGCATCGAATCTGGAAGATCTTTTTTACACACAGGGCTACGTGATGGCGCAGGATCGTCTGTTTCAGATGGACATGACGAGACGTCTTGCCGGCGGAAGACTTTCGGAAGTGATCGGAAGGGATGCTCTTGAGAGTGATAAATATTTCCGCAGTTACGGAATGCACCGGGCCGCCGAAACGGAAGCACAAAATTTCGAAGACGAAACGGAAAGGATGGTCACTTCCTTTTCAGAAGGAGTAACGGCTTATATCGAAGATGCTTTCGCTGCTGGAGAGCAGCCGCTGGAATTCCGGATTCTCGGATATGAACCGGAACCGTGGACACCAGAGGATACAGCTATTGCAGTGAAATACATGGGATATACGCTGACAGGAAATTTCCGTGAGGAGCTCGAAAATTATGAGCTGATAAGAAGAATCGGACCGGAAGCAGCTGCTTTGTTTCCTGATTATACCGAATATGATGAATTTCCGGTCATTACAGAAAGCTCCGGTCAATCGACAGAAGAGACAGAAAGAGTATACGCTTCCGAAAATTATTATGAAGATTCCATTCTGGATCTGGAAGAAGTAAAAAAACTCGTTGAATTTACCCCGGAATCCTGGAATGGAAGCAATAACTGGGTTATCAGTGGAGATCATACAGAAAGTGGAATGCCGCTGATCGGAAACGATCCTCATCTCGGCCTGGCTGTACCGAGCGTATGGTACCAGACACACCTGGAACTGGAAGAGGATTTTCATTCCATCGGAGTGACAGTTCCCGGGATTCCGGGGGTAGTGCTTGGTCACAATGGCAGTGTCAGCTGGGGAGTGACGTCGCTGTCAGCGGATTATGAAGATGTGTTCCTGGAACAGGTAAATCCGGACAATCCGAACGAATACTTATATGACGGGGAGTGGGAAGAAGCAGAAGCTGTCGAAGAAGAGATACACATTGACGACGAGGATCTTCCTTATATGCACCGGGTGGAAATTACCCGGAACGGGCCGGTGATGAACAAGGTAATGGAGGAAGGACCTTATCAGGCCTTTTCTATGCGGTGGAGCGGACTGGAACAGGGACGGGAACTCGATGATATTTTAAACGTCAGCCGGGCTGAGGACGACTACGAGTTTATGGATAGTCTCGATGGTTTTGTGACCCCTGGATTAAGCTGGGTTTTCGCCGACACGGAAAATAACATAGGGTACAGGGGACAGGCGCTGCTTCCGGAACGCGGAGCGGGTGACGGCCGCTTCCCTGTACCCGGCTGGGACCCTGATTACCAGTGGGAAGGTTTTATTCCTTCTGATGAAATGCCGGAAATGATGAATGCGGAAGAAGGCTATATTATGACAGCGAATAATATGCCTGTCGGAGAAGATTATGAATATGAAATCGGCCGCAGCTATTTTCCATACCGGGCCCTTCGTCTGGAAGAAATGATTGAGGAAAAGCTTGACTCCGGTGAAAAATTTTCGCTGGAGGACATGGGGGCAATGCAGCTGGACTTAACGAATACACAGGCCCGGATGCTTCTGCCGGACATGCTTGACGCCCTGGAAGAATGGACGCCGGATGAGACGGCCGAAAGCCTGGAAGGAGAGGAGCTTGGTCCTCTGTCCGAATTGGAAGAAAGCGTATTGAACATGATGAGGGAATGGGATTACGTGGAGTCGAAAGACAGTCCGGAAGCTCTCGTCTGGCAGATCTGGTATGAGTCCCTGCCTCAAAATTTATTTGAACGCTATCTTCACGTGGAAGTAACGAATCATCTGACGCGTCATCATGTCATTACACAGGCAGCAGCTGATGAAGAAAGCCTGCTGTTTTCCTATCTGGACGAAAGGTGGCACGTATCTTTTCCAAAGGCAGCGAGAGAAACGTTCCATGAAGCGGTGAAAGAAGCTGAAGAGATGCAGGGGAGTGATCCGGAAGACTGGGAATGGGGGAAGTGGCACAAACTGCATATTGAACATCCGCTTGGAGCAGTACGCCCGCTCGATCTGCTTTTTAATATCGGCGGCTGGGAAACGGGCGGAAGCGGTGCAACCCCGGGAGCCGTCAGTTATAATGTGGAAACAGGAGCGGCCGACCACGCCGCCGGATGGCGCTTTATCGGAGACCTGTCTTCAACAGATGCTTTTTATGATGTGAATATTCCCGGCCAGTCGGGACAGTGGCTTTCTCCCCACTACGATGATCAGATGGACGCCTGGGTCGACGGAGAGTATTATCCAATGGAATATAATAAAGAAGCCGGCGGTGGAACGGGAAGAGTGGAGTTTGTTCCGGAGCAGTGATTAGGGCGCCCGCCGGTCGGCAAAATAGAAATAAGGCGCCTTGAAGGAGGATGTAAGCAGTGAAACTGGAACCATCAACAGGGACAGAACGGATTATGACACTGGACGTCATCAGAGGATTTGCCCTTCTCGGCATTCTTCTTGCCAACATGGCTTTTTTTAAAACACCTGCGATACAGGAATCAGGTTTTTTTATGAACAGCGTGCCGCTTGACGGAGGGGTGTGGGATGTATCTGCCTCTCTCTTTATCGACACATTCATTCTCGGAAAATTTTATCCAATGTTTTCTCTTTTGTTCGGTCTCGGCTTTTATTTGTTTTATGAAAGAGCAAGAGTCCGGGAACTGGACGGGAAAAAATTGTTTCAAAGGCGGCTCGTTTTCCTGCTCAGTATAGGGCTCATTCATCTCGTTCTGATCTGGTCGGGAGATATATTGTTTACTTATGCTATTGCCGGCTTTGCGCTTCTTTTGTTCGTAAACCGGACGCCGAAAGTTATTCTTGCGTGGGGGATATCTCTTATTGCAGGAATGACGCTGCTTCTCGGGCTTTTCGTTACCGGCGGTAACTTTGTACTTCAGTCGAAAATGGGAGGCTCTCTGCAGGAGGAAACCCAGACTGGAATTGAAGAAGCCTACCGGGTGATGTCGGAAGGCGGATTCATAGAAATTTTACTGCACCGGCTGGATAATGAAGTGTTTCTTATTTTATCCAACAGCCCCTTTTCCGCGTTGAATGTACTGGGCATCTTTCTTATAGGATTATATATGGGTAAAAAAGGGTGGTTCCGTGACGTGGAAGCGCACGTGTCGAACTGGAAAAAACTCCGCCTTCACGCGGGGTGGAGCGGTATTATCCTGACGGCTCTGTTCATCGGCCTGACCTACGATTTCCTGCCGGTGCCTTACTGGCTCGGTTCGGCTCTGGGACAGGGGTTGAATATAACTGCCGGACCGCTTCTGATGCTGTTTTATGTTTCAGCGGCTGTACTGTACCTGCATAACAAACAGCCGGGTTTCTTTACTGTATCCCTTGCAGCTGTAGGAAGGATGGCTCTTACAAATTATCTTCTGCAGTCTGTCATTGCCGTCATCCTGTTTTTCGGATATGGGTTTGGTCTTTTCGGATCTGTCGGAGCCTTTGCCGGCATGCTTACAGCACTTGGTATTTACGTGCTGCAGGTAGTGGGAAGCCGTATGTGGCTGCAGCATTTTCGTCAGGGGCCGATGGAAGCTCTCTGGAGAAAGTGGACGTACAGCAGAACTTAGATATACACAGGATAACTGCTGTACGATAAAGATTCGGGACGTGAAGGACTTTTCATCTTCACAGATAAGTGGTAAAGTAAGCAGAATACAGAACAGAGCAATGGAAGCCTGGTGTGACGAAGAAGCCCTCTTAGGAGAGCTTCTTTTTTATGCTGGAGTAACAGCTTCTATATGTCTTGACTTTACAGGAGGTTATGTCATGAGTATTGAATCTTTAACAATTGATCTTGGTCTTATCTCGTTACTTCTTTTGGTTGGCATGGTGCTCCGTGCCAAAGTACAATTTCTGCAGAAACTTTTTATCCCGGCGAGTTTTATTGCGGGAATTCTCGGGCTGACGTTCGGACCGAACGGACTCGGATTTCTCCCTTTTTCGGACATGATTGCAGATTATCCGACTGTGCTCATTGCTGTCGTTTTTGCAGCCATTCCAATAGGCGCAGCTAAAATCAAATGGAAAGAAAAGTTTTCGAAAGTACGGAACATGTGGTTTTATTCTATGACGCTGACGCTTTTGATGTGGCCGGCAGGACTTCTATTTACGTACCTTCTTCTGGATCACATCTGGACGCTGCCGACCGGATTCGGTTTTGCACTCGGTGCAGGTTTTCTTGGTGGTCACGGGACGGCAGCAGCCGTCGGTGAAGTGTTTAACGCCCAGGGGTGGGAGGAAATCACAGACATCGGCTATACAGCGGCCACGGTAGGTCTTCTCGCAGCAGTAGTCGGGGGGCTTGCGATTATTAAACGTAACACCCGCCGCGAACAGACGAGTTTTCTAAGCGACTTTGACAACCTTCCGGAGGATCTGCGCACCGGCCTTATCAAAAAAGAGGACCGTACTTCTTCGGGGACAGATACGGTTTCCAGCAGTACGGTGGATCCCCTGTTTTTCCACGCGGCTATTATCGGTGGAGCGGTTGTAATAAGTTACTTCCTGCAGCAGCTGCTTTCCGGCTGGTTCCCTGATCTCTCCTTTCCACTCTTGAGCCTTGCGTTTATTATCGGCCTCCTCGTACAGTTCGGTCTCCGCCGGACACAGACGGATTATTACGTAGATAAGCGGGTCGTTACGAGAATCGGCGGGACAGCTACCGATTTGATTGTTGTATTCGGTATTACCTCAATAAATCTTGCGATCGTAGCAGACTACGCAGTTCCATTGATTGTAATGTTTGTTTTAGGGGTACTATGGGCATATGCGATCTTTCATTTTATTGCTCCGCGTGTCTTTCACCAGAACTGGTTTGAAAACGGAATATTCGGCTTCGGCTGGTCTACTGGTACCGTAGCGATGGGGGTTGCCCTTCTCCGTATTGTCGATCCCGATAGTGAAAGTACGACGCTCGATGATTATGCTCTCGGGTATGCCGGTATGGTGCCGGTAGAGGTCGCGATTATTACTTTCGGGCCGGTATTAATTATCGCGGGAATGGGTATGCCATTTATGGCGGCACTGTTTATTTTATGGATTGTACTTTTCCTCGGCAGTGCGAGAGCCGGCTGGCTGATGCCTAAAGGAGCTCTGAAAAGAAGATTTAACAAATAGTTTCGTTCAGTCACGGACGTGTTCGGTCCGAAATAAAAACAGACCATGGTATAATATTAAGAAAAAATCAGACTGTAAAGTAAGCTTTTTCAAAGAGTAAGAATGAAAGCCTGTTTCTTCTGAAGAAAAGACAGGTCTGAAATCAAAAGGAGGAAAAAGGAATGTGCGGCATTTTTGCCATGACTGGAACATTGGACAGCAGTAAGATGGATCAGGTGTTAAATTCTATGACTCACCGCGGACCGGATGAAGGATCAGACAAAAAAATGGATTCTTTTCATCTTGGGCACCAGCGGCTTTCCATTGTCGGTGTTAATCACGGAAAGCAGCCTATCAGTAATGAAAACGAAACGAAATGGATCGTTGTCAACGGAGAGATATACAATTACCGTGACCTGCAGAAGGCCCTGCCTTCAGAAACGGTGCATTTGACACGTTCAGACAGTGAAGTCGCCCTTAAGTGGTACGAACAGGAAGGGGCTTCTTCGGTGGCCCGTATGGATGGAATGTTCAGTTACGTCGTAGTGGATAACGAAAATGAAACGTTCATGGCGGCAAGGGATACGCTTGGCATTAAGCCGCTATACTATGGACGGGACGAAAAAGGCAACATGGTTTTTGCGTCGGAAGTAAAGACACTGTATGTTGTCACAGATGACGTAAACGAATTTCCGGCCGGTCATTATTACACACCGGAAGAAGGTTTTGTGGCCTACCGTAAAATTCAGCTGCCTTCCGATGAAGAAATTTTTGGTGAGGAAGAAGTTCCTGCAATGATTGAAGGAATCCGCCGTGAGCTCGGATCGGCAGTGGAAAAAAGACTGATGGCAGATGTTGAAGTCGGAGTACTTCTGAGCGGGGGACTGGACAGCAGTCTGATTGCGAAAATAGCACACGAAAATAGAAAGATGAAACAGCCGATGAAATCTTTCTGTGTCGGCAGTGAAGGAAGCGAGGATGTTCTGCGGGCGAGAGAAGTAGCTGCAGAAATCGGAACAGAGCACTATGAATATATTTATACGGAAGAAGAGCTGATTCAGGCACTCCCGGAAGTTATTTATCATCTCGAATCCTATGATTCCTCCCTCGTACGAAGTGCTATTCCAAGCTACTTTGTGTCAAAGCTTGCTGCAGAGCACGTGAAGGTGATTCTTTCCGGTGAAGGAGCAGACGAATTATTTTCCGGCTACCAGTACCTAAAAGGTATTAAAGATACAAAAGAACTGAATGTGGAACTGCTCCGCATTATTAATACACTCCATAACATTAATCTCCAGCGTGCAGACCGGATGAGCATGGCTCATTCCCTGGAACTGCGGGTGCCGTTTCTGGATCTGGAGATGATTGAATACGCGCTGAAGATTCCGGCAGAGCTGAAACTTGGAGAAAACCAGATCGAAAAATGGATTCTGCGCAAAGCATATGATGCGGAGCTTGCAGATAATATTATCTGGCGGGATAAAGCCGAATTCTCCGAAGGAAGCGGTGCGCTGGATATTCTGGATAAATATGCTGAAACCCAGTATTCAGAGGAAGACGTAGCACGTGTGAATAAAGAAAATGAGTGGGTGCGGTCCAAGCAGGAACTGCTTTATTATGAAATCTTTAAACAGCACTTTCCTCATGACTCTATTTTATCGACAGTAGGGCACTGGGCCACGAGCTGATCAATCGATAAGAATTTATTTTAATATGAAACGAGCCGGCCACATGGGCCGGCTCGTTTTATGTTCAGAAGCATTCTTCCGCTTCCGGATGAAGCATATCATTTTCCACTGCCTTTATTAACTTTTCCATTGGAATATCAAGCGAGGTGCTCAGTCTCTGGAGTACCCGGATAGACGGATTCTTTTTTTTGCCATTTTCTAAATAGGATAGGTAGCTTTTGGAGATAGAGGCTTTCGCAGCAGCGTCTCCTAACGTCATCTGCATTGTTAAGCGGTGATTTTTAACGATTTGGTCCAGTGTTTCCATTGTATGCCTTCTTTCTTTTTAACAAGATTAGTCGGATAAAACTATTCGACTTCTGTAGGTAGTTACTAAAAATAAATATACCCGGTTAGTTGAGGGGTTAATCTTTTAAGTTGCTTCAAACGTGAAAATATTTGTGAACTCTTTTTGAAGGTCCAGAGCCTGGTTCAATAAAGAGGACACTTTTTTCTTACATAAAAAGGATATTAAAGATTAACAGAGAATAAGAAGGATAAACGAGAAGGAGGTTTTATTTGTGGATGAGAAAAAAGCATTTGAAAATTCACCGATTCGATCCATTTTTGAGAAATTCTCAGTAAAAAGAGATGTAACGCTTGTATACGGTGATCCGATTAAGCTTGAACACCGCACAATACTCCCGGTTGCGAAAGTGAAGTACGGGGTGGGGGCCGGTTCAGGTGCAGGCGATCAGGACGACAACGAGGCAGGGAAGACAGAACCTCAGAAATCCTCAGGACGCGGTGAAGGAGCCGGGGGGAGTTTTTCGATTAAGCCGGTGGGCGTGTATGATATTACGGAAGAAAAAACGACCTATAAGCCGATAGTTCCAGTGGAAATGATACTGATGATACCAGTAATAGTGACGGTGCTTACTTTAATAATTTCGGCGTTATCATCGGAAGATTAACACGAAAAAGGCTGTAACCGGGTAAATTCTTTCCCGGTTACAGCCTTTTTCAGTTTGTTGATTAAATGATCGGTGCAGAATATTTATTACAGTCGTTGTATAAGCTCCTTCTCTGGTTAAAAGCGTCCGTCTAAAGTGGAAATCATTCACAATGCTCGGAAATTCTTTCCTGAAGCGACTTATGAATTTGATTCAAGTACATGGTTATAGAAATCAACAAAATAATCCTGCCGCTGTTTTATGAGCAGGTATGCCGGCAGAATCAAAAAGTGATTTTTTAAATCGTAAAGCTTACTGTTTACAAATCGTAACTGTTACGATAGAATTTCCATAGAACATAATCAAAAAGGAGATAGTACAGCTATGAAAAAAGCAACCATATCTTTTGCCATTCTTGCCGCAGCGTTTTTAACTGCGTGCGGTGCAGAAAACGAAGAAAACAATCAGCCGGAAAATAATGCAGCCAATAATGAATCGGAAGAAAACGCAGCACAGGGTGCCAGTGAAGATCTTGTGACGATAAAAACGACTCTTTTTCCATTGGAGGATTTCGCTGAAAAAATTGGTGGAGACGCAGTTGAAGTAGAGAATATTGTCCCTCTTGGAGCCGATGCTCATACTTTTGAGCCTTCTTCCAATCAGGTTATCGAAATATCAGAAGCTGATCTGTTTATTTACAATGGAGCAGGATATGAAGGGTTCGTAGAGCAGATAAAGGATACAGCATCTTCGCAGGATGTTGAAATGCTCGAAGGTTCTGAAGGTATCGATCTGATCAGCTACGACCACGGCCACGATGACAACAATCATGGAAACGACGATAACGACGACCATGGCCACTCCAACAATGAGAATGACCACGGACATGAGGATAGTCAGGGGGAAGGTGATCCCCACGTGTGGCTGGATCCGGAACGTGCCGGTGAACTGGCAGAAAACATAAAGGAAGCCCTTATTGACCTGCGTCCGGAAGAAGAAGAGCAGTTTACTGCAAATTATGAAGAGCTTGTCAGCGAGCTGGAAGATCTTCACGAGCAGTACAGCGAAACTTTAGCAGATACGAACAAAGATACAATTGTTGTTTCCCACGCTGGATATGGCTATTGGGAAGAGCAGTACGACATTCAACAGCACGGAATAGCCGGTCTGTCACCTGAAAATGAGCCTTCCATTCAGCAGTTGGAAGAAACTATTCAGCTCATGGAAGATCAGGATTTGAACTACGTTTTATTTGAGCAGAATATTCCCGCTAATATCGCAGAAACCGTAAGAGATGAGGCAGGGGCAGAAGCTTTGGAACTTCACAATCTGGAAGCATTGACAGAAGAAGACGTGGAAAATGGGGAAGATTATTTCAGTTTAATGGAGAAAAACCTGGAAACACTGACTACTGCACTGCAATAGTTTTTTCAGCTCTCTCTTTTCCAGCAGTCAAGTAATGAAAAAAGAAAAATCATTGAAGAAAGTGTTTTTTTATACATGCCTATGCATTTTCCTGCTTTCGCCTCCGCAGGACGCTTCCGGGCGGGCCGGCTTCAGCTAATTTCTTCCTCTCCATGCTCGGAAGAAATGGATCTTCCGCTCGTCCTATCTCGCCTCAGAGTCACCTGCTGCAGCTCCAGCAGGAAAATAAAAAGAAGGTTTCTCTTCTAAAAAATGTGTTGATTCCGTCCTTTCTCCCATTCAGGAGAGGCTTTTTCCTCCGGAACGTCCGCCGGGGAGTGCAGGAGAAAGCTATACATTCAGAAGAATAATTATTCTGCAATCAAGACTTAATCAACACTCTGAAGAAACTGTCCTGTTTGTCAGGACAGTTTCTTTTTTGTCGACTTTTATATTTGGCTCTGTTAAAGCTCCGGGTTGTTTGTGAAGGCTGCCTGCGGCTCTTTACACCTGCCGCGGAGAAAAGCATGCGGCTGTCCTTCCGTCCGGGAGGATCTGGGCGCTTCCATAGGCGTTTCTGCCCGGGCCTCGGTTTAAAAAAAGCAGAAGTTTTTCTCCAGCCGTCAACAGCGAACTTTAACATAGCTGCAGTAGAAATGAGAGCTCCAGGTCATCTTCTGCAGGGAATTCATTTATAGGGACGAAAGCGGCTGTGTGCAGAAATTCATTATCAAGTTCAACTTATATAAATCAGAACTTTTTCGAAAACAAGCAGGATTGTTAATAAGGTGATAAAATTACTGTATCAACAAAAAGGAGGGCTTATTTATGGCACATCACACGCATGATAATCATAAGCACGAGCATTCTCTTTCCTGCGGACATACGAAAATCCGCCACGGCGACCATATTGACTATATTCACGACGGACATCTTCATCACAAACATGAGGATCATTGGGATGAGTGTAAAATTGAAGTGACAGATAAAAATCCAGCAAGCTGCACACCTGTACAGTCAGACTGCAGTCATAATGAAGACTGCGGTCATGAAATGGTGCCGCATGGCGATCACTATGATTACGTGGTTAACGGACGTCTTCACCACGTTCACGGCGATCATATCGACGATCACGGACCGGTTGAAATTATTTAATGTAAAGAAGCCTTCTCAAGAGTATCAGGGAAGGTCTTATAAGTTGGTATACAGAAAAAAAGGTGCAGGACATAATCATTTGTCCTGCACCTTTTTCGTCTGTAAAAAGAAGCTTCTTTCTAAAAATAAACGGTGTTATTTTTTTCCGAAGTAAAAAATACCGAATAAAAGCCAGGCGAGTGTTACTGCTGCACTGCCTATAAGGAATGGTACAGCTCCAAACTGAAAAATAAGCGGCATCGCAGCAGCTGTAACAAGGCCGCCGCCGACGAACGGTTCAAACAGGATCTGTTTGTATCCAAAACCTTCAAGTGCCGGTGTTTCGTTGTTCGGGTCAGCTACTTTCATGAGAAGAAGACCTGTAGCTGCAATACCTGTCGCCTGACCGAAATCACCGAGCCCCCTCTCAAACCAGTAGGTAGGAATCATTTTCGGAGCAAGGTAGAGAAAAGCGAAAACGTTCCATAAAATACCAACAGCAGCAAGAGACAGGAAAGTAACGAGGTTTTCCCCGATGACCGCAATCGAAATAGTCGCAAGCGCACTGACGATGAGGACATCCAAGGACAGCCCGCCGATTCGGTTTACAGTTTTGCGGTCAATAACTCGAAAACGGTCGTATCGTTCGGATAAAGCCTGAACAATGATGCCTCCGACCATTGCAAGAGGGAAGAGCGGTACATATTCAAAAAGATAAACATCTGTGGCTGCACCGTATGTGACGTCTTCCAGCCAGACGAAAATTTCAAGCAGTACCCACCCGATACCAATGGCAAGACCGACGTAGGCGAGGTGGAGGGAAAGCGGATCAACCGATTCCGGACGGGTTGTCATATCTGAACCTGCATCACGGTTATCAAGATCTACGATACCGTGCTTTCCTTTGCTGGAAAAAGATGCCTTCCCGCCGACATGTTTGGCTCTGCCTGTGCGGGCACCGATATTAATAAGGATGATACCGATAATAACACCACTTAAAATACCGATAGTAGCGAGACCGACAGACAGGTCATACCCTTCCGCAAAACCGAGATCACTGAAAGTTTCCCCTAGACCGGCTGCGGTTCCGTGACCGCCTACAAAGCTGATTTCAATCAGTGCCCCTGCGAGCGGGTTCGTGCCGAAAAAGGGAGTAAGTATAAGAAGGACGAGCAGCATACCAAGCGCATACTGACCCCAGGAAACCATCTGCCCCATCGCTACCTGCGGACCACCGACAATCCATACTTTTCGCAGACTGGGTAGACTGGTTCCTAAAAAAAGTGAAGCGAAAACGATGTTAATAAACAGCCCGGGGAGTTCGGCCCATACTCCGAGAATAAATTCAGGAAGAAGACCCTGAGAAAGGGTATGGTCCGGTGCGAATGTTCCAACGATCGCACCGAGCACTCCCGGTCCAAGAGCGAGAGCAAGAACCCCGGCTATGATGGAAGAGGGAAGAAACAGCTGCTGCATCGTGGAGGAATAAACGCGAAGCCATTTCCCCAGGATGAGGAAAGCTCCAAGAATAATAAAACTGAAGCCTATTTCGTTTGGAGACATAGTACCAGCTCCTTTCTAAATATTTAAATATGTACTGCTCCTTAACATTTCATACCCTTAACCGCTGGAAGGGAATCCAATATTTTCTATAACAATATGTAGAGAAATATCAGAAAGAGATAAATGGACCGGACAATTGAGGTGCAGGTGGATGAAATACTCTGCACAAGGAGAAAGAATAGAGAAAAGAAAACAAAATCAGGTATTTTTTTAATTTTTTAATAGATTATTTGATGTTGTTTTAGATTTTAAGCTCTTTCCATGCTTTAGAATAAGAGAAAGAAACCAAATATAACAAATAAAGGGTGTTGAATTGATGAAAAAGTATGCTGGATTAACAGCACTAGTGACAGTACCGTTTTTTATTGCGGCCTGCGGTGCAGAAAACAACGAAAACGAAGCTGGGAATAACACAGAACCTGCAGAGGAAAATGCAGCGGGAAATAACAATGAAGAAGAAACGAACGAAGAGAATAACGAAGCTGCGGAAGGAGGAGAAGTAGAGGAACTGGCAGACGAGTACGGATTGTCTGTGACAGTGGAAGAAGGAGAAGGAGATGCTCCGGAAGCTTCTCTTGAAGAGCTGGAACAGGCCTTTGAACTGATTTCTACAGCTAAAGAAGCCGATATGCTGGAATTCCAGGAGTCTCCGGAAGCCGGTGAGATTGAGGAATCCGGAACAGCGGTTGGTGAATATGGCGTTCCTGGTGTCGAAGCGGACGGTCATGTTGCTGTCAGCTTCTCTTACGAAATGGGCGGTGATATCGAAGATGAAAGCCGAATTCCTTCTTTTGAAGATATTTCGGATGTCGAGACCGCTTTTGAAGGAGCAGAATTTCTGGACTGGCAGGAAGAGACAACTGAATCCGATATAACTGGAGCAGGAACAATAGCAGAATTCACTTCTGAAGGCACTTGGGAGCTCCTCGCTTCCTACGAAGATTCTGAAGTCTCACTTTCAGAAGACGACACGTGGATGGCAGAATTTTCTTCAGATACTCTGGCTGGTGTGGAAGAAGAAGAATAACTGAAAAGGTAAAAAGAGGCCGGCTCAATTTATTTGCGCCGGTCTCTTTATTATAGGTGCTTTGAAGTATTATTAATTATTAGAGGAAATTCCGCTTTCACTCGGTCCGCGGTGCTTTAAAAATTAAGCCGTGATCAATTTTTTCTGTTATAAATACTGAAAAACGTGTTCAATATAAAAGTGGTTCCTTTAACCGGACTGGAGGAAAAAGTGAAAAATCAAGTACTGACAAAAGAAAATATGACACCAAAAGAAAGACTGAATGCCCTGGCTGGAGCTGCTTTCCTTATGGCTACTTCGGCAGTAGGTCCCGGTTTTTTAACACAGACGGCTGTGTTTACAGAACAGCTTCTTGCAAGCTTCGCTTTTGTTATCCTTGCGTCGATTATTTTAGACGTAGGAGCCCAGGTGAATATATGGAGGATTATAGCTGTCGCAGAAAAAAGAGGGCAGGATATAGCCAATGATGTATTTCCCGGTCTTGGTTACCTTGTAGCTTTTTTCGTCGTACTCGGCGGTCTGGCTTTTAACATAGGAAACTTGGCTGGAGGAGGGCTTGGAGTTAATGCTCTCTTCGGTTTTGATCCGGTGACAGGGGCTGTGATGACCAGCATTATTTGTATTACGATTTTTCTTTTCAGGCGGGCAAATATGGCAATGGATAAAGTAGTAAGATACCTCGGAGCACTGATGATTCTGCTGACGGGGTATGTGATGATTGTCAGCCAGCCGCCTTATCAGGAGGCTGTACTTCGGACAGTTGCACCGCTCGAGCTGGATATTCTGGCCATTATAACAATCGTTGGGGGGACTGTCGGAGGCTACATAACTTTTGCCGGGGGGCACCGTCTTCTTGATGCAGGAATTACCGGGAAAGAAAATTTAAGATATGTAACCAACACAGCAGTCGGTGGCATAATAACTGCTTCCGTCATGAGATATCTGCTGTTTCTGGCTATTCTCGGGGTGGTGACAGCAGGATCTTCGCTGGATCCGGAAAACCCGACGGCTTCGGCTTTCCAGATTGCCGCCGGTGAAATCGGCTTCCGTATGTTTGGACTCATTCTCTGGGCGGCAGGCATTACCTCAGTTATTGGAGCGGCCTATACGTCGGTGACTTTTCTTGCTTCTTTTCACTCATCCATTGATACATTCCGGAATTACTGGGTAATAGGCTTTATTGTTTTTTCTACCAGTATTTTCGCGGTTGTAGGTGAACCGGTAACGCTGCTTGTCCTTGCTGGAGCTTTCAATGGGCTGATCCTTCCTCTTACACTTGGATCCATACTTCTTGCAGCCCATAACCGAAAAATTGTCGGAAGTTACAATCATCCACTCTGGCTGACCATTTTCGGATTTATTATTGTTGTTTTGACTGCTTACCTCGGTGTAAGAACTTTGATCATTTCCATTCCGCAGCTGTTTTAATCGAAAAAGTTTATAAACGTAAAAAACGGGAACACTTTTCGTAACAAATAAAACAAATGAGGTGAAAACATGGGTGATAATAACGGTATGAGCGACAAAGTAAAAAGTAAAGTAAGTAAAGTAAAAGGAGAGGCAAAGGAACAGTACGGAAACGCCGCAGGAGATAAAGAAAAGGAACAGGAAGGAAAACAGGATAAAGTAAAGAGTGACTTCCAAAAGAAAAAAGGCGAATTCAAAGACAAACTGTAGGATCTCTGACACAGCAGAATTTTCATTTTTCATATAGGCGTCGTAACGATTACCGTTGCGGCGCTTTTCAACTGCTTTGGAAGCCGGGCTGCAAAAAAGTGATATAATTTTTTTAAAGGGCTTTGCTTCATCATTTAAGTGAATTCCTTCACCGAAGATTTTATGACGGCAGCTAAAACACCCTAAGCTTATAAAAGGTATGTTATCGTCAGCAGACAGTATTAATTATGAGAGCAGAGGAGAGATAAAATGGCCGAGAAAATGAAAGCAGTAGGATTATACGAGTACCTTCCAGCAGACAACCCGAAAAGCCTGCAGGACGTGGAAGTGGATAAGCCTTCTGCTGCAGGAAGAGACCTTCTCGTAGAAATTAAAGCAGTTTCCGTAAACCCTGTGGATACAAAAGTAAGAGCTCCTAAAGAAGGACAGGAGGATGAACCGAAAATCTTAGGGTGGGATGCTTCCGGCATCGTCCGGGAAACCGGAAGTGAAGTAACGATGTTCCAGCCGGGAGACGAAGTTTATTATGCGGGAGCTGTAAACCGTCCGGGAAGCAACAGTGAATACCACCTGGTGGATGAACGAATTGTCGGCAGGAAACCGAGCGCACTGAGTTTTTCGGAAGCTGCTGCTGTTCCGCTCACAACGATAACAGCCTGGGAAGCTTTATTTGAAAGGATGAATATTCCAAGGGATAAAGAAGAAAATAAAGACCGGAGTATTTTGATGATCGGTGCTGCCGGGGGTGTCGGATCCATAGCTGTTCAGCTGGCTGCTGAAGCAGGTCTTACAGTAATCGGAACAGCTTCCCGTAAAGAAACGGAAGAATGGACGCGCAGCCACGGAGCAGATTACGTTATCAATCATTATGAAAACTTCCGGGAGCAGCTTGAAAAGCATGGATTTCAGGATGTGGATTATATATTCTGTATGAATGCGACGGAAACCCACTGGGAAAGTATGAGTGATGTCATTAAACCGCAGGGTAAAATATGTACGATCGTCGAAGCGAAAGAAAATTTGAACATGAATCTCATAAAAAATAAAAGCGTCTCTTTTCTATGGGAATTTATGTTTACAAGACCTGTTTACGAAACTGAAGATATGATCAGGCAGCATGAACTTCTGCAGGAGGCTTCGCAGATGTTCGATGACGGCACCCTGAAAACAACGGTGACTAAAAAACTCAGTGGCCTGCACGGAGAAAACATGCGCAAAGCCCACCAGATACTTGAAGAAGGCCGGATGATCGGAAAACTTGTAGTGGAAGTACAGACCCAGTAATTTCTACTGGCTTAAAACCTTTTCAGCTTCCGGTTCAGGACGTGTGTTTGAGCCTCGAAGCAGGGAAATGCGATTCTCCCGTTTAAAGGAATACCACTGCAGAGAACATGAACAGACAGGAAACGGGGAACCCTCATGAAAAAGAAAACAAACACGGCCTCCAGGGCAGCTGTATTGATCAGCACGACTGTTCTACTGCTGCTGGGCTTGTATTTATTAATCTCCTATTATTCAGAAGGTTCTTTTACAGGGGAGGATTCTTCAATCAGCTCGAGCCGGGAAGTCGGGGAAGATGAAATACCTTCCAGATTTATACCGGTTTATCAGGAAGCAGCGGCGGAGTATGATGTCCCGTGGAAGCTGCTCGCAGCTGTTCACCGGGTGGAAACGGTATTTTCTACGATGGACACCCTGGTCAGTCCGGTGGGAGCAGAAGGACACCTTCAATTTATGCCATGTACGTGGACAGGCTGGAATCATCCAAGCTGTGAAGGCCAGGGGGAAGGAGAAATATCTGAGGAAGAAAAAACCGATCCGGAGGCCATTGCGGAATATGGAGGATACGGGGTGGACGGAAGCGGCAGCGGCGAAGCCGATCCCTATGATATCGAAGATGCTGTTTACAGCGCCGCGCATTATCTCGCCCGGTCCGGAGCTTCAGAGGGCCGCATTGAAGACGCGGTATATGCCTATAACCGGGCAGACTGGTACGTTGAGGATGTGCTTTCGTATATGTACCGGTATGAAGAAGGGTATGAAGAAGTCGAGCTGGATACAACGGCCGTGGACCATATTTCATCGGAGTAATAACAATACGGTGAAAAGTAAAAAGAAAAAGGCTGTCTACCGGATCCAACCGGAGACAGCCTTTTGTGGATATTATGTTTCTTCGCTCCGTTTCGGGAGAATTTCTTCTCTTTCACTAGTGAACTTGTTCACCTCAGAGTAAAGCTTCTGTTGAATAAAATCGAAAGGATTACTCCCCTCTATTTTCAGACGCACGTCCTCTTTTTCTATAAGAACAAGACTTGGATAGGATTCCACTTGAAAGTGTTCGGCGGCTGCCTCGTTTTCACCAGCCGGCATGACGTGTGTTTCCATCGACGAAGGAGCATTTATAGCAAGAAGGGCGTCAAAATAAGCATGATTTGCTTCGTCATCAATATCTTCAATAAACACTACGGCATGCAGATTATCCGAATCAGCAAGCTCCGGCAGTGAATCATAAATATTTTCCGAGCCGCACCCAGACGTGCAGACAATCATAAAAAGAAAACTGATAAAGATGATTTTCATGCAGATCTGCTCCTCCTTTCGTTATCTTTTCTATTCTTATCATAACTGCTGTGTATTGAAATAGGGGGAATGTCATACAACTATTATTACAATGTTATACATCTGCAAAGAAACGTAAAAATCTTTGAATTTTCTTTGCGTTCCTATAACTCTTTGGAGAGGGAATCTGATCGTATTTTCGGGCCGGAAAGGCTGTATACCTGTAATAAAAGTGCAAATAACAAAAGTATATTTCCATACAGGAACAAGTCGGATATAATGAAAGTTGATTCGTAAATCTAAATATTCATAAAATTCCGGAAGGGTGGCCACATCATTGAAAACGCGCATACGTAAAGATATACCAGCGGAAGAAACATGGAATCTGGATGACTTGTTTGAATCACGGGAAAGCTGGATACAGGCAGAAGAGGAAATAAAAAGTAAGCTGGAAGAAATCGCGTCCTGGAAAGGAAACGTGGCAGAGAGTGCATCCGCACTGCTGCAGAGCCTGGAAGCAAGGGATCGTCTGCAGGAAGCAGTCATGAGGTTTGCCTCCTATGCCAATCTTAAGGAAACAGCTGACGGGACGGATCCCGATAATCAAAAAGACAGTGCCCGGGCAGCAGGTCTTGGAGCCCGGGTGGAAAAAGATACAGCGTTTATTCCTTCAGAAGTTATGGAAATACCGGCAGAAAGAATTGAGCTGTTCATCAGGGAAGAGCCGCGGCTGGAAGATTTCCGCAGAATTTTAATGAGGCTCCTCGAAAAAAAACCTCACAGGCTGTCTCCTGAAACGGAAGAAGTACTGGCAGCTTTCGGAGAAGTACATAAAGCACCTTACATGATTTTTGAAAGAAGCAGAACTTCCGATATGCGTTTCCCGGCTTTTCAAACGAGTGACGGGAAAGAGCATGATCTGACCTTTAATAATTTTTCCAACTACGAAACCTCCCCGGATACAGAATTAAGAAGAAAAGCTTACGAAGCTTTCACCGGAGTCCTGCAGCAGTATAAAAATACATATGCGGCGGCGCTGTCGGTAGAAATCCGCAAACAGGTTATTGAATCCCGTTTGAGGGGGTACAGCTCTGTCACGAGCATGCTTCTTGATGAGCAGCAGGTTACGCTGGAAATGTATCACCGCCAGCTGGATACAATTCAGGAAACAATTGCACCTCATATGAGACGGTTTGCTGCGCTGAAAAAAAGAATGCTCGGGCTGGATAAAATGACTTTCAGCGATTTAAAAGCTCCTATCGATCCGGAATTTGACCCTGGGACTACCTACGAGGAAGCCGGCGGGATGATTCTTGAAGCGCTGCAGGTGATGGGACCCGAGTATATGGAAGTAATGAAGGCCGGTCTTGAGAACCGCTGGGTTGACCGGGCGGATAATGTTGGTAAAAGATCCGGAGCATTTTGTGCCAGTCCTTACGGGGTCCACCCTTATATTTTAATGACCTGGAGCGATGCGATGAGAAATGCGTTTACGCTGGCCCACGAACTCGGTCATGCAGGCCATTTCCGATTGGCAGGACAGTGTCAGCGCATTTCAAGCACGCGGGCATCCCTTTATTTTATTGAAGCACCTTCGACGATGAATGAAATGCTTCTGAGCCGGCACATTCTCCAGAATTCAGAAGATGAACGGATGCACCGCTGGGTGATTCTTCAGTCTCTCGGCACCTATTACCACAATTTTGTAACGCACATTCTGGAAGGGGAACTTCAGCGCCGGATTTACGAAGCAGCTGATCAGGACATTCCAGTAACGGCAGACCTTTTAACCGAAGAAAAACAAAAAGTCCTGAAAGACTTCTGGGGTGAGGACGTGGAGATTGATGAAGGAGCGGGACTTACCTGGATGCGTCAGCCGCACTATTATATGGGGTTGTATCCTTACACCTACTCTGCAGGACTGACAGCCTCGACAGCAGCTGCAGGAAAAATAATTGAAGACGGACAGCCGGCTGTGGACCGGTGGATCCAGGCGTTAAAAGACGGAGGCACTAAAACACCGCTTGAACTGATGCAGACTGCTGGCGTGGATATGTCGACGGATGAGCCGATCAGACAGGCAGCAGCCTACGTAGGGCATCTCGTTGATGAACTCATAAAAAGCTGTGAATAAAGAAGGCTTGGATTACTCCAGGAGATCTTGATAATAAGCTGTGTTAAAGTTCGCTGTTGACGGCCGGAGAGAAACTTCACTTCTAACCGGCCCGCTCGGAAAGCCTCTCCATGGAAACGAAAGCGGACGTTCATTTTTTATTTTCAAGGCAGCCTAATAAAAAAATCATGTAAAAACAGCGGGGCAGACCTCCTCTTCTTCCTTTCATTTCAGTGGGACTGGTAAAATGATAAAATAAAGCTTGTAAACTTTAATGATGGGAGGGAGAGGCATGCACGAACGAAAAATGCTTCTGGTCCTTACTTTTACAGGATTTCTTGCCCTGGCTGTCGTGATGGGGATCGGGAGGTTTGCGTATACGCCGATTCTCCCTTACATGGAGGAATCCCACCTGACAACGTTTCAGGCAGGACTTCTGGCTTCTGCCAATTACGCCGGTTACCTTGCAGGGGCATTCGCCGCAGCGAAAATGAACAAAAGTGTACTGCTGCTGCATGTTATGATATTAATCAGCATCGTCACAACAGCGGCGATGGGCTTTACATATTCGCAATCCTGGTGGTTCGGTCTGCGGTTTGTTTCCGGAGCGGCAGGGGGGATAGCCTTTGTGCTTGTTTCCAGTCTCGTACTGTCCCAGGTGCGGAGAAAAAGCTCAAGTCCTTACTACGCGGCGTTTTTATACGGAGGAGTAGGTTTTGGTATCTTTCTTTCCGGTATGTTTCTTCCACCGGTACTCGCACTCTTCGGCGGATGGGAATATGCGTGGATTATTCTTGGCGTAGTAAGCGCTCTGTTTTTTATTTTGATACTGCTCGGGTTTCGTCCGCAATACACGAATAAAGACAAGCAGGAAGGCCGGATCAGACGGATGACGAGGCACGAAAAACAGCAGCTTCAGAGACTTTATATCTCCTATTTCTGTCAGGGATTCGGTTATATCATTTTTGCGACGTTTATTATCGCGATGGTAGTTTCCACAACAGATATGGGATGGTCCTCACCGTACGTATGGGCAGCTGCAGGGCTTGGTGCTCTGCCTTCCGCTCTTTTCTGGGCGTGGCTAGGTAAAATAACATCGCTTTTAACGTCACTGCGTGCAGCGTACATAGTACAGCTGGCAGGACTGCTGATACCGGTGTTTACATCGCAGGAAATCTGGATTCTTGTCAGTGCTTTCTGTTTTGGGGGAACGTTTATGGGAATTACGATGATGACTCTTTCATTTGCAGATCAATCTTTCCCAAGACAGAGCCAGAGAGCTATAGGAAATCTGACCGGTCTTTACGGTATCGGTCAGCTCCTCGGGCCGATTGCGGCAGCAGCGCTTCTTATTTTTGCTCCATTTGCCGTCGTTTTTCTCCTGGCAGCCGTATTTATCGGGGCAGGACTGTACCAGCTGCAACGGCTTGCTTCCAAGCAGAAGGAGGTGAAAACACGTGCCGTACGTTAATATTAAAGTAACGAAGGAAGACGGAGGACTCTCCAAAGAAAAAAAAGCAGAGCTTATCGATGGGGTAACTTCCCTTCTCGAAACAAGCCTCGGAAAAAACAGAGCTTCCACGGTAGTGATTATCGATGAAATTGATACTGACAGCTATGGCCTTGGCGGAGAACAGATCACGGAAGTAAGAAAAAGAGGAAAGTGAAAATCAGGCAGACCGGAAAATATCAGGGAATCAGTAAGCTGCTCCAGCAGATGGGGCAGCTTTTTTTATGCTGCATCGAAGGGCAGCCACTTAGTCAGCGTGAAGTTTTATACAAAAGCTGCTTTGAAAATAAAAAGAAATATTCGATTTTTTCCATGGAAAGGCTTTTCGGACAGGCCGGTTCCGCTTCGCTGTTTCTTCTATGAAATCAACAACATTTTTCAATAAGTAAAAAAACGCAGCTCCTTTAATAAAAACCCGGAGATTTATCAGAGCCAATTGAAAAAACCCTGCCGGACACAGGTTCGGCAGGGTTTCACTTCTATGGAGTCGTACTCCATCAATCATTTTATCCGGACTTACTTTTTCTGAGCAGTAGGCTTTAAGTCAGCCACCGGTGTAATCGGCTGGATATTTTCACGGTTTGCCAGGAATTCAGGACGAGGTGCTTTATCACTGAACGGTTCTACGAGCTTGTTTTCAATTGAATTGTATACAAAAAATACGTTGCTGCGCGGGTAAGGAGATATATTACCGGCAGACCCGTGCATTGTGTTGCAGTCGAAAAGAAGAACAGAACCTGCCGGACCGGTAGCGCGGTCGATACGTCCACCGGCCTGTTCTACAAGCCACTCCATGCTTCCTTCGTCCGGAACACCGACTTCCTGCTTCTGAAGAGAGGACTTGTAGTTGTCTTCCGGTGTTTCCCCTGCTGTGGATACGTACCAGTTCTGTGAACCGGGAACGAGCATGAGCGGACCGTTGTATTCATAGTTATCTGTCAGGACAATGGAGCAGCTCAACGCTCTCATGCGTGGCATACCGTCCTCTACGTGCCACGTTTCAAAGTCTGAGTGCCAGTAGAATTCCTTCCCTTTAAATCCAGGCTTGAAATTGATACGGGACTGGTTAATATAAACTTTGCTGCCAAGAATCTGCTCCACTACTTTTACAAGACGTTCATTTCTGGAAAGCCTTTCAAAAAAGTCACCGTCTTTATGGACCTCGAATATTGAGCGGATTTCGTTACTGTTCGGCTCTTTAATGACGTCGGGACCATCTTTATCTTCGTGAGCCTTCATCGTCGACTGCAGTTCATCCTTCAGCAGTTCCAAATCTTCATTGTCAAAAAATTTCTCCAGCATAATGTAACCGTTCTCTTCGTAAAAATTGACCTGTTCCTTGGATAAAGGGCCGTTTTCTGCTGCTTTGCTGTCGTGGACAACTGGATCCTTCCGTTCCATAATTTCAGGCTTGCTGTTTACTCGTGATGGATAAATATCTTTGACCATTTTGTAATCCTCCTTGAAATTTTAAATAAAATTTTTCGTGAAATAAGCGAATATATCACCTATTTACTTAGCGGAGAAGCGAATAAAAACATCACACCTTTCCTTATTTTTCCATAAAAGGTTCATTCACCTATTGTGGCTTGTACCCTTACAACTATTAAATAAACAAAATTAAAATTAATTAGGAGGAAAGACTACAAAAAACAAGTTTATTAGATCTAAAAACCTATTAATTATTACAGTAAATAGCGTATCATAGGCATTAAGGATTAAATAGAAAGTTTGCGTATAGTTATATCAAGAAAAAATTGAGAAAAAATGTCATTCCGCATAAAGCCAGGAAAAATAAACAGGAAGCCCTTACGGGACATAATTTCATTATTAGGTAAATGGAAAACCGGGGTTTAAGTAATCAAAAACAGGGTGTAATAGTATTAATAATAAAGACGTTATTTAGAAAAGTTCATGGCTGCCAAAAAATTACTGGATCATTTACAGAAGCTGAATATTAAGACAAATTGATAACTGCCGCAGGCAGGTAGAGGAGAGAATCAAATGCGGAAACGGGTAATTACTTTCTTCATGTTTCTTTTTATCGCTTTTTTAATTCTTCTGCTGGTAAGCAGAAGACAGTCAAAAAAAACACCGGGTGAAAATATTGATACGTTTTCCTCCTCAAGGAGGTTCAGCAGAAGGAAATTCGATAAAAAAATTATCACAGCCGTAAAAAAAAGTGTGGAAAATTCAGGCGGTTCTCAAGAGTTGGATCCTTTTATTTCTGCACTGCCATTGAAAGAAGTAATGGATAAGTACTTTCAGGGAAGCGGGAAGCAGCTGACTGGACCTGAGGTGCGGAAAGCGGTAGAACGAATTTATCAAATTGATGTAAACTACGTTTCGAAAATGAATTATGGAAGCTCGCTTTTCATTTATGAATTGGAAATTATGCAGCCGGTGAGAAGGTCGCTCGGTCTTCCAATTCACAGCCACGAGAGGGACGAAGAAATTATGGGGATGAGTAAAAATGAAGTGCTGGACCGGGTGCTTGAGGCTTCCGGGTTTCAATTGACGGGATGGGAAGTCCGGAGAGTTATTAATCATATTTACGGTATTAATCTGGACGGGATTTCAGCACTCGAAAATTCCGGGATTGGTATATTTTCCAAAGGTCAGTGGATTATCCGGAGCAGCCAGGATTTGTTTACAATAGCCTCAAGCCCGGACGATGTTGAAATTTATGTGTGGGCAGCCCCTTTTTACTATAAACAATTCGGAAAAAGGAATATTTCGGAAACACTGGCTCAGGATCTTGAAAAACTGGAATTTGTATATGAGAAGGAACATGGGCATTACAAGTGGGTCAATCCGACCGGAGAATCAGCTCCTGATGTTTTTAAAACAGAGGCCATTTCCTCCGTGCTAAAAGAAATAAAGAATATGCATGAACGAAAGTAAATTAAGTCAGGGCTGCCAGGGATAATCCTTATGGCAGCCCTTTATTTATTGACCCAGTTAAAAACGCCGTTTTTTTCGGGATGTCCCCGCATCAGAGCAGTTGTCGTGATAAAAGACTCTATCTTAACAGTGCCGGTTTATTAAAGGTCACTTCGTTTTTATGCGGATATCTTTCAAAATGAAGAAGGCGGCGATCAGCATTATAAAAGCTGTACCGGTAACAAGAATCAGAATAATGCCTGCTGGCAGATTAAGTGGCTGAAAGCCAGTTAAAAATGTATCCGAAGCCCATAGATAGTTTTCAGCAAATAAAAGAGCTGCCCCACAAACTACAAAGACGGCACCAATAGCTCCGCCGAACCGGTAAAAAGCACCGGCAATAAGTAATCCTGTGATGTAATAAAACCAGATCGTCAAAGCGAATACAAAAAAACCTGTTATCCGGGCGGCTTCTCCTTCAAATGGAAAAGAAGCTGTTAAAACAGTCTGGAGGTCAAAAAGAGAAAGTAGAAAATAGCCTATTCCTGTCATTATATAAACCACAGCTGCGAGCAGTCCGGAGATGAAAAAGGAAACGGCTGCACTTCCTGTAACAAAAAGCCTTCTCGTCTGTCCGTGTCTGACAAATAACTCCAAAAAGATAAAGACAGTAAGAATACCGGTGATCAGCATGTAAATTTTTGCAGGTTGATGAGAAGCTTCCACAAACGGGCTGAGCATCAGCTCTGCATCCGGCAGCAGAAAGTAAAGAAGGTAATGACCTGCCCGGAGAAAAAGCAGGATAAGCAGCAGCCAGGAGGCCCATTTTAACTGTTCTCTGAACATATTTTTAATGGCTCTATTTCTCCCCATATTTATCCTCCTCCCTCGTCAGCTGCGTAAATATTTTCTGCAGGGAAAGAGACTGCACCTGAAGACCCTTTTCTTCAGCTTTTTTTATAAAATCATCAGTAATGGTTCCGTATACTTCCACAGTCATCGTACCGGCGCTCAGCTTTTCACCGGCCGTAGGGTAATCCTGCGTAAATGCTTCAACCTCTACAGCAGGCCCTGTAAGCAGCACCCCCTGGGATACAAGATGATGATAAGGCGTATTTAATATAATCTCTTTGTGATGAAGAATGATTACGTCGTCAAATAAATGCTCTGACTCGGAAATTAGATGGGAAGAGAGAATAAACAGACGCGGGTGCTTATTCTGCTCATTCAGAAGTTCCGCATAAAAAAATTCCCGTGCCGGGGCATCCATATTAGGAAATACTTCATCAATTAAAGTGACAGGCGCTCTTGATGCAAGGCCGAGAAGAAGCTGCAGTGCTGCAGCTTTTCCGCGGGAGTATTTCTTGACAGAGCGGGAGAGCTGCAGATTCATTCTGTCTGCCAGATGGAATGCATAATCCATATCGAAGTAGGGGCGGTAGGCAGCGGCCTCTCTAATTTTCTTTTCGCCCGTCTGGTAATCATCATGATAATCTTCCCAGTATACGAAATAAATCAGCGGCATTAGAGAAGCATTTTCAAAAAGCGGTTCCTCTCCGTACAAGACTTTACCGCGGGAAGGTTTTTGAAAGGAGGCCAGCAGCTCCAAAATAGTAGTTTTACCCATTCCATCACGTCCAAGAAGCCCGTAAATGCGTGGAGATTCAAATTGCAGGGTGATCTGCCGGAGGATTTCCTCTCTGTCATATTTTACGTCCACCTGATCCAGTTTTAAAGGTCTGCTCATACGTACTCCCTCCTTAGCTATCGCTAATTTCAGTATAAAGGAGGCGGCTGAGAAATCAAGAAATTGGAGGAACAGGGAATAAAAAGGCTGTAACTGGGTATTGCACGGGAATTCTTATAAGATTGTTTAAAAATAAGGCTGTCTTAAAAGTAAAGCTATGTTAAAGTTCGCTGTTGATGGCCGAAGAAACACTTCGCTTCCAACCGGCAGGCTTGCCGTGGAGGAGATCTCCAGTTTCCTCGGCAAGCCTGCGGGATCTTCCAATCTCCTTCTTCCACGGGCCGGTTTCCGCTTCGTTTTTTCACAGAAAAAGAAAAATTCTGCTTTTCATAAACACTGCTCTTTATGCTGTAAAACTAATGCCAAGACGATTTTTCGAGACGCCTGCGAAAAAAGAAAGCGTGAAGATCCTCCCGGACGGAAGCGACAGCCGCAGGCTTTCTCCGCGGCAAGCGAAGAAAAAAGAGCTGCAGGCAACCTTAAATAACACCCCGGAGCTTTAACAGAGCCAAAAGTAAAGACCGCCCGGCTTCCTTCCTATAGGGGCACAGGTCGGATCTGAACCCAATTGGAGCCGCCCGTGAAACGAAGGGTTCCTCGAAGTATCCCGGGAGCTTTGGGTAAGATATAATAGGGAGAAAGGAAAAGTGTTTTCGGACAGCTTTTTATGGGAAAGAATTCTAAAATGACCTCCGGGCCACAAGGAGAGAAGCTACGAAGAATGAGGGGATAAAATCATGAGACCACTGCACGTTCATTCAGAGATAGGAAAACTAAAAACAGTCCTCCTGCACCGGCCGGGAAAAGAAATCGAAAACCTGACACCGGAAACGATGGAACAGCTGTTATTTGATGATATACCTTACCTTCCTGCTATGCAGAAAGAACATGATTATTTCGCGGAGGAGCTGCAGGCCCGGGATATTGAAACTCTTTATTTGGATAAACTTGCCGCAGAAGTGCTGGAAGAGAAAAACATGAAAAAAGCATTTATTCAAAAGATGATGAAAGAATCCCACATGGAGGGCAATGGTTCATCTGAAGCGCTGGAAGAATACTTAATGGATATGTCTCCTGATGGACTGGTGGAAAAAATGATCGCCGGAGTACAAAAAGAGGAACTTCCCGAAAGCAGAAAAGAGCATTTGTATGAACTTATGGACAGGCACTATCCCTTCTATCTTGATCCGATGCCGAACCTTTATTTTACAAGAGACCCGGCTGCAGTGATTGGGGAAGGCATTTCGATTAATCCAATGAGCCAGGAGGCGAGACGGAGAGAATCGCTCTTCATTGAACACATTCTTGAGAATCATCCGCGTTTTATGAATGAAAGCATCCCCCGCTGGATGCACCGGGATTATCCATTTCCGATCGAAGGTGGAGACGAGCTGATCCTCAGCAGGAGCGTTATTGCAGTAGGGGTCAGTGAAAGGACATCTGCCCGTGCAGTGGAGCAGCTTGCGCATAACCTGTTTGCAGCAGGAAGTGCGGTGGAAAAAATCGTAGCGGTGGAAATCCCTAAAAAACGGTCTTCGATGCATCTTGATACGGTATTTACGATGGTGGATAAAGATCAGTTTACGACTCATGCCCAGGTAGTGGATAAAGACGGCAGAATGAATATTTTTATTTTGGAGAGGGGAAACCCCGTACGTATTTCCAAGAGAAGCAGTCTGAGAAAAACATTGATGGAAGTACTGGACCTCCCGGAAATTAATCTTATCCCCTGCGGAGGTGAAGATAAAATAGCTTCGGCAAGAGAACAGTGGAACGACGGATCCAATACACTGGCGCTGGCGCCAGGAACTGTCGTTACTTACGAACGGAACTATGTTTCAAACGACCTTCTCCGCCGGAACGGACTGGAGGTTGTCGAAGTTCCGAGTTCCGAGCTTGTAAGAGGAAGAGGAGGTCCCCGCTGTATGAGTATGCCTCTTTACAGGGAAGAAGTGTAAGCAGGCAGAAAAAACCGGGGCTAAAATCAATTCACTTGAGAATCTACTTAAAGATGCTTCCTGATTTCGGAAAACCTCTGTTGTATGCTTAAATTACTTTATTAACAGCACAAAAATACCGTCCGGGAACATCGGACGGTATTTTTGATGTGCATATGTTCATTGTGACTTTTTATTATTTTTTTACAGCGTCCAAAGTCTGAACGAGTCCGTTTCCATACTGATGAGACGCTCCGAGTCCCTGTGCGGTATCATTCAGCAAGCTGCGAAGCTCACTGCTTCCGAGGTCAGGTTTTGCCTCGAGCACTTGTGCAGCTGCCCCGGCAACATGAGGGGCTGCCATCGATGTGCCGTTAAACGCATCGTAAGTATCCCCTGGTGTTGTACTGAGGACGTTCACTCCTGGAGCAGAAATTTCTACGGCCGGTCCTGTACTGGAAAAAGAAGCACGGTCGTTGTTCTCATCGACTGCAGCTACTGCCATGGCTGACTCGTAATTGGCAGGGTAGCCGACCGTATCGTTGTTTCCTCCTCGGTTGCCGGAGTTCCCGGCTGCAGCAACGACAAGGCTTCCTTCTTCGTAGGCCAGATCGGTAAAGTCTTCAAGAATCGAAGAACCTGAGGAACCTCCAAGACTCATGTTAATAATATCAATATCATTGTCAATGGACCATTCCAGTCCTTCCGCGATACCGGCAAGGGACCCGCTTCCTTCATTGCTTAACACTTTCACTGCGTAAAGATCCGCTTCCGGAGCGGCACCGATAACGCCAAGATCGTTGTCCACAGCACCAATCGTTCCTGCAACATGGGTGCCGTGACCGTTGGCATCGTAAAATGGATCAGCATTTTCTGCATCTGTGAAGACCGAATAGCCGCCGGCAAGGTTATCGACGAGATCTTCATGGGATCCATCGATTCCAGTATCCAGCACGGCCACACTGACACCCTCACCTGTAAATCCTTCCTGCTGCGTTTCTATACTCTGGATTTGTGGTATTCCGTAAGGAACCGTCTGACCGTAGGCTTCCACTTCAGCGTTTTTATCGAGTGCTGCAACATGCGGATGATTCGCAAGGCCCTGTGCCTGGCTCTCTGTCATTTCCGCCAGATATACAGGCAGATGATTGTATTCATGAAGAATTTCTTCCTCTGCCACCCCAAAAGCCTGAAGCAGGCCTTTTTCTGCACTGCCTTCAAACTGAATTAAATACTCCCCGGTGTCTGAGCTCGTTCCGGCACCGGGAGCAGCACCTGCTGTGAATGGGACGGCAAATAGTGAAGCGGCAAGAATACCTGCAGATAATTTCTTCAAAATAACATCTCCTTTATGTAAGTTTTTTAGGGGGCTTACCACTCGTAAGGAAGGTCATGCTGAGTTTTAACATTGTCAGAAACATCAGCGGAAACAGGTGTGGTGAAACTGATGACTGCAGAGAGGGCTATAAAAACAATGAATATTTTTTTCATGGTGCACCTCCTTTTCGTAGTATAATTTTCCTAAGTCGTAACTTTGCGGGTGGTTATTTTGAATAAACAACAGCTTGGAAAAGAAATTGCAGCACTGCGAAAAAGGAAAAAGTTTTCCCAGGGACAGCTTGCTGAAGGAATATGCACGCAGTCGGCAGTCTCCCAGATCGAAAAAGGACTCGTCTATCCTAAAGTTGACACGCTGTATTATCTGGCGGCAAAGCTTGATACTTCATTCAGCCATTTTGTAAATCTTCTTCTGGAAGAAAACCTTTCCTGGGAAGAAGAAGTTCAGCATTTGGAAAATTTAATTGCTGAACAGAAACATAAAGATATTTGTTCATACGTACAGAAGCTGCGTGAAAAAAACGGACAGCTTGAAGATTGGATAAGAAGCTTCACCTCATGGGCTTTTAGTCTCAGCCAATATTACTGTGGTGATATTTCACTAAAGAGAACAATTCAGGAACTAAAACAGTTGTACCGTACGTCTGGTTCCATTGTTCTCAAAAACGGAAGCCTCGATGTGCGAATACTGAATTCGATTGCTTTTCTCTATGCTATGAACAAAGATTACTCCCAGAGCCTGTATTATTACGATAAAATTCTTAAGGGCGGAGGGAGCGCGGAAGAAAAAATCAGCGGGCACGAACGTACCATCCATCAGATCCGCGTTATGTATAATAAAGCCAAAACGCTTTACGACATGAAGGAAACTATCCAATCACTCCAGGTAATTGAAGAGGGGATCCGTCTCTCTCTGCAGAATGAAAACATGTCTCTTCTCGGCCAGTTTTTTTATTATAAGGGCCAGTGTCTGGAGCATCTTCAGATGGATCCGGAAGAAACAGCCGAATGCTATAAAAAGGCTTTATTTCTTTTCGAATTACTTAATAAAAAACTTTACAGCCGGCTCGTGTGGGAACATAAAAGCCGTTACATTACTTAAAATAATAAAATATTCTTAATATTGTAAGTATTATCGTAAGAGCTGAATCATTAAAATACAATAGCCAAAGAAAAGGAAAATATAAGTATACTTATATTTTTGCCTGTATTTTTGCAGCTGGAAAGCTTCGGTCGGAGAAATTTCCGTACCAGCAAAAGGTATTTATCAACAAGCTAAAAAGACTGTTCAGGAAGACAGATATACACCAGCACGTAGAAAAGCCCTGCCGGAGTAAAGTTTTTCCGGCAGGGCTTATAAACTGTGTTTGGATACGGGGACCTCGTTGCAGCGGCCTATTTTTTACAGAAAAAGAGCTCAGCTGCTGTTTAAAATGGATTGGTTCCCCATAGGGCAGCTGTCTTTACGAAGGTCCGCTGTTCCAGTTTCAGCTGGGAGGTCATAAATTCGGCCAGATCCTCCGGCTGTGTAAATTTATCCGGCCGCCGTTCCATTCCATCTCTCGTCATTTCCGTTTCCACCAGACTTGGTGTGAGTACACTGACGCGAATATTATGCTGCCTGACTTCCTGCATCAAAGATTCGCTCATTCCAATTACCGCAAATTTAGATGCGCTGTAGGCGCTGGAACCTTTCGTACCTTTTAAGCCGGACATGGAAGAAATATTAATGATGTCACCTTTGTTTTTCTCAATCATACCGGGAAGGGCAGCCTGGGTAATGTGAACAATCCCCATAACATTCGTCTGAAAAACCCGCTGCCATTCTTCAGAAGGAATATCCATAAAATCTCCCCGGGTTCCGACTCCTGCATTATTGATAACAATATCGAATGTCCCAAGTTCTTCCTCCAGCGATTTCACGGCAGAAGAGGCTTCTTCCTCGGAAGCTACATCTGCAGCGACTGCAGCGAAAACAGCTTCTTTTTCTTCCAGTTCCCTCGTAATACCTTCGAGACTTTTTTCAGAAGTGGCTGTAAGACCGAGGTGCACACCCTCCGCAGCAAGTGCAAGCGCGGCTGCCCTTCCGATCCCACGACTGGCACCGGTTATGAGTGCTTTTTTACCTGATAGATTCTGCATGTTTTTCACCCTTTCCAGTTTCTTTTTCCTTCTCCTATCTATTAACGTAATAATCCAATTAAAAACTTCTTTCTAAGATGAGGAAACCGGGACTGTTAAAAAAGAAGAGCAGCAGTTTTTATTTTTTGTAGTAAAAAAACCCCCGCCCCTATGTTTAAATTCATAGTAAACAGGCAAAAGAAAGGATAGAAATAAAATATAAGGAGAGATAATTTATGTATTTAAAGTACTTTTACGATAAGCAGCTGGCTCAGGCTTCTTATATGGTAGGGTGCCAAAAAACAGGTGAAGCTGCTGTAATTGATCCATCGCGGCAGGTGCAGGAATATTTGAACATTGCAGAGGAGCAGGGTTTTAAAATAACGTCTGCTCTGGAGACGCATATTCATGCGGACTATGTATCAGGAAGCCGCGAGCTTCAGGATCGCACCGGAGCAGTAGTTTATCATTCCGCCGAAGGAGCTGAAAACGGAGGCTACGAATTTCCTTCCGGCGTGAAAACGAAGGGGGTAAAAGAAGGGGACCGGATTGACGTCGGTAATACGTGGATGGAAGTTCTTCACACGCCGGGGCACACTCCGGAACATATTGCCTTCCAGCTTACCGATGGAGCAAATCCGGATAAGCCGATCGGTATCTTTACCGGTGACTTTGTGTTTGTTGGAGATGTCGGCCGGCCGGATCTTCTTGAAAAATCAGCAGGCGTAAAAGATTCTGCTGAAACGGGAGCAAAGCAGATGTTTGCTTCACTTGAGAAGTTTAAGCAGAAAGACGACTATCTCCAGATCTGGCCGGGACACGGTGCCGGCAGTTCATGCGGGAAGGCGCTCGGTGCAGTCCCTACTTCGACTGTGGGCTATGAAAAAATGTTCAACCCGGCGCTCCAGTATGACAAGGAAAAAGACTTTATTGAATTCCTTCTGGACGGTCAGCCGGAACCGCCTTCCTACTTCGGAAACATGAAGGAAATTAATAAAGGAAAAGTTCCTCTTTTATCAACGCTTGATACGCCGGTCCGCTATTCCTTGAAGCCGGAACAGATAGAGGATCTTGCTTCCCGGAAAAAGACAATGGTTATAGATACAAGAGCGCCTGCTGTCTACGCTGGCGGAAGCGTGGAAGGAACACTGAACATCGCTTTAAGCGGCCCGTTTCTTGAATGGATGGGGTGGCTCGCAGATTACGAAGCAGAGCTTTATTTTATAGCTGATGAAGCAGATCACGAAGAAATATTTGAAAATGTAACCCGGATCGGTCTGGACAATGTAAAAGGATTTATTACACCGGACGCGCTGAAAGGAAGCTCCAGGCTGCGTAAATACGAAAATGTTTCTGCAGATGAACTGGACAGCGAAGACGATATTCAAATAGCCGACGTGCGCTTTGATGATGAGTGGAATGAAAAGCATATCCCGGGTGCCGCCCACATTAAATTAAACGAACTGGCCGAACGGGCAGGAGACGAACTCAAAAAAGACAAACCTGTAGCGGTGCACTGTGAAACAGGAGTACGGTCCGCTATTGGAGCAAGTATTCTCCTAAATGAAGGATTCGAAGTGAAAAACCTGCAGTACGGCTTTCAGGAATGGAAGCAGGAAAAGAAAAAAGTGACGTCCTAAAACGAATAAACAGTGTTAAACCAATTGCGTGGAAGAATTTTTATTCTGAAATTCGCAAAAGCTTGGAAAGATTCACGAAAGCAGGGAGCTCCCCGGTAGAAACGGGGGAGCTTCCTGCTTTTTTAGTATTAAAATTGATGGAGAATCTGCCCAATGAATTAATCTATCAGTTTCTTGTCATAAAACTCCATAAAACAGCACTATAACTAATGCAATGACAGTTTTTACTGAAATTCGATGAAAACAATCACAGGACTTGATGTTTCGAATGTAAACACTTCTCTCATCAAGTTTCCAAAGCCGTTGTACAGTACGGCGACAACACTCAGCTTACCTGCCTTGTTATAAAGTCAGCCCAGTATAACAAAGGCGCCTGTTTACAGAAACTAATTATTAGGCTCTGTTAAAGCTACGGGTTGTTATTTAAGGTTGCCTGCAGCTCTTTACACATGCCGTGGAGAAAGCATACGGCTGTTCTTCCGTCCGTGAGGATCTGTGCGCTTCCGCAGGCGACTCTGCCCGGGCATCGGTTTTAGAGAAGAAAGAACAGTGTTTATGTAAAGCATAACTTTTCTATGGAAAAACGAAGAGGAAACCGGCCCGTGAGAGAAGGAGATTGGAGGATAGGGCGCAGCCCACTCGAAAATCTCTTCCACGGCAGGCCGGTTGGAAGCGAAGTGTTTCTCCAGCCGTCAGCGAGCTCTAACATAGCTAATTATTAAGTTCAAATTATATATTCCGATTATTTTTACCAGTTTCAGGTATGAACCTTGAACATAATTACAGCTGATTTTTAGAGGGACGATGAGAGTAAGACCGGTTTAGTAAGAACCGAAAAAAAGCTCGGCTTTCCTGAAACCTCCGTGGAAGGTGCAGCGTATATAATGTATACTGAGTAGGGAAATCAGAAATTGGAGGCAGAAGAATGGGCAAAAGACTTATGCTGTTTGTACTGACAAACATACTTGTAATTACTACCATCATTATCGTCTGGTCGATAATAACGCACTTTACAGATATTGGACAGGGAGGGTTTGATACTGGAGAAGGACTTCTCGGTATCGATATGGTTGCCCTCGGCGTGTTCAGTCTGATCGTCGGTTTTGCCGGCTCTTTCATATCACTGGCCATGTCACGGTGGATAGCCAAAAAAATGATGAAGGTCAAAGTACTGGACCCATCGGAAAACCTTTCTGCCCATGAGCAGCGGATTGTAGACAAAGTCCATCGTTTTTCGCGCAGTGCAGGACTCATGCACATGCCGGAAGTAGGGATTTATCAGTCGAAGGAAGTCAACGCTTTTGCGACGGGCCCGTCTAAAAAGCGTTCTCTCGTAGCTGTTTCTCAAGGTCTTCTTGACAGCATGGACGACGATGCAGTGGAAGGGGTTATCGCCCACGAAGTTGCCCACGTGGCAAATGGAGACATGGTCACCATGACTCTGCTGCAGGGAATCGTCAACACGTTCGTTGTGTTTTTCTCCCGGGTCGCAGCGATTATCGTTTCCCGTCTGGTGCGGTCTGAACTGCAGTACGTAGTTCGTTTTGGAGCTATTATTATATTTCAGATTCTATTTTCGATTCTCGGAAGCCTCGTCGTCATGGCGTTCTCACGCTACAGGGAATTCCATGCGGACCGCGGCGGAGCCGATTTGGCCGGGAAAGATAAAATGGCCCACGCCCTCCGCTCACTTAAAGCGCACGTGGAACGTGCAAACGTGAACGACGGCCGGGACGATTCGGCTGTGCAGACGATGAAAATCAACGGAAAAAGCGGCATGGCAAAACTGTTTTCCTCCCACCCGGATCTTGATGAACGTATTGCCCGGCTGGAAGAAAGATAATACAGCATGTCAGTAAAAAAGAGGATGCCCCGTAAGTCTATCCAATAGACGCGGGTCATCCTCTTTTTATTATGAAAAATATATCAGCCGCGGCGCATTGTTGGAGGAATTTCCTCCGGATCGACAAGGACTTCAATAACGTAAGGATGGGAAAGAGGAAATACACCGGCCAGTGCCTGTTCCAGTTCCTCTGTTGAACGTACAGTAACAGCATCCGCTCCGAGAGAAGAAGCAAATTCTTTCACCTGAAGCGGGGAGGAGTACCGGGTGCCGATCGAGCGGCCGAGATGAACTTTCATCCCTTTGTCCACCATATCCAGCGCCTGGTTATTCAATACAATGAAAAGAACTCCTGCACCTGATTCGACAGCTGTACCGATTTCAGCCCCGTGCATAAACAGACAGCCATCCCCTGTGAGACAGGCAATAGGTTGATCCGGTGCGGCCGTTTTAGCACCAATCGCATATCCTATACCGTGTCCCATAGCTCCGAACACGTCATCGAAATAAAATCCGCCGTGTTTTTTAATTTCGTAATGTTTAATGGCATAAAAAGTATGGCTTCCATCGTCTCCAAACAATGTTGTATTTTCCGGAAGCATATAGTTGAGGGTTTTAACCGCGTCGACTGAGGAGAGCCATTTTCCTGGAGAAGTTTCTGAAGTATCGGAAGAAGCAGCTTCTTCTCCTGAATAAACGGGCTGCCGACGGGCGGTATCTCCCAGGTAGTCGGTTTTTTGCAGCAGCTCGGCAAGATTTGCTTTCAAATCACCTATTACCGGCATGGTAGGGACAGAAATGGCTCTGCCGACAAAGGAAGCGTTTAAATCAAAATGAATCACGTGCTCCGGATAGTCTTCTTTTTTCCAGCCTGGAATACTCATGTCACTCAGCGAGGAACCGCAGACGATCAGTGTATCCACCCCGTTTTTTACATAGTCATGAGCAGCATCGGTACCTCCGAGTCCGAAAGCCCCAAGGGAAAGCGGGTGGCGGGAAAGAAAAGTTCCTTTTCCTCCCGGTGTAGTAATGACAGGAATCTGGAATCGTTCGGCAAATTGCTCTACTTCTTTATAAGCTCCGGCGGAATGAACCCCTTTTCCGAGGAGAAGCAGAGGACGTTCGGCATGCTGAATCTGTCCTGCAGCCTCGTCCAGGCGGCTGGAAAGCAGAGGCTCTTCTTCCGGCAGGGAAAACGTAAACGGCTCTGTCTGATCAACAAGAACATCGGCCGGAATCGAAAGGTGAACCGGGCCCTTCACCCCCCGGAACGCTTCTTCCACAGCGTGTCTGAATATCGGTTCTGCGAGATCAGGGCGCTCAATGCGGGCACTGTATTTCGTAACAGAAGCAAACATATCCGTAACGTCCGTTCCGAAAGGAGAGGAGTCCTGACTCAGCGGCTGCCCGGCAGCTTTTACAGCCGGGTGGCCGGTGAAAATAATCATCGGAATGTTTGAAGCCTTCGCCTGTGCGGCAGCTGTGAGAAGGTTAGTAGCTCCTGGACCGGAGGTGCCAATAGCTACCCCAATTTTTTTCGACATCAATGAGTATCCGGCAGCTTCGTAACCTGCTGCTCCTTCGTGCTTGCTCAGGACAAAGGAAATTCCTTCGTTATCCGCAGCCAGAATGAGTGGTACTACGGCTTTGCCCGGGATTCCAAACGCATGGGTCACCCCCCATTCTTTAAGCTGTTTCGCTAATATAGCTGCTACTGTCTGCATATGTGAATCATCCTTTGCATGTTTTTGACTGCTTTGAAAAGGAAGCTGTTCCGACAGTCGGTGTCCTGCACGGGATCTTACACAGCTCTTCCTTTAAGAAATGAGTGACAAACATTCTGGAAATGAGCCGTCTTTTACTATCCGGCAGGAAAAAGCTCATTGCCGGGGTTCACAACAAAAACAATTACGGAGTTATTTTTTTTCAAACACAGATCGTATCAAATCGTAGTAGCCGCATCGGAGGTCATCACCTGACATCGGCTTCATAAAGTAGTAGCCCTGGATGGTGTGACATCCAAGTCTCACCAGCTCGTCCAGCTGTTCCCGGGTTTCTACGCCTTCGCCGATTACTCCAAGTCCAAGGTTATCTGCTAAGACAATCATTGTATTAATTAGTTCAGCGTCGTTTTTATCGCCGCTTAAATCATCTATAAACGATTTATCGATTTTCAGTGCATCAATATCAAATCTCTTCAAGTAGTAAAGAGAACTGTAGCCTGTTCCGAAGTCATCTATACTGATTCGGATACCGAGTTTTTTCAGTTCGTGAAGAGCTTTTTCAGCGTAGTTAAAGTCCATGGCCATCGATTCTGTAATTTCGAATTCCAAAAACTCAGGCGGCATACCCGTTTCCTGCAGAGTGGCAGCTACGGAGGCAGTAAAGCTTTGATTCAGAAACTGCTGGGCCGACAAATTAACGCTGATTTTAATAGGTGGGAGTCCGGACTCTTTCCAAAGGTGGTGCTGACGGCATGCCTGACGAATAATCCAGTCTCCTATTGGTACTATAAGCCCTGTTTTTTCGGCTAGCGGAATAAATGTTCCAGGGGACAATCTTCCTTTTTCCGGATGGTTCCACCTTACGAGTGCTTCCACTCCAATAATAGCTCCGGTGTTTGCATTAATCTGACCCTGGTATTCAAGTTCCAGCTCTTCCTTTTTCAAAGCCTGCCGAAGGTCGTTTTCCAGCAGCAGTTCTTCGCCGGCATTTACATACATTTCCGGAGAAAACAGCATGTAATCATTTTTGCCGAGATTTTTTGCTTTATACATGGCGGCATCCACATGCACCATGTAATCTTCGAGGTTAGGCAGTGTATCTTCATATAGAGCTGCCCCTATACTCGCCGTTGTGTAAAAACTCCGTTCATCAATAATGAAAGGATCTTTAAACTGGCGAAGCAGCGTTTCGGCTGTTTCTTTTACTTCTTCTTCATCGTTTATTTCAGGCAGCAGGACCATGAATTCGTCTCCGCTGATCCGGGCAAGAATTCCTTTTTCGGTACAGCATACAGACAGGCGTCTGGCAACGGACTGAAGAATTTTATCCCCGTTGCTGTGGCCGAAAGTATCGTTAATATTTTTAAATCCGTCCAGGTCAATCAGCAGCAGGGCTGCTTTCCGGTGCTGATCCTGAAGCAGATTTTTCAGCTCTCTCTGGAAAAACCGCCTGTTTGGCAGTCCGGTCAGTTCGTCATGGTAAGCAAGGTAATTATATTGTTCCTGAAGCCGGTATCTTTCGGTTATATCCCTGAATTGGGCAAAGGCTCCGACCAGTGACCCCTTTTGAGGATCATAGATCGGCTGGGCATCAAAAAGACATATAATTTCCTCGTCATTATTGTTGCTGAATTTCATTTCTACATCTTTAAAATTCTGCTGAGTGTGAAGCACCTGATGAAAGTAACTGCCGGTAATAGGGGATTTAAAAATATCCCTCCCGATAATTTCCTCGCTTTTGAAGCCGGATATTTTTTCAGCAAAAGAATTGAAATCTGTAACCGTTCCTTCTGCATCCGTAACTATAATTGCATTCTGCGTCCTTCTCAGCATAATTTGATTCAAAATGTCCAGTTTCCGGTTCTGTTTTCTGAGAAGAAGCTCCCGTTCAATGGAATCGACGACGTTGGACAGCATGTTCAGAAACAAGCTGTTTTCCAGCTCTAAAGATGTCATAATAGAGATACTTCCCAGCAGGTTATCCAGGTCCGTATAGTGGAATGGGGCACTGTAGCAGGCGGTTCCGTGAAGGAACTCAAAAAAGTGATCATCCCCGATAAGATTTACGGGATGGCGCTGCTGGAGAGCAAGAGAAATCACGTTAGTTCCAAGATCCTCCTGTGTAAAACGGACGCCGGCCTCAATGCCAAGCTTCTGGATCATGTCTTTAATTGTTTCGTCCCCGACAATATCCAGAATGTAGCCTTCTTCGTCTGAAATGACAATGAGTATGGGCGTTCCTGCAAGAGACTGAAGAACTTTATCAGAGAAAAAACTGACCACCTCAAGTATTTCATTGTATTCATTTCTTTTGGCAAGCAGTTCCTCCCGGGTCATCCGCTGACTCGGCACTCTTACTTCCGCAGGATTCATACCGGCATTGATGCATTGTCGCCTGGAAGCTTTCACAAAATCTGGCATGCCTTTTCCTGTCATTCGTCGTCACCTTCCTTTCATTAACATTATAACTGTTCTACAGGGAGAACGTAAGTAATTACCAGTGAACTTATGTAAAAATTTGATTAAATTTCTTGAAAGGAGTGCTGTCAATGTTTTGGATTTTTATGATAGTCACCATCACGTTCGTTTTTATTTTAACAGCTGTAGTTATAGACAAAAGTGATGGGAAAAAATCTCCTGACCATAAAAAAGCTGCTTCAAAAAAAGAAGTTAAAGGCCGGACTGGCACATACGATGTCAAACTTTTTGAAGTGCCCAGTCCCTACGACGATGAGTGTTTCCGGGTCGAGTTTTACCAGAAAAGCCGTCTTGTTCATAAAAATATAGATTATCTTCCGGAAGGAACTTCCTACACGGAGGCTATTAAACATTTTACGAAAAAACTGGATGAAACGATAGAGAAAGAGCAGGGAAGAGCCGCTTCCAGGAAGTTCGATCTTGAAACCTGGGACGGAGATGTATACGAGGATGAAGCGGTTGATCTTCCGAAAAAACCATAGTCTTCAGGTAAAGGAGGTCATATCGTTGTTTATAATACGAAAGATGCAGTATGCGGACTGGGAAGCAGCAGCTTCTATTTATGCAGAAGGCATTGAAACCGGCCTGGCAACATTTGAAGAGAAAGTGCCTTCCTGGGAAGAATGGGATCAAAACCACATGAAAAACTGCCGGTTTGTCATTGAAAAAAATAGTGAAATGGCCGGGTGGGCAGCTCTCAGTCCGGTTTCTGCAAGATCAGCTTATCGGGGTGCAGCAGAAGTAAGCATTTATGTAAGCAGCCGCTTCCGGGGCCTGGGCGGGGGAGAAAGGCTTCTCACCCGTTTAATAACAGAAAGCGAAGCGGAAGGGATCTGGACACTGCAGTCTGTCGTCTTCCGGGAAAACAGAAGCAGTCTCCGGCTGCATGAAAAAACAGGCTTCCGGACAGTCGGCTACAGGGAGAAAATTGCCTGCCTCCACGGCGTATGGCAGGATACTGTACTAATGGAAAAAAGGTCGCAATTGATTTAAAGTGAACTGCAGCCGGAAGTATGTAGATTCCCAAGGGCCTGTTAATATGAAGTGTAATCTGCAGGAGAGAAAGGAGCAGAACCAATGTATAAAGTAATCATGTATGACGTTTACGGAACATTATTTGATCCTTCTTCTGCCGGAAAAGCAGTGCGGGAAGCTTTTCCGGAAAAAGAAGCAGAGGTTGCCTCCCTATGGCGCAGAAAGCAGCTGGACTACGCTTTCCTCTGCCAGATGACAGGGACGTACCGTCCTTTTTCTCTTCTGACAAAAGAAGCGTTTATACACGCGCTGGAAGCTTACGGTATAGAACCGGATGACCGGCTGCTGCAAGGAGCAGTAGAAGCTTACAAAACGCTGGACATATACGATGAAACAGAAGAAGTTCTTTCCCGGCAGAAAGGAGTCGTTCATGCAGTAGTCTCCAACGGATCCAGAGATATGCTGGAACCGCTGATCCATGATTCTGGAGCCGCTCCATTTATCGACGAAATTCTCAGTATGGACGAGGTGAAGCAGTATAAACCTTCGCCGGCTGCCTATCAATATGCACTGCGGTATTTCGGAGTAAACCGAAAGGAAGTTCTTTTTGTGTCTTCCAACACGTGGGATGTTATTGGGGCAGGGACATTTGGTTTTGATACGCTCTGGCTGAATCGAAGCGGCAGTATATTTGAAACAGGCCACCACCACCCGGACTACACAGGAAAAAGCCTGTATGACCTCGAGTCCATTTTGGAGTCCAGCAGGTCAGAAAAATAAATTCACCTTTTCAGGCTGTTTATAAAGTATTTTTTAAACATGCGTAGACATTTCCCTGCTTTCGCCTCCTCAGGACGCTTTCCGGGCGGGCCGGCTTCAGCTAATTTCTTCCTCTCAAACGGATCTTCTGCTCGTCCTATCTCGCCTCGGAGTCACCTGCTGCAGCTCCAGCAGGAAAAGAAAAAGAAGGTTTCTCTTCTGAAAAACGTGTTGATTCCGCCCTTTCTTCCATTCAGGAAAAGCTTTTTCCTCCGGAACGTCCGGCGGGGACGCCGGTGGGATAAAGCGAAGTCGGAAGATCCTTTTCCATGGCCGAAGGGCAAACAGCTGATGACGAGCCCCACGGCAAGGCTGAGCGCAGGAGAAAGCTATACGCTCAGAAGAATAATTATTCTGAAATCAAGACTTAATCAACACTCTCAAAAGGCAGCAGAGCCTCCGCTCTGCTGCCTTTTAGTATCTTAATAGTTTCTCTGCTTCAATCATTCTGTAAGTTTTCTTATTTTCCGGAAAGAGCGATGCTGGTTTCATCTGTTTTAAAATCTTTCCGGGTGTGGAGCGCTTTTTCTGCGGCCCGGCTCCATATGAGGGCAGGGCCGGTAATTCCCCAGAACGTCAGAAGAACCGGGAATAGAAACAGCAGCATGGTGACGCCGAGAGTGCCTCCTGCTGCAAGGAGAGCCGTACCGGGGGTGGAAAAAGGAAGGAAGAGAGCAGCCCCGGCTGTTCTGAAAAAAGAAAGTTCCGGCATGGAAATATATACAGGGAAAAAGAAAGCTGATGTTATGAAAAAAAGAAAGATGGTGAAAATCATGCCTGACATCATCACTACAAGCAGCGTACCGCTGAACTGTGTTAACAGAAGCATATTTACTGTTAGAACAGCTCCAGCCGCGAGAAAAACAAGCCCATATTTACCGGATCGAAAAAACTCTTTTTTGTAAACGGAGGCATAGTTTTGAAAAATTTCGTTTAATGTTTCTCCATGTACGAGTTTTCTAAGAAGAGTAAATAAAGCGGCAGTCGATGGGGCAAAGCCGAATACAATACCGCCGGCGAGTGTGAAAAGCACCCATAAAAAATTCAGATAAGCCAGCTTAACGAGCCAGTCACAGGCTGCATATACCGGGTTTGCCATCCATCGTACAAGCATAATTACCGCTCCTTTTCCTCATACATAAAGTAGTCAAAATCTGCTGCTTTCTTTGTGCCGCTGTAGTCCTGACTTGCCATACCGACAAATGTACCTGTAAAACGGACTTCCGGGGCTGAATCATCCGACATGTGCAGCGTACTGAGCTCCGGACCTATTTTCTGCCACTGCGGGGTTTCTTCATCCCGGTAGAACAGGTGCAGAGTGTCCTCATGAATCTCTCCGCGCAGAAAAATGCTTCCCTGCTGGGCGATACGGACCGGAGGAAGAAGAATTTCTTCATAGGCGCCGTTTACTGTACGCAGAATCTGGAGCACCCGTCCTTTCAGTTCATGATGAGTTACGTGCAGATACACGTGATCCTCCGTGTCGTAATAAACAACGAGTCCGGCTTTATGCTGGAAAAATTCCGGTTCATAGTCGAGTTTTGTTTCAAAGCTGCAGTAAAAAGAAGTCTGCCGGCGGGCTATCAGGCTCTGGTGATGTACCGAGGAAAGGGATTCCCGCCCGTAAAGACGAAGCCAGCCTGGTCTGTCTGTGAGGGAGCACCAGGAAGAATCAGCAGGAACACGCAGCGAGTTCCAGCACCCGCGAAGTTCTTCTGCATCAAAATCGTCTTTCGGCTCCTCCGGCTCAAACGGGTGCTCCGGAAGATCCGGGGCTTTTGTTTCCGCATGAGGGAAATGACTGCCATGGGCTAGACGGGGCCAGCCGCCTTCTGTCCATTCGACTTTTTGAATGGATGTTTCCCGTCCCAGCGTGCAGTACTTATCCTGCAGCGGACGTCCCCCGAGATGAACGAAATACCATTCTCCGGCAGGTGTATCAACAAGGCTGCCGTGACCTGCTTTTTGAATCGTCAACGCTGGATTGGCCCGTGAACTGATGAGCGGGTAGTCCGGATCGGTTTCGTACGGTCCGTGAAGGCTGCGGGAGCGCGCAGCGGTTTCCGCATGCTCATACTCTGTCCCGCCTTCTGCAGCGAGCAGATAGTACCAGCCGTCCTTTTTGTAAATGTGCGGTCCTTCCGTCAATTTTATGTCTGTTCCTTCATAGATGTTCTGTACCGGTCCAATCAGCTTCTGCTCTTTTTCCGAAAATTCCTGAATGATAATCCCGGCAAACGGATGGTTTCCGGAGCGGTAGTCCCAGATCATGTTTACGAGCCATTTTTTACCGTCTTCGTCGTGAAACAGGGAAGGGTCAAAGCCGCTGCTGTTTAAATAGACCGGCTCAGACCACGGGCCTTCGATAGCAGGAGCTGTAACGAGATAGTTATGGGCATCTTTGTAGGCGCCGTGCCACTGTTTTACATCTGTATAAATTAAGTAAAATGTACCGTTATGATGGGTGAGGCATGGGGCCCAGACCCCGCCGGAATTCATATTTCCCTTCATATCGAGCTGGGATGTTCTCGTTAAAGGACTGGAGACAAAGCGCCAGTTTTTCAAATCTTTAGAGTGATGAATACGGACTCCGGGAAACCATTCAAAGGTGGATGTAGCAATATAAAAATCTTCTCCGACCCGGACGATGGAAGGATCGGCATGAAAACCTGGGAGGATGGGGTTCTGAATCATAGACATTGGATGGACACGCTCCTTCTTTAAAAAATGATACTGTAATGTGGATATGCTAGCCCTTCACAGAACCGGAAGTCATTCCTTCAACAATACGGTTGCTTAAAATGAGGAAGGCCAGGAGGATTGGCAGCATGCTGATAACGAGCGTCGCTCCAATAGCTCCCCAGTCCGTGGAGTACTGGCCGATAAAGTTCTGAATACCGACCGTCAGTGTTTTCAGGCTGTCAGAACTGATGAACGTATTAACAAATACGAATTCGTTCCAGTTGTAAATCATGTTAATAATTGCCGTTGTCGCAACCACCGGAGCAGTAATCGGCAGAATGATCCGGAAAAACATCCGGTGGATGGAACATCCGTCCATGACGGCTGCCTCTTCGAGTTCACGCGGCAGCGTATAGTAAAAACCGAGCAGGATCATCATCGTAAGCGGCAGGTTGAAAGCCGTGTACGTAAGGATAATGGATAAGTGATGATCCATCAGACCGACAGAGCTGAAAAAGCTGAACAGTGGAATAAGTGTAGAATGAACAGGGATCATAAGGCCTACCATAAACAGGCCGAGGACCAATTTGTTCAGCTTCCAGTTCATCCGGGTGATCGCAAAAGTAACGAGACTTGCGAGCAGAACGGTGAGAATAACAGATGTACCGGTCACGATGACACTGTTAAAGAAATATAAACCGATGTTTCCTTCCGTCCATACTCTGGCGTAGTTGCCCCACTGGGGATCGGAAGGCAGGGCGAGCGGCGGCAGATTAAACACTTCCTGATTATCCTTCAAGGAAAAAAGAAACAGCCAAATTAACGGCAGAATCTGCACAACCGCTACGATGCCAAGAATGATGTAGAGAATCAGCTTGGAAATGCTCATCCGCAGAAAACCTGTCTTCACCTCTTCTGCGGGACTCGCAGCTGCAGTGTTGGAAGCCATAAAAAATTCCTCCTTAATATTGAATACTGTCGTCTTTGGAAGTGGTCGCTTTCCGGATCAAGTAAGTAACAATCAGAATAAGGACAAGCAGGAAGAATCCAACGGCACTTCCGTACCCGAAGTCGTTCGTACGGAAGGCAAGCTTGTACATGTAGGAAGCCATAACCTCACTCGCGCCATTAGGGCCTCCATCCGTCATGACATAGATCAGGTCAAAGTATTTGAGAGAACCGATCACAGCAAGAACGATCGTCACTTTAATTACTCCGGAGATAAGCGGAAGTTTAATTTTATAAGCGATCTGCAGGGGAGAGGCCCCATCAATTCTTGCAGCTTCAACAAGCTCTTTCGGTATGTTTTTCAAAGCAGCGTAATAAATGATGATATAAAATCCTGCGTACTGCCATATGATTGGTATAAAAATAGCAAAAAGCACAATGCTCGTGTCAGAAAGCCATAATGGTGGATTTTCGATGCCGATGCTTGCCAGGAAACGATTCATAACACCGTTTGTAGGATGATAAATACGCATCCAAAGCTGGGCGATGGCCACAGAGGAAAGAAGCATCGGGATCAGGAAAATTTTGCGGAAAAGGTCTGCCCCTTTAATGTTTCCTGCAAGAACCACGGAAACAGCCAGGTAAAGCACGAGACTTCCGACAGAAAATAAGGCAAGCAGCAGGGAGTGATAGGCACTCGACCAGAACATGCCGTCTGTAATGAGCGCGGCGTAGTTTTCGAGACCAATAAATGTCATCGAGCCGATTCCATCCCAGTCCATCAGGCCATAATATCCGGTGAGTACAAGCGGCACATAGATCAGAACGGAAATAAGAAGCAGGGCAGGAAGGGTATATAAAGCGATCACACGCTTATCGGACATAATTTGATTCATGCTGAAAAACTCCTTTCGGCGGGAAATAAAAAATGTCCCATAAATCCACGAGGAACTTATGGGACGAGTGAAGAAATATTATTCGTCTTCTTCCAGAGCTTCCTCGTGTCTTTCAACAAATTCTTCCGGTGTGATTTCTTCTCCGAAAAGGGACTGGATCATGTTCAGGTGCGTTTCCGCTACGCTGGAACTCATCTGTACATCAGCAAAGAGAGTAATATCAGAAGCATTGTTCAGATCGTCGAGAACATCGATAAAGAGATCCGGCAGATCTACTTCATCTGTATTCACCTGAGTACCTGGAATAACCCCGGCATCTTCTACAGAACGCTTGCCCCACTCTTCTGTGAAGTGTTTGACGAATGCTTTCGACTCGTCTTTTACGTCTGAGTTTTCAGCTACAAAAAGTCCGACTCCAGGGCCGCCGACCCAGTTATCAATGTTTCCTTCGCCGCCGTCCACTTCAGGAAATTTAAAGAAGTCGATGTTGTCACGGAATTCCTGCGGGATTTCTTCGTTCGTTGTGTAGTTCGGCAGGTCCCACGATCCGATCAGATACATAGCAGCGTTGCTGTTCATAAATTCGGCTTTTGCTTCCTGGTCGGAAAGGCCGTTGAATCCGGAGATAAAGGCATCGTGATCTACCATCTCCTGAATACGGGAAGCTGCTTCTTCCAGGCGCTCGTCTTCAAAAGATCCGCTGCGGTCGATTGCAGAGTTCAAAGCATCCGAACCGCCGATCCGGTCAGCGAGGTACATGTACCAGAGGGACCCGGTCCAGCGGTCGCGGTTCCCGAGAGCAATAGGTGTCACGCCGTTGTCCGCAAGCGTATCGATAACTTCAAGGAATTCATCGTATGTTTCGGGAACTTCCACACCGTTTTCTTCAAAAATAGCTTCATTGTAGAATACAGGTGCGATATTAAGTTCAAGCGGCATCGCATAGGCCTGCTCATCCACTGAATAGGCTTCCAGAGTTCCTGCTACGAAATCGTCACGCATATTATCTTCTTCAAGTACGTCATCGAGAGGGGCAAAAAGCTCTCCGTTTACGTAAGGCTCCAGAAAGCCGGCCGGCCATGTCATACCAACATCGGGAAGCTGGTTCGAAGAAGAGACAACCTGAAGCTTGTTTTTATATTGTTCGTTCTCAAGCACTTCAAGTTCTACCGTTACATGAGGATGCATTTCTTCAAAATCGCTGATAATGTCTTCTACAATACGGTGATGGTCCGGAGAGCTTCCCTGCGGCCAAAGATGCATAAAATCGATCGTTACATCTTCCTGGGCTGCTTCGCCATTATCGTTGTTCCCTGCTCCGGCACTGGCTTCCTCGGAATCGTTGCCTCCACAGGCAGCGAGTGTAAACACAGCAGCAGTGGAAAGGGCGGCTAATGAAATAAAGGATTTTTTCTTCATAATGATGGTTCCCCCTCAGCAATTTAGTGTAAGCCAAGTATAGCAACGATGTAAGCGCTTTATAAGGTAACAACGATTAGGCAAAATACCATAATAATTAGATGATTGAACTAAGTTCTGCTGCATAATTCAGCCGCTGCTTTTAGCTTCCTTCCGGTATCTGCTTGGAGTTTTTCCTTCCAGTTCCTTAAAAATTTGAATAAAATACTTAGCTGTCTGGTAACCAGTTTTTTCTGCAATATCGGCTACTGGAAGGTCCGTCGTCAGCAGAAGGTTTCTTGCTTCCTGCATTCTTCTGCGTGTAACAAAGTCGCTGAATGTCATGCCTGTATGCTCTTTAAACAGGACGCTGAAATAGCTTGGATTCAAATGAACTTCTCCGGCAATATCTTTCAGACTGAATTTTTCCCCGATTTTATTGTCGATAAGGGCAACCGCTGTCTGAAGTGTTTCCGGAAGTAAATGTTTATTTTTCAGTACAGGGTCTTCTTCTTTTACTTCTGTCTGTTTCCAGCGTTGAAGCTTTACTCTTTCTTCGAGAGCCTTATGAACCGCATCCAGGAAGGCTTCTTTCTTTACTGGTTTCAGTAAATAGTTGATGACACCCATTTTCAGAGCGTGCTGGGCGTATTCGAATTCAGAGTAGGCGGAAATCACGAGAAAAACCGGCTGGTCCTGCAGTTCTTTCGCTTTTTCGATCAGTTCCAGGCCGGTCATCTCAGGCATGCGTATGTCGGTGATGAGCAGATCCACTGCTGTTTCCTCCAGAAAGTGAAGCGCTTCTTTTCCGGTAGCGGCAGTGTAAACGTTCAGGGAATACTGTTCCCAGGAGTCAAGCCGGCGTTTGAGCCCGGACCGGGAGCGGGGTTCATCATCAACGATCAGAATAGTAGGGAGTGGCATTTTTATCAGCTCCTTTTATCGGCAAAATGATCATGACAGAGGTGCCTTCACCTGGAGTGCTTTCAATGTAGAGACCGGCGTGGGGATCGTCCTGATAGGACAGAGCGATCCGCTGATAAAGATTCCGCATCGCCAGTCCCGTCCCTTTTGACTCCATAACCTGTTTTTCATGAATGGATGCGCGTATTTTTTCCAGCTGTTCTGTTCGTATGCCTTGGCCGTTGTCTTTTACAGTGATCTGCATATATCCCGGGATCAATGCGTTTTCAACATTGACATCAACTACTCCCCCGGAAACTCTTTCCCCAATCCCATGCACAAGGGCATTTTCGATGACCGGTTGAATAAGCAGTTTCGGAAGCCGCTGCTGGAGAAGTGTTTCATTATAAGAAATATGCCATGTGAGTCTGTCGGCAAAACGCAGCTTCATAATCTGCAGGTAACGTTCAACCTGATCAAGCTCTTCCTTCAGGGAGACCCGGTCGTCATCGTCCACATCAGAAATCGTATAACGGAAGAGAGAGGACAAAGAGATGATAACGTCTGCTGTTTCCTCGTCTTTTTCCTCGAGTGTCCAATAAATCGCTTCGAGTGTGTTAAAAAGAAAATGGGGATTGATCTGAGCCTGAAGCGCCTTCAGTTCCGCTCTTGTTTTAAGCAGTTCTTCTTCGTATACAGCTTTAATTAAATGGTTCGTTTTCTCGACCATTTTATTATAAGTTTCATTCAGTTCGGTAATTTCTGCCGTGGAGGAAATACGCTGGCTTTTTCGAAGGGCACCGATTGTCCCAAAACGCATTGCGTGCGTCAACTGTCTGATCGGACGGGATATATAGCTGGAAACGAGCCACGAAGCTGCGATAAATATAGCAAGTCCGGTGAGTCCGGCCACTGCAACTGCCGTGCCGATCCCTGCAATCCCCTGAAGCAGATTGTTAACCGGGGTGAAAATGACAATGCTCCAGCCTGTATAACTGGATTCAGCGGCTACCCGGACGAATTCCTCTCCATCAATTTCAGCAGATTCCTCTCCTGTATAAATCAACGAACGATCGATGTTTTCCGGAAGATTTCCCGCCACTTCACTGTTTTCCCCATCAAGAACAATTGCATAGGCCTCCTGATCGTTTAAAGAACCGGCAGCGTTGGAAAGATCAAAAAAGTTTTCATTTACTTTTGTGATTAAATAACCGCCGGAATCAAAGTCTTCATCAATAAGGTTGATTTGATTCACCGCAAGGTAGGAACGGGAATCGAAAGGGTCGGCTCCTGCCCAGACAAGCCTGCCGTTTTCCTCCTGCACTTCTTCAATCCAGGACTGGGCGAGACGGGCTCCGAGAGGCAGCTCACTCAAAGGAAAAAGACGTCTTCCGTCCCGGAAATACAGCTCAAAAGAAGTGAGGCCGGTCGTATAGGCCTGGTAACTGTTAATGATTTCATTCATCGACTGGCGTTCGGCAAAGGTTGCCTCTTCATCCCTCATTTCCTGTATCAGCAGATTCTGAACAGAAGGGTTTGTAGCAATCTGACTCGCAATCATTTCAATCGTTTCAAACTGGGAATCTATACGGCCGAGACTTTGAGCAGCCGTCTGTTCGATTTGATTTTTGGCATTGTCCTTAATAATTTCCGTAACAAGGTTAAAGGTTAAAAAGCCTACTACGGAAAGAACAATAACCATCACCAGGGCGAAAGTGGATAACATCTGTCCGCGGAGTGTGTTCCATTTCATCGAAAACAATTTTTTCATCCGATCACCTTTCTGCGGCAGTTTTATACGCTGATGGAAGCATGAGAGCTGAACTGTTTTTCCAGGAAGTGTTCAACACTGAAAGCAGCAAGGCCACGGATGGAGGCATACTGGTATCTTTCATTGAAAATAATTTCTGTGTTTTCACGGAGTGCAGGAAGAGTTCTTTCATTTACCACTTCCTGTACTTTAGGTTCCAGGTAGGCTCTGGCTTTGACGAGGCGGTTGCCAATGATAATTCTTTCAGGGTTAAACGTGTGAATGATATTCGTCACTCCCACCCCGAGATAATGGCCGATCCGTTCGAAAGCCTGCTCCGCTGTTTTGTCGGAAGCTGCTTTTTCAATTAATTTTTCAAGATCCCCGGGGAGAAGAGTGCTTCCTGAGGAAGAGAGGAGAGCCATTTCGGAGGCGTACATTTCCCAGCAGCCGGAGTTTCCGCAGCGGCATTTCAGCCCGTCCTCTACAATAGCTGTATGACCAATTTCCCCGGAAAAGCCGGAAGCTCCGCGGATGAGTTTCCCGTCGAGGACGATTCCTGCCCCGATTCCTATTCCGGCACTGATATAAATAAAAGATTCATCCGTACCGGCAGAGCCATGTATTTTTTCGCCATACGCGCCGGCATTCGCTTCGTTTTCCACAATAATCGGTGTTTCGTACTGGTCGGTAAAAATGTCCTTCAAGTTGGACTGGTGCCAGTCCAGGTTAGGGGTGTTGACGATTGTTCCGTTCCGGGTAACCAGTCCGGGGACGCCAAAACCTATACCTACTAAGCCAAAAGGAGAGTCAGGCATATGTTTCAGGCAGTCGTCGATCATCACTTTTATTTCCATGACGGTTCTAGTAAAGTCGTTTGTATCAAAAGACCGGTACAGCTCGTGAATAACTGTTCCACGAAGATCTGTTAAAGTAGTGAAAATGTAGTTGACGCCGATGTCACAGCTGACCGCAAAACCGGCCTTTTCATTGAACTGAAGCATGAGAGGCCTTCTTCCGCCGCTCGATTTCCCAGGGCCTGTCTGATAGCAGTATTTTTCAGCGATCAGCTCCTCGACCAGGGAGGAAACCGTCGCCTTCGTTAAATGAAGCAGCTGCGCGAGGCCCGCTCTGGAAACCGGCTCCCGGGTCCGGATTGTTTCAAGAATAAGTGATTTATTTGTCATTTTTACAGCCTGCTGGTAGTTAGCCATAAACTTCGCTCCTTACATAGTTTATTCATTTGTGCATTAAACAATAATTTCATTATACTGTTGAATTAGTTTTTGCTGCATAACAAGAACTGTTCTTATTTTAACGTACCCGGAAAGGCTGAAACAGAAGAATAAAAAAATAATTACATGTAGTTAGTTAATTCAATGGACAAACTAAGTTTACGCTGATACAATAAATTTATCAACTACTAATACTATGAAGATGGAGGCGTTATAAATGACGAAAAAAACAGCTTCTTATTTTGACCAGGTACCTGAAATTAAGTACGAAGGGGCGGCTTCCGGGAACCCCTACGCTTTTAAATATTACAATCCCGAAGAAAAAGTAGGCGGAAAATCAATGGAGGAGCAGCTTCGTTTTTCCATTGCCTACTGGCACACGCTCACTCAGGACGCCTCCGATCCGTTCGGTCAGGGCACAGCAGAGAGACCCTGGGATCATCTGCAGGGAATGGATAAAGCAAAAGCACGTGTGGAAGCAGCTTTTGAATTCATCGAAAAAATCAAGGCTCCTTATTTCTGCTTTCACGACATAGATATTGCCCCTGAAGGAAACTCTTTGAAAGAGACGAACCAAAACCTCGACGAAATTACTGCAATGATTAAAGAATATATGAAAACATCCGACGTGAAACTCCTCTGGAACACGGCGAACATGTTTACGCACCCGCGTTTTGTCCACGGAGCAGCAACTTCAAGCAACGCGGATGTATATGCCTACGCTGCGGCTAAAGTGAAAAAGGGTCTGGAAACAGGAAAAGAACTCGGTGCAGAAAATTACGTATTCTGGGGAGGCCGGGAAGGCTATGAAACACTCCTGAATACTGATATGAAACTGGAAATGGACAACCTTGGACATTTTTACAACATGGCTGTAGACTACGCCAAGGAGATTGACTTTGCCCCGCAGTTTCTGATTGAGCCGAAGCCGAAAGAGCCGACCACCCACCAGTATGACTTTGATGTAGCGACAGCGACTTCGTTCCTTTACCAGTACGGTCTTCAGGATCATTTTAAATTTAATATCGAAGCCAACCACGCAACCCTTGCCGGACACACGTTTGAACACGAACTTCGCACAGCAAGAATCAGCGGGATGCTCGGGTCCGTCGATGCGAATCAGGGCGACCCGCTCCTTGGCTGGGACACGGATGAATTTCCAACCGACCTTTATTCGGCGACACTTGCGATGTATGAAATTCTTAAAAACGGTGGTCTGGGACGTGGAGGACTCAATTTCGACGCGAAAATCCGCCGCGGATCGTTCAAGCCGGAAGATCTTTTCCATGCCCACATTGCCGGGATGGACAGCTTTGCTATCGGACTGAAAGTGGCGAACAAAATGATTGAAGATAATTTCTTCGAAAATATTACGAAAGATCGTTACCGTACATTCAGCAGCGGTATTGGAGAAAAGATCACCCGGGGAGCGACAAGTTTCCACGAACTTGAAAAACACGCCATGGGTCTTGGGCGCATCGAGCAGGACTCCGGTCAGCTGGAAAAGATTAAAGCCGGCATTAATCAGTATCTGCTGCGGGTTAACGACCTGTAAAAACTGTCAGGCGGAACTGTCCATAAGGGATGGAGCACGGCTTCGCACGGGCCGAACCCTGTCAGATAAATCTGATCTGACAACCTTGGTCCGGCTCCACTCGTGCTTTTCAGGCTGTCTCTGGGAATCTTTTGAGACAGCCTCGTCTGCCTAGTACCAGTAAAAAAACTTTCTGCAGGACGGAAGGCTTGATTTTTCACAAGTTGTTTTTACCAGCCGGAAATCCGTGAACTGCGGAGTAAAGGTGGAATATAAATGAATTATGTTATAGGAGTGGACCTTGGAACAAGTGCGGTAAAAGCGCTTCTCGTCAGCCGGGAGGAAGGCGCTGTTACAGCTGAAGCAAGCAGGGAGTACCCGTTGTATCATGACTACGCCGGGTGGAGCGAACAGGAACCGGAAGACTGGGTACAGGCGACGCTCGAAGCGGTCCGGGAAGTGGCAGCTGAAGCCGGCAATCCGTCAGAAATAAAGGGTCTCAGCTTTTCCGGACAGATGCACGGCCTGGTCCTTCTCAATAAAGATAAACAGCCGCTGCGCCGGGCTATTCTCTGGAACGATACGAGAACGACGAAGCAGTGCCGCCGCATTGAAGAAATGGTCGGGGAGGAGAGACTTCTGTCGATCACTAAAAATCCTGCTCTGGAAGGTTTTACTCTTCCAAAACTGCTCTGGGTTAAAGAAGAGCAGCCGGAGCTTTTTGCAGAAGCAGATTCTTTTATGCTTCCGAAAGACTACGTGAGGCTGCGCCTTACCGGAGATGCAGCAATGGAGTATTCCGATGCTGCCGGCACTCTGCTTTTGGACGTGGGTAGAAAAGAATGGAGCAGGGAAATTTGTGAAGCAGTTGGTCTTCCGTTTTCTCTCTGCCCGAAACTTCTTGCTTCCCATGAAGAAGCTGGCACACTTCAGGAAGACATCAGAAACGCGACGGGACTCGAGGAGATAAAAGTTTTTGCCGGAGGTGCGGATAACGCGTGCGGCGCTGTAGGAACCGGAATTCTTGAAGAAGGAACGGTGCTGAGCAGCACAGGGACTTCCGGTGTCGTTCTTGCTTATGAAAAGGACGCGGAAAAGGATTTCCAGGGGAAGGTGCATTATTTTAATCACGCAGAGTCAGACGGCTATTACAGCATGGGGGTAACCCTTGCTGCCGGTCACAGCTTCAGCTGGTTTAAAAACACGTTTGCCCCGGACAAATCGTTTGAAGAGCTCGTCAAACTGGCAGAGAGTTCTCCCCCAGGGGCGAAAGGTCTCCTTTTCACTCCTTATATTTCCGGGGAAAGAACCCCCCACGCCGATGCGGATGTCCGTGGAAGCTTTATAGGAATGCACGCTTCCCATACGCTCGGGGATTTTGTACGGGCGGTTATGGAAGGCATTACTTTTTCACTTCAGGAATCCTTGTCTGCATTTAAAGCACAGGGGAAGAACGTTCAGAAGGTTGTAGCGACCGGCGGCGGTGCGAAAAGCAGTTTCTGGCTTCAAATGCAGGCTGATATTTATAATACACCGGTCGTAAAGCTGAAAAGTGAACAGGGCCCGGGACTTGGTGCAGCACTGCTGGCAGCTTACGGGCTCGGCTGGTATGCTTCCCTTCAGGAAGCAGCAGGTGAATTTGCAGAGGAGGCAGAACGTTTTGAGCCTGAAACAGAAAATGTTCTCACTTACAGCCGGCTGTTCCCGCTGTATCAGGAGGTTTATGCTTCCACAAGCAGTCTCAGTACTGCCTTGAAAGATTTCCGATAGCACTTATAATAATATAGTTCAGCTTCGTCACGGCGCTGCCTCGTTTATTCGGATGTTTCCGGTTTAGAAGGCTGCGAATTTACAACAGGACAAAACTCCCTTATTCTTAAAGTAATTAAAAAGAAAGGGAGTTTTTTGCTGTGGGACTTTTCAGCCGGGGAGATAATAAAAAGAAACATATAGAACAGGCCGAGGAATTTCTTTTTGAAGGAGAGGAGCTGGTCAGCACGTACGGCCTGATGGTCGATTTCGTTGCTTTTACATCGCACCGGATGCTCTTTGTTGACCGTTCGTTCATGACAAAATCCAAATCCGTAGTAGTGACGATTCCCTATCAGAAAATCGAAGAGATTGCGATTGAAAAAACCGGCTTTTTCTCGTTTGCCAATACGATTGAGATTGCGACAAAGACGGAAACTCACGCTCTTCAGTTTTTGAAGGACACGGATATTATGGAAGTTTACCGGGAGCTGTCGAGAAGGATCTGCGAATAAAAATTAAATAGGAAAAAGGGGGCGGCGGATATGCGCAGAGTGGAAGTGACCGATTACGATCCGCGCTGGCCATTGTTGTTTGAGCAGGAAGCAGAGCTGCTGCGTGGAATACTCGGGGAAAATCTCCGGGATATTTACCATATAGGCAGCACGGCGGTCCCCGGTTTTACGGCTAAACCTATTATCGATATTATGCCGGTAGTTGAAAGCTTGTCAGAAACAGATTGTCTGGAAGAGATATTTCGGCAGAATGGCTACTATACGCACGGAGAGTCCGGTATCCCGGATAGACTTTTTTACACAAAAAATGTAGAAGGGGTCCGGAAGTTTCACCTGCACATTGTAGAAGCTGGGAGCCCTCACATTATCCGTCACCTTGCTGTAAGAGACTATTTGAGAGAGCATCCCGGGGCGCGCAGGGAGTATAAAGGTTTGAAGCAGTCGCTCGCCTGGGAATACCCTTATAATATAAAGGCTTATATTGAAGGAAAACACGAATATGTCACCGGCCTGGAGTGCCGGGCACTGCGCTGGTATAGAAAAAGACAATCGTGAAAAAGCAGGGAGGAAGTGTTTACATGAAAGTACTTGTAGTAGGAGCCAATGGACAGATCGGCAGCCAGCTTGTTGAAAAACTTCACAGCGGCCAAAAACACGAAGTTCGTGCCATGGTGCGTAAAGAAGAACAGGCGGAAAAGTTCCGCGGAGACGGAGTCGAAACTGTACTGGCAGACCTTGAAGGAAGCGTAGAGGACATTGCTGCGGCAGCAAAAGGCTGTGACGCTGTCGTATTCACAGCCGGCTCCGGTCCGAATACCGGCATGGATAAAACGATTCTCGTGGATCTTGACGGAGCGGTAAAAACAGTGGAAGCGGCGGAGAAGGCAGGTGTCAGCCGCTATATCCAGGTGAGCGCTATCCAGGCAAACAACAGGGAAAACTGGAGCGAAAAAATCCGGCCGTATTTTGCAGCGAAGCATTACGCTGACCGCGAGCTTATTCGGAGCAGTCTGAATTACACGATCATCCGGCCGGGAGGTCTTTTAAACGAGCCTGGCACCGGTAAAGTGAAGGCGGCAGAGAACCTCGAACGTGCTTCTATTCCGCGTGAGGACGTAGCATCTGTCATTGCAGCGGCACTGGACGAAGAAAAAACGTACAAAAAGAGCTTTGACCTTGTTTCCGGAGATTTGTCACCGGAAGAAGCACTCCGTGAGCTCTAATAAAGCGGGAACATTGAAAAAAGCTGTCCAAAACTGGACAGCTTTTTTTGCGGGTTTGGGGGGGACGGTGGCTTTTAATCATTATAAAAGTCGTTTTAATCAGTATAAAAAATTTTTAGTCATTACAGCCGGTTCTTTTGTCATTACAAGGGTTATTAATCATTATAAACAATATTTAATCAGTATAAGTATCTCTGCGAAATCGATTAATCATTATAAGGCTGTTTTTAATCGTTATCAGGCCCGTGAAAGATGCCATTTTATTCCCATACTTTCTTTTTGCAGTGGACAGCCCCTGTCACCCAGGGCACAGGGAATGCTGCTATCTGTAACTGGAACCTTTACGGGAAATGATCCAGCTGAAAACAATGGTGACAAACGGAGATAACAGCAGAAAGAAAGCAAAAGGAACATACTGAATAACAGGAACGCCGACAATCGCACTGCATAAAATAGCGAGCAGGCTCCAGGGGACGAGTCCTGCAAAAACGACGGTCGAATCAGCCAGTGTACGCGCGAGAACCCGCTTATGGAAATGATTTTTCCAGTGCGGCAGAAGCGCCCGGCCGGTCAGAAGAATCGGAAATGACTGATTGGGAGACAAAAGGGAAACGCCGGCGGCGGCAGTAACCGTCTGTGCGGTGTTTTTAGTCAAAGATACAGTATCCGTGAATATTTTTTCGAGGAACGGCTGGAGCATCGCGGTGTCCTCGATAATCTGACAGAAAGCTCCAACGATAAGTATGAAGACGACAAAAGGCAGCATATCCAGCAGGCCGTTTAACGAAGCTGTACCGGAAATTGCTCCTGAAATCCACTCAGATGGGGCGGTACCCCGGAAAAGCAGAACGAGACCTCCTGCAGCAATAGCAGACAAAAAGCAGACTTTCATATCTTTTCCGAGCAGAATAAGTAACAGCAGGAGCAGCGGCGGTACGAACGATACGACACGATTCCATGCAAGCGGTTCGGTTTCCAGAGGAGTGCCGGTGCTCGTTAAGACGGTATCCATACCAAAAAACAGTCCGGCTGTCAGAAGTGCTGTGGTTGCCATGGTAGGTAAAATCGCCCTGAAGTGCCGGCTGACGCTTAATTCCGTTGAGAATGCGAGCAGTTGAAAGGAGCTGGAAAGAGGAGACGTCCGATCGCCGACGAATGCACCGGAGACAAGTGCCCCGGCGATGACTGCCTGCGGCAGATTCAGCGCGAGACCCGCGCTCATTAAAGGAATACCGACGATACTGAGACTTCCAACGGCGGAGCCGACGGTAAGAGACATGAAAACAGTAATAAGAAAAGCAATCGTAAGAAAGTAATCCGGTGAAATAAATTGAAGAAATAATGTATTCAAATCTTCAATGGTGCCGGCAAGTGCCCAAGTCGGCAGAATAAGACCTATGAATACGAGCAGCCAGGCTACATTCCGGTTCCGGTACAGTCCTTTTTTGACAGAAGCGGTAAGAGCGCCGGCGGGGACCTGTTTTTTATATGCCAAATAAATAAGGGTAAAAAATCCGGGCAGCATGGCAGCGGCCAGTGAAAAATCGAAAAATACCGCTGCCATCAGCGGAAACAGGGTCAATGTAAAGACGATAATAATTTCGTACAGGTAAAAAGAACGTTTCATAGCAATCACTCCGCAGATATTGTAGCACAATTAGTCCGTGGAGGAGGAAAACAGGGCGGCAGATATGTAAAAGGACGGCTGTCTTATATTTGTTTTAATTTCAGGATAGTCCAAAAAAAATAAGCCGTATGGTGCAGGCTTATCCGTATTTTTTCTGATGTTCTTTTTTTCTTTTTAAATAGTCTTCATCTTCCCGGATTTCGATCCATTTTTCTTCAAAAATGGAGGCGGATTCTGCTTTTTCGTCGTCTATCCGGCGTTCATTAATGTTTCCATCACTGTCGTATTTTTTGCCGCCCTTATAGTTGGCATAACGGCGGGAGCGCGTATAGCCCATTTGAATAAATTTCCGGGCCATATCCATTCCGACAAAATCGTCAGTTTTCCTGTACTCTTCAAACATCTCGTAGATTTTTTCAGAGGATTCTTTTGCTATCTCCGGTGTCTTGAAGCGCCAGTGAGGGAGAATCTCGCTCTTATATGGTTCAACGAGCAGGACTCCCTGCTCTCCCCGGCCGACTCTGTACTTTTCCGGTTCTTTCCGGAAGTCTGTATTTTTAAAATCTTCCTCATAGTTAAAAGCCAGTGCAGCCACATCCTTTCCGTTGATATTCGTTAGTATAGGCAGTCTGAAGACCATCCCAGCGAAAACAGTTTCCACTGCAGAATACAGTTTTTTTAACTGCTGCGCCTGGTTTTCCTGCAGCAGGCAGAGTTTGTTTTGTATTATACCCGTTCATTCGAGGCGCTCAAACTGGTAGGCGGGTGGAGTATGAAACAAATACGTGACATAATACACCGTAAAGGATGAAAGATAAAGGAGATTTGAACATGCAGTCCAAAAAAGAAAAGAGGACGGCTCTAATGCAGAAGCTGTCACCAATTTTCCGGTGTCCGAAGTGCGGAGAGGAGCTTTGGGTGGATGAAGGCAGCCGTCTCAAGTGCATCCGGAGCCACAGCTTTGACCTTGCCAGACAGGGGCACGTGCATTTAACAAAAAAACCGGCAGTTTCGAACTACAGCAGTGAACTTTTTGCTGCACGGAGAGAAGTGATTGAGGGAGGACTTTACGAAAAAATGCATGAGGCACTGGGGGAACTGCTGGACTGGGAGGGGAAAACAATACTCGATGCAGGCAGCGGGGAAGGATCCCACCTGATGGCTTTGAAAAAAAAGAAAGACTTCACCGGTATAGGGACGGATCTGGCGAAATCAGGTATTGAAATGGCTGCAAAAGGGGAGGATGAATTACTCTGGGTAGTAGCAGATCTTGCTGAAGCGCCTTTTTTGGACAGCAGCTTTGACACTGTGCTGAACATTTTTTCTCCGGCCAACTACGAGGAATTCCACCGTATTACAAAAAACGGAGGAGCAGTTCTTAAAGTGGTCCCCGGCAGCAGGTATCTGCAGGAGCTGAGGAAACTAGCCGGCGAATCAGCCTATTCCAACGAAGACGTCGTGGAAGGTTTTTACCGTCAGTTCCCGGAAGCAGAAAGCATTAAAGTGAGTTTTACGGCAGCTGTTCCGGAAAACCTGCGCCTGCCGCTTCTAAAAATGACTCCTCTCACCTGGAAGCATACAGATGACAAGGATTTTCAGGAAAAAGCCCGGAGCATAAAAGAAATCACAATCGATGTGCTCATTTTAAAAGGAAGAATACAAAAGCAGCACCGCTCTCAGTCCGGGGCGGATCCTTCATAAACTGCAGCCGGTGTAAAAAGAACCGACTATAAAAAAGCGGCACCCGTTTTTCCGGGGAGCCGCTTTTTACTGCTTTACTTTTTCAGAAGTTCATCAATATCATTGCGGATGTTGTCCGGGGAAGTCTGCGGGCTGTAGCGTTTTACTACGTTCCCCTCCTGATCCACAAGGAATTTTGTGAAATTCCACTTAATCTCCGAACCGAGTTTTCCGCCCTGCTCTGACTTCAGGTGTTTGTAGAGAGGGTGAGCTTCGTCCCCATTTACTTTAATTTTTTTAGTCAACGGAAAGGTCACGCCGAAGTTCAGTTCGCAGGTAGCTGTCATTTCATCATCAGCCACCGGTTCCTGACTCATAAACTGGTTGCTCGGAAAACCGAGAACTTCGACCCCTTCCCCATTATAATCCTGATAAAGAGCTTCAAGCTTTTTAAACTGCGGAGCGAGTCCGCATTTTGTTGCTGTGTTGACAATAAGGAGAATTTTCCCCCGGTAGTCCTCCATAGAGACTTCTTTCCCATCGGGCGCTTCAATTGTGAAATCATGTACTGTTGTCAAAGTAATCCCCTCCTTGTACCTTTCTTAATTATATTATAAGCAAGTGCTGCAGAAAATCCAAAAGATACTGCCTGGTTTGAAAGTTTTCGCCCCGCTGTATCGTCCGATCAATTTTTTAGAAAGCATAAGAATGAGCCTGAATCAGCAAACGAAAAACCCCCGGGGAGATCCAACTCCGGGGGTCTGTTCTGCCATTTAATTGGCTTCAGGCATTTTCAACAAGTGTCATCGTCGGACCGAAAAACTCGTAGGAAATACGTTCAGCAGGAATGCCTGCTTCCCGGAGCATATCGTAGACAGCCTGCATAAACAGTTCCGGTCCGCATAAATAGTATTCCGCTTCCTCATCCGGTAGAAACGAAAGGAGGGCATCCGGTGTCAGCCGGCCCTGAAAATCACCGGCATCTGCTTTTTCAGGTTCTTCATAAACAGTAATATGTCGGACGTGGTCATCCTGTTTCAGCTCAGCAATTTCTTCAGCAAGGCCGTGGACGTTTTCGTTTCGTACTGCCTGGACAAAGGTTACCGGGCGCGACGGCTGGGATTCTCTCACAAGCTTGTACATACTGAGAAGAGGAGTTACTCCGACGCCGCCGCTTAAAAGAACGAGCGGAGCTTCGGTTTCCTGAACAGTAAAATCACCGGCCGGGGCGCTGAAAAGCAGCGTATCCCCGACTTCCACATGGTCATGGAGGTAGTTGGATACAAGGCCTTCCGGCTGCTTTTCACGCTTGACGCTGATCCGGTAATGACCTCGTCCGGGAGCGTCCGATAAGGAATACTGACGGATGTGCTGATACTTTTCTCCGGGGATTTCCGCTTTTATACTGATATACTGACCTGGTGCAAATGACGGAAGCGGTTCGTCGTTTTCCGTCCCCAGATAAAACGACATTATTTCTTCACTTTCTGCTTCTTTCTTTTTCACCTTCAGCGGGCGGAAGTCGTCCCAGGCAGCTGCTTCGTACATTTCCTGCTCCACTTGAATAAAAATATCGGCAATAATTCCGTAGGCCGCTCCCCAGGCTTCTATAACCGGATCGTTTTCATTCAGGTCGAGTATCTCCTGCATCGCTTTAAGAAGGTACTCTCCAACGATTGGATAATGCTCTGCCTGAACACCGATACTCCGGTGTTTGTGGGCAATCTGCTTGACGACCGGCAGGATGGCTTCCAGCTGTTCAATATGCACCGCCGACTGATAAAGAGAATAAGCAAGCGCTTTCGGCTGATTGCCGGTTTCCTGATTTACGTGGTTAAAAAGATTAAGAAGCTCCGGATGATCGGCAAACATTTTTTTGTAAAAATGAGTCGTTACCGTCGTTCCGTGCTCTTCCAGTACAGGAATAGTGGCCTTGATAGTCGAGATCTGCTGATCAGTTAACATATTATCCCTCCTCTTAAGTCTAGTTCTATTGAAGCACAGGGAGAAAATTAAAGCAATATTTTATATGAATCTTTAACGAATCGGACACAATTGCTCTTTCAGGACTGCGGTGAAGAATGTGTGATAAAATATTAGAAAAGGGAGGGGAACCTGTATGCATTTAACCCAGTACACGGACTATTCCCTGCGGGTGCTGATGTATCTTGCTGTAAAAGACGATAAACAGCTTTTTCAGATCAAAGAAATATCGGATTCGTATGGAATTTCCAAAACACATTTAATGAAAGTAGTATACAAACTTGGGAAGCTGGGTTATATCGAAACCGTCAGAGGAAGAAACGGCGGGATGCGCCTGCTGAAAAAGCCGGAGGATATAAACATTGGGGCGGTAGTCCGCCATACCGAAGAAAACTTTCATATGGTGGAATGCTTCGACAGGGAACACGATACGTGTCCTATTACCGCGGCCTGCCGGCTTCAGCACGCTATCGGGGATGCGCTGCAGGCGTATTTTGAGGTGCTTGATCAGTATACACTTGCTGATATTACAAAAAACAGACAGGCTCTGGCTTCACTGTTATAAGCCCCTTTCCATCAACAAGTGAAAGAATGAGCAATCGATGAATCGACAAAGGGGGACGGATAGTTGATCAGCACTGTTCAAACGGATTCTTTTTTACTTCTAATAGCTCTTATATTAATAAGCGGCGTACTTGCAGCAAAGTTCTCCAACCGGATAGGACTTCCTTCTCTCATCCTTTTCATTCTTGTAGGAATGCTGGCCGGCAGTGACGGCATCGGATTTATTTATTTTGATAATCCGGAATTTGCCCAGTTGGTCGGGATTTTTGCGCTTGTTATGATTTTGTTTGAAGGGGGACTTCAGACAAAGTTTGCAACGGTGCGCTCTGTAATTATACCGGCTGTGTCCCTGGCAACGGCGGGGGTTCTTTTAACGTCGGCAATCGTCGCTATGGCAGCCTTTCTTATTTTTGATATTACTTTGCTCCAGGCTTTTCTTGTCGGAGCGATCGTAGGTTCCACGGACGCGGCTGCAGTTTTTGCCACGCTTAAAGAGAGAAATATTAAGGCGAAAATGGGGGCCACGCTGGAAGCGGAGTCCGGAACGAACGATCCGATGGCGGTGTTTTTAACGGTAGGAATTATCGAGCTGATCATGATTCCGGAAACAGCAGTGCTGTCACTGGTACCGACTTTTTTCTGGCAGATGGGAGCAGGATTGATTATAGGGATCGTTATCGGTAAGGTTGCTTCTTTCTCCATTAACAGAATCAATTTGGATTCCAGCGGTCTTTACCCGATTTTTTCAGTTGCTTTTGCACTGCTTACATACGGCACTGCTTCTTTCGTGGAAGCGAGCGGTTTTCTCGCCGTGTACGTTGCGGCACTTGTCATTGGCAATACGGAGCTGACTTACAGGTATTCCATTTTTCAGTTTAACGAAGGCTTTGCCTGGATGTCCCAGATTTTAATGTTCATTCTTCTTGGTCTTCTCGTCTTTCCGGCAGAGCTGTTTACATGGGAAGTTATTTCGGGAGGTCTGCTCCTCTCGTTTGTATTGATTCTTATTGCACGTCCCGTAGCAGTACTTCTTTCAACGATTGGAATGAAATATACGTGGAAGGAAAAGACGTTTATTTCCTGGGCTGGTCTTCGGGGGGCTGTGCCGATCGTGCTTGCCACGTTTCCTATTGTAGCCGGGGTCGAGGACGGAGAATTCTTTTTCAACGTTGTTTTCTTTATCGTGCTGACGTCAGCGCTCGTCCAGGGAACGAGCATTTCCTGGGTAGCGAGAAAGCTCCATCTGACCGGGCCGAAAAAAGATATTCCGCACCACTCCATTGAATTAATTTCCATGGGGAAAGCCAATGCAGAGATGATGCAGTTTAAAGTGGATGAAGACTTGAAAATTGTCGGCGAGAAGCTGAAGGACGTCGAATTTCCAAATAAAGCGAATATCAGCGCCATTGTGCGTGATGAAACATTGATTACGCCTTACGGGGAAACAGAAATAAAAGCGGGCGACTTCTTGTACATCCTCGTGTCCACAAAATACGAAAAAGAACTTAAAAGAGCTCTGGAAGCAAAACGAGCGGACTTGAAGAAGGAAAAATCCAAAAAAGTTTCACGTGAAAAATAACGCAATAAATTTAGTTCGTTGAAGCTGTGCTCTGTAAAGAGGCAGCTTTTTTCTTTTGAAACGACAGCAGAAGTAAAGAAGGCGTTTTACTTTTATATAATAAGTGCTATATACTCAACGCGAAGAAAGCCGATAAAAAGGAGTGGATAAATGATGGCAAAATCCCGGGGAATGGTACTGGTTCACACAGGGAACGGAAAAGGCAAAACAACCTCTGCACTGGGGGCGGCTCTGCGCAGCCGGGGACATGGAATGAGTGTACATATTCTTCAGTTCATTAAATCTCCGGAGCGTGAATACGGGGAGCAGAAAGCGCTGAAGCAGCTTGGCGTGGAAATGGATCAGCTCGGCATCGGTTTTACGTGGACAAAAACTCCTGAAGAACACCGGGAAGCCCTCCGAAAGGGCTGGCCAAAAGCAAAGGAAGCTCTTTTGAGCGGTAAATACGATGTAGTTATCTGGGACGAACTGAATAATGCGCTGGCAATAAACAAATTCCCGATTGATGACGTGCTGCCCCTGGAAGATGTAGTGGGTACTATCCATCGTAAACCGGAGCATGTTCACCTCATTATTACCGGAAGAGATGCCAGACAGGAAATCAAAGATGCGGCGGATCTCGTATCAGTGATTGATGTGGAAAAACATTATTATGACGAAGGAATTCCGGCGATTAAAGGAATCGAGTTTTAATGCGCGCTCTTCCCATCATGATTCAGGGGACCCAGTCGGATGCCGGGAAAAGCCTCGCCGCTGCCGCTTTATGCAGAATATTTGCAGAGGAAGGTTGGAAAACCGCCCCGTTTAAATCGCAGAATATGGCGCTTAATTCCTTCATTACAGCCGACGGAAAAGAAATCGGCCGGGCGCAGGGACTCCAGGCAGAGGCGGCGGGTATTGAAGCGGATACGAATATGAATCCTATTTTGATTAAACCTTCCGGAGAATCAAGCGCCCAGATCGTTGTACATGGAAAACCGCTGAAAACGATGAAGGCCGGAGAATACCGGGAGGATTATTACGAGACGGGTCTGCACGTAATAACAGAAGCGTGGAAAAGGCTGGAGAGCAGCTATGAAAGAGTAGTGATCGAAGGAGCGGGGAGCCCGGCGGAAATCAATTTGAACGACCGGGAGCTCGTCAACATGAAAGTAGCATCCATCACCGGCGCCCCGGTTGTGCTCGTGGCAGATATCGACCGGGGAGGCGTTTTTGCCAACGTGGTCGGAACCCTTCAGTTATTAAGTGAAGAAGACAAAGAGCGCGTGATCGGTATTATTATCAATAAATTCCGCGGGGATATTACTCTTTTACAGCCGGGACTGGACTGGCTGGAAAACTATACAGGGGTGCCGGTGCTCGGCGTGCTTCCCTATATAGAGGGGCTGGCTCTTGAAGAAGAAGACTCGCTCGGACTCGGTAAATACAGCGGGGAAAGGGAAGAAGCGGATATCGATATCGCCGTGATCAGCCTGCCGAGAATGTCGAATTACACAGATATAGATCCTTTTGTACACGAACCGGACTGCCGGGTAAGATTCGTAAAGAAACGGGAGGAAATGGGAGAACCTGACATAATTATTCTGCCGGGAAGCAAAGCTGTAATGGCTGATCTCGCTTACCTGAAGGAAAACGGGTTTGACGAGGTGCTTCAATCAGCAGCCGGTAAAACGAGAATTATCGGTATCTGCGGTGGATTCCAGATGATGGGGGAGTCTGTAACCGATGAACATCACGTGGAATCAGAAGTACCTTCAGCTGAAGGGCTGGGGCTTTTCTCATCACTTTCCACGAAGCTGACCACAGATAAAGTAACAGTGCGATCCTCTGGAACACTGCACTGGAAAGATCGGAATCTGCCTGTAACAGGCTATGAGATACATATGGGTATTTCAAGCCATTCAGAAAATTCATGGATTAAGAAGGCTGATGGAGGAGTGGATGGTGCTGTAAAAGGAAAAACAGCCGGAACTTATTTTCATGGGCTGTTCCATTCCGACGAATGGCGCTTTTATTTTTTAAACGATATCCGGAAGGAGAAAGGTCTGCCTCCGGTCGAAAGAAAAAAATTCCAGGACATACGGGAATCTTCTTTTCAGCGTTTATCAAAAGTTTTCCGGGAGCATATCGATCTGGAAAAAATCGAAAAAAAGATGATGGATTTTCAGAAGGGAGTACAGCATGGGAAACTGGAGAAAAAGTGCTGCGGGAATACAGCCCCGGAATAAAAAAGCAGAATCAGATATGGAAATGCATCTGAATAATCTGACGAAGCCGGCAGGAAGTCTCGGCAGGCTGGAGGAACTGGCGGTGAAGCTTGCCGGTATGCAGGGGATACCCGACGTTTCACATCCTGCAGTTCTCGTTTTTGCAGGGGATCATGGCGTAACGGAAGAAGGCGTCTCTCTTTACGGACAGGAACTGACTTCCCTGATGGTAAAGAATTTCGTGCAGGGAGGGGCGGCTATTAACGTCCTGGCAAAAGAAATCGGTGCTTCGGTCACAGTGACCGATATCGGTGTGAAAGGTGAGACGCCGGGAGCGGAGTCCAAAAAAGTTAAAAACGGGACGGGAAATATTGCGGTGGAAGCTGCTATGTCTTTGGAAGAAGCTGAACAGGCTTTGAATGCTGGGGCCGATACGGCAGCAGAAGCGATAGAAAAAGGAGCGAAACTCATTATTCCAGGAGACATGGGGATAGGAAACACGACAGTGAGCAGCGCTTTGATCGCAGCGTGGACAGGAGCCGGTGTTAACGACATATCGGGAAACGGTACCGGTGTGACCGGAACTCAGCTGCGTCTGAAACAGGATGTCATCCGCCGGGCGGTCAGGCGTATTTCGTGCACTGAGCCGCTTGATATCCTGGCTGAACTCGGCGGTCTGGAACACGCCGCAATGGCTGGTGCAATGATTGAAGCTGCCGGGAGGAAAACACCGATTCTCGTGGACGGGTTTATCGCTTCCGCTGCAGCACTGGCTGCTGAAAAGCTGGCGCCTTTGTCGAAGGAATATTTCATTTTCGGCCACCGGTCAGCAGAAGCCGGTCACGGACGGGCGCTCGAAATGATGGGAGGCGAGCCGCTGCTTGACCTGCAGCTGCGGCTTGGGGAAGGAACAGGCGCAGCTGCAGCATATCCGCTCGTTTCGATGGCAGCGGCAGTTGTCCGCGAAATGGCAGTGTTTTCCGATCTTGGAATAGATGCGTAATTCAGAAAGCCCTTCCCTTTCTTCAAGGGGTGTATTATAATTGAGCTAACAATAAAGCGTAACACTCGTCAGCAAACAGGTGTCGGCACTGCCGATGAAAAGGGAAGCCGGTGAAAATCCGGCACGGACCCGCCACTGTAAACGCAGAGAGGCCTTCATGTTTCCACTGTGCTTTTTTAAGGCATGGGAAGGGGCAAGGCATCGATGAAGCGTGAGTCAGGAGACCTGCCTGTTTGTCTTTAAACACCTTCGGGACCAAAGGGATGTTTAAAATGCAGGTACCGGGTTTCATTTTCCTTTTTTGGCGGATGATTTTTCCAGAATGCATTTTAACAAAGCGCAGTCCTTTTCGAAGGGTGGCGCTTTTTTGTTGTTATACATTTTGGAGGGGGAGAAAAGATAATGAAAAAATACAAAGGACTTATGGCGCTCTCAGCGGTAATGGTGCTGGCAGCGTGCGGTAATGAAAACGCGGAAGAAACAGAAGATCCACAGGAAGAGAACGCAGCGGAAGAAACAGAGGAAAATGAGGGAGAACCTGAAAACATAGAAGAAGAAAACGCTGAAAACAATAGCGGAGAAGAAGCTTCCGGCGAATTTCCTGTTACGGTCACAGATCACGCAGGAGAGGAAGTAACAATTGATGAGCAGCCGGAATCGATTATTACACTCCAGCCAAGCGATACAGAAACACTCTTCGCAATTGGAGCAGGGGACCGTCTTGTTGGAGTATCCGAGTTCTGCAACTATCCAGAGGAGGCGTTGGAAATTGAAAACGTCGGCGCGCAGGATATGGATGTCGAAAGAATTCTTGAACTGGAGCCGGACCTGGCGTTTGTTTCCGGATATCACCATTCGAGCCACTCCGATATACTCGATCAGTACCGCGAGGCAGGAATCGATGTCGTCGTCGTGGACGGACCGGAATCGTTTGATGCCACCTACGACACAATTTCGATGATTGGGGAAGTATCCGGTAACACGGAAGAGGCAGACGAAGTTATTGAAGAGATGGAAGAGGGCATGGCAGACCTTGCAGAGCAGGCAGAAGCGGTGGACGAAGACGACCGCAAATCTGTCTGGGTGGAAGTAGCTCCTTCCCCGGATATCTTCACGACCGGTGAAGGCACGTTCATGCATGAAATGCTGGAAACGATTAACGCGGAAAACGCAGCGGCAGAATTTGAAGGCTGGGCGAATCTCAGTGAAGAAGAGATCGTAACGCTCGAGCCTGATACCATTATTACTACTTACGGGGACTTTGTGGAGGATCCGGAAGGTGACATTATGGCGAGAGACGGCTGGAGCAGCGTGCCGGCAGTAGAAAATGAAGATATTCATGATGTGGAAGGCGACAAGGTTACGCGTTCCGGGCCACGGCTTGTAGAAGGTGCAGAAGCGATCGCAGAGGCAGTCTACCCGGATGTTTTCGAGTAAAACCTGGATTTATTATTCGGTAAGTCTGCTGCTGCTTTTCGGTGCGGTGACGTTCGGCCTGTTTTATTCGAGCGTTACGGTGCCGGTAAGCCACATTCTGCATATTATTTTGGAAGAGACTGCCGGATGGGGCTTTTTGGATGAGCCGCCGGGAAACACGACGGCGATCATATGGGAAATCCGTCTGCCGAGAGTACTGCTCGCCCTGTTTGTCGGGGCATCCCTCGCGCTTGCCGGCGCTGCTTTTCAGGGACTGCTTCGCAACCCGCTGGCAGATCCGTTTACGATCGGGGTGTCGTCCGGTGCGGCCCTGGGCGCGGTATTTGTTATTTTTTTTCAAATTACTATTGTGGGACTCGGGGCGTTTACGCTTCCTGCAGTGTCCATAGTCAGCGGATTCATTACTTTAATGATCGTATTCGGGCTCGTACGTCTGAGCAGCCGCAGCATGGCGATTGAGACAATTATTCTCGCTGGAATTATTACGAGTGCCTTTATCGGCTCTATCGTTTCTTTAATAATTTCTCTCGGTGATCAAAACGAAATGACGCAGATCATTTACTGGCTCTATGGGAGCGTCGGGATGAGGGGGTGGAGCTATGTACAGCTGATCGTGCCATTTGCTGTTGTCGGTTCTCTTCTCCTTCTCACCCGCTATCGTGAACTGAATGCTCTTGCTCTTGGTGAGGAAGCAGCGGGCCATATCGGTGTGAACGTCCAAAGAGGAAAAGTGTTTATCCTTGGCGGGGCATCCCTGCTGACTGGAGCTGCCGTCGCCGTTTCCGGCACGATTGGTTTTGTAGGACTTGTTATCCCGCACCTTGTCCGTCTCGTGACAGGACCCGACCATCGGCACGTGCTTCCTATTTCCATGATCATCGGTGGAGCTTTTCTAATTTCTGCCGACATTTTTGCCAGAACAATTATTGCCCCGAAAGAGCTGCCGATCGGTGTTATCACTGCACTGATCGGAGCACCGCTGTTTGCCGTGCTGCTGATTCGAAACCGTGTAGGAAAGGGGAAAGCGATATGATTGAAATCGAAAATCTGAGCGGAGGCTACAGCAGAGTGCCTGTCGTTGAAAACGTATCGCTTCACGTGGAAGCAGGGGAATTTTTTGGACTGCTTGGACCAAATGGAAGCGGGAAAACGACTCTCTTCAAGCTGATGAGCGGCGGCCTGCCTGTCATGGATGGCAAAGTACTGCTGAACGGCGACTCGGTCCTTGATATGAATCAGATGCAGCGGGCAAGGCACATTGCTGTTCTTTCCCAGGAGACGAATGTTTCCTTCGATTTCACGGTGGAAGAAATTGTCCAGCTCGGCCGCTATGCTTTTCAAAAAGGTATTTTTAAAGCGTTGAGTCCGTATGATAAAAAGCTGATGGAAGAAGTGATGGAAATTACGTCGGTGACAAAGTACCGTCATACGTCTTTTCATATGCTCAGCGGCGGGGAAAAGCAGCGTGTGCTACTCGCTAAAGCACTCGTTCAGGAGCCGGAAGTGCTTCTGCTGGATGAGCCGACGAACCATTTGGATATTAAGCACACTTTTGACATTCTTGATGTGCTGAAAAAGTGGCAGGAAGAGCGCAGTCTGACGATTTTTGCGATTCTGCACGACTTAAATATTGCAGCACTTTACTGTGATCGTGTCGGGCTTCTTCATGAAGGGACCCTCACGAATATCGGATCGGTGGACGTATTAAGAAACAAAAATAAGCTCGCTGAAATTTATGGGGTAGAAACGTGGAGTCAGCCCCATCCGACGCTTGCCCGCCCCCAGCTGCTTATGAATCCGCGTAAAAAAGAGGAACGGCCTGTTTCTTTGTTCGATAACTGCACTGTGGAGCAGGATGAAAAAGCAGTATCTGTGTCCTTCCAGCAGCCGCTCCGGACCATTTCCAACGGCGTGGCAGGAGAAGGAATCCAGTGGATAAAACATTTTGCGAATTTTCATGTGGATAAAAATTATGACAGCTGGACGCCGAAGAATGACGTGGAAAACTGGCTGGATGAAAAAGGATTCCCTGTAGAACAGTCGGTCGGAATGATGACTGCGGTAAAAACAGAACACGCGGTTATAAAAAGAGAAGTGCTTAACGGCATCGCATTCCTCGTTGTTGTTACAGCAGGAACCGGCAACGCAGTGGATATTACTCATCGGGAAACAGAAATACACCGTGAAAAAATCGGTACGATTAATACGCTCGTTTTCGCTGATGCACATTTAACAGATGGGGCGCTCGTTAATGCCTGCATGTCAGCAGCGGAAGCAAAAGTGAAAGCTCTCCACGACGGGGAAGTAAAGGATCCTCTGAGTGGATCCCTCGCTACAGGGACTTCCACAGACAGCCTTGTTATCGGTGTGACACAGCAGGGCGAGCGGACGTCCTACGCCGGTTCCGGCACGTTTATCGGCCGGGGAATTGGATACATGGTTTATGAGGCGACGATGGAAGCGCTTGCTGTCTACCGCAGCTGGAAGGAAGCTCATTCGTGATTATTTACACGACGGGCTTTCTTCTCGTTTCAGCCCTTATCATGGATTTTATTTTTGGCGATCCCCGGCGGTTTCCACATCCAACAGCCGGTATCGGGTGGTGTATATCCCGGATGATAAAGCGTTGGAATCTTGGATCAGCAGCAGAGCGGAAAAGACGGGGGATATGGATGGCTGTCTGTATTACCGGGGGAGTGTGGGCTGCCGGGGCACTCATAATCAGTCTGCTGACGTTACTGCATCCGCTGCTTGGTCTCGGCGGAAGCGTATGGATGACCTATTCTGCTGTTGCAGCGAAGGGATTGAAGGAAGCTGCAGAAGCAGTGAAAAAACCGCTTGAAGCAGATAATCTTCAGGAAGCAGAAAAGGCGCTTTCCATGATCGTCGGGCGAGACACGGCAGGACTGTCAGAATCAGAAATCGTTCGTGGAACAGTGGAAACAGTGGCAGAAAACACGGTCGATGGAGTAACCTCCCCCATTTTCTGGGCGCTCATTGGAGGAGGTCCCGCAGCTATGGCTTACCGGGCGGTTAACACGCTGGATTCTATGGCAGGATATAAAAACGACAATTTTTCTTCGTTTGGATGGGCTTCCGCCCGTCTGGACGATGCAGCCAACTGGCTTCCGGCCCGTCTGACGTCCGCAGCGATCTGGGTGGCAGCTTTGGCTGTGCCGGGGTCCCGTAAAAGAGCCGCTCTTACTGTCCTGCGTCGGGATGCCCGAAAACATCCAAGCCCGAACAGCGGATGGTCGGAAGCACTGGTGGCTGGGCTGCTTGGAGTAACACTCGGGGGAACGAATTACTACAACGGGATACGCTCACAGCGTGCGCTTATGGGAGACGGCAAAAGACAGCTGCATGCGCAGGATATTACGCGCTCCATTTATTATTTATATGGTGGAGCGGTCGTTTTTACTATCTTCTGCGTAGCGGTATGGTGGATTCTCGGCGGCTGGGGCGTCCCGTTTGTAGACAAAAGCTGAACATAAAAACCATTTCGGCAGCTTCCTGTACAAAACAAAAACTGTCGTATTCCGGGAGGAGGAATCACATGAAATGGCCTGATCACGGCGGGCAGCCTCACAAGCTGCGCAGCGATTTACAAATAGAATTTTCGGGTATGCTCGATTTCAGTGCCAACATCAATCCGCTCGGGCCCCCGGGCTGGCTTCTGAAAAAAGCGGAAGAAGCGTTAAAAAACATGTCGGTGTATCCTGATCCGGAATATCCGGAAGCGGTAAGAAGTGTTTCAGAAGCTGAAGGAGTGGAAAACGGCCAGGTGCTTATTACGAATGGAGGAGCGGAAGCTGTTTACCTTGCTGCCCGCCTTGTTTCCGGAGGAACAGCCCTGCTTATAGAACCTTCTTTTAAAGAATACAGCCGGGCCTGCCGCCATTATAATATCCGTATGGAATACATTCCTTACAGGGCGGACTTCACTTTTCCCTACGAAGAAACGAAGGAAAAACTTTCAGAAGTGGACGCCCTGTTTATCTGCCGCCCCCATAATCCGTCCGGCACAGTCATTCCATATGAAATGATCTGCCGGCTGGCGGAAGACACCGCCCGTCACAACGTCCGGCTCTTTATCGACGAGGCGTTTATCGATTTTCTGCCGGCAGAAAAAAAGCTGACAGGACTGATCCAGAAGTATTCCCATATCGTCCTGCTTCGTTCGTTAACAAAAATCTTTTCGGTTCCCGGTCTCCGGTCCGGGTATCTTATCGGAGGAAAAAACGATACAGCTTTTTTGAAAAAAGAGCAGATAGCGTGGAGTGTCAATACAGTCAGTGCTGCGCTTATCCCACCGATGATGCAGGACGAAGACTTTGTCAGCCGCACAGTTTTGTGGCTTCACCAGGAAATAAAGTGGATCGAAAGCAGACTGGATCACGACCGGTGGCATATGAGCAGAACGCATACTAATTTTTACCTTTTATCCGACCGACGGATGGAAGACCAGGAACCGCTCATTCACTTTCTGCTGAAGGAAGGGATTGCTGTAAGACATACATATAATTTTTCCGGAATCGACGGGAAAGCTGTAAGAGCAGCAGTCCGCAGCCGCAGTGAAAACGAAAAGCTGATGAAGGCTTTGGAAAAGTGGGAGGGACGGTAGTGATTACGTTTATTTCAGGCGGGGCACGTTCCGGTAAAAGCAGTATTGCTGAGGCGGATGTTCTTTCCCGGACATCCAATGCGGTCTACATAGCGTCCAGCCGGTATACGGATGAAGAAATGTCCGAAAGAATCCGGCATCACAGACGGACCCGTTCGGACTGTTTTACGACTGTGGAAGCCGGTTTCCGTGTAAAGGAAGCTTTAGCTGGTATGGAAGAAGAAGCAGCCGGTGTTCTGGACTGCCTGACTGTCTGGCTGAGCGAGGCTCTTTTTACGGAAAAACTCGACGAACAAAAAATCATGAAGGAAGCGACAGCGTGGGTTGATATTATTGAAAAACGCAGGCTTTACGTGACGATCGTATCCAATGACGTGAACGAAGCCGGTCTTCCTTCGAATGATAGCGTCTATTTTTACGTGCATATTCTCGAAAAGCTTCACCGATTTTTTATTCAGCACGCAGAAAACGTTATCCAGGTGCGTGCCGGCTTTCCGAAAGTATGGAAAGGGGGCATCGGACAATGAAAAATGCCTTCCATGGATTTATACTAGCCGTACAGTTTTTAACACGGCTTCCGGTTCCGATTGAGGCCCCCTGGAACGCAGTTTCGAGCCGCTGGGCTGTTCGGATGTATCCTCTGACAGGAATACTTATCGGAGTGCTGCCCGCATTATTCGTATGGCTCCAGCTTCCGGTATCCCTCTTCATGCAGTCGGTCATTATAGTGACTTTTTTCGTATGGATGAGCGGAGGGCTTCATCTTGACGGGTGGATGGATACGTTTGATGCGGTCGGTGCGAATGTTTCTTTAGAAAAGAAATGGGCAATCATGAAAGATCCTCACGTAGGCTCCTTCGGCATTCTCGCACTCGTGTTTCTGCTCGGATGGAAAACGCTTCTTATTTATGAACTGCTCAGCTCAGGCGTTTCTCCGTGGTTTTTCCTTCTTATCCCTGCCGCGGCAAGATGGACGGCCGTATATCTTCTGACAGAAGTTCCTGCGGCGAAGCCTCAAGGACTGGCCTGGAGCTGGCAGCAGCATGTAACGAAAAAAGATCTGGGACTGTCTTTACTTCCGGTTCTTCTGCTTCTGCCGGCTGCCGGAACCGCCCTTTTCCTATGGACAGCTGTATTTACGGGGATGTTTGTGATCTTTTACCGCTCGTGGATTCTCAGGCATTTCCATGGCGTCAGCGGCGATCTCGCCGGAGCTTCCATCGAAGGAGGGGAATTATGGGCACTTACCGCTGTCTGGATCTTTATCTCGTTCGTCACGGTATAACTAAAGCAAATATGGAAAAGCGTTACGTCGGGCAGACCGATGTTTCGCTGGCAGCAGACTCCCGTCCCCAGCTTGAGGAGCTGAAAAATGCGTTACAGTCCGTTTCCTTTAACCGTGTTATCAGCAGTGATCTCAGACGCTGCACGGAAACGCTGCATGTAATATGTCCAGGAACGCAGTACGAGGTGGAGACGGCGCTCAGGGAAATGCATTTTGGACTGTGGGAAATGAAAACGTATGAAGACCTTAAACATAAACAGCGTTATAGAAAATGGGTAGAAGATCCTGAAACCGTATTTCCGGAAGAAGGGGAGAAATATCAGGAATTTTCGAAAAGGGTAGAAGCCTGGCTTCGTGAGTTTCTCAGAAATTCTTCCAGTGGGAATTATCTTATCGTTACGCATGGCGGAGTCATCAGGCAGCTTTTAATGCACGTGCAGGCAGTGGCCTGTTTTTGGGAAGCGCCGGCCCCGCACGGTAAAGCAGTCGCAGTAAGACTGGAATACAGAGAGGAGTGCTGGTCATGCACGTCGTTATCGGTGGTGCCTTTGCCGGAAAGTCAGCCTACGTTCAACAAGCGTACCCAAAAGCACAATGGGTGACCCCGGAAGAGTATCCTGATCAAGTAAAAGAAAAAACTATCATTGTTTCCGGCATTTCTTCCTGGCTGCAGGCGGGAGGAACCGAAGAGAAATTCTGGAACTGGTTCAGCCTCATCCGGAAAGATTTGTATCCGGTACTCATTCTTCAGGAGATGGGGCAGGGACTCGTGCCAATGGATGCGGAAGACCGTCGTGTCCGGGATGAAAACGGAAGAATAGCGCAAAGAGCTGTGAAGGAAGCTGTAAAAGCAGAATATGTGTGGCACGGGCTGATAGAATGCTGGAAAAATATTTCGGAAGAAAACACGTATTCATAAGCAGAAGTTCTTTGCGCTTCATGCAGCAGGGATTTCCATGTTAGGATAGTAACTAATGAATCCCTTGAAGGAGGAATAACTATGGCTCAGAAAATGAATGTGGAAAGCTTTAACCTGGATCATACGAAAGTTGACGCTCCCTACATCCGGCTTGCCGGGAAAGTGGAAGGAACAAAAGATACGATTTATAAGTACGATATCCGGATCTGTCAGCCGAATGAGGAGCATATGGACATGCCAGGCCTCCATTCCCTGGAGCATATGATGGCGGAATTCAGCCGAAACCATCATGAACGCGTCGTGGATATCTCCCCGATGGGGTGCCAGACAGGCTTTTATTTAAGCCTGATCAACGATGACGATTATGAAGGTGTCCTTGACCTGGTGGAAAAAACACTCCGTGACGTTCTTGATGCCACGGAAGTTCCAGCCTGCAACGTGGTGCAGTGCGGATGGGCTGCCTCCCATTCACTCGCAGGAGCGAAGGAAATTGCCGCAGCGATGCTCGAAAACCGGTCGGAATGGGAAAAGATTTTTAAAGAAGAATAAATACTTGAGCTTTTTCTGTAGTGACTATCAAAATAATTTTGGAAAGCCGCCCTCTTTTAAAAGGGCGGTTTTTCAGATTATTGAAAAGTGATCTTTATGTATAAATAGTCGGTTCTCTGCTTTCGCAACCGTAGAGGTGTCTGGGGATGGAACCTGCGGCTTTTTTTCTTTAGGTGATGCGGAATAGATTTTCGGTATCCCACAGAGCTTTTCTCCTGTGTCCATTGGAAAAAAGACATATGATATACTTGAAAAAATGTGATGCTTTTGGAGGAGTTTTTGTATGTTGAAAAAAGATTCGCCGATTCCAATATATTATCAATTGGAACAAATAATAAGAGAAAACATCGATTCCGGAAAGTGGGAGGAAGGGGACGTTATCCCTTCTGAACGGCTTCTCGCAGAAGAGTACGAGGTGAGCCGGATGACGATCCGTCAGGCAGTGACGAACCTTGTGCAGGACGGCCTGCTTGAACGGCAGAAAGGAAGGGGAACATTTGTCAGACGCAAAAAACTGGAAATGCCGCTGATGCAGATGACGAGCTTTTCGGAGGAAATGTATCAAAGAGGCATGAGACCTGGAGCGGAAGTCGTTTCCTTTGAAGAAATAGAAATGAATGAACAGGAACAGGAAATTTTTAATGATCGAAGAGGGCGGCGTCTCTGCCGAATACGTCTTGCTGATAATCAGCCTATGGCCTACGAAGTTATGACTGTGCCATCCGGGATGTTTCCCGAGATGCCTGAAGAAGTTCTCAGCAGATCGTTTTACGAGTACGCTGAAAAGGCCGGTATGAAAGTCAGTGGAGCTTCTCAGAGCATGGAAGCTGTTATTGCTGACGAAAAACTGGCAGAGCTTCTGAAAGTTAAGACCGGGGACCCGCTGCTTTTGATCAGGCGGAAAAGTCTGCTCGAAGATGGCCGGTGCTTTGAGATAACGAGCTCTTATTTCCGCGGGGACCGCTATATTTTTATGACTCATCTGAGCCGGTAGCTCAAGCTGATTTTCAAAGAATAACTCCGCAGACCTTGAAAACTCTTTGAAAGATCGTCTGCCGTGTATGAACACTGAAACAAAGCAGGAGAAAAACTGCTTAGAGCTTTTCAAAAGCGGGAAAGGGTAAGAGCAAAGCAAGTTAGCAGAGGAGGCGCCGGGATGACACCAGAGAAAAATACAGCAGCAGGAACTATTATTTACGTTGTTTGGCTCTACGTTACCGGCGGAAGTATTGTAGAGATGGCACTTGGACTTTCTTTTATGGTGCTTTTTCCCATGCTTCTGTACATAGCCGTTCCAAAAAATCCCGATCTTCTTTCTGAAAAATGGCTCGGCCAACTGTCCCGATTCTCTGTTTTTCCCGGAGTTTTCGGTCTGGCAGCTGTTACCGTGGACAGCGTTCTTTTATCTGTGGCCGCAGCCTTCGTGTGGTTTATTTTCACCATGCTGCTCGCGTTCTGTGGTGTATTTCGTACATATAAGCGTGGGCTATATCCAGCAGAAGAAACAATTATTGATACGGGTCTTGTTTTTACAGCCGCCGGAGGTTTCTGGCTTGTTCTTTCGGAAGCAGGCATCCACCGCCTGCTTCCTTATTCTGAACTGACAATAGCACTGACAGCTGTTCATTATCACTACTCTGCTGTGGTAGTTCCTGTACTGACGGGAGCTTTTGGGCGGATGACAGCAGGGTTTGGCAGGGCAGGAGGGATTCCTTTTAGAGTTCTTGCAATTGGAACAGCCGCCGGATCACCGCTGATCGCTCTCGGAGTTATTCAAGGGCCTCCCATGAATATTTTTTATACGCTCACGTATGCAATTTTACTTTCCTGGCTTGGTGTATGGTGGCTGAAACATCTTTCAGTCATGCCGGTTCGTGCCGGTTTTTTTATTGTTATTTCTGCCGGATCCCTTTTTGTGTCGATGGGGGCTACCACGCTTTACGTCATGGGAAGAGTAACGGGAAGCGAAATTGTTACTCCGGAGATGATGTTCAGCTGGCACGGGGGAATTAATGCTCTCGGTTTTTCTTTATTTGGGGTTCTCGGATGGTACCTGCTCAGCCCTCTGCCGAAAAGACAGCGGATAGGGGCAGATACTGTTCCCCCACCGGAAGAATCAATAAATGAGGAGAAAGGAAGATCTTTATGACGCAGCGGATTATTATAGGTATTTCCGGTGCCACCGGACCAATATACGGAATACGTCTTTTGGAGGCACTTCAGCATACTCCGGTGGAAACCCACCTGATCGTAAGCGAGTGGGCAGAAAAAACGATTCAAATAGAGACTGATTATAAACCATCAGACGTGAAGAAGCTGGCAGATTACGTATATCCTTCAGGAAACCAGGCAGCCAGAATTTCCAGCGGTTCTTTTGTAACTGACGCAATGGTTATCGTGCCGTGCAGCATGAAAACACTCAGCTCGGTGGCCCACGGGTTTGCTGATAACTTAATTGCACGGGCAGCAGATGTTATTTTGAAAGAGCGCAGAAAGCTTCTGCTCATTCCGAGAGAAACTCCGCTGCACGAAATTCATCTCGAAAATATGCTCCGGCTGTCCCGGATGGGGGTAACAGTTATGCCGCCGATGCCGGCCTTTTATAACAATCCGGAAACGATCGATGACATGGTAAATCATACAGTTTCCCGTATTCTTGATCAGCTGCATATTGAAAACGACCTGACAAAGCGATGGCTTGAATAAGGAGAAGCAGGATTAGTTTTGAATGACATGTGGAATAGGTCAACTATACTATAAAGTTGTTATTGCGAGGAAATAATTCTCCTGGTAAGAATCAGCAGGGGAGAATATAAGCAGAGAGCATATATGAACATAAGAAAGGATGATGGCGTTATGAGTGTACAGGAAACCCAGGACTTAATAGAGAAAATTATGGAACGGCTGTACGAAGATAAGGAATTTATTACAGAAGAGACAGGAGAGGCCCGTAAGCGCTTTTTTCAGTCGGGAACGGAAATATTAACGACAACAGACAAAATCATCAAAAGCTACATTCGGGTGTCCCGGGATAACAGAGAAATTGAACGAATTCCTGCCTACCGGATCCAGCATAATAATATTGCCGGCTTTTATAAAGGTGGTATCCGGTTCAGTGAAGTGGTGAATGAAGAAGAAGTAGAAAATCTGGCAATACTCATGACCCTGAAAAATGCACTTCATGAGCTGCCTTACGGTGGAGCCAAGGGTGGAGTTGCGATTCATCCGAATCATTATTCCAACCGGGAACTGAATCTTATTGCAAAAAAATACGTTCAGCGATTCGCACCGGACATCGGGCCTACTCATGATATTCCCGCACCTGATATGGGGACAAACGAACAGATAATGGACTGGATGATCGGAGAATTTAAAACGATCAATCCCGGGGAAAACTATCTGGGAGCCTTTACGGGAAAAAGTGTCGTAAACGGTGGAGCAAAAGGACGCAGGGAAGCTACCGGCCGTGGAGTATATCAAAGTTATAAATGGCTGCTTCACAACTGGGCAAAAAATACGAGCAAAGATGCGGTGGCTGAAGGACTTCACCGGAAACAGTGGGAAACGCTCCGCAGCCTGCTTGCAAAGAACGAGCAGGGTGAAGCGATTGACGTCGCAGTCCAGGGTTTTGGTAACGTCGGCGGGGTTGCTGCTGAAATGGCCTACAAGAGTACAGATTTGAAACACCGTATTACGGCAGTAAGTGATCATCAGGTAACTCTCCGCGGTAAGGAAGGACTGGACATTGAAGCGCTTCTCCATTATCAGGAAAAACATGGGGAACTGCCGTCTACAGAACAAAAGCTGGAGAATGCCGGTGTGAAGGCAGAGCTGCTCGACCGGGATGCTATCATAACAGAAGAAGTGGACGTCCTTATTTTAGTGGCTGTCGAAGATCAGATTGTGGACGAAAACAAAGAAAAAGTGTCCGCGAAAGTGTTTGTGGAAGGAGCAAATGCCCCTATATCCACGAAAGCAGACCGTTATCTTCATGACCAGGGCAGAGTGGTAATCCCAGACGTTCTGGCCAACGCAGGCGGTGTTATGGTTTCCTACATCGAGTGGAAACAGGATCGTGTGACCTATTTATACACAGAAGACGAAGTACTTGAAGATATGCTGAATCATATGAGCCGCAGCTGCGAGAAGGTTTTTGATTCCTACTTTAAAGAAGGTCTCTCAGGTATTAGAAACACATGCTACGTGCATGCATTGAAAAAGCTTTTCACGCTTCTGTACCGCCACGGAAAACTATTTTAAAGTACGTTCTTCAGGGCATTTAAGCGGTATAAGAAGCGTCTCCTCCGGCTGTTGATAAAGTATATTTCCATGTATAGATAGACACTGCCCTGCTTTCGCCTTTCGGGACGCTTTCCGGGCGGGCCGGGCTCAGCTAATTCCTTCCATCCATAGGTTGGAAGGAATGGATCTTCGCCTCGTCCTTGATCGCCCAGGAGTCGTCCCTGCGGCTGTTGCAGGGAAATCAAAAAAGGTTTCTGCTATGAAAAATATCTCTTTTAAAGCCATTTTCTTCGATAAAGGGATGGTTTTCCCTCCGAAACGGCGGAGGCACAGCGCAGTCAGACCACGGCACAGGCTAAACAGCTGAAGACCAGCCACATGGCAGGTAAGAGAAGGAGCTTATGCAACGATTGGAATAACTATTCTGCACTGACAATTTAATCAACAAAAAGAAGCGACTCCTCCAGCTTTTCCGGAGGAGTCGCTTCTTTTTTCTGCTGTATTTCCGTACAGATATTAAAATACATTTACTGATTATGAGGGGAGGCGGGGTCCGGGGCAAGGAGTTCAATCTTGTTTCCGTCAGGATCGCGGAGCCAGCACTGAGTGTTTTTACCAATTCCTCTTTTAGGCTCTGTGTCTAGATCAACTCCTCTTGATTTCAGCTGTTCCGCTGTTTTTTCCACATCATCAACAAGCAGACAGAGGTGGTGGGGACCGGCCTCATCCGGACTGCGGCCGGAAGACGGCGTCCCACCGTGGAACAGTTCAATGTACTGACGGGGGGCGGCTTTAACGTATTCGATCCACGGTTCTCCATTGTCTTTCTGCACATTAAAAGCGTGTTCCAGTCCGAGTACGTTACAGTAAAAATGCAGGGAGGCTTCCATATCTTCAACTATAAAAGCTGTATGGGCAATTCCTTTGATCATTTTTATTCCTCCTTCATTTATTCATGATGATAATTATACGTTTTCCGGAACGGTGCTTCAAATACCTCCGGCGAAGAATTATCCCGGGATGGTTTTTAAACTTTTCTATCCGGGTAAAAGATTAAATGTACAGGAAGTAATAGAGAGGGTGACTAAAGTGTCCAAGCTTAAAAGGCTTATTGTTGTCGGACAGCTTATTGTTGTAGGGTGGAGGCTGATTCAGCGCCTTCGGAAATAACGTAGATGTCCCTGAACACTGGGGCTGCAAGCATAACGTATAACTAATTTATTAAAGGAGTGTCGTGTTTCTATGAGTAAAATTGCATGCGTAATGACGGATATGTTTGAAGATGTGGAATTTACTTCCCCGAAAGAAGCATTCGAAAAAGAAGGACATGAACTGACGGTTATCAGTGATGAAAAAGGAAAAGAGTCGACCGGTAAACAAGGGGAGGAAAAAGTTACTGCAGACCTTGGTGTCGATGACGCAAAGCCCGAAGATTATGATGCCCTGTTTATTCCAGGCGGGTTTTCTCCAGACCTTCTCCGGGGAAATGAAAAATTTGTGGAGTTTTCCAAACATTTTATTCTTCACGATAAGCCCGTTTTTGCGATCTGTCACGGACCGCAGCTCCTGATCACTGCAGATGTCCTGCATGGCCGTAATATCACAGGGTTCAAATCGATACTTCAGGATCTTCGTCATGCCGGCGCTAACGTATTTGATGAAGAAGTGGTTGTTTGCGGCAGTCTTGTTACGAGCCGGACACCAAATGATCTGGAAGCATTCAACCGTGAAAGCCTGGCTCAGCTGAAATAAGAGATCTGGCAGGCTGTATATTATTTTCACAGCTTCCGAAAAAAATGAAAATTCATCAGGACCCCATCAGAAAGCTTGTCTGGTGGGGCCTGTTTTTTTATTTAGCTATGCTAAAGCATTCGCTGACGGTTGAAGAAACACTTCGTTTCCAACCGGCAGGCTTGCCGTGGAGGAGATTCTCAGCTTCCTCGGGCTGCGCCCTGCGGGATCTTCCAATCTCCGCGGCAAGAGAAGAAAAAAGAGCTGCAGGCAACCTTAAATAATAACACGGAGCTTCAACAGAGCCTTTTATTTAAGCTATGTTAAAGCATTCGCTGACGGCTGGAGCAAAACTTCGCTTCCAACCGGCCTGCCTTGGTTGAGATTTTCGGTTAGGCTGCGCCCAGCGGTATGTTCATCGCATAGCTGCTTTCAAGGCAGCCTATTTAACACATCTGTGATCTACATATGCCAGATCACCTGATTATATTTTCAGCCAGTAACCAGCTGGTATACTGAAATATGGAGCAGCGAAAGAAAATTACTTAAAAATACAGAGGGGGCAGACGGATGCTGAAAGCAGATAAAATGTGGACAAACGCTTATGTTTTACCTATGACAGGCGAAAACGGGGGGCTTTTCGAAGGTGGTGCTGTAGCTGTAAAAGGTAATAAAATTATAAAAGTAGGAAAAACAGCAGATGTAAAAAACGAGGTAGCAGCAGAAGAAGAAATTGATGCTTCGGGAATGCTTTTAATGCCGGGTCTGATTGACGCTCACATTCACTCGGGTCTTGCCATTGTCAGAGGGGTGGCTCAGGATATGGACCACTGGATGCAGAAAGGACTCTGGCCATGGATGAAGCATATGACAGTCGAAGATCGGAAGGCGGGGTCGGTAATGAATATTATGGAAGGAATCCGGGCAGGAACGACAACGTTCAACGATTACGACAGCCACATGGGAGAACTTTTAAAAAGTTATGCAAAAACAGGTGTACGTGTGATGGCTTCGGAAATGATTAATGAACTCCCCGATGATATTGGTGATCTGCCCGTCGAAGAAGTCTATCCGTTCGATTCTGTGATCGGGGAGAAAAAGCTTCAGGCGGCAGTTGATCTTTACCACGACTGGCATCAGGCGGAAGAAGGAAGAATCCGGGTGATGTTCGGTCCGCAGGGAGCTGATATGATGAGCCTGGAGCTTCTGAAGCAGGTACAGAAGGAAGCGGAACGTTTCGACACAAAAATTCATATGCATGTCTGCCAGGGGGACCGGGAAGTATACCAGATGGAAAAACGAACGGGGATGCGTCCGATAAAATTTTTAGAGAAACATGGCTTGTTAAATAATCGGCTCCTTGCTGTGCATTTGACAGAAGCTGACCACGAAGAGACGATTCAGGCGGCGGAAAGTGGAGCAGGTATGATAAACTGCTCCGGAAGTATCGGGATTATTGATGGGATTGTTCCTCCCGTTGAATTGTTTACGAGCGCAGGTGGAACGGCAGCTCTAGGTTCTGATCAGGCTCCGGGAAACAATGGAAACAATATGTTCAATGAGATGAAATTTGCAGCCATATTAAATAAAGTAAAAGCGAAGGATCCGAAAGTATTTCCAGCCTTAAAAGTACTGCGGATGGCTACGACAGACGCTGCAGCAGTGCTTGGTATGGAATCGGACATCGGATCGCTGGAAGAAGGTAAAAAAGCAGATATGATTGTTCTGGATACCCGGAAGCAGACACTGAGTCCCGTACTGCTTCATCCGTTGGAAAACGTAACCGCAAACCTGGTATATGCTGCACGCGGAGAGGAAGTTCAGGATGTCATTGTGGACGGCAGATTTATTATGAAAAACAGAAAGCTGCTGTTTATTGATGAAGAAGAGGCCATGGCAGAAGCACAGAATCGTGCAGAAAAACTTGCAGAAAAAATCACATTTTCCAAAGAGGGTTGAGTTATTCCAGATTCTCCCTTAAAATGAGAAAGGCTTTATCATTCAGTTTTTTTAAGAGAGTGAGCCGCAGGTCTCCGTATCAATTTAAAGCATTAAAAGAGAAATGGATGCAGTTAAAACTGCCCCATGAAAACGAAAATATCTAACGCTGTGTAACAAAGGCGGGGACACCGAGAGGATCAGCGCCGTTCGAGAATCCATTTTGGCGGAGGGTTTCCTGCCAGGATTAGTCGAGAACAAGCCCTCGGATAAGCCCCGCCGAGAGTGCAGCAGCGTTATGCCCATCTGATAAACGAGCTGTTTTCAGGGCAGCCTCAGAAAAGAGCTTAGGAGCTTAGTTCATAAAAGAAAGTTGGAAGGATTGTGTGGGAAACGCTGAACGTTATTGGGACGATTGCTTTTGCTATGAGCGGTGTCAATGTGGCACTGGAAGAAAGATACGATTTAATGGGGGTCTACATTCTTGGATTTATAACCGCTTTTGGCGGAGGAGCCGTAAGAAATCTGCTTATTGGAGTTCCGGTATCTGAGCTGTGGGATCAGGGAGCGCTTTTCACCGTCGCTTTTCTCGTCATGACTCTCGCCTTTGTCTTCCCGACGATGGTAAGGTGGACACTTCTGCGGCGCGGAATTTTCTTTGATTCCATCGGACTTGGTGCTTTTTCCGTCCAGGGAGCACTTTATGCCTACTCCATGGGGCATCCGCTCAGTGCCTGTATTGCGGCAGCGGCTTTGACAGGAACCGGAGGAGGGATGATCCGGGATATCCTTGCAGGAAGAAAACCGATGTTTCTTCAAAAAGAAATATACATTGCGTGGACGTTGATTCCGGGGGTCGTAGTAGGGCTTGGATGGCTTACCGGTCCGCTGGAGCTTCTGCTTGTCGTGACAGCCGTTGTAGTGCTCCGTCTATGCTCTGTCTATTACGAGTGGTCCCTGCCGAGCCGGCTTCCGGACCGCGCCATATAGCACAAAAAAGAGGTTCTGCACAGCTGCAGAACCTCTTTTGCGTATTTACAGCGCCATACCGTCCGGAGCGTCCGGCACAACAACAATAACTTTTCCTTCGTCGAGCTTTTCTTCGAGTTCATTAGCCATGTCTTTGGAGAATCCAAGCTCTTCAAACTTGGCACGGAGCTCGTCACCTTTTTTACGGAAAACGTTTTTCGCTGCTGTACCGAAGTTCATGTCAGCAGTACCTACCGTGTTGGCGTCTGCATTATCAGCTACTCGTTTCGTACGTTCCTCATCGTGTGTCAGGATATAAACGTTATCCTCTGATACACCTTTTTCTTTAATCTCTGTTACAGCATCTACTACTTCCTGATCGTTTTGAAATTCTTTGTACAATGGATGCATTATCATTCATTCCTCCAGTTAAGGTATTTGATAATTGGTGCTTCAGTCTTTTATGACTGCTTCACTATTGTAATTACCATTTACTTTCCCAGATAAAACTTCAAAAAGTAAAAAGGGGAAAATATACCTACGGAAGGGTATCAATCAATTTTTCTGCTGCCCGTCTGTACAAATTACTCTGATGGACGAAGGTGAGAATCAGCAGTACCTGCTGCACATACGGATCGTTGATTTTTTCTGAAAATTCTTCCTCAAGCGCAGCGGCTTGTTCCTTCATGCGCTGTTTCACTTCTTCAGTATTTGAGAGTGCAGATTTCAAGTAGTCTTCGTACAGTGATCTGACAGCGTGAGGATCCTGAAATTCTGTAATTTCCGCCTGGGAAAGGGTTTTCTGTATGTCTTTAAGGGAAAGAGCCCCTTTCATTTCATAAATCAGGCTGATTACCATAACGTGCGCTTTCGTGTAGCGTTTATTCCGGCTCGGCGACAGCAGGCCGCCTTTAGCGTAGTTATTAATCATCGTCTTTGTCATAATTTTTTCTTTTTCTTCACGTTTTAAATCGTTAAAGGTCATTTCAAAAAGCTGAATGACCTGATCCATATATAATTCAATTTCCGGAAGCTGTTCAATCTGTACATGTTTATCGATCGTCATATCTTCAATTAAATCTTTTAAGGCCATATCAATCTCCTCCCATTCCAAGTATAACCGGTTTTCCAAACGTAAGTAAGGAGGAACTGGCATATGTTTTATTAATATGTTAATATGTAGTTATCGAAACTACGTTATAAAGTTCATAAGGAGGGGTTATGAGTACACATACATTCACTAAAGAAGAAGAAGTAGTCAATGCAGCTACTCATGGAGTCGGAATTGTTATAAGTATCGTAACGCTGGTAATGCTGACTGTGCATGCTTCAGTTGCTGGAAGCACTGTTCATATGGTTAGTTTTTCGCTCTTCGGAGTTTCTATGCTGCTTTTATATACATCGTCAACTCTGCTTCACGCACTGCCGTCCGGCAAAATAAAAGACATATTTGAGATTATGGATCACGCTTCCATCTACTTTTTTATTGCCGGAACGTATACACCGTTTTTATTTATTGCAGTACAGGGATGGCTTGGATGGACACTTTTCGGAGTCGTATGGGGATTTGCCATTATCGGAACAGTACTGAAGTGTTTCTTCGTAAAAAAATATATGTTTATTTCCACCATCGGGTATATCATTCTCGGCTGGCAGATGGTTTTCGCATGGAGTGCAATTACCGAAGTTCTTTCACCTCATGGACTGACATTTTTGATTGCAGGAGGACTATTCTATACGATCGGCGCTGTGTTTTACATGTGGCGTGGATTTAAGTATCATCACGCCGTCTGGCATATTTTCGTGCTGGCGGGTACAGTCTCTCATATTATTTCTGTCTTCACGCTGTTAAACATATAGCAGGGGAAGCTTTCTGAAGCCAGGCCGGATAACAGCCGTGTGAAAAATTAAATTGAATTTTAAAAGCAACAGACGTTGTTATGAGCCTCTATTTACACGTTTCGCCTGCTTTGATTGCAGGAGAGCCTGTCTGCGGAAAAACTCCGCTGACAGGCTCTATTTGTTGAAAACGTGATTTTTTATAAAAGGAAATGCTTTCAGATGACCGAACTTGCAACAGCTGAAGATAAGCCCACGGCAGGCTCTGTTGCATAATGCTGGATATTTCAAATGTTTTTATTGAACGTTCAGCCGTTTTATTTTTCTTTCTTTAAGCATAGCGTTAATTTCGCCCCCGATAAGAAGAATGAGGGAGGTGAGGTGAAACCAGACCATCAGACCGATGACGGTTCCAATCGTCCCGTACGTAGCGGTGAAATCCGCAAAACGGCTGACGTAGGAAGAAAAGAGAAAAGATATGAGCTGCCATCCGGCCGTTGCGGTCAGCGCTCCAATATAGACTTCCCGGAATCGAAGCTTCATACTCGGTCCTATCCAGTACAGCATCAGGAAGACGGCAAAGATAATAACGGAGCTGAAAAGCCAGCGGAGCAGATCAACGTTAAATACGACCACATCAAGCTGCAGCCAGTCCCGGATGTGTACACCGACTACCTGCAGAACCAGTGCCAGAATCACGACAAAAAACATCGCAATCGTCAGGCCGATGGCAATCAGCCTCTCAATGATCAGTCCGCGTGCCTCGGTGACATTGTAGGCCAGATTCAATGAGCTGAGTATGGCATTAAGTGCCAGAGAAGCCGTCCATAGAGTAAATAATGCCCCGAACGAAAGCAGCCCTACCTGGCCGTCTGCCGTAATTACATTCCACTGGTCTTCAATAACCTGGAGCGCTCCGGGAGGGACGTACGTATCCTGGAGCAGCATGAACACATCGGCGAAGGTGAACGGAAGAAACGACAGAAGACTTACGATAAAAAGCATAAAGGGGAAAATAGACAACAGAAGAAAATAAGCGCACTGCGCTCCAAGGTTAATCAACTCATGATCCCGGAACCGTCTCCCGAATTCTTTTAGCATCTCCTGCCTCCTGTCTGACTTTTAAATATCTTTAAATGCTTTTTTGATTCGGTTGAGACCTTCTTTCACCGTATCCCTCGGGCAGGCCGCATTCATGCGCATAAAGCCGCTCCCGCCCTCACCGAAGCTTACCCCCGGATTCATGGCGATTTTTCCTGTTTCAAGAAGTCGTTTGTTTATTTCAGCATCGGTCAGGCCGGTTTCGCGGAAATCCAGCCAGAGAAGATATGTCGACTCCGGCTGCCGGAGTTTAATTTGAGGAACTTCTGCCTGAAGGAAAGAGTCCACAAGTTTTATGTTGTCCTCCAGGTACTCAAGCAGCTCTTCAAGCCACGCTTCTCCTTTGGAATAAGCCGCTTCCATTGCGAGTATGCCGAAAGTATTCAGTGTAAAAAAACCATTCTTTTTATCTATCTTTTCCATAGCTTTACGGTATTCACTGTTTTCTGTTATGGCAGCGGAAGCCTGCAGGCCGGCAAGATTGAAAGTTTTGCTAGGAGCGATCAGTGTAATCGTCCGGTTGGAAATTTCCGTTGAAAGAGAAGCGATAGGGATTTGTCTGTTCGGTTTATACACAAGGTCTCCGTGTATTTCATCGGAAACGATAATGACGTCGTGTTTCACGCACAGATTGCCGATCCGGCGCAGCTCTTCTTCTGTCCAGACCCGACCTACAGGGTTATGGGGATGACAGAGCAGCATCATTTTTACTCCACTGGATAAAGCTTTTTCAAGTTCGGTGAAATCGATGGAATAAAAACCGTTTTCTTCTTTCAGCGGAGCATTAACGAGTTCGCGGTCATTGTCTTTTACCATGGAAAAGAAGGGAGGATAGACAGGGGATTGTACAAGTACTTTGTCACCCGGTTCCGTAAGAGCCTGAACAGCTTTCCCGATGGAAGGAACAACCCCGTGACTGAACTGGATCCACTCCTGATCAATTTTCCAGTGCTGCCGCCGCAGGAGCCATTCCTGTATTTGTATTTTTACATGGTCGTCGATATACGTATAACCATAAATCCCGTGTTCCACCCGCTCGCGGACAGCTTCTGTAACAGCTTCGGGAGGATGAAAATCCATGTCTGCGACCCACATAGGGAGGACAGGTGTTTCAGTTTTGAACACTTCTTTTGTCCTGTCCCATTTGACAGAGTATGTATCTTTTCGATTAATATATTCCTGGAAAAAATTCAAAATAAACGCCACCTTCACAATAAAATCTGTAGACGCCTCCTATTATACAGAAACAAGGGAAGACTTGCGCAGTTCAAGCTTTTCTATGATAAACTGAATGTTGCCTGCAGAATGAAAGAAATAACTGGGGAAAAGAGGAATGACAGTGCAGTGGCTTATTGAATTTATAAAACTCGTCGGTATATTATTTATAATGCTTCTTGCCTACAGTATTATCAACGTGCTGATTCTGGAAGCGGCAGGAGGCTTTGAAGTTTTTGGAGAATCAGGTCTGATGACAGTATTTTTTCTCCTGCAGACAGGTGGAATCCTCGCTTTGGTTACCGTGTATTACCGTAACAAAATGCTTCTTAATCCGAAGCTGAAACTTCCTGATCAGGAGCCTCTTTCACGAAAGTGGACAAGAATACTTCTGTTTACCGGGGCAGGGGCTGTAGCAGCTTCTTACGCCGTACTGATTGGGGCGATGGTCACCAGTTAGACAATTATTGGAAACAAAAAAGAGCCCTCTCATAAGGGACTCAACCATACTTTCAAGTTCCCGCTTCCCTGAAATAAAAAGCACTATGCTCGCTTTGAATCGTTGGAACGGAACGGTGAAAGTTTCATATCCGTGTTGGATAACGGAAGTTGCTCAACGCATCATCTTCTGCTTCAAAACGTGGTGGATAGGGCATCACGTTCTGGTGGCACGGACGTTTATGGCTGAGCCTCTTATGAAGGGCTCTACTTATCTATACCCGATGACGGGTAAATTAAACCGCTTTCAAGAAGGGGGTTTTACTTATTCCAGGGGGTTTGAAGCAGCCTGGAAACTAAGAAAAGCTGTAATAAAAAAGACTGTGACGCCTTTTGTCGGCATCACAGTCTTTTTTTGACGATCAGTCTGCTGATTCGATCTGCCAGGAGCCGTTTCGGCGCTGGTCACCGCCGCCGTACATTCCTGTTACGTTACCATTGTCATCGAGAACAATCCCGAGTCCCTGGATACCTCCATAGAACAGATCGGAATCATTTCCTACAACAGAGTACCCCATGTTTCGCAGATCCTCTACAGTTTCGTCCGGGAAGTCCGTATCTTCCACGTACGTCACGTCGTTTTCGTTATAAAAACGAGGGTGTTGAATAGCTTCCTGAAGAGACAGAGGTTCTCCATCGTCAGTCAGGCCGTGCTGGTAACGCATGGCTGTCTGGAACAGCATTGCCGGAATGCGTCGTCCACCCGGTGAACCGAGACCAAGTACAGGTTTACCCTGTTCCTCAAAAATCATCGGAGAAACGAATGTACGCGGACGTTTACCCGGCTCATAGCGGTTCATGTCCGTATCGCTGTCGCTGAAGTTTGTCATCTGGTTGTTCATGAAAATCCCATCCACGTGGATACCAGATCCGTAAAACTCCCCGAGAGAATGAGTGGCAGAAACCATGCGTCCTTCTGTATCCGTAACAACGAAATGAGTTGTATGCCGGCTGTCTGCTTCTTCTGCCGGTGTATTGAAAAGTTCTTCATCCGCGCCCGTGATCGTTTCAGTGTCGACTCTTGTGAGCATTGTTTCCAGAGCGTCCGCTCCCGTCAGCCGCTGGTGGTCAATGTTATCAAACCCGGGGTCACCAAGCGTATCGAGACGATAGGAATAGGCCGAGCGTGTTATTTCATTTATAAGATGCATGTAGGCTGCTTCGTTTTCCGGCTCATTCACGAGCGCTTCCATCGAAGCTTCGCCTTCTGTTATTTGCTCAAGGTCCGGGCTGTTGGCAATTGCGTCTGCCATCTGCAGTGCCTGAACAACAACTGCACCGGAGGAAGGGGAAGGACCGCCGTGAACGATCTGGTCGCCAATTTCGGCACTGACCGGATCACGAACATCCGACTCATATGCTGCAAAGTCTTCCATCGTAAAATCAGTCTGTGACGTAATGGATTCTGCAACCGAACCGGTGTAGAACGTGTCCGCTCCTTCTTCCTGAATCGCACGGAGCGTTTCAGCCAGTTCCGGCTGTTCGAGCGTTTCATTTACTTCCAGCGTCTGGCCATCCGGGAAAAAGCGCTCCTGGTTTTCACCGCTCAGCTCAAGACGGCGTACAGCGTTACCTGTCTGGCGGTTGAAAATATTACCTACCTGGAAACCTTCCTCCGCTGTTTGTACAGCGTCTTCCATCAAGTCTTCCCAAGGCAGCGACGCATAGTCGGTGTGAATATGTTCCATCCCTTTAACCAGACCCGGTACAGCTGCTCCACGGGCCGGCCATGAACCGCTCGTAGGGGCCGACTCGCGGTAATCGTAGCTTGCAATACCGTCTTCCGGATCGTGAACGAGCATAACACCGCCGCCGCCGATACCGGAACCGTAAGGCTCCACAACGTTAAGCATAAAGGAAACTGCGATGGCTGCGTCCACCGCGTTGCCGCCGTTTTCCATCACTTCCATACCTACATCGGCTGCAAGAGGATGGATCGCACTCACGCCGTAAACATCGACAGACGCTTCGCCGGTTTCATTATTACCCCCAGCTGCAGGATCCACATCGACAGAGTCTACCTGCCTGTCCTGAAAGTCCGCTCCGGAGTACGGCTCACGAAACGGATCGAATTCGTCTACAAAGTAGACATTCCAGGCAAGAAGACCGACAAAAATAATAGAAGCGGAGATATATGTCCACCTTAAATAAGGTTTGTAATTCATGTTGTGTCACCTACTCCTTCTAAAATACCGGCTGCGTCAAGGTCTATTTTCAGACGTCCGTCTTCTACAGTCCAGTAGTCATTATCAAGATCTTTTCGGAGCGTCTGGAAAATTCGGAAGTCTCTGTAAGGTTTCAGAATGCCGGATGTTTCTCTCGGCATCGTATCAAGAACAGCCATCGGGACGAACGACACTTCTTTGGAACCGTCATCGAGAAAATCAAGCTGGGCCATCGTGGATTCCTTCGTCCGGCTCCAGCCCTGGTCAAATACAAAGTTCCCAAGGCTGTTAATCACAAGAGCGCGGTGTCCATCGCGGCCTTCCCGCACTGTGATTGGCTCCAGTACGTGGGAGTGGTGACCGATAATAATATCAGCCCCGTAGTTGGTCATATACTGGGCAAGTTCTTCCTGGCGGTCACTGTAGCCTACCTGGTATTCTTCCCCCCAGTGTGTCTGGACCATGACAACATCGACGCCAAGGCCTCCATCTTCAACAGGCGCTTTCGCATCAAGCAGGCGCTGCCTAAGTTCCGGCAGGTGAACGTCACTTGTGAACACTCCGCCTACGTAATCAGAGGCACTGAAGCCCTGAACGAAGACATCCGTAAAGCCGATAATACCGAAGCGGAGGCCGTCTTCGTTTTCAAACGTGTGTACGCGGGAAGCATCTAGTGCTTCTCTCTCCGAACCGTCGAAGTTTTCGACCGGATCCGGTATCTCCGGGGCTTCTTCAGATCCTTCCGGTAAGAGTGCTCTCCGATCCGGATAGGGATCAATCCCAAGAGCGTCTCCGATACCGAGAAGCTCAAGGTTTGTTTCGGCTCCGTACTCCAGCGTCTGCTGCAAAGAAAGGTCGCCGTAGTCAAGCGCGTGGTTATTAGCTGCGGAAATAGAATCAAAGCCGGCCCGCTCTATAGCACCGAGCGAATCCGGATGGGCATAAAAGTGGATTCCCTTGTTATGAAGTTCGGCATCGTCGATCTGTTCTTCTATTTCCGGAATATCATCATTAATGACCGGTGACTCAAAGTTACCTGTCGTATGATCGGACTCCTCGAAGTAAGGGGTGACATAGTCGAACACGCGGTCGATTGGTTCGCCGCTCTGTTCTGCCGCTTCCCGAACGTGCCGGCCCGTCATTATGTCCCCGACCATGGATATGCGGTACTCCACATTATCCGGGCGGGTTTCTTCCGGTTCTTCACCCGGCGTGAACATGCTGTGTGCAAAAAAAGGAATCGCCAGCACACCGAGAACAATTAATGAATCACGCAGAGCTGTTTTTTTATGTTTGATCTGCATGAGCTTCATGCGTTCTTGAAACGTGAATTCTCGCTCCATAGTTTAGTTTCACCTGCTTTTAGAATAAATGATAGACAGTAATAATAACGAACGTGGCAAAGGCGATAATGAAAGTGGATGAGAAAGTAGGGAGGATGCCCTGCTTCTGGATCGAGTTAGCGATTAATCCGGGCACGATAACACCGATCCCTCTCAGCTCGAATATCTCAAACCCTACCAGAGGATAAGAAAAATCCGTAGCCATCTTCAGGAGTATACCGACGGCCAGCATGGCGCCGAATTTCCTCCGTCCATAAAGCACCGTGAGACGTCCAATCACCTGTGTAACAATCAAATAAGTCAGTATACTAATGGCAGCAACGACGACAAGATACATAATCTGGTCGAATACGAGCGCAAGATATCCCGGCACTACAAGGCCGGCCGGTACAATACCGGTTTTTTCTGCATAAAGCAGTGACAATAAAACCCCAATAACAATCGCAATGTATAAATCAGTACCAAACAAGCTCAGCCAGCTCCTTTTTTAAAATGTTTAATTCTGCTCTTAATTCCAATTCAATGAAAAACCTATGTAAGGTGAGCAGGCTGTTCCAGGTAGAAGGAACAGCCTGTAGTTGCCTTTTTAATTCTGCTCGGCGAGAAGCCGGGCCCGGCTAGCTGAAATGGATTTCTCAGCTTTTTTCTTTTCTTTTTCAGGAAACTTCCGGCGGCGCTTTTCATCGAGCTCTTCGATCGCATCCGCAATTTCCTGTCCACCTCCGTGAATATTTCCTATTCCGTAAAGCAGTGTCTGCTCTGGGAGGTCTTTAATAGTCCGGATAATTTTATCCGTGCTTTCCTTTTCCAGGTTGATCAGTCTGGAAGCGGGAAGCTCTCCCCGCTCATGGGCCTGAACAATCGGGCTTACGCTTTTTCCGACAAGAATAAGTGTATCCATTTCAAGGTTTGGAAGTACTTCTTCCGCGAACTGGATCGTGCGGTCCACCCGGTCATCACGGCAGTTCATAATAACGGCTTTATGCTGGGAAGGGTAGTTGGAACTAAGCACCTTATTCCAGATATTCATCGTCGATGTGGCATCGTTGGCAGCAAACCCATTAAAGAAGTAGCTGGGTTCTTCTGCTTCGCCAAACGTATGAATCCTCATCGCTCCCGGATCGACTGGGGCATTCAGCATACCTCGGAGAGCCGTTTCCCGGTCAATATCGAGAATGTCTGCCACGGCCAGGCCGATCGCGGCGTTCTCAGCAAACATCATGTAAGGAAACTGCTGCAGATATTCTTCTTCGATGCCTTCTGTGGAAAAAAAGACAACTTCTGAATTTTTAGATGCTGCAACCCGCCGGAAAAACCGGGAATATTTTGTTTCGGGCATGACGACGTAGCCGTTTCTTGGAATCGTACGGGAAAAAGCTTCCGCGATCTGATCAAGCGTAGGTCCCATAACGTCCAGGTGGTCTTCGATGATATTTGTAATAACCGTAATATGAGGTTTTACAAAATTCTCTTCGAACACCCTCTGATACTCAGGGTTTACAGCCATACATTCTGCCGTGAATGTTTCAACATTCCGTCGGGCCACCTGATTGTTGATAATTTTCTGCTCGGAAATATTAGCCCCCTGCAGACTCCGCATGATCGGCTCTTCTTCTTCCTGATCCGAGTAGAAAAGGCGCGGCGACGTACCTGTCGTTTTCCCGGCAGCCCGGTGGCCGGCTTCCGTCGTGATTCCCATGATCAGGCGGGTTACTGTCGATTTCCCGCGGACACCATTTACAAGTATCCGGTTCGGAATCCGGTCGATGTGGCGGTCCATTTTACGACGTTCCTTGAATCCTACGTAAAAAACCGCCACCGCAAACAGGCTTAAATAAAATAATTCGTGCATATTCAGTTACCTCCCGTTGTATCTTTCAGCTGACGATGGCTCTGCCGGACAAAAATCTGCTCTATATAAATCCCTCTTGTTTTCCAATATGGATAGTTTTACACCGAATAACATTATATCAGAAACGGGGGTGGAAAGTAAGAAGAGTTTTGTCTTTTACACATGGAGCCGGAGCGGGCATTTCAATTATACATTCTTCCTGCTAAACTGAAACCAGTTTATTATTAAGAACCTTAAAAAAATAACAAAAAACTGAAAGGACATCAACAGCTTATATGAAAAACATATTAATTTTAACCGCTGTGGAAAAAGAAAGAAAAGCTGTCCAGGATGGAATTGGAACAGATCCGTCCTGGCAGACAGCTCTGTGCGGATTTGGGCCGGTGGAAGCGGCAGTAAGGACGGCTGTACTTCTCGGAACAAACAAACCGGATATCGTTATTAATGCGGGAGTAGCAGGAGGGTTTGCCGGAAGAAGTTCTATAGGCGATACAGTTCTCGGCTCCGAAAGTATTCTTGCGGATCTCGGGGCAGAGTCGCCGGATGGATTTATCAACGCAGAGGATCTCGGTTTCGGTAAAAATACGTGGCACACAAACATAGCTGAATCGGTCCTGCCGGCTTTTCCTGCCGAAACAACCCACGTTGGCCAGATTCTGACGGTTTCTACGGCTACCGGTACCGACAGCGGCGAACGGAACCTTCGTATAAGATATCCGGAAGCCTTCGCAGAAGCGATGGAGGGAGCAGGAGTCGCCTCTGCCGCCGACGCCGCGGGTATTCCTTATCTCGAACTGCGGACGATATCCAACAAAGTCGGTCCGCGTGATCTGGGAGGATGGGAGCTTTCAAGAGCACTTACCGCCCTGACAGATTCGCTACGTCTATTAAAGGAGGCATTAAAATGAAAATAGCATTTTCTCCCTGTCCGAATGACACGTTTATTTTTCACGGGCTTGTCCATGACAGCGTGCCGGGGGCAGAAAAAGTCGAAGTTACCTATGCGGATATTGATAAAACAAATACGTGGGCTGCAGAGCAGACGGGCCCGGAAGTAATGAAAATTTCCTACGCGGCTTTTCCCTATGCCGCAGAAAATTATCAGCTGATCCAGTGCGGAGGGGCACTGGGAAGAGGATGCGGCCCGCTCGTGCTGACAAAAGAAGCAAAGCAGCCAGACGATTTAAAAGGTAAAACAGTCGCTGTCCCAAGTGAACGATCCACGGCTTATATGCTTTTCCGTCTCTGGCAGGCCCAGAAGCTTCCGGAGGAAAAAGCAGAAATTATCGTTCTGCCGTTTGATGAAATTATGCCGGCAGTACAGAGCGGAAGCGTAGATGCCGGACTGGTCATTCACGAGGCGCGCTTCACGTACAAAAACTACGGCCTGTCAATGCTTGTGGACCTTGGAGAATGGTGGGAGGAAGATACGGGAGCGCCGATCCCTCTCGGAGCAATTATTGCCCGTAAAGGAGTGGACAGCGAAAAACTGGCTGCATCCATCAGAACTTCTCTGCATCAGGCCTGGGAGACCCCCGATAATACGATGGACTACGTGATGGAGCATGCTCAGGAAATGTCGCGGGAAGTTGCTCAGTCCCACATTGATCTCTATGTCAATGAATATTCCATGGCTCTTGGCAGCCAGGGGAGATATGCGGTGGAGACTCTTTTACGCCGTGCAGCAGAAGAAGGGCTTGTGCCCGAAGTGGAATGGGAAAAAGTCTGGAATACCGGCAATTCTCCTGAAAAGGTTCAGAAGCAGTAAATTCTGATTTTTTTTCTGAATAGTGGTTTAATTAACCTCCGGATAGGGAAACGGAAGGTTAAAGACATTATTCAAGGAGGAATTGTTTATGAACGATCTGCAGAAAGAGGAACTCACAAAAATTCTTCACGAATGTATGGAAGCCTGTAACCACTGCTATGACGCGTGTCTTCAAGAAGAAGACGTGAACATGATGGCTAACTGTATCCGCCTCGACCGGGAATGCGCAGACATCTGCGGCTTTACGGAACAGGCGCTGCAAAGGGATACGCCGTTTTTAGAAGAACTGCTTAAAGTCTGCGAAACGGTGTGTAAAGCATGTGCAGACGAATGCCGTCAGCACAGCCACGACCACTGCAGACACTGTGCAGAGATGTGTGACCGGTGCGCAGAAGCATGCCGTAGCTATCAGGGCATGTAATAAACGGGCAGCAACATAATCCTTTAAAAGAAACACTGTTCCGAATATAAAGAGGTAACACTTCAGTTCTAAAAAAGAGGCTGATGCTCCAGGAGATTGGAGCATCAGCCTCTTTTCAGCTTGTTTATCTTTCTAATACTGTCAATCAGCTCCCGCTCTTATCAGGAGAGGGGGGAGTAACAGAACCTTACTTTTTTCCTTCCGATGCCCAATCCGGCTTCCACCGGCTGAGAATAAGGAGAGCAATGGCAGCTCCGGCCCCGCTGCTTATAAGAAAGCCGGGAACAAAGGCAAGTACAGCTGCCGGCTGGCCTAGAAAAAAGGTCACGATCGGTACGGCAAGCAGCGAACCGAGCACAGCTGTACCAATAATTTCACCAATGGCAGCCATCCAGGTTTTTTGTTTCCAGCGGTAAAACAGCCCTGCAAGCAGAGCGCCGATCATACCGCCGGGGAAGGCGAGTATCGTTCCCAGCCCCATCAGATTCCGGAGAAGACCGATAACAAAAGCAATCATCACGGCGGGCCCGGGGCCTAGAAGTACTGCCGCCATGACGTTGACAGCATGCTGCACAGGGTAGGCCCGGGCGACACCGGTCGGAAACCAGATGAAAGCAGCACCTACAATTCCAACAGCCGTAAACATCGCCATAATCGTCAGTTTTTTCGTGTTATTCATAGGCTACCTCCCGATAATTTTAGTTGTCACTTATTGTAACTTAAGCAGCACATAAAAAAACACCCCGACAAAGTCAGGGTGAAAAAATTCAGGAAACAAGCTCGGTAAAAACAACAAGCCGTTCACGATGGGTTCCTGCATCCCGATCAAATTCACCGGTGCAGGTTATTAAATTGAGATTTCTGGAAGCAGAGGGCCCGAAAACAGTCTGAATCGGGGCGTCATCATAAGGATAAACTTCCATATTCGTAACTTGAAATACGTTCGTTTCCCCACTTTCATCGTGTACTTTAATCTCGTCACCGATTTCAAGATCCTTCAGGTCATAGAAAACCGCGGGACCCTCCCGATCATCAACGTGTCCGGCAAGGACAGAATTACCTTGTGCTCCCGGCTTTGGTCCGCGGCTGAACCATCCGATTAATTCACCTTCCTCCGGAACTTCCATCGCGCCTGCTTCGTCGAGACCGACATCTTCGACGGGGGCATCCACTCCGATAGCCGGTATTTCCAGCCTCCCCGGATCAATCCCCTGGGAAGTGCTTCCCGGAACTGCTTCCACCGGTTTGGAATCAGCGGTGCTGTTTATGACAGCTTCTTCATCCGGAGGTGGTGTTTCCGGAGCTGTTTCTTTCTCCTCTTCAGCAGGAACGGCAGCGCCGGCCTGCTGTAAAGGAGCTTCCATGCTTTCTTCTGTTTCGGAAGTGCAGGCGCTTAGAAGCAGGAGAAGAGGAAGAATTAATATAAGACTATGCCTGAGGGAGAATCTTTTTACGAAAAAGAAAAGCTGCACCAAGGCCCCCGGCAAGTATTGTCAAGGCGAGCGGCAGGTAATTAGCAGACTGGGAAGCGCCTCCCATACCAGTAGCCGGCATTTCGGAAGGTGCTGCGTGTGCTTCATCAGCTACAAGCACTACTTCAAGTTCATCGGCATCCGCACCGACAGCATAGGCGGAGTATACAGTATCGGCTTCCAATTCAGTTCCTGAAAGATCTAATACTGCATCTTCAGTACCGGCTGCACGGATTTCCAGATCGTACGTGTCCGGGTCAAGCTCCAGGTAATCAGTTACAGCGAAAAATTCAGCACCTTCAAACAAGGAATCTCCATCCACAAGCCCGACGTCTACAGCCGGTGCTCCAGGTGACATATGGCCGACGCGGATTTTAGTCATACCTTCTTCCACCGTGTTATCATCAGCAAAAGCTTCAAGGGTCAGGTTATCCAGTGTATCCACTGCTGCGGCTGTATAATTCATACCGCCTTCTACTGTAAGCGTTTCTTCAATAACAGGGTCACCTTCTCCGCCTTCCCCTGCAGGGAAAATAGCTACTTCATGATCTCCGGCAGGCAGTTCAAGGTAATCAGTAATGTCCTGGAAGGCGGCACCTTCAACGGCAGCATCTCCATTAACGTAAACGTCCACTTCCGGTGCATCAGGGGAGGCGTGCAGCACACGCACCATCGCGTTTTCGTCTCCGTGACTGTCAGCTAAAGCTGGTGTGGCCATTCCCGCAACTAATAAAGCAGGCAGGGTATAAAGAACAATTTTTGATTTTTGCAACTTAACCATCTCCTTGTAATTTTTGGTTATAAATATAAACAAAACTTCGACAAAAGTTGTACAAAGACAGCGACAGTTATCTTTACCTCCATATTGACAAAATGAAACATTTATTTTTAAAATTTTAAAAAAATTCACTTTATAGTAATATTCCACCTCTGTAAAAGCTTGTTAATAAACATTTTTAGTATTAAAGTCCTTAATAAAAATAAATATATTTACCTATGTTCAGTAAATGGAAAATTTTACTGCAATTCAGTTTGTATAGAAGGTGTTGTTTAAGTCTTGTATAACGCCGGAACCGAAAAATCGTCTCTTATGAAATTTATCGGTATTCAAATTATCAGACAAAGTCTTCTGTTCATTAGAAAATGAAACAGAAGCAAGTAAAGTGATAATTATGAAGATTTTTAATACCAGCGTTGCAAAGACACTCTTTTTTCGTTAGAATGATTAATTATCAAGCTAAACAAATATAACGATATAAATTCTTATCAAGAGAGACCGAGGGAAAGGCCTGATGACGTCTCAGCAACCAGCCGGAAGGCAAGGTGCTAATTCCTGCAGGGAATCCTGCAAGATAAGAAGACAGATACAGCATCTTCTTCTTTATCTTTTACAGATGAGGGAGAAGTTTTTTTATATCCACATTTATAAAATCTGTTACCACATCACGACAACTGAGAAGAAAAGGAAGGGATTTGTCATGGCAGAGGAAAAACGCACACTGGAAACACAGCTCGTACAGGCAGGAAACCGGAGGGATCATGTGACAGGCGCTGTTAATACACCTGTTTATTTTTCCACCGCATACCGTCATGAAGGAATCGGCCAGTCAACGGGATTCGATTATTCCCGCACGGGAAATCCGACGAGAACTGTTCTTGAAGAAACGATTGCAGACCTCGAAGGAGGTGCCAGAGGGCTTGCCTGTGCTTCCGGAATGGCTGCTGTGCAGACGGTTCTTTCCTTATTTGAGCAGGGAGACGAAATCATAGCTACAAGTGACCTTTACGGCGGAACGTACCGTCTTTTCGAAAATGGATGGACGCGCTGGGGAGTAAACTTTCATTACGCAGAACCGGAGGACATCAGCACGTTCCGGGATAAAATTAATGAAAATACGAAGGCACTTTTCATTGAAACGCCGACAAACCCACTTATGCAGGAAGCGGATCTTGATGCCTACGGAAAGCTTGCCGATGAGCACGGACTGCTTCTTATTGTAGATAATACGTTTTACACACCGGTTATACAGCGTCCGTTTGACTACGGGGCCGACATTGTCATCCACAGTGCTTCCAAGTATCTTTCCGGTCATAATGATGTTATCGCCGGGCTGGTCGTAGCAAGGGAAGAAAAAGTTGGAGAAGATTTGTTTTATTATCACAACAGTATAGGTGCTGTGCTTTCCCCTATGGATTCCTGGCTCGTACTGCGCGGAATGAAAACACTGCAGCTCCGGATGGACAAGCATACAGAAAACGCCCAAGCTGTAGTGGAATATCTGGAGAGTCAGCCTCTCTGCCGGGAAGTTATCTATCCCGGAAAAGGCGGCATGCTTTCTTTTAGGGTGGAGGAAGAAGAAATGGTCAACCCTATCCTGCAGGCACTGAAAGTTATTTCCTTTGCGGAAAGCCTGGGAGGAGTGGAGAGCCTGATGACTTATCCGGCTACCCAGACTCATGCAGATGTCCCGGAGGAAATCCGTTTTAAACTTGGGGTTTGTAACCGGCTGCTCCGTTTTTCCGTAGGAATCGAATCAGCTGAAGATTTAATAAAAGATCTGGATGAAGCTTTTCAATATGCAGCAAAAGAAAGGAAGGCACGCACATGACATTTTCCAAACAGACTTCACTCATTCATTCCAAACATAAAACAGACCCGCACACCGGTGCGGTGAGTGTGCCGATTCAGCACGCTTCCACGTTTGACCAGCCGGACATCGAGCAGTTCGGTGACTACGACTACGCCCGTTCCGGTAACCCGACGAGAGAAGCACTGGAAGATACGATAGCCGATTTGGAGAATGGAACACACGGTTTTGCTTTTGCGTCCGGCATGGCGGCAATCTCCACGACTTTTATGATGCTTTCTTCAGGGGATCATCTTGTAATTACGGACGATGTTTACGGAGGGACGTTCCGCCTGACAACGAAAGTACTTCAGCGTCAGGGAATTGAGCACACGTTTGTTGATATGACAGACCCGGAAGCGGTAGCCCGGGCGGTACAGCCGAATACAAAGATGATATTTATGGAAACTCCTTCTAATCCGACCATGAAGATTACGCCTATTAAAGAGATCGTGAAAATCGCGGAAAAGCAGGGATGCCTGACAGTGCTGGATAACACCTTCATGACTCCGGTACTGCAGCGGCCGCTCGATCTCGGCGTCGACGTCGTCGTTCACAGCGCCACCAAATTTATCGGCGGGCACAGTGATGTGGTGGCCGGCCTGACAATCGTAAAAGATGAGGCGCTGGCAGGAGAACTGAAGTTTCTCCAGAACAGCTTCGGAGCCATTCTCGGACCGCAGGACTGCTGGCTCGTTCTCCGCGGGCTGAAGACACTTCATACACGGATGGAAGCTTCCTCGCTTGCAGCTGCAAAAATTGCCGATTGGCTTCTTGAACAGCCGGAAGTAGAACACGTTTATTACCCGGGTCTGAAAGATCATCCCGGTTACGATATTAATCAGGAACAGGCAGAAGGAGCCGGAGCGGTGCTGTCTTTCCGTCTCGCAGATAAAGAAGCAGTACGAAAAGTAGTACAGGCAGTGGAAATTCCAGTATTTGCTGTCAGCCTCGGGGCCGTGGAATCCATTCTTTCCTACCCTCCAACGATGTCGCATGCGGCAATGTCCGATGAAGAAAGAAATGCGCGCGGAATAACGGACGGACTGCTTCGTCTATCTGTAGGACTGGAAAAACCGGAAGATCTAATGAATGATTTTGCGCAGGCTTTTAAAAAGATCGGAGTAAAGGAGAGCTGGAGATGAGTCTGAAAGCAAGGTTAAAAGAAGGTATTATAGTCGGGGACGGAGCGATGGGGACGCTCCTTTACCAGGAAGGGATCCACGGCTGCTTTGAGGAGCTGAATATCACAGCTCCGGAAAAAATCAGCCGTGTACATCAGGCATATATTGAAGCCGGCGCAGAAATTATTCAGACAAACACCTATGCAGCGAACAGACATAAACTGGCCCGCTATCAGCAGGAAAACAACGTGAAGGAGCTCAATGAGGCGGCTGTCGCAATTGCCGTAAAAGCAGCTGCAGGAAAAGCCTACACAGCGGCTACGATCGGCGGTGTAGCGACGATGCACCAGGAGAAAGAGCCTCTGGAAGAAAGAGTGGCAAGCCTGAAGGAACAGGCTGATATTCTTCTTGATACCAATGTGGACGGATTTCTTCTCGAGACGTTTTACGACTTTCAGGAATTGATCGAGCTGCTGAAGTACCTTCGGCCGCTCACAGAAAAGCCGATCATTGCCCAGGCGACACTTGGGGATATCGGCGTACTTCATACAGGCAGACACCTGCAGGAAGCACTGGAAGAGCTCGAAGCTCTGGGGGCTGATGTTGCAGGTGTTAACTGCCGGATGGGACCGTACCATATGCTGCAGTCCCTGGAAGAAATTTCTCTCCTTAAAACAGCTGGTATCAGCGTCTATCCAAATGCCAGCCTGCCAAATGTTCGGGATGGGCGTTTTTCCTATCAGTCAAACCCGACATATTTCGGGGATATGACAAAAGCGCTCGTGGAAGAGGGGGTTGTTCTTCTCGGCGGGTGCTGCGGGACGACACCTGATCACATACGGGCTATCCGTGAAGCGGTAGAACGAGACAACCTCGTACCGGTAAAAAGCAAGCAGGTAAAAGAACGGACTGCCCAGACGTTTATGGATGCAGAGCCGCAGCTTCCGAAACTGACGGATATACCGGAAGGAAAAACCTCAGTCATTGTGGAGCTCGATCCTCCGAAGGCTCTTTCCGGAGTGCCGGCCTTTATGGACGGGGCAAAAGCTCTTACGAATGCCGGGGTGGATGCAGTGACACTGGCAGACAATTCACTGGCTTCCTCCCGGATTGATAATCTTGCACTTGGAACAAAGATCAAGAGTGAAGGAACGCGTCCTCTTCTCCACGTCGCATGCCGTGACAGGAACATCATCGGACTGCAGTCCCACCTGCTCGGGCTCCACGAACTGGGGGTAAGAGATATTCTCGCTATTACAGGAGACCCTGCTAAAGTCGGGGATTTCCCAGGGGCGACTTCTGTTTACGATATGTCTTCCATGGATTTGATCCGGCTTATTAAACAGCTGAACGAAGGGACCTCTTTTTCCGGGAAGGATCTCGGAGCGAAAACTTCTTTCACTATCGGAGCAGCTTTTAATGCCAATGCGAGAAGGCTGGACCGGGAAGTACAGCGTCTGGAAAAGAAAATTGAAGTGGGTGCTGACTACTTTATGAGTCAGCCGGTTTACAGTACGGAGCGTATTAAGGAAATTGCCGAAGCTGTAGCACACCTCCCAGTACCTGTCTATATCGGTATTATGCCGCTCGTCAGCAGCAGAAATGCTGAATTTCTGCACCATGAGGTTCCGGGCATTAAACTGACAGATGAAGTGAGGGAACAGATGAAAGCTCTTTCCGGTGACCGGGAGGCAAGTGAGAAAGAGGGGATCCGTCTGGCTAAGGAGCTGGTGGATGAAGCGATGAAACATTTCTCCACACTGTATCTCATTACGCCGTTTCTCCGATACAATATTACAGAAACGTTGACACAGCATATTCGCGAACAGGAACGACTAACTGCGGGAAGCCGCTGAGAAGCGCAGATAAGAAGGGACGATTAGTATGACTACATTTGAAAAAGAGCTTCAGTCACGCATCCTGCTGCTGGATGGGGCGATGGGCACGATGCTTCAGAACGCGGATCTTTCAGCAGAGGATTTCGGCGGGGAGGAATATGAAGGATGCAATGAATATTTAAACCTCGTGTCTCCAGGCGTCATCCGCCGCATTTACCGGGAGTATCTGGAGGCAGGGTCGGATATTATCGAAACGAACACGTTTGGGGCGACGTCCATCGTCCTTGCAGACTATGACCTCCAGGAAGAAGCGTATGAAATAAACGTGGAGGCGGCGAGAATTGCCAGGGAGGAAGCCGATCACTTTTCGACACCGGAAAAGCCGAGATTTGTTGCCGGGGCAATGGGTCCTACTACAAAATCCCTTTCTGTTACCGGCGGGACCACGTTTGAAGAACTGGCTGACAGCTATTACGAACAGGTTATAGGCCTGTATGACGGCGGAGCGGATCTGCTTCTCCTCGAAACGAGTCAGGACATGCGTAATGTAAAAGCTGCCTATGTGGCGATTGAGCGGGCAGAGAAGGAAAAAGGCCGGAAGCTTCCGCTTATTATTTCCGGAACGATCGAACCGATGGGGACAACGCTTGCCGGGCAGAGTATCGAAGCATTTTATATTTCCCTGGAGCATATGAAGCCGGCCGTTGTTGGACTTAACTGCGCGACTGGTCCGGAATTTATGCAGGATCATCTCCGTTCTTTGTCTGAGCTCTCTACTACGTACGTGCACTGCTATCCAAACGCAGGACTTCCTGACGAAGAAGGGCATTACCATGAATCGCCGGCCATGCTTGCGCAGAAGCTGGCGAATTTTGCGGAAAAGGGCTGGCTGAATGTTGTAGGCGGCTGCTGTGGAACAACACCGGAGCATATCCGGGTCATGAACGAAACATTGAAGGGCTATCAGCCCCGCCGGCCGCAGGAAAGTCTCCCTCATACTGTTTCCGGTATTGAACCGCTCGTCTATGATGAATCAATGAGACCGCTGCTTGTCGGAGAACGGACAAACGTTATCGGTTCCAAAAAGTTTAAGCGGCTGATTGCTGAAGAAAAATTTGAAGAAGCTTCCGAAATTGCCCGTGCGCAGGTGAAAAAAGGAGCTCACATAATCGATGTATGTCTGGCGGATCCGGACCGGGATGAAATGGAGGACATGGAAAAATTCCTTAATCAGGTCATTAACAAAGTAAAAGTGCCGCTCATGATTGACTCCACGGATGAACATGTTATTGAAAGGGCATTAACCTATTCTCAGGGTAAAGCTGTTATCAATTCCATCAACCTGGAAGACGGGGAAGAACGTTTTGAAGCCGTAGCCCCCCTCGCACGGAGGTTTGGTGCTGCTCTCGTCGTTGGAACAATAGATGAGGAGGGGATGGGCGTTACAGCGGCAAGAAAGCTGGATATTGCCCGCCGCTCTTATCAGCTGCTTACCGGGAAATATGGTATTCCAGCGAGAAACATTATTTTCGATCCGCTTGTATTCCCGGTAGGAACCGGTGATGAGCAGTATATCGGTTCTGCGGAAGCGACAGTGGACGGCATCCGTATGATTAAAGAAGAAATGCCGGAATGTATGACCATTCTAGGAGTCAGTAACGTGTCTTTCGGTCTGCCGCCGCTCGGCAGGGAAGTGCTTAATGCTGCTTTTACCTATCACTGTACAAGAGCAGGTCTTGATTATGCCATCGTAAACACCGAGAAGCTGGAACGCTATGGATCAGTTTCTGAGGAAGAAAAACAGCTGGCAGACTCCCTCCTTTTTCAGACGGACGATGAAACACTTGCTTCCTTTACGGCATTTTACAGAAAGAAAAAGCCAAAAGCCGAACAGGCCCAGGAGACGATGACGCTTGAAGAGCGGCTGGCCGGCTACATTGTGGAAGGCACGAAAGAAGGGCTCTACCCGGATCTTGACAAAGCGCTGGAGGCATATGATGAACCTCTCGGCATTATTAACGGACCGCTTATGACCGGGATGGATAAGGTCGGAAAACTGTTTAATGATAACGAGCTGATTGTTGCAGAAGTACTGCAGAGTGCAGAGGCGATGAAAGCAGCGGTAGCCCATCTGGAACCTCATATGGAAGAGAAAAAGGATGACCGCGGCAAAGGTAAAGTGATCCTTGCAACCGTTAAAGGGGACGTACATGATATCGGAAAAAACCTTGTTGAGATCATATTGAAAAACAATGGTTTTCAAATTGTTAATCTCGGTATTAAAGTCGCCCCGAATGAACTGATTGAAGCAGTAGAAAAAGAGCAGCCTGATATGATCGGACTTTCCGGTCTGCTCGTAAAATCGACCCAGCAGATGGTCATCACCGCCAACGACCTCCGGGAAAAAGGCATCAATGTTCCGATTCTTGTAGGAGGAGCTGCATTGACCCGCCGCTTTACAGACACAAAAATCGCCCGGGAATACGAGGGGATGGTGCTGTATTCCAAAGATGCGATGAACGGTCTGGAAATTGCCAACCGGCTCGTAAAGCCGGAAGAACGGCAGGAACTGGCCCGTACCACAGTGGAGAAGCAGGAAAAAGCCCAGCAGCGGGCAGCGGACGATCTGAGCCGCAAGCAGAGTGAAACAGCGACGGCAACAATGGAAGCGCCTGTTTCCACAGTGGACCGGGAAGCACCTCTGTTTGTGCCGGAAGATTACAAGCAGCATATTCTTCGTGATTACAAGCTCACTCATTTGTACCCTTACGTGAATATGCAGACACTGCTCGGCTCCCACCTTGGTCTTCAGGGGAATGTAAAAAGAAAGCTGGAGCGGCAGGACGAAAAGACCATCGGGCTGAAACAGCGTGTCGACGACTTTCTCGCACGGGCTGACCGGGAGAAACTGCTGCGGGCAGACGGAATGTACCAGTTCTACCCGGCCCAGTCAGACGGAGATTCGGTTATTATTTATGACCCGGCTGACCAGACGAAAGTGGTGGAAACTTTTACTTTCCCACGGCAGAAAGAAGCTCCGTACCTCTGCCTTGCAGACTTTTTACGGTCGAAGGAAAGCGGTGTGATGGACCACGTAGGCTTCCTTGCTGTAACAGCCGGAAAAGGTATCCGTGTCCTGGCGGAAGAAGCGAAAGAAGCCGGGGAGTATATGGACAGCCATCTTATTCAGGCAGCCGCCCTCGAGCTGGCTGAAGGACTTGCAGAAAGAGTGCACCAGCTGATGCGGGATAAGTGGGGTTTCCCTGATCTTCCGGACTTTACGATGCAGGAGCGCTTCTCTGCAAAGTATCAGGGCGTTCGTGTATCATTCGGTTACCCTGCCTGTCCTGATCTGGAAGACCAGAAGAAACTGTTCCGCCTGATCGAACCGGAAAACATCGGCATTCAGCTGACGGAAGGCTGCATGATGGAGCCGGAAGCAAGCGTTACAGCGATGGTCTTTGCCCATCCGGAAGGAAGATATTTCAGCGTGTAAATAAAGTATAAAAGACAGCATTTAAAAAAGGTTCAGGGCCAATGTCCTGAACCTTTTCATTTGCTTATCGGGGAAAATACTTCTTTATTAACGTACTTTGTGAAGAGTTATAAAGAAGTTACTGATACGAGTTTGATCCGCCGTTATAGACTGTTAACTCCACTGTGATACCGAAAGGGTCCACCGTCTGGAGTTCGTTTTCAGTACCGGTTACCGCAGCTCCGGCTTCCTGAAGAGACTTTTCAACGTTAAGAAGGCTGTTTCTGTCAGGATAAACGATTTGAAAAGAGGCGAGTCCGGTTTCATCTTTGGAGAGTGCCTTCTTATGCCGGCCGCTCCATGTGTTCATCGCAATATGATGGTGGTAGGCATCTGTGGAAATGAACAGGGCATGGTCTCCGATCGTAGAAACTCTATCGAAATTAAGGGAATCGATGTAAAAACTTTCTCCTTCTCTTATGTCATTCACCTGCAGATGAATATGTCCGAGAATGGTTTCTGCAGGCATTCCTTCAAACACAGAGGCTTCTGCCAGCAGTCCTTCCGCATCGAGCGCCTGGGTAGTCATCTGCACTTGATCCCCCTTCCATTTCCAGGAAGAAGCAGGACGATCACAGTAAAGTTCAATCCCGTTTCCTTCAGGATCAGCGAGGTACAAAGCTTCACTTACTCCGTGGTCCGATGCACCTTGAAGCGGGTAGTTACGCTCAACAAGATGTTTCAGGACGGCTCCAAGAGAAGGCCTGTCGGGGAGCAGAAAGGCAAGGTGAAAGAGACCGTTTTTCGGAACTGCAGGGCGTTTGAAATAAGGATCCGCCTGAAGGGTCAGCAGGATATTTTTTCTGTCAGCTGAGATAAGGGCGGAGGACTCAGAAGGCTTTTCGACATGAAAGCCCAGAGTTTCCTTATAAAATTCAATGCTTTTTTCTAAATTTTTCACACGTAGAACAGCACTGGAAACAAATGCTGCCGGTGGTTGATGGTAGCTCATTACGACTATCCCCTTTATAAAAAGTAGTTATATACTAATTGTAAGTGAGGGGGGGAGAGGAAGCAACTTTTTCCTCATTTTTCAAACTGGGAAATAACCGGTTATAAAAAGAGGATGTCCCTTACGTCTGTGAGGCTGACGCAGGAGACATCCTTGTCCGATGGATTCGCGGATCTGCCGTTTCACTCGGAAGGGCTGCTGTAAAATTTACTCTCTTACGTTTCCTTCTGCGGGGATAGGAGCGGACTGGAACATTCGTGCAAAGTGCACAAGATTATAAGACATAATTCGGGTGTTGCGCAGTGTAAATGCATTGTCACGCTCTGTGTCGAGGTAGGAGGGACCGGGACCGGCTTCTCCGACCCAGTAGGCATCGACATTCGGAGGTACGGTAAAGCCGATGTGAGAAAGTCCATAAAGAATGGATTTCGCTGATTCCTTCGCCCCGTCTTCATTACCAGTTATAACAGCACCGCCGACTTTGTTGTAATAAATGGACTGGCCGGAATCGTTCAGTTCCCCGCTGGAAGCATAAAGACGCTCCATCGCAAGGGTTGCGACACTGCTTTTCTCCCCGATCCAGACAGGCGTTCCCACAATCAGAATTTCTGCCTGCATTACTTTTTTCATAATATCCGGCCACTGATCACCGTTCCCCATGTCCGGTTTCATTCCCGGGAGGATCCTATAGTCAGCGAGTCGGATTTCTTCCGTTTCGATACCAAGCTTTTCAAACCAGGCTGCTGCTTCCTCGAGAAGCCCGGAAGTATGAGAAAGTTCCGGACTTTGTTTCAAGGAGCCGTTCAGAAAAAGGGCTTTCATCAGCTTCCTCCTTTATTGTGGCAGCGGCAGTCGACTAGGCTTTGTTCCATTCTGCACGAATCGGTATACCTGCGGCTTCCAGTGTCGTATATACCGGACATCTGGCATCTGTCTTCTGCTTGAGCTCTTCAATACGGTCTTCGGATTCCGAGGTTTTTACCTCAGCTTCGATTGACACGTCATAAAAATAAGGCTTAACGTCTGCCTGGCCCATCAATCCACGTGGATCAAGTTCTCCGGTTACGCGGAAATCTATTCCCTGCAGATCAAAATCGATTTCCTTAGCTACCATATTTGCAATCACATTTTCGCATCCGGCAAGAGAAGCGAGAAGGTTGGAGAGTGGATCCTGTCCTTTGTCCGCGCCTCCCATGCTTTCCGGCTCATCAATAACGATTCTGTGATTTTTTGAGTCGAGTTCCGTTGTCATTCCGTTTGTTGTTCCAGTTACTTCAAAAGACATTTTCTGGCTCATTCAATTACCTCCTAATATATTCTGCTTCACTTACTACCATACCCTTATTTATGAAAATAAAAAGTAAGGCAGCTTACACAAAGCAAAATACGTGAATAGAATATTCGAAAACGACACTCATGAACGGGTAACGACATTCAAAAAAACTGCCCCGGAAAAAGCGGGACAGCCTATGAGTGAATAATGTAATGTTATAACGTCAGTCCATTTCGGTAACATTGACGAGTGGAGCTTCGATAATGTATCTGTCCGGTGCAGGGCCGATGAAAGAGAATGGATAGCAGGTCGTCAATGTCAGTGTAGGATCATCCTTATCGACGATAACCGAACGGTCTTCTGCATCGGTAATCCACGTTTTCTGGATTTCGTATTCGTACTGTACTCCTTCAAACTGCATATACATTTTTGTACCGTCCTCCAGATCACCGAGTTCACTGAAGACAGTATCGCGGTGGCCGGATAATACGGTATGTCTTTTCCCGTCAGGAGGGGTAGTGAAATCCCCTTCGTGATAGCCGACTCCCTGGGAAAGTGTGTCGTCGTCCGTACCCCAGTAGACAGGATACTTCATGTCAATATCAGGAATCAGCAGTACTCCTGCTTCATCCCCTTTGTCATATTCGTCATAGTCACGGGAGGGAGCTTCTTCCTCTTCAGGAGGGAGTTCTGTCTCTGGAGCGTTACCAGCCGATAATTCCGGAACTTCTTCTGGAGTGTTCTCCTCGTCGGAAGCAACGATTATATCATCTGCTTCCATCGTCTGTTTGCCGGCGGAAGCTTCTGAAATCCAGGCGTATCCATTCCAGCCCGCCAGGACAAGTCCTGCCATGATAAAAAAGACTGCGAGTTTATTTTTCACGAGTAACTCTCCTTTCCTGACGGATGTTTTAAAACATCGATAACTCCGGGGGAGAATATCAGCTCCTCTCCTGGAAACGATCCGGGGTTATCGCGGCGGAGCAGTGAATAGTCGAAGAGCAAATAATTTCTGACGGACTTTACGATCCGTTGTATTAGACCGGTTTAAACCTCAGATTCTTTTTCACGTTATCATGACTGCTGTTAGAAATATTATAGCCTTTAGTGCAGTTACTGTCATTATTCCAGTTTTTGCCTTACTCTTCAAGAGATCCGTTTAAACAATTCCAGAAACAGCACACAGGGAAGGCCAAAGCTTTCTTTTGTTGATTGTGTACGTGGACCTTTTCAGTCTGAAAAAACTGAACGTTCCCGACTTTAGTTTTAAAACTTTTTGAACATGAATAAATCTGGATGATTTGAACAACATTTTATTATGGGTGAAGCTGGAAGGTTTTTCTGCTGCGTGATAAAATGAGGCGGGATAAAAAAAGCTGCAAAGGAGCGATAATTTATGAGCGAAAACAAATTACTGGTATTCGGACACAAAAATCCGGATACGGATACTATCTGCTCGGCTCTCGTTTATGCCGATCTTAAAAAACAGCTCGGTGAAAACATCGAAGCAGTAAGACTTGGGGAAGTAGGGGCGGAAACACAGTACGCCCTCGATCACTTTGGCGTAGACGCACCCCGTCTTATTGAAAAAGCAGCAGACGAAGTGGAAGAAGTTGTACTTGTAGACCATAATGAGTTTCAGCAGAGCGTGGATGATATTAAGGAAGTGCAGATCAAAGAGGTCATCGATCACCACCGCATTGCCAATTTTGAAACAGATGGTCCGCTTTATTACCGTGCAGAACCAGTAGGCTGTACAGCTACGATTTTAAACAAAATGTACAAAGAAAATGGGGTTACTCCAAGCAAAGAAATCGCCGGGCTGATGGTATCGGCTATTATTTCCGATTCCCTTCTTTTTAAATCGCCGACGTGTACGGAAGAAGATGTGCAGGCGGCAAAAGAACTGGCGGAAAAAGCAGCTCTTGATCTGGATAAATACGGGCTCGAAATGCTTAAAGCCGGTGCGGATATGAGCAGTAAAACGATCGAGCAGCTCCTTACCATGGACGCGAAAGAATTTACGATGGGAAGCCACAAAGTGAAAATTGCCCAGGTGAACGTCGTGGATGCAGATGACGTGCTCGGCCGGAAAGAAGAAGTGCTGAAGGCGATGGAAGAAGAAGTGCAGAGTAACGGCTACGTGCTGTTCGGTCTTGCTGTTACAGATATTTTGTCCAACGATTCTGTATTCCTCACAGCAGGGGAAAAGGAAGAAGCAGTGCACAGTGCGTTTAACGTGAAAGTTGAAAATCATGAAGCCGTACTGGAAGGCGTTGTTTCCAGGAAAAAACAAATAGTGCCTCCGTTGACGAGCGCCTTGTCCTAAAAATTTTATTAAAAGCCTTCCGGTCAGTAAAAATGAGAAAAGCCGGAAGAGCATAAAAAGCAGAAAAAGAGGCTCTCTTCGTCGGTGGGCGGGAGAACCTCTTTATGATTTTTCAGCAGAATGAACGACCGTAGCAGGTATCACGTCTGCCCGAATTTTTCATACCGTTTTTCGAGGTAGTTCTGGAATATTGTCATCACTGTACATACTCCCCAGTAAATCAAAGCTACGAGAATGAACATTGTCATGTAATCCATTTCTCTTCCGGCAACGACACGGGACAGCTGAAAGATTTCCGGAACAGTTATCATGGCAGCAAGGGAGGAAGCTTTGATTAAATCAAGCAGAATGTTGGCAAGCGGCGGTACTGCAATCCTGGAAGCCTGGGGAAGAATGATACGCCCCATCATTTTAGGATAGCTGAAACCAAGGGAGCGGGCAGATTCCCACTGGCCCTTCGGGATAGCAGCAATAGCCGAACGGTTAATTTCAGCCATGTAAGCAGCGCTGTTCAGGCTGAAGCCGATGATAGCAGCCGTAACGGCCGCGAACTCAATGCCGATGAATGGAAAACCGAAATAAAGAAGAAAAAGAATGATTAAGATCGGCACGCCGCGCATAAAAGATATATACACGCGGGAGGGCCATCGCAGCCAGAATCTGCTGCTTGCCCTTCCGAGAGCAAGAAAGAGGCTGATAACGAGACCAATAACCATACTTACAAGTGAAATCAGGAGAGTGAGACCGAGACCGGAAAGAATATACGGCAGAGAATCCCATGCCAGATGAATATCAAAAATATGTTCCCACTGTATGTTACCCATAGTTTGCTCCTTTCAATTTGGATTAAAATGCTTATTAAAGCAGGGCTCAGCATGAAGAATAGCAAAGGAGCCTGAATTTTTTCAGCACAGCTTACCTTAAAGAAAGCCGGAGTGTGCAGATTACAGCACTCCGGCTTTCTTAGCTATATGACTTGTTAAAGTCGGGTTCTGCCATAAATTATGGAAAAGAAGTTTCTTTTTTGGAGAGTCAGTCCAATGCCGGCGCAGCTTAACGGTCAGCTCCGCTTTTCTTTGTCCAGCTTCGGCGGGGTGGAGCTGGGAAACTTCCCGCTGCCCTCTTACGATAAGTCATCTACAAAAAGGAAAAGCACCTTTTTGAGATTCCTTTATCTCGAGGACCTTAGTCCAGTTTCGGCGCCCCAGAACCCCCGCCTCCGCTTTTCTATTGTCCAGCTGCAGAGAGCTGGGACTGGGCCGCTTCCCTTGCCCCGCTTACGATAAGTCAACCAGTGAAAAGAACTACGCTTTTCACGGTTTCCTTTATCTCGCAGGGCGCAGTCCACCGGCTGCGTCCCAAAGCGCTCTCTTCCGCTTTTCTATTCAAATGTGAATGTTTCGTCGTCGGCGAAGTCTACGTCGGGTTCTTCGGAAACGTCCTGGCCGCCGAAGAACTGTTCGGACAGTTCACGGATCGTTCCGTCTTCGTGCATTTCTTCAAGCACTTCGTTCAGGTTGTCCCGCAGTTCGGTGTTTTCCTGGTCCATAATCATCGCCTGATTGTTCGGATGGTAGAACAGGTCAGGGTGAACGGTCACGTCAATTTCAGGCAGTGCTTCCACCGCCATTGTCTGCAGGTAATAGTCATTCAGTACGGTGTCGGTCCGCCCGTTTTCCACGTCCCGCAGATAGGTGTCGTTCGTCACATTTTCATAAGTGACGCCTTCTGCTCCGTAGTGCTCTGAAATCTGCATATAAATAGTCGTAGCTGCACCGCCTGCACGCTTTCCTTCCAGGTCGTCAAGAGTTTCAATGCCGGAAAGGTCATCTTCTCTTACAACCATACTTCCGTAGGAAAATTTATATGGATCGGTAAAAAGGAAGTCTTCTTCCCGCTGTGGGTTAACGTCGATATCGTTAACTGCCAGATCCACCTGCCCGTTGTTAATGGACGTCAGCATTCCATCGAATCCCATTTCGGAAAACTCTACTTCCAGATCAAGTCTTTCAGCGGCTTCTCTGGCAATTTCCACTTCGAAGCCGGTCAATTCATCGGTCTCCTCGTCGTGAAAAGAGGTAGGAAAGAGTGTTCCGGACGTAGCGATGGTCAGTACTCCCTCTTCCTCGATTTCCTCCCAGGCAGACATTTCTTCTGTATTATTTCCACACGCAGTCAGCACGAAAATAATTCCTGCAGCTGCTGTCAGTTTAAAAGCTTTCATTCTTTCATTCCCCCTGTATACTTATATCCTTTCAAACAATAGCACGATCTGTCCGTTAAAGGCAATCAGACAGCTGCAGGATGACGGATAAAGCAGGCTGTTATAAAAAAGTTATACAAACATTGAAAAATTTATTGTTTATTTCTTGAATAAAGGTTAATTTGAAAAAAGAAAAGGGTACAGTAGATTACTGTGATAAGAAAGGGAGTCAGACGTATGGGGCGTGCGAGAACGATTGACAAAGGGAGGCTGTTTCACGAAACAGAACAGCTTATTTTATCATCCGGCTACGCAGGTTTTCACTTCAAAGCGCTCGCCGGGCGTCTCGGTGTAGCCCGGAGTACGATATATAATTATTACTCTAAAAAAGAAGAGCTGCTGACTGACTTTATGGTGCATCTGCTGGAGCAGGTGGTGGAAAAAATTGATAAGGTTTCCCGGCAGGACGATGCCGTTGAGGGACTGATCCGTCTCTGGGGGCAGTATGCCTATATGCACCAGATGATGCAGGTCATGCCCTACATCGACAAAAAGGCAACAAAGCAGGTGGAAAAAAGTGCGGAGAAAATGGCAGCACTTCTTGCAGAGATGCGGGGAAAAGTAAAAGTTATTTTACAGCAGGAACAGCAGGCTGGAAGAATAAGAGAAGATATCCACATCGATACAATGGTCGGTTATGTGATGGCTTCGGTGCAGATTCCGGTCCGCCAGCATTCAGAAGAAAGCTGGGTGGAAGAAGTGACTTTACTCGTAAAAGGGGGACTGCAGAAGTAAAAATTTTGATTTAAAATGACACTTCTGTCATTATAATATACTTATGTTGAAACAGGGGGAGAAGACTATGTTTGATAAAGTGATTCAATGGCCGAAGATTACCATCATGTTTGTATTTATACTTGTTGCCGTCGGGGTGCTGACACTCTTTCAGCTGCCGCAGCGGGAGGTACCGGAAATAGCGGTAGATATCGGGAACATTTCCACATCATATCCCGGAGGAGCTCCGGAAGAGGTGGAGCAGCAGGTGACCGTGCCGCTGGAAAACGCAGTAGAAGGGATCGACGGAATAGAAAGTATCAGTTCCATATCAACTTCCGGATTTTCCAACATCACTGTGGAACTGGAAGACAACGTGAATCAAAATGAAGTATTCACTGAAATTCAACAGGCTGTAAATGGAACAGAGGGAGATCTTCCGGAAGAGGCTTCGCCGGACTTCTCGGAAGGCGACGGATTGGGCGGTCTATCCAGCTACCATATCCTTGGAGATACATACGAGGATCTTTATGAGCTGCGGGATATGGTCGAGAACTGGCAGGGAGAAATTGAATCCATCGCCGGTGTTTCGAGGACAACGGTGAAAGGCTTTCCGGATCAGCAGTTTCTTATTGATGTAGATTCAGAAGAACTCTTTGAAGCAGGTCTGGAAATCCCGGACATTCTGGATGGTCTGGAAGAAGAACTGCAGACGCCGCCGCTTGGCATTCATGAATTTGAAGGAGAAAATATTCAGCTGGAGCTTTCAACGCTTACTTCACCTGAGGAAATCGGAGGTATCTTCGTAGGGCAGAGTTTCGATGGAGAAAGTGTTTATCTGGAGGATATCGCGGAAGTCGGCATTGATCTTGAGACTCCGGAAGACAGAATAACTTACGAAGAAGAACCTGCAGTATCTTTCACTGTGATGCCGGAACGGGGAGTCAGTATTCCGGATCTTCACAGTGAAGTAAATGAAGAAATGGAAACTCTGGCACAGGAGCTGCCGGAAGAAGCCGAGCTTGATTTATTTTATACGCAGCAGACGATTGTAGACGAAATTTTTGGGGATCTTGCCTACTCCTTTGCTTTTGCTGCAGCCTCCGTTATTATTGTGACGCTGCTCGGACTCAATGTTTCTTCAGCAGTAATTGTAGCTCTCGCGATCCCGACATCTGTGTTTATCGGATTGATTCCACTGCCGTTCGCCGGAGTCGACCTGAATCAGATTTCGATTATCGGCCTCATTGTCGCACTCGGGATTCTTGTCGATGATGCGATCGTTGTCGGCGATAACATAAGGAATAAATATCGTCAGGGAATGGAGCCGCTGGAGGGAGCCATCGCCGGAAGCCGGGAAGTCCGGGTTTCGATTATCGTTTCCACGTTAACCATTGTCTTCACCTTTCTTCCGCTTGTATTTATTTCCGGAGCAAATGGAGACTTTATTCGGGCGCTGCCGACGGTGCTCGTCACTACAATTCTTGTCTCCACGATCGTAGCTCTGACGTTTGTGCCGATCTTTTTAATCTGGCGCCGTAAAAAGCAGATAGCCAAAAATGGACGGAGCCGCAGATTGGAGGATGGACTGCTCGGAAACCAGTTTACGAAGCTTGCCGACTGGTACGCTGATTCCATTCTGCGCCGGGTGGTCCGTCATCCTTGGAAAACAGCCATTACCGGACTCGTGGTCACGACGGCTTTATATGGGCTGATTCCTTTTATACCGGTCGAATTTTTTCCGGATACGGATCGAGATGAAGTGACAGTGGAAGTAAGAATGCCTGCAGGCACTACGCTTGAATCAACAGAAACCGTCCTTGAGGATATGCGTGATTTTGTCCTCGATGAAGATACCCATGTTTACGAAACGGCTGTTTACGCCGGAGATGGACTGCCACCTATTTTCGGGCAGGGCATGGATAATACGAGTGAGGAAACTGGAAACCTTCTTCTGCGTGTAAACAGAGAGGAGCAGTCCGCACAGGAAACGATTTCCCGGTGGACAGAGCCGCTTCAGGAAGAGTTTCCGGACGCGGAGGTCGAGTTAACAACGATTGAAGCCGGACCGCCTGTCGGTGCCCCGATCGCAGTGACACTGCAGGGACCGGACGTCGAAACACTCATGGACATGAGTGAGGAGATGCAGGATCGGATCGCTGACATTCCGGAAAGCGGTACCGTTCTGGACGATCTTGGTCCACGCCGGCCGACTCTCAGTTATGAACCCGACAGAGAAGCTCTCGAAGAATATAATTTAACTCCGGGAGCCGTGAGTGAACAGATCGGTCTGCGTACGGAAGGAATCCCGGTACTTACTTTCCGCACGGCAGAAGAAACGCTCGACCTGCAGATGACGCTGGACCGGATCGAAAGCGGGGAAACGATCGACCTCTCAGAAATTGAAATACCATCTGAAGCAGAAACCGGGGAGGAAGGAGCTCCGGAACTCATAACACTGGACACGCTTCTTGCCGAAGAGGAAACCGAAGAAATTCCGCGTATCCTGCGTGATGATGGAACCCGTACTGTGACGGTCCGCGTTTATCCCGGTGACAATGACGAAGAAGCACTTACAGCCCAGATTGAAGACATTGCAGCAGATGCAGAAGAAACCGCCGGATCCTCCTATACGGCATCCGTCGGGGGAGAAGAAGAGGAGCGGACTGATTTCATTCTGGAACTCGCTACGCTGTTCATTGTCGTACTTTTCCTGATCTACATTGTTATCGCGATTCAATTTTACTCGCTTGCTGTACCGCTGCTCGTATTTTCCACGATACACATTGCAGCATCAGGAGCAGTGGTCGGGCTGTTTGTCACTCAGACAGGACTTGGATTTACGGCACTTCTTGGTATCGTGTCACTGGCCGGGATTGTTGTAAGAAATTCCATTGTTCTGCTGGAGTTTATTAAACAGCGCCGTGAAGAGGGGATGGGTATTCATGAAGCCGTGGTGGAAGCAGGACGGGTGAGGCTCCGGCCGATTCTCCTGACAGCTTTTACAGCTATTGGTGCATTAACACCCGTGGCACTGAGTGGAGACGTTCTTTTCGTACCGCTTGCTATTTCGATTATAGCCGGACTGATTTTCTCCGCACTGCTGACTATCATTATCGTACCAGCACTGTATACTGCCTTCACCGGAAAGTTCGGAAAAACGTAGGGAGTACAGCATAATAAAAGTCCTGCATCCCCGTGAAAACGGGAGGTGCAGGACTTTTCAGGCTTTTGATAAAGTATTTTTATTTGGAGAGATAGACGCTGCCCTGCTTTCGTCCTTAATCACCCAGGAGCATTCCTGCGGCTGCTGCAGGGAAATCAAAAAAAGTTTTCTGTCATGAGAAATCGCTCTTTTCAAGCCGCTTTCTCCAATAAAGAAACGGTTTACCTCCGTAACGGTGGGGGACGCCGGTGGGAAAAAGCGCAGTCAGAAGATCCTTTTCCATCGCGCAGGCCAAACAGCTGACAACAAGCCTTACGGCTCGGTAAGAGAAGGAGCTTATACAACGAAAGGACTCACTATTCACCCAGCTTCTCAGCAGCGGCTTGCAGATATCTCTTATAACAGGCACTCTGTTCATCGGGATATTTCCCGAGAGCTTCTGAGAGAAAGAGGAAATTGTCTGTAAGGTGTTTTGTGTTCATTCCATGCCGCTGAAGTATACCATCGAGCCAGAGGGCATAATCTACGAACATTTTCTCATCTTTAATTGTATAGGCTGCCGAGAGCTGACGGAGATGATGTTCATTATCTTCACGGCATTTCTCCACCCCGCGTTCGCCATACCTGTCTATAAGAGACGGATCTTCTTTATATATACGTTCAGTAACTTCACGTATAACCATTTCTGTAGAAAATGACCGGTTCATCTTGCCACGACCTTATGCTGAGACACCGAAGGTATAATGGAAGCGAGCTCCTGATCCGGATATTTTTTCTCCAGTTCATGAATTTTTTTGAAATCGCCGCTTCTTACCCAGTTTAAATAGTCGCTTTTTGATTCGAAAAAAAGCTGGACCGTTATTTCTCCAGGACGCTTTTCGTTCTGAAGCAGGAGAAAATCGAGAAATCCGGGGGCTGTATCGACGATGCGCGACCGGTTTTGATAAATGCCAATAACTTCGTCCGCTTTTTCGGGCGGCACATCAAACGTGGAAAAAACAGTATACATAACTAGCTCCTTTTAAAAACAAAATTTTCCGGCTGGAAGCAGAATGAGTTTATCATAAATCATTGTATGTAAAAACTACAGCAGTCCGGGTGGTGGAGGATGCTTTTTTGCAGCTCTTAGTAGAATGATTTATCCGTTTTCTGCTGTAATCAACGGTAGACACAGTTTTCTTTTACGTAAATTACAGTAGATAAATACCCTTCCTGCGTGATATAAGAAACATCAGATAATAGAGCAGCGATGAAAAATTAACAGAACTGTAAAAGAAAGCAGATATTATTCCCCACAGACCATTTGCAAATGCTTTATAATTGTATAGAATGAAAAAGATGCAGAAACTATAATGAATATATGGGACTTTGAATGTAATGAGGGATAAAAAATGAATGTCAGTGAAATTTATGAGCGCTTAAAAGAAGTGTGTGGAGAAGGTCTGGTTAAACAAGATGAACCAATGAGCCGTCATACGTTGACCAAAATGGGTGGCACGGCGGATTTATTTGTGACCCCGGAGACGTTTGAACAGACGGCGGAAATTATCAAAATCCAGAAAGAGTATGCGATCCCATTTATGCTGCTCGGCAACGGCTCGAATCTCATTGTGCGTGATGGCGGCGTGCGCGGCCTTGTCATGCACTTCAAACATCTTTCTTCCGTAACAGCTGATGGATCACGGGTTACAGCTCAAGGGGGAGCCGATATTAAGGAGGCCTCCCGTTGCGCGCTTGACTACAGCCTTACTGGTCTGGAATTTGCCTGTGGGATTCCGGGTACTATCGGAGGCGCTATGGTCATGAACGCTGGAGCCTACGGAGGAGAAGTAAAAGATGTCATAGACTATGTGACAGTAGTTACGCCGGAAGCAGAAATACTTAAAGTGGAAAAAGAAGATTTGGAACTCGGGTACCGCAGAAGTATTATCGGAAGAAAAAACTATATCGTACTGGAAGCTGTTTTTCAGCTGGCACCGGGAGAAAAAGAGACGATACAGGAAAAAATGGACGAGCTTACTTTCCAGCGGGAATCCAAGCAGCCTTTGGAATATCCCTCTGTAGGAAGCGTGTTCAAAAGGCCGCCGGGGTATTTTGCCGGCAAGCTGATTCAGGACAGCGGTCTTCAGGGGAAAGGGTTTGGAGACGTAGAAGTTTCCACGAAGCATGCTGGATTTATTGTTAACAAAGGTAAAGCTACAGCTTCTGATTATTTGAAAACAATCGATCTCGTAAAAAACACGGTAAAAGAAAATTTCGGAGTGGAACTGGAACTCGAAGCAAAAGTTGTCGGGGAAGAGGAGCATTCTGAAGTATAACCTGAGAAGCTGTCCTGAGAATCAGGACAGCTTCTTCAGGCTGTTTATAAAGTGTTTTTTATACATGCCTATGCATTTCCCTGCTTTCACCTCCGCAGGACGCTTTCCGGGCGGGCCGGCTTCAGCTAATTTCTTCCTCCCAATGCTCGGAAGAAATGGATCTTCTGCTCGTCCTTCATCGCCCCGGAGTCGCCTGCTGCAGCTCCAGCAGGAAAATAAAAAGAAGGTTTCTCTTCTAAAAAATGTGTTGATTCCGTCCTTTCTTCCATTCAGGAGAGGCTTTTTTCCTCCGGAACGACCGGCGGAGACGCCGGTGGGATATGATGTGCACCCCTGAAATTAGACACCAAAATTTGTCAAATAATCGCTGGCTCATGATGCAGGCGGTATTGTACCGGGCTTACTTTTAAACGGGATTTTATGCGATCGTGATTATAGTAATGGATA
>NZ_PZJJ01000030.1 GCF_003044065.1 Alkalicoccus saliphilus
AACCTTTCGAACTCCTAGTTTTTACCAAAAATGCTAGGGTTCTTTCCTACGGGCTTTTTTCTTGAATATGTCCTTTGATAAACAAATATCATCTTATTTTTTCATTGACATACTACCGCAGGTCTTTCCCAAATTGTACCATGCGGAAGTTTCTCCGGCATTGATTGAAAAAAGCATGTTTTTCCAAATTTATCGGTCAAAATGGATCTTTCCCGTGCATCGTTTTAAAAAACAGCGTACATTAGGAATCAGCGGTATATAATGCACCGTTAACGAAGCTAAAGGAGTTTCACAGATGCGTGTTATGGAGAGATTACAGCCTATTCTAATGTTAGTTGCTGCCGGTGCCGGTCTGCTTCTTGGCCAGGTCGCTTTTTTTGAACAGTATGCCGGATCTTTTATTCTTCCCTTTCTATTGTTTATGCTGTATGGACTTTTTTTAACGATTCCATTAAGAGGAATTAAAAGAGCTTTTACAAAAGTAAATTTTTTAAGTACAAGTGTTATTCTCAACTTTTTGTGGACCCCTTTATTAGCATGGGGGCTCGGAGCTGTTTTTTTAGCAGATCACCCTGCCATCTGGCTCGGCTTTATTTTATTACTCGTTACGCCATGTACGGACTGGTATTTGATTTTCACTTCTACAGCTAAAGGAAATATGCCCCTCTCCACGTCTATTTTACCTGTTAATTTACTGTTACAGGTAACGCTGCTTCCCATTTATTTATTCATCTTTTCAGGAACAATGGGAACTTTCGAATTAACGACCATGATTGAAGTAGTATTATTTTTATTCCTGCCGTTTGCAGCGGCAAATCTCACGCACTTTTTTTTAAGAGAAAAAGAAAAAATATTGAAGTATACACTTATTCCTTTCTTTGGCTCCTCACAGATTTTCTTTTTATGCGCAGCGATCGCCGCCATGTTTGCTTCGCAGGGGTCCCATCTGCTTAACAACCTTGAAGTAATTCTGCTGATGATCGTCCCGCTTCTGCTGTTTTTTGCTATTAATTTTCTTCTCGCCCAGACAGCAGGCAGGATATTCAAGTTCAGTTATGAAGACACGGCAAGTTTAAATATGACTATTACTGCAAGGAACTCCCCTCTGGCGCTTGCTGTAGTGCTTGCAGCGTTTCCGGAACAGCCGTTAATTGCTCTCGCCCTTATTATCGGCCCATTAATTGAGCTGCCGGTGCTTGCTGCTGTGGCACAGATATTATTACACCTCAGAAATGAATAGTGTATGCCCTCTGCCGGAGTCACAGTTTTACTGCCTGGCCGTGGTCCATTAACAACTAAAAAGCAGTGTCGAAGTGCAAGCAGAAAGTTTATTAGTCTGTTAAAAACCGTAATAACAAATTTTACCCGTTTGTTTCCCCCTTCTGTTATACTCATTTTTCACACCAGAAAGTATAACACTTTGGAAAAAAAGGCTGGAAGTTGTAAGACTATTGACCTCCTGCGGGGTGGGACAGTCTAATTACATAGGAAATTATGTCGGCGAAGTTTTGACAATCCCCCCCTTTTCTGATTAAATAAAGTAGAATATCGCCTTTTTGCGGTATCGTCTTAATTAATTTATTAAAAGGGGGAAATTGCATGAAAAAAGTTACTTCTTTATCAGCACTCATTGTTTCAGGCGCGCTTGTCATGACAGCCTGCGGCGGCGATGATGCCGGCAACAACACTGTTGAGGAAAACAACGAAAATGTTTCCGGTAATGTCAACGAGGACACGGACACAAGCAATGAAGTGAATAATGCAGAAGAAAACGATGGAGGCGAAGCTGCAGGAGATGCAGACATCGGCAACATGCAGCTTGGAACCGGTTCTACAGGTGGTACTTACTACCCTCTCGGCCAGGAAATTGCAACGACTCTTAACAATAACGTCGAAGGATACGACGACTTTGACATGAGTGCCGTTTCTTCCGGAGCTTCTGTTGACAATATCGTCAGCATTTTCCAGGGAGAAATGGACATGGGTATGACGGTTCACCTTCCGGCACTTGACTCCCTTACAGGAGACGGTGACTTTGAAGGCGTAGAGATCGATAACTTCGGATTCATGGGTCACATTTACCCGGAAGTTATGCAGATTGTTACTCCGGAAGGCTCCGGCGTGGAATCTGTAGAGGATCTTGAAGGCGCTTCTATCGCTATCGGACCTCCAGGAAGCGGAACGCAGGCAGCTGCCCGTCTCGTACTGGAAGCCTACGGTCTTGAAGAAGGCGATTATGACGAGTTCGAGGAAGATTTCGGTGATGCCCAGGGCCGTATCCAGGATGGACAGCTTGACGCTTCCTTTGGTCTCCTTGGACTTCCTGCAGGTGGAATTGAAGAACTCGCTGCTTCTGCAGACGTCGACCTCGTGCCGCTTAGTGACGAAGCAGTCGACTACGTAGAAGAAAACAGCGGATATGCCGGCTTCTCTATCCCGGCTGACTCCTACGACTTCCTTGATGAAGATGTTCAGGCAATTACAGCCTACGCCATTATGGTAGGTTCAACTGACACTATTGATGAAGATCTCGGTTATGAAATTACAAGAGCGATGTTCGAACACGCGGATGAAATCGCCCACCCTCAGGGGGAAAGCATGACTATCGAAGATGCGCTGCTCGGGTCTGACGGCCTGCCGATGCACCCTGGTGCGGAGCGTTACTTCGAAGAAGAAGGTCTTTTAGAGGAAGAAGAAGAATAGCATACTCAGTGAGACCGGATCTTAAGCGTCCGGTCTCCTCTTTTCAACACGGCATCTGTGGATGGTGAGCTCTGTTCTTCATGGACGGAACATCGACGAAAGCGCAGGAATTTTTCTCCTACCCTTTCGTCGGTCCTACCGCAGATTCTGCATTTTTATAAAGTGAGGTGACGTATATGACGGATCAGGACAGGAAAGAGGAATTCATGTCCGAAGAGGAAAAGAAAGACGTCCTCGCCAAATACGACAAAGAATCCTCTTTTAGACAATATCCCGGCAAATGGGCCTGGGTTATTACTTTTATCGCCGTCTCACTGACCGTATTCCACATCTGGAGGGCTTTCCCTCAGACCGGGGGTCCGCTTGTATCGATTATGCAGGGGGCAGTCCACCTCGGTACGGCGATGGGGTTGATTTTCCTTCTGTATCCTTTACACCGCGGCGGAATGCATAAAAAGGGTGTTCCCTGGTACGATGTGATCCTTGCCTTCCTGGCGATGGGATCCTGTTACTACATTTTGTTCCGCTATGACTGGATTACCGGTGCGGCCCGGATTGTCGGCTTCAGCACCATGGATATTATTGTTGCTACTATTGCGATCGTGCTGCTCTTGGAAGCTACTCGACGTGCAGTAGGACTCCCAATTGTTATTATTTCTGCACTCGCCATTTTATACGGCCTGTATGGTACGAACATACCTTATTTCGGACACGGAGGCTTTGACTGGAGCGGTCTTTCCCGGCGTCTATTCTACTCTTCCGACGCGATTTTCGGTACACCGATCCAAATTTCCTCCACCTATATATACTTATTCCTGTTTTTCGGGGTCATGCTCACGAAAACCGGGGTCGGTCAGTACTTTAACGATCTCGCTTTCGGGCTGACCGGAAGATTTACAGGCGGTACAGCTAAAGCTGCCGTGGCAGCTTCTGCTATGCAGGGAACAGTGACAGGAAGCTCCGTAGCAAATACTGTAGCTTCGGGTTCCTTTACAATCCCGATGATGAAACGTGCAAAGTTCCGACCTGAGTTTGCGGCGGCAGCGGAAGCCTCCGCTTCCACCGGTGGACAGATCATGCCGCCGATCATGGGGGCCGCCGCCTTTATCATGGCGGAATACGTATCGACGGTATCATACAGTGATATTATCGTTATTGCTATTATTCCTGCCGTGCTTTATTTTTCCGGGGTGTTTATGGGCACACACTTCGAGGCGAAGCGTTACGGCATCCACGGGCTTTCGAAAGAGGAACTGCCTTCCCGTAAAGGCCTCCTGAAAGGATCGTACCTGCTGCTGCCGCTCGTCATTATCGTGACGATGCTCGTCAACGGCTTCACGCCGACGTATGCCGCTCTCACAGGTATTGGTGCTGCTTTACTCGTGAGTTACGTACGTAAAGAAAACAGAATGAGGCCGAGAGATATACTCGATGCGCTGGAACAGGGTGCGAAAGTAGCCCTTCCGGTAATCGCAGCGTGTGCGTCGGCCGGGATCATCGTGGGTACGGTTGTATTCACGGGACTCGGCGGACGAATTGCCGGTGGTCTGATCGCTATTGCCGGTGAAAATCTCTTCCTGCTTCTCTTCTTTACGATGATAGCGTGTATTCTTCTCGGTATGGGTCTGCCGACAACGGCGAACTATGTTGTTACAGCATCCATGGCTGCGCCGGCACTGATTAACTTCGGTGTACCGGAAGTTGCTGCACACTTTTTCGTATTCTACTTTGGTATCGTGGCGGATATCACTCCGCCGGTTTGTCTCGCGGCCTACGCCGGGGCCGGAATAGCCAAAGCGAACCCGATGAGGGCCGGGGTTAACGCCTTCAAGCTCGCTATTGCCGGATTTATCATACCGTACGTATTCGTCTATAATCCCCAGCTGCTGCTGGTGGATGCGACCTTCTGGAACGTTGTCCTGCTGCTCATTACCTCCCTGCTCGGCATGGCCGCAGTAAGCGCAGTAATGATGGGCTACTTCTTCAATACGTTCAAGATTTATGAACGGCTGCTGCTGCTCGCGGCCGGGATTATGCTGATATATCCAGGCAATATGCTGATCGAGGGAAGCGGATTCGTCCTGCTCGTCCTCATCGCACTCGTACAGACATTACGCAAACGTAAGAGCAGCAAGTAAATAACTGATTTGAAGGAGCCGGAAGCTGATTCCGGCTCCTTTTTTGTAGTTTGAAGCTTGCGGAGGGAACGGCGGAATTTTTTTCAAGGCCGGTGGACGGGATGATTAATGGGCGGGGTGTAATGATTAATCGACCCGTTATAAAATTTAATCTCCTCCCGGTAATGACAACAAAACCGCTTATCCTGATTAATCCCTCCCGAAATACCGCCTCCTCCGTGCCTTCCAAGCCGCAGACCGGCTGCTGATTAATAGCTGTCTTATAATGATTAATCAGGAGCTTTCCCCTTTTTATAATGATTAATTCGCCCCTTATAAAGTTTAATAAGCTCCTTGTTGATTAATCAGACCGCTATAAAGTTTAATCACACCCCCATAATGACAACAAAACCGCTTATCCTGATTAATCCCTCCCGGAATACCGCCTCCTCCGTGCCTTCCAAGCCGCAGACTGGCTGCTGATTAATAGCTGTCTTATAATGATTAATCAGGAGCTTTCCCCTTTTTATAATGATTAATTCGCCCCTTATAAAGTTTAATAAGCTCCTTGTTGATTAATCGATCCGCTATAAAGTTTAATCACCTCCCCATAATGACAACAAAACCGCTTATCCTGATTAATCCCTCCCGAAACGCCCCTGCCTCGTTCCGGCCACCGTTATCCCTCCCGGAACGACTGCCTCTTCCACCAGTTCAGCAACCTACCTCCTCCAGCAGAACTTTCGGCCGAATAAAAACGCCGGCGGAAGCTTCCGCCGGCGCAGTACTATTTATCATAAAACACGTCAAATGTATCCCACAGTCCTTCGAGCTCCTCCAGCCGTTTTGTTACTTTTTCGTGCTCCGAGCGGGTAAGAGCGGTGATCAGGGCACTGGATACACTCATCGGTGCTGCAAACGAATCGATAAACGAGTTGATTTCCGTCGCTGCAATCATGTGCTTGTTTCCGTACGGATACAAAGGACTCAGAAGATGGTCGGTCATAACGATCGTATTCGCCCCGCGGGACTGGACGTATTTCATCACTTCCACGGTCCGTTTCGTATAGCGGGCAAATCCGAGGCCGAGGACGACATCGTTTTCGGTAATGTCGAGCAGGTGCTCCGATACGCCGTCTGCCTCCTGGAGCAGTTCTGTATTCTGCAGCACAAGGTCAAGGTAAAAGGCGAGATAGGAACCGATGCTTGCGGCACTCCGGTAGGCGACGATATAAATCCGGTCCGCGTGGACGAGATCTTCGACGATCGCTTCAAATGTTTCCGGCTGGATCTGTCCGAGGGTCGTCTGCAGGTTATCCATGTCGTCCTGAAGAACTTCTGTCAGCACCTGGTCGGAGCGTCCGCTTCCTTCTGTCGTCTTCTTAAGAACTTCCGCGGACGTCAGTTTACGCTGCAGTGCTTCCTGGAGATGCCGCTGCAGGTCCGGGTAGCCTTTATAGCCGAGACCTGTGGCAAAGCGCACTACTGTGGCACCCCCGACCTCCACTTTTTTTGCCAGCCGGGAAGCTGTTAAAAACGGGGCCGACTCCCTGTTCGCAATCAAATATTCCGCAATTTTTTTATGCGATTTACTCAGCGATTCCTGGCTGCGGCTGATTTTCGCAAATACGTCATTTTCTTCGGGCATGCTTCCTCCCCCTTTCTACTACCTCTATTTTAGCGGAAAAAAGAGCCGCGTGCTAACCCTTCGAAAACGCTTTATTTATGAAATTATCCATTCACTATTTAACAAAAATTAAAAATATTATCCATTTTTGACCAATTCAGAAGACTGTGTTTAAATGAGCGTATATCATATGAAAGGGGTGCTGCACATGGCACAGCCAAAGTATATAATGAACATCGAGAAGGTCCCCCACCTTTCAGATGAGGAAAAAGCCAAACTGAAACAGATCACTGAAAAGTTTGTTTTCCGCGTAAATGAATATTATCTTGGACTGATTGACTGGGGCGACCCGCAGGATCCGATCCGTAAGCTCGTTATCCCGAACGAAGGAGAGCTGGAGGAATACGGACGCTGGGACGCTTCCGATGAAGATACGAACTACGTCGTACCCGGCTGTCAGCACAAATACGATCAGACCGCACTTCTGATTGTGTCCGAAGTATGCGGGGCCTACTGCCGCTACTGCTTCCGGAAGCGTCTTTTCCGCAACGACATCAAAGAAGCCATGTCAGACGTTTCGCCTGGTATCGAATACATCCGCAACCATCCGGAAATTACGAACGTTCTTTTAACCGGCGGGGATTCCCTCATTCTTGCGACACGCAAGCTGCGGAAAATCATCGAGCAGCTCCGGGAAATTCCGCACGTAAAAATTATCCGACTCGGTTCCAAAATGCCGGTATTTAATCCGATGCGTATTTACGAGGATGAAGATCTGCACGACCTGATCCGTGAATTCTCCACGCCGGAGCAGCGGATTTACGTCATGGCACATATTAACCATCCGCGTGAAATTACGCCGGAAGCGAAAAAAGGATTTGAATTTCTTCATAACGCAGGAGCCATTGTCGTCAATCAGACGCCGGTCCTCCGGGGAATCAATGACGATCCGGACGTCCTCGCCGAGCTGCTTGATAAGCTTTCCTGGGCAGGAGTGACGCCTTACTACTTCTTCATCAACCGGCCGGTGGCAGGAAACAACGATTTTGTTCTTTCCCTGAAAGAAGCGTATGACGCAGTGGAAGAAGCAAAAGCAAAAACGTCCGGTCTTGGAAAGCGCGTGCGTCTTTCCATGAGCCACACGTCTGGAAAAATTGAAATTCTTGCGATTGAAGACGGCAAAGCCTATTTGAAATACCACCAGTCCCGCGACAATAACTACGGGAAATTCATGGTGCTCGACTGTCCGGATGATGCCGCATGGTTTGACGACCTGCCGGGCAACGAGCAGCACTGGGATGCCCCGAAGAAAAAATGGGATGACTTTGTCGGAGCCAACGAAAAGCTGAAGGAACAAGCAGCGCCGGCTCCCGGCAAGTAATGAAACAGACGAAACCCCCGGAGAAATTTTTTCTCCGGGGGCTTTTTATTCGGTCAACTCGAACGCGAGATTACGGGCAAATGTTTCCGCGTCGAGAAGCATCCGGTTCCGCTTTTCGTCAGAAGCCTGAATTACGTCCCCGAAATGCAGCACAGTAGAAAGCTCCAGTCCGCAGAAATCAAGCAGATGATCGTCAATGTTGTTCACGACATTCCGGTAGAGCCCTCCTTCATGAAAAGCGTCCGGAGGAGTGCCTGTCGTAAACACAAGCGACGCTTTTTTGCCGTTCAGTTTAGGTACCGGCTTTTCCCCTTCAAGCTCATATGCGAGACCGTAGGAAAAAACGCGGTCGATAAAGCCTTTACCGGATGCCGGAAAAGACCCCCACCAGAGTGGAAACATAAAGAGAACATGCTCTGCTTCCTGCAGGTCCCGGTGAGGTGCTTCCAGTTCCGCAGCGTATTCGTAATTTAAGGAGTTTTTGTATTCCTCCCAGGTCAAATGAGGATCGAATGCTTCCACGCCGGGAGCATATACTGTAACCTCCTCTTTCGGCAGATGCTTCGTCACTGCCTCATAAACAGCACCATTAAAGCTGTCCCAGGAAGGATGCATATAAATAATCATTAGTTTCAACGTATCTTCCCCTTTCCTTTACTCATACTGATTTTGTGCAGCATAGGTTCGCCTAAGTGAACCTTTTTGCACCTTCTAGCCGCTCGGCATCGGATGCGGCTTTCCGATATATTCTCCCTGCACGAGATCTGTGTAAGGCCGGACCGCTTCATACTCTTCTTTTGAATGAATACCGTTGGCGAGAAGGAGGCTGTCTATCTGTTCCGCAGCTGCCTTCAGAAGACGGATTCTTTCTATTTTTTCTTCATCCAGATGACAGTCTTCGGTAAGCGAGCGCCCGACTGAAATAATGTCCGGCCGGAGCCGCTGCAGATGGGGACTCGAAAAATTCACACTTTCGGATGTCGCATTCAGGGCGGTTTTAACACCTGCTTTCCGGCACTCATTGAAAATGTAGTACAGGTGCTTGACGTCCCGGAGCTTTTCCATGCGGGAAACGTGCAGTACGATATCATCCATCGCTACATCGTAGTCACGGGCTGCCTGAAACGTGCTGTGCAGGCTGTCCTGCGGAGCAGAGATAGTAGATGGAAGAAAATTAATAAAGCGTTTCACGCCCCGCTCCAGCTTGTAGGCACTCGTCCGCACTGCTGTGTACCGTGCCTGCGAATCAAGCAGTACATCCAGCCCGGATTTTTTAGCGAATTCCAGAAGCTGTTTTGTTTCGAACGGATAAAGCTTACTTTTCGGCTTCAGCCAGAATTCGTATCCGTACACTTCTGCATTTCCGGTACTGATAATAGGCTGCAGGTGAGACTGAAAAAGCTGTTCCTGAATAATTTTCACACACTCAGGATGCTTCACCTGCTCCCGCAGCTGGCTGATAGGGAAATTAGCCGTAAGCTGCATTTCGGGTGTGAAACTCGTGATAATTCTGCCGCTTATTTTTTCAAGTTCCCGCCTGCTGAACTTTTTTTCCAGTTTGTAAAAAAGGCTTCGGAGCATATCCCAGGAGTCATAGGTAAGATGCACCTGGGTTTTCGCCCCCCCAAGCTCTGCGTTATCCGGCTGAAACTCTTCAGCAATGGCCTGAAAAATCCGGTAGTCAAAACTTGAAAAAATAAGCTGTCCTGTTTCTTTCGGCGGCGAGTTCCCTTCACACTGCGAACAAGTTTTCATGTGTTTCACCTGCTTTCCTTTCCGATAGTCCTCCGATTCTTCTGCCCGTGCAACAGGAAAAGTACTGCATTCTCCCGGCAGTTCTTTAGTAATTCTTCAGGTTACGCTCGTGTTTTCGTCTGCCCGGAATGCATTTCATCAGAAATATATCAAATTCTGATGTAGACCAACCAATACATTCGTGGTGTCCTTCCGTGTTGTGTACGTCGTATCTACAACGGAATCAGCAGGACTGGTACTTTTGTAAATGCCTCTGTGAAGCCTCCTCTATGGTGTTTTTTATTCCCCACTATCTTTTTTTATAACCCTGTTTCGGAAAGGATTCTTTCCCACCTTTGCTTCTATCTGATTTTCTGATATGATACAGGTAATTATTTGAATTTTCACGAAATATTAAAGGAGGAACCCAATGGTATTAACGCAGGAAGAAGTAAAACAGAACCTGGAAGACTCGGACGGATGGGAAACAGAAGGTGAAAAGTGGATTTCCAAAACGTATGAACTTCCTTCTTTTCCGAAAGCGGTACAATTTATTCAGTCACTGGCAGAAATTGCAGAGGACAGACAGCACCATCCCTATGTTGTGCTTGACTACAAAAATGTCACCGTAAAACTGAGTACACATGACCAGGGCGGACTTACGCAAAAGGATTTTGAATCTGCGCACGCCTACGACAGGACCCGGAAAAAGTACTCCTGATTTCTTTTTTTGATTCAAAGGTTCAGGGGCAGCCTCAGTTTCTCTTTTCCCGTCGTTTGGACCGTGATATGATGGGAAACAGAGCTTTTTAATTAGGAGGAACGAGCCCATGCCCTGGCTTTATTTATTTACGGCGGTAGTGATGAGTGTCATTGCCATCTATCATTTATTTTCCGACCGTTTCCGCCGGCTCAACCGGCAGACAGCCGTATTCCGGACATCCGATCCACGCAAACTGCATACGGAATCCCTGGTTTACAAAATGTCTGTGTACTCGTGCTACATTGTTCTTATATTGTCGGTGCTTCTTGTGATCGAAGTATTTAATAATTTTCTTACAGCTACGCTGTTGTTTATTGCTGTTTTTATCACAGGCCTCTACATTCTTGTCACGCTTGACCGTGTGTTTGAGATTCAGGGAGAAGGCGTCGTCTTTGCCGGCTACCACGCCCGCTGGTCGAAAATCCGCTCCATGAAATGGGGCAAAACAAAAAAATCCCGCCGCCAGCTGATTATGGAGCTGGACAAGGGACAGAAGATCAAGACAATGATTTCAGAAAAAGAACAGGATAAGGTGGAAGAAATTCTTTCCGACTACACGTATTTTGAAAAAGAAAAGGCAGATACAACTTCCTGATCAGTATAAAACCCTCCATGCTCATTACAGCTTGGAGGGTTTTTTCTTCATGCATGGATTCTGTTTTGGATAGGATTGATGAAAGCAGGAAAATAAAAACTGCCGGGGATTTTCCCATCTTACAGGGGATTTCCACGTATGTTTTCCGGAATTCTGTCGTTTGCCGGCGGAATTGTTACAAGCTGTCTTCAGAATAGTTCCAATCTCGCCTTGGAATTCTGCCAACTTCGGTAGTAATTCTACCAAGTGCCGGTAATACTTCCATCTTCCTCCCGATTTCTACCAACCTTCCGATTCATTCTACCAGCTGCTCCGCTGAAATTCTCCCTGCTTTTAAACGGATCCTGCCCGGTCAGGGTGCTGATGGAAGACGATACGACTGATCCCTTACGACCACCGTCTCCGGAGTAAAACACAGCAGCACATTGGAATCATCCAGGTGTTGAAAGCGCAGATCCCACGTTTCAGCGTTTGGTCCGAGGTAGCGTGCTATCAGTTTTTCAGCAAGTGACTGATCAAATTGTTTCACTTCTGCCCTGCCCCTGAATCCAATATGTATAAACTGACCGGTGGCCGAATGAAAATCGGCGATTCCTACTGCGCAGTTTGGATTGTTTAGGATACGCCCGGGAAATGAATCAGCCGCTGTACCGATGATCCACAGCTTTTCGTTTTCCCAGAGAAACCACACCGGGGAATCTCTCGGCAGATCTTTCTCCACTGTCGCAAGATGAGCGACGAGCGGCTTCGCAAGCACCCTTTCCAGATCAATCCCCTCTCCGACATCTCTAATTATTTTCATCAAGCACCTCTTTAATAATTATTTTCTCTGCTCTATTATAAACTGTTCGAAAATCATCTGCTTTTATAGTAAGAGCGGATTGCTTCTTAGTGGGAGACTGTAAGAAAATCTAATTAAACCACAACTGAAGAGCTGAGAACATCTTCATTCGAAATATAAGGTCGAATAAATGTTGCTCATAAGATTCTTAAAAAAACTAATACTGCTACTGTTTCAGAAACTGGGGTAAGTGTTCTCCTTTAATTGAAGAAAACAGACACTACTATGTATCCAATAATTATTATGAGTATAAGGATACCTGAACCTTTCCAGCCAAGACTGTTGACTAAATCCATAAGCCCACCAGAAGAAGCTCTGACAGAAGCGTCTTTCAGGTGTTTCATTATTTTTGTTCATACAGTTCTCCATTCTATAAATAACACTAAAAGTTAAACGTTTTCTAATTAGCTATGTTAAAGTCCGCGGTACTTACGCCAGGGAAAAGAAAACACTTTTTTTGATGATTCGTTTCATCAGATCCATCTGTTGAAAATACCGGTGGAACGGCTTTTATTAGATGGAATTTATTTAAGCGGTTTGGTTTCTCTGTGTTTTGCTAGGAGCTTTAGCAGAGCCTTTCATGCAAAATCACTGCACCATAAGCAATAAAAAAGTTTTTTATAGCAAGGTAACCTCCTTCCCAACCAGGAGAAACAAAGCCTGTTCATGCGCTGTCTTTTTACCGTAAGCTGTAGTGAACATGGGGGGACTCCGAGGCGACAGAGGCCGCGCGGAAGATCCAATTCTTCCAAACCGAAGGGCGGAAGAATTTAGCTGAAGCCGGCCCGCCCGGAAAGCCCCCTATGGAAACGAAAGCGGCCGGTCCTTACTAATCTATTTTATTTTCAATGGATCCTTTTAATTAAAAATACGAAACATTCATAAACCCGTTTAATGTTACAGCCACCAATATTCACTTAAAAATACAAACCCGAATCACAGCTTTTATTCAAAATCAGTTTCCGAGCGGAGCCATGTAGTGACTTCTTCCACAGGTTTTCTTTTCCCCGGCGGGAGCTCTTTATCCGCTGCCATGCCGAGGTAGATTAATCCGAGCACCTGAGCTTTTTCATCGAGCTTCAGCAGCTGCTGCATGGAAGGGTGGGTCACTGCTTCTCCCGTCCGCCAGAACGTCCGGAGTCCGAGGGCGTGTGCTGCAAGAAGCATATTTTGAATCGCTGCGTTCACCGCGGCATGCTCTTCCTGCTCCAGCACTTTTTCTTTTTGGTTCGGCTCGACGACAGCTGCGATAACGACTGGAGCGCGGTACGCCTTTTCAACTGCTTTCTCCAGCTTTTTTTCGTTTGTTTCACCTTTCTCTACCTGCTTTTCGCGTGCGATGTTTTTATACACGTTCCCGAGCGCTTTTCTTCCTTCCCCTGTAATGACGTAAAAATGCCAGGGCTCTGTTTTATGATGACTCGGTGCCCACGTAGCTGCTTCGAGTACTTTTTCGATCAGTTCGTCCGGAACAGGATCCTGCGTTATGTTTCCACTGCTTCTCCGGGATTTGACTGCTTCAAATACATCCATACCTTTCCCTCCTGTTTTCTTTTTACCTCTCTCTTTTACCATACCAAGAATGGGAATAAAATTACATAAAAAAGCCGGCTCCATTCCGGAACCGGCCTGGCTGTTATTTTCCTGTTTCGTGAAACTCCTTAATACGCTCCCCAATTTCATCCCGGACGCGCTGGAACACCGCCCATTTTTCGCTGTCTGTTCCCTCTGCTTTTGCCGGGTCGTCAAATCCCCAGTGCTCGCGTTCCTTATTCGGTGGAGTCGCTGGACATACATCGTTGGCATGGCCGCACAGTGTGACAACGAGATCGGCCTTCTGCAGCAGATCCTGGTCAATTGTGTCCGAACTCTGTCCGGAAATATCAATATCGACTTCCTGCATCGCTTCGACAGCTTTTGGATTGACCCCGTGCGCTTCAATACCGGCAGAGTACACGTCCCACTCCCCGCTTAAATAATACTTTCCCCAGCCTTCCGCCATCTGACTGCGGCAGGAATTGCCGGTGCATAAAAAATAAAGAACTGGTTTGGTCATGAAAAAACCCTCCGCTTTTATATAATCGTACGGTTATATAATAACATGCGCATGCTCAGCTGCATATTAAGAGTTTGTAAATTCAGCAGCAGTCCACGCGGAGGCCTTCTTTTTCCATTCTGGCCAGCTCTTCTTTTGGATCCGGCAGTTCTGCGACGATTGCTTTGGCAAGCGGATAGTACTCCGACTCCTCATTCAGGGAATAAAACACCCACTGTCCCTGCTTTCGTTCTTTCACGAGTCCTTTGTCCCGCAGCTTCCGGAGGTGCTGGCTGACCGACGGCTGGCTCATCTGGAAATAATCGACGAACTCACAGACACAGATGTCGTCCGCTGACAGCAGGGAGACCATCGCAAGTCTTGTTTTATCCCCGAGCAGTTTAAACAGAACCGAAGCTTCCTCACAGCTTAACTTTTCTTTGATCATACCGGGCTCCTCCTTTACTGACGGTTTGAATAATCGACGTCAGCGCTTTTTTCTGGACGCTTAAATCCATCGACGGCAGGCCTTTTTCTGCTGCAAGCTCCGGTGTGAGCGGCACGTGTACAAATCCTGCCTGGACAGAAAGCTCCTGTTTTTCAATAAACCGCAGCGTCCGGTACAGTGTGGTGTTGCATATATACGTTCCTGCACTGTAGGAAAGCCCGGCAGGCACCTCGGCTTCCTGAAGGCGGTCCGTAATGTCCCGTACTGGAAGTGTCGCAAAAATACCGTCCGGTCCGCCTTCTTCCACAGGGCGGTCTTTCGGGCTGTCGCCGCTGTTATCGCTGAGCGTGGAGGCGTCCTCCACGTTTACTGCAATCCGTTCTATATTTATGAGGCTTCGTCCGGCTGCGACACCGAGATGGATCACCGCGTCCGGTTCCCATTCCGTCACCGCCTGAAGCGCTTTATCTGCGCACGTTTTGTAAACGACAGGCAGGGATTCTGTACGTATCTCTGCTCCTGCAAACCGCTCCTTCTCCGCCCACTTTATCAGCTCGCTGGAAGGATTCCCCGCCATGTCTCCAAAAGGTTCAAATCCTGTTAACAATATTTTCATCCGTTCATCCTCCTCTGTCCGTCTTTTTTATTTTCGCCTGTTTTTTCATTTATTTCAAGTTTCTTTCCTCCTCTTTTCTTTCTTTTGTGTACATAGAAGGTGAAAGGAGGTGAGCACATGAACTTTCTTACACAGTCCCGCCTCGTGTTGACGTTTAACGCAGGCTACGATGACGACGGAAAAACGATGTTCCAGACGCGTTCTTTCCGTAACATCAAGTCCCAGTCGGAAGACAGCGATCTGTACAAAGCAGGAGAAGCAATTGCCTCCCTGCAGAGCCACATTCTCTACAGTGTAGAGCGTAACAACGTATACGAACTGACAAACTAAAGGAGGAATGATGAATGAGTAAACGACTGGAACTGCTTTTCACGACGGAAGCCGGTACAAGCTCCACCATTGCGGTGGATAACCCGAGAGAGCCGGTGGACCCTGCGGCTGTCCGGGAGGCGATGGATGATATTCTCGCTGCAGACGTTTTTCACGGATCCAATGGCAGCCTCGTTGCCAAACGGGGCGCACGACTTGTCGAGCGGAACGTGGAAACGATCGAAATCGGCGAATAATGATACGAAAAGGGTCCCCGCTTCCGGCGGCGGCTCTTTTTTCTTTTAATTTACGAGCAGAAAGGAGTAACCGATGGAACTATGGATGCATGCCCTCAGCGAGTTCGGCTTTCCGATGACGATAACGTTTTACCTTCTGTACCGTATGGAGAAAAAGCTGGATCTGATCAATCAGTCGATTCTGCAGCTGCACCGCCGGACGGACGTTCCTGTCCTCCCGCTTTCCACCGACGAACTGGCGGATGAACCGAAACATTTAAGCTGACAATAGAAACTTTCTGTTTTCTGATTCGTACGTTGTAAACGAGACGTCAGTACAGGAGGTGCACAGTGAAGACTTTTCAAACAACATACAAAGGAAGAGAAATCATCGTGGAAAACCGCTGGTTCAAAGGAGAAAAGCTGTATGTCGACGGCAGTCTGCAGGATGAAAACAGAGGTCTGTCTTTCCGGAGTTCCCTTTACGGCGTGCTCCCGGCAGAAAACGGTTCCGAAGAGACGCTGAAAGCAAGTGTCGGCGGCGGACTCCTTCGTGTCCAGTGCTCGATTTTCGCCGGTCACAAGCTCATTTATTCGAGCAGCGACTAGTTTTCCCATGTTAAAGAGGCTGCCCTGTTCGTCGGGGCAGCCTCTTTTTGTGAGAAACCGGTGGTTTTAATCATTATAAAAGCACTTATTGTCATTAGCGGGCTTAAATTAATCATTATAACCGGCTGTTTAGTCATTAAGGAATCGATTAATCACTAACAGGCAGCTTTTAATCTTTATAAACCTGCTCCGACGGCAAATTAATCACGATAGAGCCGCCATTAATCATCACCCGGTTTACCATAACCCGCCTCAGTATAAAGTCTCCTTCCGACCATAAGCCGCCATCATCCTGCTTTGCCATCTGATACTTTCCTGCAAAGTAAAAAAAGGTCTTCACTCTAAAAGGCCCGGGAAACGTGGTATCAGGCTCCCGCTTCGACCCATGTTCTTGCTTCCTGTGTTTGGCTTGGTGCGAACGTTTGAAAGTCGATTTCCGTAACATTGTCATACAGAGCTGCAGCAGCATCAACGACCTTGGAATCGGATACGAGTGCATAACGGCCGATATCACTGAGGTGATCTTTCGCAAAGGATAGACGGTCCGGCACAGCGGAGAGATCTACCGTCGGAATGCCTTCCACGACGACGAGCAGGTGTACTTCTCCGTGCTCCTCAATCCGTTCCTCCAAATCTGTCAGCAGCTCTTTATTTTCTCTTTCCGAAAGTTTTCCCTGCATAAAATACTCTACAATATTCGGAGCATTCCCTGTCTGGCATACGAGCATCGTTTGTACCTCCTTTACTATCTTTCCCACGCACTATTCACGCTGCCGCCCGGGTTCAAACAAAAAAATGCGGCACCCCTTATTTTTTACATTCCACCTCCTCCTTTCTGTGTAAGAGCTTTCCGTATATACTAAAAGGGATGCGTTGGAGAGATGCGCAGACACAGAGGAGGAATGACGATGGCAATCTATATAGTCACCGGTGGAACGAGAGGCATTGGGAAAGAAGTAACGAAGAAGCTGCTGGAAAGAGGCGATACCGTATTTGCAGTATCCAGAACAAAAACTTCTCTGGAAGCACTCCAGGAAGAATTAAATCACAGCCGACTTTTTGGCACCCCTTGTGACGTGAACAATCCAGAGGAAGCTGCAGCTGCTGTCGAGCAGTGTCATTCAACTTGCGGCGAAATAAATGGACTGGTCAACAATGCCGGTGTCGGCTCGTTCAAACCATTTGAGGAATTGACATTGGAAGAATGGGATGCGCAGCTAAATACGAACCTGCGGGGTGTTTTTATTTTGTCCCAGCAGGTATACCGATGGATGAAAGCAGCCGGCGGCGGGGAGATCGTCAATGTAGCCTCGAATCTCGGCTATGTCACGAGACCAGGAGCCTCCGCCTACTGTGCAAGCAAATGGGGACTGCGGGGTCTCTCCGCAACCATGAACGAAGAAGGAAGAGAACATGGCATCCGCGTATCAACGGTGTCCCCCGGGCTGGTGCAAACCGATTTTGCCGGCGTCTCCGCTTCCGAAAAGCCATCCGGACTCACTCCGGAAGCTGTTGCCGACGCTGTCATAGCAGCTCTCACAGCTTCAAAGGACGTCGGCAGTATCGAACACCGTATGGAGCCTTGAAGATCAACGCGATGTCTGCTTCCGGCCTTTCATGTAGATGCTATAGACAGTACGGTCTTGATTGACCCGTTAAACATGAAAGATGGGAAATCCAGCATGCTTATATCCGTCAACGGCTTTCGGAAGAAGAAACAGGGCTCACATAACCGACGTGGAAGCCGTTTTGAGATATTTGAAGGGGAATGTGCGTGTCATCAGCATGGCCGTGAGAGGCAGAGCCAAGAGGAAACAGGTTCGTGACAATCATCTAATAAAAAAGGCCGCTGGAAGCGTTTTTGCTTCCAGCGGCCTTTGCTTGAGTCCCCGTATTAGTTAATATAGGCAATAGACGTAATGTTCCAGTCTTCGTCCGACGGTTCGAACGTCAGCTCGACGATCCCTGACCGGCTGATCGTTTCCTCGTCCGCCATATAAAATTCATATTCTGCGACGGCCCGGTCCTCGGAGGTCTGGATGCCGCGCTGATAAACAAAATGTGTCCGGTCCAACTGCATAAAATGAAAGGAACGTCCGCTTTTGTCATCCCCTTCTATACGGAACAATTCCTCTTCTTCCTCTATGAGAAGCCCTTCACCGGTCAAACCCTCCAGCTCTTCGATATCCCGTTCGTGCATGGCGTGAAAGAAATCTTTTGCCCGCTGCTGCAGACTCGTCCGCAGACGAATATCTTCGTCGAATTCCTGCTGCTGGTCGATCACCTGCTGCTTATACGTGAGGACGTCGTCTTTTAATTCCAGGTTTTCCTCCCGCAGATCAAGCACTTCTTCTTCCAGTTCTTCTCTGCGGTTTTCAGACTCCTCCAGCTGCGCCGCGAGCTCGGCGCTTGTCTCATTCATCGTTTCTTCATCCCAATTCCCGGTCTGAAGGGCTTGTTCGTTATCTGAACAACCAATTGTAAAAAGTACTCCGGCGGCAGCCATGGAGAAGTATATTTTTTTCATAGGTGACATCCTCATTCCTCCCCCGCTTCTTCTTCCTACATCATACAAAAAACCTACTTCTATGACCAGAAAAAGTTAGCGGTCTGCACCGATTCATGTCCAAAGTACCGGCTGCTTTTCAAAAAAAAGACACCTCCACGTGAAGGTGTCTTTAATGCAGAGCCGGATTCGTTTCCGGCCTGCCGGTTATTTTTTATTGTTTCTTCTGATCAGTTCTTCAAGCACTTCGATCAGTTCATCTTTTGACATCGATTCGTTTTTCCCACCGTCTTCTTCTTTTTCAGCTTCCGGCGGGGCTTCAGGCTCCTCATCGATATCGCGGTAATATCCGGATATTTCCAGACGATCTGATTTTTTCGAAGTCGCAGGACTCTGTCCTGTAGTTTCCTCCGTTTTTTCAGCTTCCAGCAGGTACGCCGGAATGAGGCGTCCGTCCGTTGTCATGAATTTCTTGTTCAAATGACGCGTGTCTTTATCAAAGAAACTGTAGACAACGGGTATGAGCACGAGCGTCAGGAACGTGGCGCTGACCATGCCGCCGATGACAGTAATGGCGAGCGGCTGCTGGATCTCCGCCCCTTCCCCGAATCCTAAAGCAAGCGGGATAAGTGCCAGGATGGTCGTGGAAGCTGTCATTAAAATCGGCCGTGCCCGGTCTTTTACTCCTTCCACGATGGCGTCAAAACTTTTCAGTCCGTATTCCTTCTGACGGTTAATGTAGTCTACGAGAACGATCGCATTGTTAACGACGATACCGACGAGGACGATCAGTCCGATAAAGGCGGTAATGCTGATCGGTGTTCTCGTCAGAGTTAGTGCGAGCGTTACCCCGATAAGGACGAGCGGCACGGTAAACATGACGACAAACGGATACTTCAACGATTCAAACTGGGCTGCGAGCACGAAATACACGAAAATAATCGCAAGGATTAACGCGAGCATCAAGTCGGCAATCGCGTCTTCCAGCAGCTGCTGATCCCCGGTGTAGGAAACGGTTGTTTCATTCGGGAGACCGTAGTCGTCGATCGTTTCCTGGACAAGCGCATTGATCTCATTCAGCGTATTGTCTGTCGTGTAGGTAAGGGAAAACTGGACCGCTTCTTCCTGGTCGATCCGGTTGATCGTTTCCGGACTTTCCCCTCGCTCCACTTCTGCCACATCGGAAAGCGCAATAAATTCACCTTCCTGATTACGGAGCTGCAGATCTTCCAGCGCTTCGCTCGTTTCGGTAAATTCGTCTTCGAAGCGCACGTTCACTGCAAGCACGTCACTGTCCTCTGTCACGATCTGCGTCGCCTGTACGCCGCCGGTTTTATTGTCTACCTGCTCGGCAATCTCTGCCGGCGTCAGTCCCTCCTCCCGGGCCGCATCAGCGTCCACCTGCAGCTGAAGCTCCGGAATCGTTTCGTCGAAGGAATTCGTTACTTCCGTAAGCTCACTCCGGTCTTCAAACTCCTCCTGCAGATCATCCGCAATTTCCTCGAGACGCTGCGAATTGGAATCAAGCACGTCGAAGGAGAAGGTGTTTGGATCGCCGCCGAAGGACGCATCCACGGCCATCGTTATTTCGGCATCCGGCGCTGCCTGTTCGACGTCCCGGCGGATTTCCTCGGAAAAGTCGAGTGTGGAAATGTCCCGCTCTCCTACAGGGACGAGTGCGATATAGACGACCGCTTCGTGGCCCTGTCCGCTCCCGCTCATCGGCCCCTGATCTCCTGCGGATCCGGTGACTGTCGTATAGCTTTGTATTTCCTGAAGACCGTCCAGCTCCTCCTCTATCGCCTGAACGTCTTCAAACGTTTCTGTCAGCGGAGTGCCGGGTTCATTTTCGATTTCAATCTGCAGAAAGCTTTCGTCCGTAGCCGGAAGAAATTCCGTTCCAACAGTTGCAAGACCTGCACCGCCGCCGACGAGTAGAAGAATCGTCGTGATAAAAACGAGCAGTCTGTTTTTCAGTGACCAGCGGGCTGAGCGGTCAAAAAACCGGACAAACCGCGTCTTCTGTCTTTTTTCCTCAAAGTTTTCCTCCGGCTCCTTCAGCCATCTGCTCGCAAGCATCGGCACAACCGTGAGAGCCACAGCAAGTGATGCGAGGAGACTGAAAGCTACGGTCAGAGCAAACTCCCGGAACAGGTTGCCGACAATCCCACTGATAAAAACGACGGGAAGAAAAACGGAAATCGTCGTCAATGTACTGGCGGTAATCGCTGTAGCCACTTCTTTCGTCCCGTCCGCTGCAGCCTGCTTCGGCGTCTTTTTCATCGACAGGTGCCGGTAAATGTTTTCGATAACAACGATCGAGTTGTCGACAAGCATCCCTATACCGAGGGCAAGCCCGCCGAGTGTCATAATATTTAAGGAAAAATTCGTAAAGTAAAGCAGCACAAACGTTACAATAACAGAAAATGGTATGGCAATACCGATTAACAGCGGCGTTTTAATGCTTCTCAAAAAGAAAAACAGAACGGTCATCGCAATAATTCCCCCGCCGATCAGGGCGAGCGATACGCTGCTTACAGCCTGCTCTACGTATTCCCCCTGGTTGAACAATACGTCCGCTTCTATTTCTTCGTAATTGTTCGTATCAAGCAGGCGGTCAAGCTCATCCATAAAGTCCGCTGCAACCGTCGCCGTGTTCGCCTGGGACTGCTGCTGGACACTCATGAGGATCGCATCTTCCTGGTTGGTACGGGTAATCACGTCCACCGGCTCCGGCGACCGCTCGACAGCCGCCACATCGTTAAGTGTCACGGTGTCTGTTTCTTCGCCGTCTTCTGCCGGTGTTTCTGAAAGGACAATTTCTTCGATTTCTTCTATCGATGTCAATTCGTACACGACTCTTGCTGTCAGTTCGTCGCCTTCATCTTCCGTCACACCGCCCGGGGCCGTGACGTTATGCGACTGAAGCGTCTGGACAACGTCACTCTGATCGAGCCCGTTATCCGTCAGCTCATCCTGATCAAGGGTGATCGCCACTTCCTCCACGGCTTCTCCGTCGAGATCAATGGATGCAACCCCTTCCACCCGCAGCAGGTCGTTTTCCAGATCAGCGACGAGATTGTCGATGTCCTCATCTCCCGAAGATGACAAAGACAGCTGAATGATCGGAAACTGATCCGGATCGAGCTTGATAAACTGGGGATTCCCGGCGCCTGATGGCAGCTGAGCCTGGTTCATGGAAGTGATAATATCGTTTTCGACATCATCAATCGACGTCGTCCACGAAAATTCAAGTACAGTCAGTGACTGTCCTTCCATGGAAATACTGCTGATCGTATTCAAACCGGGCACCGTCGACAGACTCTGCTCCATCGGGATGGACACACCGTCTGTTACTTCCTGCGGTCCGGCGTCATCATAGGAGGTGACGACAGCGGCAATCGGCGCATCAATATCCGGCAGAAGCTTTAACGGAATGTTCGTCAGTGAAACAAATCCGAGTACGAGAAATAAAGCCATTGTGACAAGTGTAAAAACCGGCCGGCGGATTGAAAAGTTGGTTATTTTCATGTTGTTTCCCCTTCCCTGCTGTTTGCTTCCGCCTGCCGCTGCAGGTTCGAAAAGACGTCATGTACTACTTTTAACTCTTTTTCCGGAAGTTCCGAAAGATAGCGGTCCATAATTTTATGGCGCTGCTCCTCCATTTTTCCGAGCAGCATTTCGCCTTCCGACAGAAGACGGAGCACCGTGTTGCGCCGGTTTTCTTCATCCACACAGCGCTCTGTAAGCTTCCGCTGGTCCAGCTTCGCCAGCATCTGGCTGACGGCACTGGCGGACACGTTCATACACCAGGCAAGCTCCTTCACCCGGGTCACTTTCTTCGTTCCGATTAAATAAAGAACGAGCTGCTGATTCGGGGACAGCCCGTCATCCACAGAACTTCCAAACTCGTGCTGCAGCGTGATCATAAAGTCGACGATGTGCTGCTCCACTTCGTGTTTTATTTGGTTGTTATCCATAACACACCCCATAAACTATTAAGTAAATTAATTATTAATTTGTTAAACTATAAAACAATTTTAGAAGGGGTGTCAAAGCAAAGCTCCTGGAATTCAGGCACCTTGTTTCAACTCAATCCACCGCTGTGATAAACGGGTGATACTTTCAGCTTCTCTGCTTTAGGAAATACGATATATTTCTTTTGGGATGGTGGCTTTATCCGCAGGTAAAGAGGAACTTTCACACCAAAAACGTTTATTTAAATACATTTTTTTACAATTAACATTTTTTTATGTTACATTGGGAGCACAATGTATCGAAACCGACATCTTATATAGAGGAGAATGTTGTTATGAGCAGTGTAGGAGTTCCGGGAATAATCTTAATTTTAGTCATTATCGGTGCTACAGCCGCAGTAATCGGACTGCTTATCTGGCTGATCGTCCGCCTGAGCTCGAAAAAATAAGCAGTGTCTGGTGGTGGCGGCTGGAGGAGACGTACTTCTGCTTTTTATGAACAACATTTCTCGTTCAGCAAAAAGGTGACAAATGCAAATGTTTTCTTGTCTATAAATGAAGCTGCTCTCCGAAACCGGTAGTCTTTAGAAGGAATAAGCAGCTTTTGAAATTATATTTCGTTAATACATCACCCGCGAAAACAGCTGCCCGCAATAGGAATCACTCGTATTTTGCTGTGCTGAATTTCTTGTAAAATCGATTCCCCCTCAATTATAATACTATGGTTTAAAAAACATTTACTGGAGGAAGATGTAAAGTGAATCTTCATTCACTTTACAATGGAGGGATACGATGAGTAACAACAGCAATATGCCGAAGGAAGAGGGGCTCGACAACAGCCTGAAACTTCTAAAGGAAGGTTATCAGTTTATCATTAACCGGCGTCATACGATGCAGTCGAATGTGTTTGAAACAAAGCTTCTCGGAGAAAAAGCAATATGTCTGTCGGGAAGCGAAGCGGCAAAAATTTTTTATGATAACAGTAAATTCAAAAGAGAAGGAGCAGCGCCTAAACCAGTGGAAAAAACGTTGTTTGGTGAAGGCGGAGTTCAAGGGATGGATGGAGAAGCTCACAGACATAGAAAAGCGATGTTTATGTCCCTCATGTCGAAAGAGGATTTAGAGGAGATCCGCCGTTTAACTAAAAAGCATTGGAAACAGGCAGCGGAAGCGTGGGAGTCCCAGGAAGAAATAACGCTGTACGAGGAAGTAAAAAAGATTATTACCAGGGTGGCATGTGAATGGACAGGTGTTCCGCTGGAAGAAGATGAAGTAGCGCTTCGTGCGGACCAGCTGAGTGAAATGTTTGAGCGGCCTGCAGATGTCAGTTTAGGACATTTTAAAGGTTGGAGAGCCCGCGCCAAAGCAGAAAAATGGATTGAAGAGCTCATCAAAGAAGTACGTAATGAGGAGCGGGATGTAGAAAAATCCCGGGCCCTGTATGCTTTTGCCTGGCATAGAGACCTTGAAGATCAGCTGCTTGATGAAGAAACTGCAGCTGTTGAAATATTAAATCTTCTGCGTCCAATGGTAGCTGTCTCTATTTACGTCGCCTTTACAGCTTTAGCAGTTCATCAATATCCTGAGAAAAGTAAAGACCTGGAATCTGGAGATGAAAACAAGCTTCAGTATTTCATTCAGGAAGTTCGACGGTATTACCCATTTTTCCCTTTCACAGCAGCTAAAGTAAAAGATACGTTTACATGGAAGGGTTATACATTTGAAGAAGGTACACTGACTCTTCTCGATCTGTACGGTACAAATCACCATCCGGATGACTGGGAAAATCCGAACCGCTTCGAACCGGAAAGATTCAGAGAATGGGAGAATTCGACATTGGTCACCGTTGTGCAGGGGAATGGATCACCATTGATATTTTAAAAGAAAGCCTGAACTTTCTTGTCAATCACATGACTTACTCGTTCCCGGAGCAGGATCTGTCGTTTAGCATGACAGAAATTCCTACGATCCCTAAAAGCAGAATAACCTTAAAAAACTTTAAACGAAAAACGTAACCACTGCTTTCAGCATAACAAGGACTTTACGCGAACTTAAGCCCGTCAGACAAAATAAGTCTGACGGGCTTAAGTTTGTTGATTAAATGATCGGTGGCTAATATTTATTCCAGTCGTTGTATAAGCTCCTTCTCTTGCCATGGGGCTGGTCTTCAGCTGTTTGGCCTGTGCCGTGGTCTGACTGCGCTGCGCCTCCGCCGTTTCGGAGAGAAAACCATCTCTTTATTGGAGAAAACAGTTTTATAAAGAGAGATTTTTCATCGCAAAAACCTTTTTTCATTTCCCTGCAGCAGCCGCAGGGACGACTCCTGGGCGATGAAGGACGAGGCGAAGATCCATTTCTTCCGAGCATTGGGAGGAAGAAATTAGCTGAGCCCGGCCCGCCCGGAAAGCGTCCCGGGAGGCGAACGCAGGGTAGTGTTATATTCATACATAAAAAAATACTTTATCAATAGTCTGAAGCCTGTCAGACAATATAAGTCCGACGGGCTTTTAAATTCCGATTCTGGAGGCTCATTTTCTAAATTGACCGGTTACTTCAATTAAGGGCGGTAGGTTGTTTCCCAGTCAATTTCTTCTCCTTCATACTGAAGCACTTCATGCTGGTGGCTGCTCAGGACGACGCGGATGTGCAGTTCGTCTTCCTTCACCTGGCCGAGCGGATAATCCGTACCGTACAGACGGCCTTCCCTTTCGCCGTTAATGTATACGTGGGCGTGGCCTTCGCGGTAGCCGGAGTCCCCCATTTCCTCCCGGACGAATTCAAAATTCTCCACTTCAATATGCAGGGCGGCCGTTCCGTCTTCTTCGGTAATTTCTCCTTCTATCGTCGGAGCTTCTTCCTCCTGAGGTACTTCAACCGCACCATGTTCATGAGACCCGGCAACATGCATGACGAAATGACTGTTGATCGTATAAAAGTACAAGGTAACTCCGACAAATCCAAACAGCACAATAAAGCTTATAACCCGGTAGGTACTCATTTTATTTACCCAGTCCTCTGCGGAACAGTACGCCTATTATGACAAGTACAGCACCGCTCGCGAGAAATGCCAGATCGTAAAACAGAGGGTTGGCCGCTTCCGGATGCACACGGTGAATCTGCAGAATGTGATGATTAATGATACCTTCCACAAGGTTAAATATTCCGCCTCCAATTAAAAACATACTGAGCATCCGGCGGAATCCTTCTTTCAAGTTCGGCGGCCGGCCTCCCATCCAGAGAATAACAGCACCTGCGATGAGGGTGATCGTAACGGCGAGGTGGAAGAGGCCGTCGCTGACAATCTGCATCGTTTCAGTCGTATCCATGATCACGCTGTGCCACTGCAGCAGCTGATGAAAGACGATGCCGTCCATGGCTCCGAGAAAGCCGAAACCGAGCAGGAAACTGCCTGTTTCAAACTTTTTATTTTTCTGCTGTGCGTTCACAATAGACCTCCTTTATATACATTTTAATGTCAGCTTACTATAGCCTTTTTTATTCCTCTTCAAACGTTCCCTTCTGCCGCTTATCCCCGTGCTGAAGCCATTTTCCACGGGCCATGACGCTCTCTACATGAAGCGTTTCCGAATGAAGAAGAAGCAGGTCGGCGTCCTTTTCTTTTTCCACGGTCCCTTTACCCCGCAGCTGCAGCAGCCGGGCAGGGTTTTCAGAAGCGGCTTTCCAGACAGTTTCCAGAGGCAGTCCTTCCACGAGTACTGCATCCTGCAGCTCCTGAAGAAGACTGTCGACTTTTCCGACACCGAGACCTGTAAACTGCCGGTTTTCATCAAACTGCGGGAGGCTTCCCTGCCCGTCGGATGTGAAAGTAATCTGCTCCGGAGGAACACCGGCATCAAGCATATATTTCATCCCACTGCTGCTTTTAAGGAGCGGCTTTTCTGAAGAATGAAGCGTACTCGTCGTAAAATCGACGAAACCGCCTTCCCGGGCAAAACGGATTCCTGCTTCCAGCAGTGCTTCATGACGGTTAATATGTGTCGGCCAAAACTGGGTAATCGGAATTTCCGTTTCCTGTACGACTGTTTCCAGTTTGGAAAGAAGCCCCTTTCCGTCCCCGACATGAATCGTTACGACGCCGCCTTTTCCTGACAAAAGGCCCCCGGCACGTGCTTCACTGGCAACTCTTGCGATTTCCTGCCATTCCGGCTGGGAGGAGCGGTGGTCTTCGATCGCAATTTCTCCGGCACCGATAATTTCCTCTATAAACATAATGTCATTCTGCAGCGATCCGGTCAGTGTCCGGACCGGGACGTGATAGCTTCCGCTCTGACAGAAACAGGTGACGCCTTCCTCCGTCAGCCCCTTTGCTTTTGAGACGAGGTTCGTCATCGTACGTGCCGTTCCGTCGGTGCCGAGGACGCCGACGACGGTGGTCACTCCGGCGTCGATGCAGTCTTTTAACGTGAGCTCCGGGGTGCGGGTCGAAAATCCTCCCTCTCCGCCTCCTCCGGTAATATGTACGTGCCCGTCAACGAGTCCGGGGACAACAAGTTTCCCGTCCGCTTCTGTTACTTCCATGAAGGGAGCAAGTTTTCGAGGCTCAATCTTATCCTCTACTGCTGCTATCCGCCCGTCCGCAATAAGAATATCTTTTTTACCGAGGTACGCCGGCGCATACACCGTGCCACCTCTGATAAGTTTCAGCATCATAAAACCTCCTGTTAATATTGGACTGGTTTTATTTTACCTTTAACCCCGGCAAGGTGAAAGTACAGAACAGGAAGCTGTCACTACTGCAGTATTTATATAGGCGGATGAATTTCACATTACCCTTCAGCGCGTATAAACGTAAGAAGCTATAAGCTCCAAATGAATTCATCATTACTACGAATATTCAGAAGTGATTAATCCGCTTAAAGAGGATAATGAAAAAACCTGCCAGGAATGAGTCCTGGCAGGTTTTCGCCTCGGCGGCGCCGAAGTACCTTTTTATAAAAGAGTTCTACGCTTTTCTATCTTTTAAATAAGCAGGAAAGCGGCGGTAAGGGACAGCACGGCACCTGCCGCAAGCTGTATCGTGGCAGCTGCCGGTTTTTTTGTGAATGTCCACCAGACAATAAAATAAATACCGAGCATTAAGGCCATGAATAAAATACCGTCAACAAACGGCGAAATAAGTGCAGGGTCGGTCGCTTCATTGTAAATTCCATAATTAACGGACATTGCGATAATCCATCCGATAAAGATGGAAAGCCCGATCCACAGCAGCAGTTTCTGCATAGTGATCCTTCCTTTCTGACCGGCACCGGAGCCGGGAGTTTTCAGTGGGAACTGCTATTTCTGGTAAATTAATTACCGTTCTTTCTTCCTTTTAAACTATATACGAAAACAGGGACTGCTGTAAAGAATCGTTCTTTCATTCAAGTACTTGTGACTTTTTTCTCATAATTTTTTTGCCGTTGCATAGAAATAGGGAGGTTTGCGGGGTCTTAAGTCCGGGAAAACAAGTAATAATACTTTCATGTAAGGAGGGGGAAATAATGATCCAGTGGACTCAGCTGAACAGTGCGGGCTTTCAAAAAATCGGGTACGATCCGATGCAGAAGCAGCTGCACGTTAAATGCGAAGACGAGGACTACATTATTTATTACGAAGTACGGGAAACGGAATACGTCGGGATGTTTTCCAGCCAAGACATGAAAAAATATTATGAAGAGCGTATTAAAGGACGCTTTCCTTCATCTGTAATCAAAACGTAAATCAACTCCCGGGAGCGCCATTGACCTTTTGTCGAGGCGCTCTTTTTTTATGTGTCCATCCTGAAAAGACAAAACCGTTATAAATAAACACACAAATTTATCCAGGAAATAGTGGATACGTTATATAGTGTACGCTACAATAGATAGTAGAAAAGCCCTGCTGTACACTCTCCGCATACAGCAGAACTTACTTGATAAGGGGGAAATATAATGATTATTGGTGTACCAAGAGAGATTAAAAATAACGAAAACCGTGTAGCTCTTACCCCTGCGGGTGTAATGACGCTGACGCAGGCAGGTCATTCTGTGATGGTCGAAACAAACGCAGGGGTGGAAAGCGGTTTTCCCGACGCTGCGTATATTGAAGCCGGTGCCTCTCTCCGCACAGAAGCTGCAGAACTCTGGCACGATGCGGAAATGATCATGAAAGTAAAAGAACCGCTCCCGGAGGAATACGACTATTTCCGGGAAGGACTGATTTTATTTACGTACCTCCACCTGGCAGCCGTACCGGAACTTGCCGAAGCGCTCACGAAACACGGCGTCACATCCATTGCTTATGAAACGGTGGAAGTTAACCGCACACTGCCTCTTCTTACACCGATGAGTGAAGTCGCCGGACGTATGGCTTCCCAAATCGGCGCGCAGTTTCTTGAAAAACCAAAAGGCGGAAGCGGTGTACTGCTGTCCGGTATCCCCGGCGTCAAGCGCGGGAAAGTAACGGTGATCGGCGGCGGAGTCGTCGGTACGAATGCGGCGAAAATTGCGATGGGACTCGGAGCGGATGTTACGATCATTGACCTCAGCCCGGAACGTCTCCGGCAGCTGGACGATCAGTTCGGCACAGAAATCAATACACTGATGAGCAACCCGTTGAATATTGCCCAGGCAGTCAAAGAATCCGACCTGCTTATTGGTGCCGTCCTTATTCCCGGAGCTAAAGCACCACAGCTTGTAACAGAAGCAATGGTAAAAGAAATGGCTCCGGGGTCTGTGATCGTCGACGTAGCGATTGATCAGGGAGGAATCGTGGAAACAATCGATCATATTACAACCCACGATAACCCGACGTACACGAAGCACGGAGTTGTCCACTATGCTGTAGCGAATATGCCGGGAGCTGTTCCACGGACATCTACTATTGGCCTGACGAACGTCACTGTTCCATATGCGCTTAAAATTGCAGCGTCCGGTGTAAAGGAAGCAGTCCGTCAGTCAGCTCCGCTTATGAAAGGTGTCAACACTGCCGGCGGTCACGTCACATATGAAGCTGTCGCCCGTGACCTCGGCTATGAATACGTTTCTCCGGAAAAAGCACTGGGACTGTAAAAAGCAATTATTGCGCTGATTTATGGAAAAATTATCACTAAAAAACCTCTGAAGGGATTTAAAGTGTACCCTTTGTAAAGGACATTTTTAAAAAGCCTAAGCTACTTCTAGAAGATGATCCCTGTATTGCACAGGGGTCATCTTTTTGCGGTTCCATTGATATCTATGGTGATTATAGTACGTCAT
>NZ_PZJJ01000031.1 GCF_003044065.1 Alkalicoccus saliphilus
GGCACAGGCGTAGTGATGCCGCTTGGCAATATCAATACCGATAACCAGTGTGTGTTCCTGGACTTGATTGATTCGATCATTTCGATTACGATTCATAGAGGATCCTCCTTATGATGGTTTTTGGTTTCGCAACTGCATCATATCGGAGGATCTTTTTTATGTCCAGAGGGGCCAGACGAACCTGACAGGAATGCTCCGAGGCGAGATAGGACGAGCAGAAGATCCATTTCTTCCGAGCAGTGGGAGGAAGAAATTAGCTGAAGCCGGCCCGCCCGGAAAGCGTCCTGTGGAGGCGAAAGCAGGGAAATGTTCACGCATGTATAAAAAAACACTTTATAAACAGCCTGCACCTAAGGAACTACAACAGTTCCTTAGGTTTTTTTTCGAAAGAAAATTGAACATTTCGAACGCTTAATTTTGCAGCAACGCAGCCCGGTTATTGCTTCTCTGATCGATAATAATAAAATATGATTATTAATTTCTTGAACGACCATTATTCAAATAACAACACGTGAGGGTCCTTTTGATAACAATGGACCAGCATAGCGTGCAGTTGACCTCGATGGTGATACACGTGAGCTGAAACCTCTAATAACCATTCATACCGGGAATATGAAATACCCCAAAAAGAAGTAACTTTTTGTTGAAGTTCTACCTCCGAATAGCTTCGATAGGTTTCCTCCAGTAATTCAAAATTCGTTCGTATACCTGCTTTGATTTCATGTAAGTCTTTGTAAGCCAAACTCGAATAAAAATCACTCATTTCTTCTTGTGTCGCTCCGCTAGCAATCAAAAGATCGGCTTTACATATTTTAGCAATGTGCTCTAATAATTCGCCGATGGAATATTTATCAGGAGTTGGCCTTTTCAGTAAATCGCTCTCCTCTAATTGGTTTATCATTTCAACGGTTGTTGTTAACGCTACGCTTATTTGATTCAAGGCACTTTCGCAGTATGTATTCATTGTTTCACCACTCTTTCTTTTTTTTTATCAATTTATTGGAACTCCCCATCCTTCATCAGCAGGACTTCCGTTTCACCCTCTTTAATACCCACTACTTGCATATCTTCGGTACCAAAGGTCACATTGACTGACAAAAGTGAAGTATTCAGACCTGCTGCCTTCAACTCTTCCTCAGAGTGGTCAATGCCATTTTGAATATTGGAAGGAGAGGCATTTCCGGTTCCAATATGACAGGAAGTATTTTCATCAAACAAAGTATTGTAAAAAAGAGTATCTGCCTGCGCAAGAGGAGATTGATTAGAGACCAAGGCAATTTCCCCTAGATAATGGGAACCTTCGTCTGTTTCGATGAGATTTTGTAACACTTCCTGGCCCTTTGCGGCATAATAGTCGGTAATCCGTCCACCTTTAAAAATGAGATAAAATTCATCGATGACACTTCCCCCATAAATAAGAGGTTTAGTACCTGCCAATTTGCCATTCACCTTATTTTTATGGGGAGCAGTAAATATTTCTTCCGTAGGAATGTTCGGAAAGAAAGGTATTCCATTTTTATCTGTGACACCCCCACCGATATAGAGATGATTTTCAGGTAAACCAACTAATAAATCAGTTCCATGGCTATTTGTAAAATGGAGGGCTTCAAATTGGCTTTCGTTTAGGATCTTTTTTCGAGTCTCGAAGGCTCTATTGTGCCTCTGCCAGTCCTTTATCGGATATTTCCCATCTGCCCGAGAACCTTTTAAAATTAATTTCCATAATGATTGTAAAGCTTCTTCTTCATTCAGGTCGGGAAATACTTTAGTTGCCCATGCAGCGTTTGGGGCAGTTAGAAGAGCCCAGCGTACCTCGTGGGATCTAATTTTCGTATAATAATCGCTCAGTTTGGTACGAGAAGCTTTTTGGTAACGATTGATCTTTTCAGTAGAAACCTCCTTAAAGACATCTAAGTTTTCAGAAATAATATGGATGTAAGCAGCCCCTTCATTTTCCCACTCCTTAAAACGGGCAGCCTGCCAATCAGGAAAATAATCGATAACACTATCTGCTGCATTTAAGTAAAATTCTTTGGTAGACTGTTCATCTGTCCAATCTATAAATACATGTGAAGCTCCCGCCTCGTAGGCTGCTGTTTGGATGAAACGTGCAAACGCAGCATGTTGTATATCACTATGAATAATCAATAATTGATCTTTTTGCAGATTTACACCAGCTCGTACAGCAAGTTCTGCATACTTTTTTAACTGTGCTTCACTTGCAAATTCATATATTCCTTTCATCTTTTAATATCTCCCCTGTGATGATCTTGAATAACTTCAATACAGAACCCTGGTCTACTTAAATTAGCCTCCTCTTTAGCGCTATAACAATAGACGCTGAGTTTTTCACCACCGCTTCCCGTTTGCTCAAGATAAAGGACTTACATCGTCCACTTATAATAAACAAATTTTAAACTATTACCATTCATTTCAAATTCTTCGTCACTTGTTGATATATGATTAAATCCATTTTTTGTCAATACTTTTTGAGAAGGTATGTTGTTAGTCGTTGTCTTAGCTAAAATCTGTTTAATCTCTTGCTTGTTAAGATTGCTTAATAACAGCTTCAATGCTTTATTGGCAATGCCTTTTCCAGTATATGTTTCTCCTACTCTATAACCGATATAACCCAGATTGCGTGATTTATCGATATCTACTAAGTTCATTCGTCCAAGGATTAAACCATCTTGATTTTTAATGAGATAATAATAGGATTGTCCTTTTATTTGCTCTTCCAGTAAGGCTTCATGCCTTATTTTAAAAACTTCCAAGTGATAATAATCTTCCCCGCGACTTGGGACCATTTCTTCAAAATAACTTCTGTTTTCAAGTTCAAATTCATATAACTTTATTGCATCATGTTGTTGTAATTCCTCCAATGTAATGTCCATTATATCTCCCTCACAATTTTAGTAATTTAACTTTAATCGTTCTCAGGAAAACCTCTACTATACCTGAAGAACAGCCATCTTTTAATTCATCCTAACATTTTTTTCCTTTTAATTGGATAAGAAAACAGCATTCCCTGTTGAAGAACTGCTTCCGTTTGTTTAATAACAGTCATTAGATTTCAAATAATAAACCAGTAATATATACCACCTGCAATTGTGAATAAAAGGAGACAGCCAATATTTTCGTGAAAATGTTGACTGTACACCTTTTATAATTTTTTATGCGTGATGTGTATCCTCGGTTACCTCCGGTGGCTGGATATTTATATATAACTATCAACGAATCCCCCCTTTCTCTTTTCCGACACTAATTTAAAATTTTATCTTTTTCCCATTTCTCTCTCTTTTTATGTTAATCTAATTTTACAGATCGTCATTCTAAAAAAATAGATCGCAAATATAGTATAGGAGGTTTCCATGAATAACAATACAAACTTTTCCATCAATCAAGCGAAATTGTTAAGTAGTGCTCTCCGCATGAAAATCATCAGTGAACTGGTACATCAGCCGAAGACCGCAAAACAAGTCGCCGATTCTCTCGGTCATTCTGCTGGGAATGTGCACTATCATATCAAGAAATTGTATGATGGCGGGCTCCTTGAGCTCGTTGAGGAAAGGCAGGTTCGTGGTTTGACGGAAAAGTATTATCAATCAAAATCAACATGGTTTAACACTGACGCGGACGGTGTCATAGATCCTGTCCTAAGTGACGCTTTTGAAGGAAAGGAATCTACATCGTTAAGCATACGTCTCCAGTTATCTCCGGATCAAAAAGAAGAAATGGAGAAGGGTTTCAGAGACTTTCTTGAAGAATGGGTGAAAAAAAGCGATGTGGAGGAAGCCAGTCAAGAATACAGCGTCGGGGTAAAAATCGTTTCTACAGATCCTAAAAATGAATCCTAGGAGATGAAAAATGAATATCTTCTTAAACAGAAACTTCACGGTTATGTTTTTGGGAAGAATTATGACAAACATCGGAGACAGCCTGTATACTGTGGCTGCCATGTGGCTTGTTTATGAGTTGGGAGGATCCACTTTTTATACGGGGTTAGCGGGATTCTTAACGATATTTCCCAGGTTTATTCAATTCTTATCCGGTCCGCTCATTGATCAGGTTTCTATCCGAAAGCTCTTAATCGTTACGCAGGTGACCCAGGCCGTACTTCTTTTGCTCATTCCTTTCGCAGCTTATACCGGCTTCTTAACCGTAGGTATGGTATTAATTATATCTCCTGTGCTTGCGACCTTGAATCTACTGGTGTATCCTGCTCAGATCGCCGCGTTGCCAACGGTTGTTGTAAACAAAGACTTACCCCAAGCAAACTCCCTGTTTGCTGTCGCTTATCAGGGAATCGAAATTGTATGTAATACCGTTGCCGGGATATTAATTGTTTCTATTGGGGCAATTTCCATATATCTGCTCGACGCAGGAATGTTTATGATCGGGGCGATCCTCTTTTCACTCATCCGGCTCCCTAAACAGGTGAAAAGCCAGCCAAAGGAAGACACTTCTGTCCAAGCCGTGCTGGTCACTTATAAAAAAGAGCTAAAAGAAGGGCTGCAAATCTTACTCGGAAACAAGTTCTCCCGATTACTGCTGGGAGTGATTATCATTAATTTTGTCGGAGGAGCTACCTTTGTGGTTCTGCCTGCCTTTAGTGAGGAGAGAGGCGGCGCAGAAATTTTCGGTTTCCTTCTGATGGCGCAGGCAACGGGAAGTTTAGCTGGCGCTTTGCTCGCCCCGTATTTAAAATTAGAAAGTTTCGGGATAGGAAAGGTGTATGCAATCGCGTTTTTACTGAGCGGATTGTTATGGAGCCTTTCCGTATTTACCCCTTGGACCTGGCTGATGATTGTCATTTACGCCTTCGCCTGGTTTCCCGGCGGAGTCACGAACATTCTTATTAATACCTCCATTCAAAAAGGCATTCCTAAACACCTTTTAGGAAGAGTCTTTTCTGCCTCATTTAGCATCAGCGGAATGGCTATGCCACTCGGTTCCTTCATCGGGGGCAGCCTTGGAGTGCTGCTTGGAAGTACGTTTGTTATTTTCCTAAGTGGTCTGACTGTTTTAGCGGTCGGTGTGTTCTGGATGTTTGATAAAACGACAAGAAGTCTGCCTAACCAAAATGCCATCAACGAAGAGACATTTATCAAATCAGAAGCGCCTCTTCTGGCAAATGAATAAGCTTTCACATCATCCCTGCGCTGCTTGTATTACTCATGCCGCTCATAAATTAACTGTTCACCTTTAGCTCCCGAAAACCATACGTCGTTGCATGCTTCCGCCATCGCTGGAAGATTTTCTTCAATCACTGCGAATACATTTCCCGGGACCCATCCGAAGTCCCCATTAAGCAGCAGATTGTTTCTTCCATAAAAAACAGCCAGATCCACCACCCCCGGCAGATGAGAAATATTTTTCTCTTCTTTGAAAGCTTTATCCAGTTGACCGGATTGAAAATAAAAATAACAAACGTCTCCGGGAATTGGAGTTACTGTAGAGTTTTCCAATCCGATCTCTTCTTCAGGGAAAGGAGGCACCATATTATAAATTTCGTTATGCGCGTATTTCGCATGATACACCTGCCCGCTCTGAGGAAGAGCTTCCCAGACGGCTTTACACGTTTTTGGCGCCTCTTCTTCCAAAAGTCTTGCAATACAGGAAACACCCCGCTGTGCTAAACTGATTTTGATGTATTTTGTCATACACCCCACCCTTTGATTTGTATTTTAAGATTTCATAATCGCATGTATATAATGAACAGAAAATCACCTGCATTCATGAACGACGTGAAGTCAGTTTTATTTTGCAGCAGACTCATATAGAAACATTTTGCATTTAAAAGAAAAGGATGTTATTCAAATGAGAACATTAATTGTATTTATTTCGGTTCTTGCCGTTGCGATAATCGGTCATATAATTCTCGCTATTATGGGAGTTAATAACGACTATGTTCTAAATATTTTTAGAATAGTGATGGTCATGGTTTTCCTTATACTTGCAAGACCATCTTACTTAACACCAGGAAAGTCAAAATAGAGAATAGCATAAGGGGTTTCTGTTCGCCAGAACCCACTCTTCGCTTCTAAAACTGGGCAAATCCCTGATGGAAGCATACATACATAAGACACTGTCCTGGTTATTAATATACCTCACTCACGTTCCCATTAATCCTTCTTAAAGGGGCTCTCCCATAAAGGATGGAGCACGGCTTCGCACAGACCAACCCCTGTCAAATAACCTGACAGGGGTTTCAGGCTGTTTATAAAGTGTTTTTTATACATGCGTAGACATCTCTTTGCTTTCGCTTCCACAGAACGCTTTCCACTCGTGCTTTTCAGGCTGTCTCTATAAACCTTTTGAGACGGCCGCTAAAAAATCTCTCACACATGAAATGGGGTCATCTGCCAGTAAAGCGCGAATGCGGCAAATAAAACGACGGCTGTTTGTATCAGGATAAAGCCGAAGGTGCTTTTACCGAAGTCCGCCCTCCGCCAGAAGAGTGCATAAATGAGTGCCAGAAGTAGCGGCACAAGCGGGACAGCGAGCATGAATGTTCCGGCGGTCACAGAGCCGTAGACGAGCAGCTGCACGGCTGCTGTTAACACCCCCGCGGAAAGCAGAAGTGTAAAAACGGTAAAAAATGCGAGAATGCGGTGGCTTTTATTCGGCACTTTCCGTCGGCGGATAATCCGGTACAGGCCGCGTACCGGAATGACGAGCAGAAAGAAGACCGATACTGCCCCGATAAAACCGAGCACGACATACGAAATGGTACGCTCTCCGACCGCCGGTACTTTTTCAAATACCATCATCGGATGCACCGAACTGACAAACCGTTCCCCCTCCAGCAAAGCGAGTTTCTCGTAACCTTCCTCCTCCTGAAAAACGAGCGGAGTCATTGTTTCTTCCATCGCGGTCCAGCCGCCGGAAAAACGTAGGTCTTCGACTAAAAGTGATCCGTCGCTCTCCGCTTCTACGGAAATGGTGGGGTTAAAGACCTGCATGACACTGAGCGGGCCGTACTCATTTGTACGGTTCATCGTATAGGAGCCTGTATAGGAATCAAGCTCAGACTGGTCTGTCGGATTATCTGCTGTTTCCAGCTGCTCCACTCCGGGGGCAAGTATTTCCGCGAGTCCGTCCAGAAAGTCCGGAATGACTCGCTGTGAATCCAGTCCGTTCACGCCGTTTGTGGAAATGAAAATCCCAAGATCCAGTTCCGGGACGAGGATCATCGACGACAGAAAAGCGTCGATCGCCCCGTCATGCCGCACGGCATCCACTCCGCCGAACTGCGATTCATAATGGCCGAAGTTCATGCCGGCCACATCCTCGTGCATATGAAACTGCGGTTCATGCATGAGCGTATAGCTGTTCTCTGATGCGAGCGCAGGATCTCTTTCCAGGTGGGCGGTCATATAACGGGCCATATCGTCTGCGGAGGTTGTGATCGACCCGGCCGGTACCATATGAAAATAGGAGTACGGGAACACTTCCCCACCGACGTAGCTTGCAGAAACCCAGGACGGATCTTCGTGCTGCTCAAAAGACGAATTTTCCATCCCGAGCGGTTCAAAGATGTTTTCGTTCACGTATTCCGGAAACGGCACGCCGGATGCATCTTCCACAAGCTGACCCGCGATCGTCAGGCCGACGTTGCTGTACTCTACTTCTGTTCCTGGCTCCCGTTTTAACCGGGGCGTCCGCTCTTCGAGAAAGCGGGTATACGACACATTTTCCAAAGAATCCGTATAAAATTCGATCACTGTTTCATCAAATCCGGCTGTATGTGTCAGCAGGTCGGGGATAGTGACCGTTTCCTCCGGTTCGTTGGCAAGCGTGATAGAGAGCATGTCCGTGATCGGCGCTTCAAGAGAAAGCGCTCCGTCCTCCACGAGCTGCAGCACAGCGGCAGCGGTCATGCTTTTTCCGACCGATCCTGCGCGGAAGAGCGTATCGCCCTCTGCTTCTGTCTGGTTTTGTACGTTGGCGAAGCCATAACCTTCCGACAGCACCACTTCGCCATCCTGTACGATACTGACGGAAGCTCCGTGAAAGCTGCCTTCCTGAATCTGTTCTTCTATATAGCTTTCCGTGTACGTACGCACTTCCTGCTCCTGCGCCTGCACCGGCACCGCTGTAAACAGGAGCACCACTACCATCGCCACCCATCCCGTTTTCATCCTCATCGCCTCCTGCGAATTCTATACTAAGAGTTACGGATGATACGTGATAGTCGTTTCAAAATACTGGAAATATTTTTCGTGATGCTTAAAAAGGATGCAGTAATACCGGTTGCACACGTCACTCCTCCACTTCGACTAAAAACGTATAGTGAGCGCTGTTATGGCTGTCCGGCCAGTCGGCAAAAACGTCCATCGGGTAAGTTCCCGGTTCCTCCGGCAGTATGAGACGGCCGTCTTCTATGTCGAGACGGTCTGCAGGTCCGTCTTCATCCCATGTATCGGCCTGTACCGCAGGAGAAGAGTTATCGGCAAAGGTGAGTTCCGCTGCCTCTCCGGGAGCGGCGGTAATGGTTTCTACGTCCATTTGATGAATCGTTTCGTTCGGCAGGCTTCCGGACTGTTCGGTCCCGCCGCCCCACCACGACCAGGAATAGGACCCAAGAATGCCGGAAGCACTGCTCTCCTCTGTTTCCATCGTCAGTTCCGGCGGTTCATCCTGGCAGGCGGCAAGCAGGAAAATCGGCAGAAGCAGAAAAACATATCTCATCAGGCAGCTCCCCTTTTTCATGTGATATTTTAAAGCTTTATCAGTTCTCAACAAAAGCGGGTCTCCGGGCTGTGAAAGAATACTGTCAGCTTGTCAGTCGTTATCCAGATCCTTCGGTTTCTCTTCCTGTATATCCAGCTTCTTTTTTATCGCTTCTAAATCTCTCAGCATTGTCTGCGTATTCAGCCAGGCTGCGATAGCAGCAAATACAGCGAGAACGACTAAAGCTGAAAGGATCAGGTTAAACATAGAATGACCCTCCTCTCTGCTTGCTATTCATCATTTTTGAAAAACGGCGGCATTAATCCTGCGTTAAAAGAAAACTTTCCGAATCATCTTCCCACTCGATTGTCACATCGATTTCTTCGTCGTGCTGCTCTACGTTGTTTCCCCTGTTTGTAAGTTCCGCATAGCCATTTTCACTTAACGTCCTTCCGGTCACGGCAGACGAATCAATATAGTAATCGATTGTTTCAGGCACAGGTTCTTCCCCGGTATATTGAATCGTATAGTCAGCTGTTTTTTCATTCGCTGTATACGTTACTTCCCAAAAATCTCCCTCCCCGGAAAAATGGGTTGTCGATTGCATCGAACAGGCACTTAAAAAAATAAGACCTGCTGCCATCGTATACGGAAAATAATTCATAGTATCTCTCCTTTTTCGTGGTAAAAATTTTTCAATAAGCCGGTGTTATTATAGCTGTCCACCGGTTCCAGCGTAAGATTTTCCTGAAACGTTTCTCCTTCTTCTTCCCACTTGACCTCGACATCCAGGGCATAGCCTGCGTCATACATCATGACGAAGCCGTACTGGCCGCCGCTGTCAAAACTCATCTGGATTTCAGAACTGTCCAGCTCCTCTATTTCTGTCGTGCTCGCGTATTGGTGCTCCCACCGAGAATCTGCCACGACTTCCACCGCCTCTATACGCTGATAATTGTCTGTGTAAGTCAGCGTCAACTCGACTTGTTCACTAATCGGTTCCGCTGCCGGCAGTTCTTCCACCATCATTTCGGCTTCCCAGAATGCCGAAGATCCTTCATATTCATAAGCGGTTAACTGTTCGTTGGAACAAGCAGCTGTGAGCCCGATAAAACAACCTATGACAAAGCCCCATTTCAACAAGTTCATTCCCCCCTGACGAAAAATATCCCTGTCCTTATACGCATTTTGTAAGCCACGTGCTTCAAAAGCTACAGCACCGCTTTTTCCTGTTCATTCATCGTTTCTTCTGCAAACAAGGCAGCCTTACCTTTTCTGAATAGGAGAAAAGGAAAAACAAGGCTCGCAGACAGCATGAGAAGAGACAAAACAACGATCGTCAGCCGCAGATTTACGAGGTCGGCGATAATTCCAATAAATAGAACAAAAGCAATCTGCAGAGCACTCTGCATGAGTTGAATGATACTTGTTACCCGTCCCATTAAAGCAACCGGGACATTGTTTTGATAAAATGTCGTCATTCCTGCATTTAAAAAGACGAGGAAAAACCCGAGCACCAGAAACCCCGTCATTATCGAATAAAACGACCAGGAAAAAGCGTATATGACGTAGCCGGCAGAAGTTAGAAACAAACCGGTGGTCATCATCTGTCTTAATGGAAATTTTGCTGAAAATATACTAAGGAGCAGTCCGCCTGCCACAGAGCCGATACCGGTAATACTGATAAGGTAGCTGTATTCCGCCTCAGAAAGGCCGATCACCTCCTGTGTAAACACGACTTCCTGCGCGTCCATTGCAAACGTAAACACCATAATAACGATAAATCCGAAATACACACCGATCACATAGCGGTGATGCTGCATGAATTTCATCACGACTGAGAAGTCATTTTTCACTTGATTTATCGTTAAGTCCGGTATATTTTCCTTCACGATCTTTTCCTGGGCCGGGAGCAGCTTTATGAAATATGCGGCGAGAAGAAAAAAGGAAGCATTCAGCCAGAGTGTCGTCTGAATAGAGGTAACCAGGAGAAGCGTCCCTCCAACTGCCGGACCGAGAATAAAGGCTCCGGAAAACGTGACCGAACGAACAGCGTTAAAACGTTTCCGATTTTCTTTTGGAATGAGCATCGTACTGTACGTCATGGAGGCCGGACCGAAAAAAGCTTTTGCTGTACTGAGAAAAATGAGGATGAAATAAATCACGACGACGTTCGGTGCGAAAGGAAGCAGGGCAATACCGATCGCCCGTATCACATATGTACCGATCATCACTTTTCGTTTGCTCCGGTGATCAATAAAACTTCCCGTCCAGAATTTTGTCAGGATATTCACCGCCGGACCGATAATCCATAAAGCCGCCACGGCTGCTGCGGACCCTGTCATTTGAAAAACGAGAATATTAATAACGACGAGATAAATAAAATCACCAATACCTGCCAATCCGGTAGACGTCAGAAGTATGCCGGGATTTCTCCACGCTTTTATATTTCCACTCATGCCGTATGCTCCTTTCCGTGAGAAGAAGGCTTCGTACGCGATGCTTCGATACCCTAAGCGTAGCATACATGCTGTTTTAGTTGGAAACGAATTCCTTTTTTCAATGGTGTCGCCGCGGAGAAGGGTTTCTTGATCAGTCCACTCTCTATAATGATTAATTCGCTCTTTTGGCCGGCTTATAATGATTAATACTGATTTATAATGATTAATAACCGGCATAATGACAATAAAACCGGCTTTACTGATTAAATGACCCCCGATAAAGACTAATAAGCCTTTCATAAAGATTAAACAGAGCCACTGCCCGTGATCCACGCAAAAAAAGCTCGCCCCAATAATAGGGCCAGCCTTATCCACACACCACCGATCAGTTTTCACGAAAAAACCGGCTGAAATGCAGGGATTCACTCGGATTGTTTTGCACTGGTGAAGTTTTTACCGGCTTTTTACGAACATGTTGATGGCTTCTTTTATCGTTTCTTCTGAGCCTTCTCCCCGTTCCACATGCTGTCTGACGCAATGCTCAAGATTGGCGCTCACTACCACCACGATAGCTTTATCCAGTGCATTTCTGGCCGCTGCCATTTGAAGAACCACTTCCCGGCAGTCTCTGCCTTCCTCCACCATACGCGAAATTGCCTGCATCTGGCCGTCAATCCGTTTGATCCGGTTTATCATCCCTACAGTGTATTCCATTTTTATCAACTTCTCTCCCTTTGTTTTACAGCCCCGACTGCTGCTTTATTCACGTTCTGTAAATGACTGAGTATCGGGAGAAGTCCGCATTTCCCGCCCCTTCATAAGCAATTGTACTTCAGCTGTTATTATAGACCCCAGTCTTTCCCTCTTTCCAAAAGTACAGGTTCCAGTCGGGGTTTTCTTGATATGCCTGCATGCTATTCTGCGGACTTTTACATTTTCTTCCTGTGGCATAAACGATAAGCGCCCCACAGTAACTTTTTCTTCTTTCTTAAATTGTTTACTCGAGGCAGATCTTTAAGGAGACATATCGTTTCAATGAGCAGGTGCGACTTTCCCATTTCATAACTGAACCGGCACGATCATTCAAAAAAGACACCCTATTTGTTAAGACTTCATCTGCAAACAGGGTGTGGGAATTAAAATATCATTTTTATTTTTTCGATTTACTTTTCCAGGACTGCCTTTGTCATTATTTTATTTCAGAAAAACGTTTTAAACCTTTGATTTCAACATGTTCAAAAGGCGGACATCCACGTACCCACACGTTAAGAACAGAAGATTTCACAGGCAGATGATTATTGACGTAAAGTGTTAGCCCATCTCCTTCTACACGGTAATACTTTTCCATTTCCTGCGGCAGCTGCCATTCACATTCATAATCAAAAATAAATTTCCTGTTTTTACCTGGCAGCGAAACAAAAATCGGCGTAACAGAAATGGTGTTTCCCTGCTTTTTTATCCATTCTTTCGTTTTGTGATTGACCCGCACCTCCATGAAATCATCCTTTCCAAGATAAAAATAAATACTGCCCGCGCTAAGTAACGATTCACTCATTTGATTCCCCAAATATTAGCATAAAAGTTATATAAAATATATAATATATTGAAAATTTAAAAAATAAATAATAAAAACCATAATAAGGTTTTTTATCGTTGCTGCAGACGGCCTGCGGATACTGTAGAAATTCAGCTGCCACGCCAGAGAGCTCCATAAAAAAAGGAACAGCCCCGGACACTACCGGACTGTTCCTTTTAAGCTTTGACGTGGTTACTTCTCTGTATGTTTTTGAATACAGCTCATAAGAAAAACCTTTACTCTATCCTGCGAATACAAATACAAAACTGAAAGCAATCGATAACAAAGCAGGAATACCAAATAAAAAAACCGTGCGTTTTTTACCATCCAGAAGACCTTCCGCTGTATGTGAAAGCCCATAAATTCCTACCACGATAAAAAAGGCTGTGAAGTGCTGTGACTGATCATGCAGCAGGTTCCACTCCACATTAATAGCGATAATCAGCGTAATAAGGGCAGCGTAACATAGGTAATCAATCACTTTAAAACCAATATGTCTGTCCTTTTCTTTTTTGACACCTAAAAATTTTGAATACTCTTTTCCTGCCTGCTTATCATCCAACACTGCTATCCACTCCTATTAAAATTTTTTCAAACTGCAATCTTCCATCACAGGTCAGGACCAGTGCAGTCAACTCATTTTTTCTCCATAGAGAAATTATTTATTTTGCCCATCGAACTGTCAGCTGTATAAAGCCTCACAGCTTTTTCTGCGTATTAATTGAGTACCCTTCTTCCGGCTATGTTCAACCGCCAATTAATATACCGGTTCAATTAGACAGGTAAACAGGAATATGGAAAGCCGCTGCTCTGCAATAACTCCCGGTGATAAGTCCGCTTTTTATAATGATTAATTAGACTATTTGACCGGCTTATATTGATTAATGCTGATTTATAATGATTAATAACCCGCTTAATGACAACAAAGCCGGCTGTCGTGATTAAAAGCCTCTTTATAAAGATTAATTGGCCTTTTATAATGATTAAACAGTTCCCTGCCCGTGATCCGCCCGCAAAAAAAGGCTGCCCACTGTTTGGTCAGCCTTTTCCATCCATCACGGATCAGTTGTTCACCTGGATCGTTTCTTCAAATGTCATTCCTAAATAGCGGTAAGTTAATTCAAGCGTGTGGACGGGTTCATCGTTAACGACCGTCAGGCCATAACTTTTATCGTCTTCTGTGGCCGTTCCTTCGTTTAATTTTTCCAGCTGTGTGGAAGGCGCGGTGTCCGGTTCAATCGTCACCTCGTCTATTTCCCTTATTCCATATTCCGCCGCTTCATCGAACGTGTCCGTAATAATAAAACCGAGGTGAGGATTGCTTACCTGCATTTTCTGTTCCTCCGGCTCGTCCCTGCCGTTGATGGAAACACCCGTGATTTCCACACCGCTCCACCCTTGACTGCCGACCGGTGCTACTACAGTATGATAATCACTGCTTGCTGCGATCGATCCCGTTTCGAGCGGCGGGTTGGTTTTCACGAAAGCAAACAGCCCTGCCGATGAAACGATGACAATTAAAACAGCAATCACTATTTTTTTATTCAATCAGCTTTCCTCCATCCTGAACGGCTCATTTCAAAAATATTATCTTCCAGTAAACGCTTTTGATTTAAGTTTATCATACATTTAGCAAACTGGAATTTCATTTCCTTTTATATTTTCTCGCCTTCCAAAAAAGTATCGACTGAGCTAATAATCAGCTCCACAGAAAAACTGTCCCCCCATAACAGGGAGACAGCCTAAGTAATACTTTTATTCTTCTGCTTCTTCAATTGTAATGCGGCCTTCGCCGTCTTCGTAGTCGATCGCGCCTTCTGAATCCATCAGCTCGTCCGCGTACGTAAAGAGGGCATTTGTAATCTGGCCTGCGTCCTCGTAAATAATTTCGCCGGCGGAGAAGTCATAGCCGCTGCCGCCTTCTGCCATGAAATTATTCGTAACGAGATGGTACGTCTCATCTTCATCAATCGCCTCTCCGTCGAACGTAACATCTGAATCAACGAGTTCTCCTTCTTCGTTAAGGTAATAAACGTATTCAAGACCGGATACCTGCAGATCGACCCCTCCATCATCACGGAGGCCCATTTCGATGACATCGATCATGTCCGCCCCGGAAATGTTGATTTCAGTCAACGCATTGCCGAACGGTTCTACTGTGTAAATATCTGCCGCTGTAATTTCTCCAGGCTCGATGTTGGCCCGGATGCCGCCGTTATTCGTAATCGCAATATCGGCTCCTACCTGCTCCCGCATCGCATCCGTCCAGAAATTACCGAGTGACGTGTCCCTCTCGTAGCGGGCATCACGGTAAAGACCTGTGTTTGTTTCACCGATGACTTCCTGCAGTACTTCTTCTGCTTCCTCGTTGTAGGAGTCGATCATTTCCTGAACGTCCTCATTGACTTCCGTCAGCTCGTCCGTTTCCTGCAGATAGTAATCGTTGAACGACACTTCCTCCCCGTCAAATTCCAGGTTAAAGTGGCCGACGAATAGGGAGTCCGATCCTGCCTGAACAACCGGCGTACCGTTTACCATCTGTTCTTCGAATAAACGGGTGTGGGAATGACCGCCGATAATCACATCAAAAAAGTCCACGTTTTCTGCCAGATGCTGATCCGCACTGTTACCGATATGAGTAAGAGCGATCAGAATATCCGTTTCCTCTTCCAGATATTCATACTGTTCTGCTGTTTCTACATAGTCATGAAATTCCATTCCTTCAATGCCGGATGGACGAGTGGACGGTGGAGCCTGCGTTAAACTAAAAACTCCTACTTCCACACCGTCGATATCATAAATTTCATACGGCTGGGGCTGGGCAATGGGAATAGACGAATCCACGACTTCCGTGTTCGCGCTCAGCCAGTCGAACTCAGCCTGTTCTTCGCGTGCTGCAAAAGCTTCCTGTCCGTAATCAAACTCATGGTTGCCGATCGCCATTGCGTCGAGATTCATCTCATTCAGGAGATCCACCATCGGCTCGCCGTCCTGCAGATCCACTACAGCATTTCCGCTGAAGATGTCTCCCGCATCCAGAAACAGATGGTTATCTGCCTGTTCTGCTTCTTCGTTAATAAATGCGGATATTTTACCTAATGGATCGATTTTGCCGTGAATGTCGTTCGTATGGAAGATATCGAGTACGAAAGGTTCTTCTTCGGAGGAATAATCAAAGTCAAAGCTTTCCCCATTCACCGTAATAGAGCCGGTCAGTCCGTCAAGATCGTCTTCTGCATGTGTAACCGTTACTTGGGAACGGTCATCTTTATGTACTTCGTAATCCGTAAACTCGGGTTCTATAACGTCGTCTTCCGTGGTTACTTCCACATCGAGTGTGCGGTTTACGTCCAGACCCTGCGGATAGGTCCGGTCAAAATCAATCGTAAAGCTCGATGAATCGACATCGGTAAACCCTTCGACGTCCAGTTTCGGTCCGTTGGCATTCCCGCTGTTTCCCGGTGCTGCCGCTGCGGTGGACGCTCCCGCAAACATTACCGCTGCCAAAACTGCTGCAGATATAGACTTGGATTTGATCATTCCTGCTCTCATACTATTTCCTCCTGATGTTTTTATAGGGAAAGCGTTTTCTCTATGAAGTCTATAGAAGTACAGGGTCAAAAGATAGATATTTAAACATAAACACGTAAGATGTGTGAATTTTCTGCTAATATTTCACAATTAAAGAGCTACTTTCTTAAGTCTTTTCGCCAGAAAAAATTTCGAAATTAGAAATTAATTTTTTTTGCTGTTTATTTGTACAAATTACAACTGACTGAGTTCCCTTTTAACCGTACAGCAAGCAGCGGTCCCGACCTGCAATTTAAAAGCCCCGGCAGACTATAATTGGTCTGCCGGGGCCTCAGTTTGTGAATCAGATGTCTGAAATGAATTTCTTAAGTTCCCTTTCTTAATTAGATGCGGGGGTCGTAAGGAGGAACGTTTTGACTGGACGGCTCTTCGTCATTTGTTTCAGAAGAAGTGCTGCTTTCTACTTTTGCTGCTTCTTTTACTCCCTGTAGTTCCTCCTTTGCTTCCTCCCCTGTCGTATTTTTCATTTCCTTTAATTCTTCCCCTGCGTCCTTAGCTGTAGAAACAACGTTTTCCACCTGATCTTTTACCTGCTGCGTCTGATTTATCAGGTCTTTCCCTTGATTTTCATAAATCTCCTGCAGATCAGAAGCTCCAGTTTTTACAAGTTCTACTACCCGTTGAAACCCGGCTTTTAGTTCTTCTTTATCAATCTGCTCATTTGCTTCCTGTGCTTTTTCCTTAAGTCCCTGGGTCTCGCCTGCGCTGCTTTGACCCGAACGTTTTGCCAGCCAGAAAATAATTCCCACTACCGCTAATACGAGCAGGGTTATCGGGGTAATGATTTTACTCTTTGATGTTCCTGTATTTCCGTAATTTGTACTCATTTTGTCTCCTCCTTATTTAAATGTTGTAGAAAGCCGCATAAAAATGATGCGGCTTCCCCGATTCTTTTCTTACTTCTTTGTATTTACCGTTTACGAAAGAACTAAAACCTTTTCCTTGCTTATGCATCATGTTGGGTGTTAAACACAGCTTCCCCTAACGGAAATGGAAGAGGCAGTTACTTCATTCAGCTTCTGGTCTCCCGTGAATTAAGATAATAATCAAAGGTTCTTCAGGAAGTCTGCTGTTATTACTTCTCTCCCTGCCGCTCATAATTCATGCAAAGATGGAATACGCAATAGTCAGTGCAAAACCGATCAAAACTGCGCCCAGACTGCGTTCTATCGATCGGCTGTACTTGATATAGATCGTACGGCACGTCTTCTGAGAAATCCCGACGGCAAACAGCGTATAAAATCCGGCGACAAGCGTTAAGATGACTCCCCCGTACATCCAGTTGACGAGCATCGGCACGCTCCCCTCCACGAGCTGGGAAAAAACACTCAGAAAAAACAAAATGGAATTCGGGTTAAAAAAGTTACACATAAACCCTTTGTAAAAACTAGATTTCGCAGGAAAATGACGGGCACTGGCTGTCGCATTTATTTTATTATCCGGCCGGGAAGCCCCACGCACCGCTGTGTATCCGAGATAAATTAAATAGGAGGAGCCTGCTGCCCGGATCACGTCCAGCAGAAACGGAAACTTTTGAATGACAATACTGAAGCCTGATATTATTATGAAAATTTGAATGAGAACTGCCGCGGAGACTCCCAGTGCGGTATAAATTCCATGTCTTCTTCCGTACTGCAGGCTGTTTTTAACGAGCAGAACAAAGTCCGGTCCCGGCAGAAAAGCAGCGACCAGACCGATAATAACAGCGTCTATTAAAAACATTACACTTCCCCCTTCCATTGCTTTTTTTGTCATAAAATGACTATAATACAAGCATTAGCTTAAGTAAAACTCATGTTTTTCATGTTTTAAATGAGTAATACTCATGAAAGGAGCCGAAGTTTTGAATATTTCTCAGCTGGAAGTTTTTCTCCGTACAGTGGAACTCGGCAGTCTAACGAAAGCCGCAGCAAAGCTGAATTATACGCAGTCGGGCATCAGCCATACGATTAAATCAATGGAAACAAAGTACGAAACGACGCTTCTGATCAGAGACCGCTCCGGCGTCCGGCTGACGTCTGCCGGCCGGGAACTGCTTCCTTATATGCAGGCCGCCTTCAGCAGCCACCGCCTGCTGATGGAAAAAGTACAGGAAATGCACCGGATGGAGTCCGGGCTGATACGGGTCGGTACGTTTACGAGCGTGTCTTCGCAGTGGCTCCCCGGCATCATTCAGAAGTTCAAAGCCGACTACCCGAAAGTTCATTTCGAACTGCTCCACGGAAACAATGATGAAATCGAGCACGGCATCGCCTCCGGACGGCTCGACTGCGGTTTTATGAAGCTGCCGGCAGCGGAAAATCTGCACACCATTTTTCTCCGGAGAGATCCGATGGTCGTCGTTCTTTCCGAAGACCATCCTTTTGCTGAAAAAGCCTCTTTTCCGGTAAAAGCGCTCGAACAGTTTCCTTACATTGAAATTGACGAAGTGATTGAAAACGAAATTACCCGTGTTTTTTCGGAGCATCATATCCGGCCGGACGTGCACTATACGCAGAAAGACGATTACGCGGTGATCGCCATGGTCGAAAAAGATCTGGGCATCACTCTTCTTCCGGAGCTTGTATTAAAAGACTCTGTCCGAACCGTTGTATGCAGACAGTTAACTGTGCCTTCTTTCCGGGATATCGGGATTGCCTCCACCGGGGAAAATCCTGCATCGGGGTTAACGAGTGCCTTTCTCCGCTGCACCCAGGAGTGGGTGGAAGAGGAATACGGCAGACAGTTGTAAAGGTTCAAAACGATAGATCCATTGCAGCGCAAGGTTTCTATAATTTACATCATGTTTCTTCATTTCTTTTTTAAAGTTCAGTATCAAGAAGCTCCGCTTTAGTTCCAGCCGAAATCTTTAGACTTTTTCCTGCTGGGTCCGGCTTTCGCTTCGTTTTTTATATGAAAATTCCCCGGCTTAAAAAATCTATGAAACGATGAATCCCTTGCGGCTCATAGACTCTACAATTTGAAGGATACTTTTTTAATTATTTATAAAGGGAACTCTGATTACTTCAACAGATAATCTGCATCTTCACCAGAAAAAGAATTTTTAATTGGAAGATACATTTCTCGAGGTTTCATTCATTACTAACAGAGGAAAATGTAATTAAATACCAGAATGCAAAAAGGAGGAAAATTTATGAAGAAGCAGGTGCTGTTTATTCACAGCGCAGGACCTCAGAGGGTTCATGAGGGAAGTACCGGTTTAACAACATATTTAAAAGAGTCTCTCGGGGACGAATTTTATTTTTCCGCTCCGGCGATGCCCGCTCCAGAAAACCCTGCTTACTCTCCCTGGAAAGTCCGCCTTGAAAAAGCCCTTGCCGAACTGGATGGGGAAGTCATTCTTATCGGCCATTCCCTTGGAGGGTCTGTTCTGCTGAAGTATCTTTCGGAGACTACTCACCCGCCGGACGCTGCCGCATTATTTCTTGTTGCTTCGCCGTACTGGTCAGAAGAAACCGGATGGGAATCAGACGATTTCGCTCTGTTGAATGATTTTGCTTCCAGGCTTCCCGCCATCGGGCGCCTGGTTCTGATTGGCAGCCGGAACGATGAAATTGTGCCGTCCTCCCACCTGAAGCTGTACAAACAAAAGCTTCCGCAGGCAGAACTCCGTCTCCTCGACAGCGGGGATCACCTGTTTCAGCACGGGCTTCCTGAACTTGTGGAAGAGATAAAAAAACTATAGAGCGCCTGTGCTCCCCGATTAACTCTCCCTTTTACGGCTGTACATTTCGTAAGCAATATACCCGCCTAACAAACCGATCCCGGCGCCGAGACCGATGTTTGACAGGAAGAACCCCGGAAAAAATATACCAATAAATATAGATACAGTAACACCGGCTATCATACCGAGGGGGATTAAGCTGTCCAGCATCGACTGCGCTTCTTTTGTTTTTTTCCTGCCGAGGGTGCCTTTTTTGGCCTTCTGCTTCATTCGAATAACGACAAATACAGCAATAATCCCTACGATGATAAGTGGCAGAATTGTCCACGCGGTATTCCAAACGTCGCCTGTCATGGAATATTCTCCTTTCGCACACCTTTCCGGCTTCCTGTGAATCTGGCTGTATACAGGTTAACTAAGCAGAATAAGTAAACTATTATTTTCTCTTGTTGAAAAAAAGAAAATAAACAATTACAAGGGCTATGATCACAGGCAGCCCCGCATTCCATAGAATATCCCACGTCAGCATACCTGAAAAATAGTAGAATGCCGGAAGAGCGAGTACGGTAAATATGACCATCCCGATTAAAAGAAACTTCCATAGGGACATTTATAACTCCTCCTTTAACTTTCTATATTAATAAAGAGGCTGTCTCCAAAGGTTCATAGAGACAGCCTGAAAAGCACGAGTGGGGCCGGACCGAGGTTTTAAAACCCTGTCAGATCGGGATTTTTCTGCCAGGGCTTGGTCCATGCGAAGCCGTGCTCCTTCCCTTATGGGACATCCTCTTTATTGCAGACTGTTTATAAAGTATTTTTTTTATGAATAGTTATACGCTTCCCTGCTTCCGCCGGTAAGGGCAGGAGAGAGGTGTACAACTCATAGAACATATATTCTGAAAGAAAGGCTTAATCAACAAGCTATAATAGAGGATACCCCCTGTTTCTTTTTAAACAATAGCTGGGAAACAACCCTGTTTTTCTTATGTGTTGGAAAGAAATCGAGAGCCTCCCCGTATAAGACGGCTTCAGATGTAAAGCTCTGCCTCGAAACGTTGAAAAAGGGGGGTTCAACGCAGCAACAGTCAGCATTCCCCGAACATTTTAATAAGAACAGCTTATCGTATTCAATCACAGGGGTCCCCCCGGGTCACGTCAGCTTTTATCGGAAGATTTGGGTCCTTTGACTTCAGACTGTAAGCAAAAGGAGTAACTACAAAGCCAATCGTTATAATTGCTGAATACAAAACGAAGAAACCAGCTATCGATAAATCGAAGAAAAGATTTATTATGAGTGGTGATACAGCAGCCAGAAGGATGAGGGAAAGGTGCATTTTGTGAGTATGTATGAACTGCTTTTCCCTGCAGTGTGGACAATATGTATATTCGTAAAAAAAACGCTGGGCACGTAAGGACTGAGTCCACGTTAACTGCGAACTGCAGGATTCACATGTTGGTAATGCAGGTTTCACGAGTAACCGCCTCCTAAAACAAATAAAGATTGAAGCTGAACAGAAGATATATTCTTTCGGATAAAAAACTGCTTCCCCGGAGTGCTCTATCCGGAAAATGACCTGATACAAAAACAGCCTGTCTTTTATCGAAGCAGAACCTGAAAATTAAGTTGACCTTCCAATACAATCTTATCGTATCATATGTTTTTCTAACTGGAATTAAATCCCTCTTTTCTTTTATTTCAATAATTGCCACGGCACCCGGAAATTAACACACCAAAAAAGCTCCGCACCTGCAGACTGCCTGCGGTACGGAGCTTTTGTCAGCCGGTCTCTTTCTTTTTCAAAAACCTGTTCCAATAAATCAGCAGCCGGATAAATAGAACATTTTTTATTGCTGTTTAATCCTGATCAATAACTTCCACCATGTCTTCCTCGGTTCCTTCTGTAAGCTCCATGTCGTCCGGCACTTCGAATAAGGATTCATCAAATTCCGGATTGATTTCAAAGTCGAGCACTTCCTCGCTCAAATCCATATCCACTTCGTCCGAGGCGTTCTCTCCTTCGATCTCTACTTCCATGTCTTCATCCATATCATGGCGTACCTGTATATAGTTTTCCTCCTCAAACCAGCGGTCCTCTGTCGTTTCCCCGTCCACTTTCAGGGCATGGGTGTTGTAGTCGTTTATTTCTTCTTCCCCTTCATAATGAAGATCTGCTTCTTCCAGCATGGTTTCGTACTGGCCGGCTTCCATGCGGAACCAGAGCGTGTCTTCCGTCGGAGGAGCAGGGGTCTCGTAGCGTACCGCTTCGTCGTCCCCTTCTCTGTAGATGATCGAATAATCCGGATCATCGAGGTCCGTGAACGTATACAGCGGTTCCTCGTTTTCATCGTTTTCCCGAACCGTATGGATAAAGATTTCTCCATCTTCAATAAAAATGGATTGTTTTTCTACCATGGAATCCACGGAAACTTCCCGGTAGGAGCTGTCCATTCCTTCAAGGGTGTTCAACGCTTCTTCCAGAACTTCCACTGCTTCTTCATCCTGTTCGGGTTCGCTGCCTTCCTCTGTTTCTTCCTCATTGTTTGCTGCAGTTTCTTCTTCCACCCCGGTGTTATCCGTTTCATTTTCACCCGCATTATCGTTTCCGCATCCGGCAAGAAGCAGGACTCCGGCACTGCTGAGTATGTAATACTTTTTCACTATAAACGCGTCCTTTCCTATGTAAAAAATAATTACTGCTCTTAAAGAACTACCCTGAATGCAGGAAAGCAAACTTAGTATAGGTATAATTACTATATAACCTTTCATAACTTCAGTTTTTCTGAAACACTGGCGGTACCAGTTTAATCACCCACTTCTTCTCGTTTCCACTTCACGTAGTTATAAATAAGCTGAATCAAAAAAGTCACCACGAGAAGAACACCGAGCGTAATATAAAGCTGTTCTGCCCAGTCTGTTATGATGTACAGAAGAAAAATGGCAATAAGCGACATAGGCAGACTTATCCACGTGCGTATCAGTTTTCTCCGGTAGCTCAGCTTAAAATAATTAAATACCCAGCCTTTATCTTTCTTCGTTTTGTTCCGATATAATACGGCGAAAACTATCAGTAGAAGTGAAATGACGAAAAGGTTGATTATTAAAAGAGTAAAATAGTCCATGAAAAGAAAAACTCCTCTCTTAAACATTCTTTTTATCCGCTTCTTCCACTCTTTCCTTTTTCATAAACCTGACGTCACGGTAACCTTCCAATTAATTGAAATGACCTGTTTTCTCGCGTATACTTTCCCATAAGTTACGTACAGACAAAAAATCCCTCGCAGAAACGGGGATAATCCAGGGAGAGATTATTATCAAATACATATCAATCGCCGCAGGCAGTGCTGTATTTCTGCTCGCCGGATGCAGCAACACACCGGAAGATGAAATTGAGGAACTTGGCAGCGAATACGGACTTGATGTACACGTTTTGGAAGAAACCGATATGGAAAGCGGCGAAATGGCCGAGCTGGATGAAGAAGGAGCAGAAAGGTTGTTCCAGTACATCAGCGATGCACTGGAAGATGGTACAGAGGAAGGCGACAGCGATGTCGCTATCACACCGGAGCTGGAAGAGCCGGTGAACGATCCGGGCACCGGCGGCACTCAATCAGTTTCTTTAGAAGGAGTACCTTCCGGAGAATATGCTGATTTCAACCGTGTCGTTTCTTTCAGCTATGACCTGGAACAGGGAGCGGAGGAAATTGCTCCCGACACAATCAATATGGATCAGCTCGGAGCCTTTTCAGCCGGTATGCCCGGATTTAACTGGGAGGAGATTCATACGAGTGCCCATTACGATGAAGACACCGGTGAGGTCGAGTTTTACACGTCCGGCCAGTGGGAAATTAATTTTCTTTATAAAGGCGAAGAAGTACAGTTTTCTGTTTCGGATGACTGGTTCGTACCGCTTGATCCAGAGGAAATTCTCGAGGACGTGCCTGTTGTCTGGTAGTCATGAATCAGCCGGCTGGATACAGTATCTATTCCGCCGTTTTGAAGTCCGGATCATCCAGGGAGGGATCGATATCAAATACTTAGCTTTTTCATTAGGAGGTACAGTTTTTCTCCTCGCCGGGTGCAGTGAGGCACCGGCAGAAGAGATCGAGGAGCTTGCCAGTGAATACGGGCTCGAAATACAGGCTGCTGGTGAAACCAGCGTGGAGAGTGGAGAAATTGCCGAGCTTGACGAAGATGAAGCGGGCAGGCTTTTTCAGCACATCAGCGGCGCTCTTGATGACGGCACGTCAGCCGACGACAGGGATGTGCGTTTCACGCCGGAGTTGGAGGAGCCGGTGGAAGAGCGGGGTACCGCCGGGGTTCATACAGCTTTTCTGAAAGAAATAAATGAAGGAGACTCCTCCGGCTTCGAACGCACTATCCACTTCAGCTATGAACTCGAGCAGGGAGCAGAAGAAATTACCCCTGATACGATCGGTATGGAGGATCTGACAGCCGTCGCAACAGGCATACCCGGATTTGAATGGGAAGAGGTCCGTACAAACGCCCACTACGATGAAGAAACTGGCGAAATAGAGTTTTACACAACCGGTAAGTGGGTGCTCCATTTTCTTTATGAAGGAGCAGAAGTACACTATTCTTTTTTCGATGACTGGTTCGCCCCCCTCGATACGGAAGAAATTCTTGAGGGTCTTCCTTCCGGATGGTAACAATTAATCAGCTGCTGGAACTTGCGGGAAGCAGCTACCTCCACCTGCTCGCTGCGGGCTTCCTTTTAGGGGGCCTGCCTTTCCTTTTCGTTTATATACTGATAAACAAAACGTTCAGCATGAAAAAAAACCTGCAGACAGTTCTCGCGGGCGGAATCATCCTCGTCCCGCTTACGTTGTTTTCCCTGTTTTATTTAGATCATCCACCGTACTTTCTTCTTATCTGCGGGTGGGCCCTTCTGGCAGCTGCCGCTTCGCATCATAGAAAAACCGCGGCTGGTTAACCCGGCTTCACGCCCCCCTGAATAGAGGAGCCCTGCATTGAAAAGATTATCCGCCATTATCCTTGTTGTTTTTATTCTGCCGCTCGCTGTCATATTCGCTTCCCATTATCAGCAGGAAGTGTTTCCGGGAGGCTATTCCTATGAAAAAGACGATGATGTACTTGAAGTCTACCGGGGGTTAAACGAGGCGCCGGACACATTTCATATAGCTCCGGAAAACTCTTCTATGAAACTAGAGCCGCTCCTGCTGATTCATGAAATCCAGTCGCAGCAGAACCTGCTTTTCCAAATTGCTCTCGTTTTTCAGATACTCGCCCTGCTTATTATTAAAAGAAAATCTATTTATCCTAAATCGTGGTCCGACGTGGACGGCGTTATCCTGTTCCGAATCGGAGCGTCAGTTCTAATTCTGATCCTGCTTCTGCTTTTATATATTTATACGCAGTCTGCAGAAAGCATTAACGCTTTCCTTGAACAGTTGAAAACTTACGGTGCGGAAGAGTAGTTTTGACCGTTATGCTGTTACATAAAATCTTTAAAAAATCATTTGTCAGCTCTCTTTCTCAGGGAGCTTTTTGTATTTACAGCGCGGCTTCATTTATGTAAAAAAAAGTCTCAAAATGCCCTATTTATCGATAACCGTGATGAAGAAAGTAAAATTGTAAAATAAAGCAATTTTATAAGGACTTTCACTCTCATTCGCATTATACTATTATTAACAGATTGTACTTTTAAGGAGGTTTCATCATGGCACTCAAAACGAGTAATGAAAAGAAAATTTCCCGTACAAAAAAGAAAATCAATCAGCTATACGCTGCGTTTGATCAGGAAAGTGAAATCGAAATGTCCGCCTGGCAGCAGGTAAAAGAAGCAGAAGCAGGGATAACGTCCTATTCATCCAAAAGAGCGGTTAAACGAAACTCTTATAGAATGAAAAAAGGCAACGAGCAGCGTCTTCAGGCAGCTCAGACAAAAGGCAGGCTTTCCCGTCACATTATGCGGGTGCAGAATAAACTGGATAAATACGAAGAGAAAATTAAAAAAACGCAGGAGGATAAGAAAGAAAAAAGTCAGAAAGACCGGGAATACGTGACTCAAAAGAAAGGAACAAGATCTGTGAAGGTTCAGGGCAAACCGTCCTGAACCTTTTTTTAATGGGAGATACGGGGTTCATGAATCTGACGGGGAGGACTGGCCCAGCAATTCTTCCAAACGGCCGCGGAATTCTACCAATTTTTTTCGGAATAGTTCCAACCCACGTACGGAATTCTACCAACCGCCACTTTAATTCTCCCAATAAAGGATAATACTACCAACCATTCGCACAATTCTACCAGCTTCCCCTATATTTCTACCAGACTTGTGACCTTCCGCAGACGTAATCATTTATGATTCGCAGCATAAAAAAGCGGTCCGAAGTATATCGGACCGCTCAAGTGTTTATTTATTCTGTTTCAAATCCAGGCTGCACAATCACAAAGCCGTCGCCGGAAAATTTCATTTGAATGGACTCCCCGCTTCCTTTTCCTAAAAAGGTGCGGTAATTGATATCCGTATGAAATTCAGGTGTCAATCCGCCCGACCAGGCAACGGTTGCTGATGGATCGGTAAACACCGGCTGGTCACTGGTTACAGGAAGTGTAAGGGGCTCGAAGTACGTCGTTACGGCAATTTTCCCTTCACCCTGAAGCGTAATGTTAAAGAGACCTCCCGCCATCATACCCGCAGCTTTCCGCATAAATTCGATGTCCCAGTCGATGGACGGCTCAAACGCAAGCAGATCGTTGCCGTTCACGGTGAGCTGCTGGCTGCCAAGATCGAGAATCGTCACGCGTTTCCCCTGATCCGCAAGAAATAAGCGGCCGCGGCCGGATGCTTTCATCAGTTCGCCGCCTTCATCAGTAAACGTTTTTTTAACCGCTCTCTCCACTCCGTGCTCCAGAGCACGTTCGCGTTCAAATTTAATATCTCCCGTGTAGCCTATCATCGTTCCCATTTTAGCCCATACGTTGTCTGTCAGATCGACTTCCAGAATACGCTCTGACTGCAGGCCGAACACCTCCGATGGGCTTTCGCTGCGCTCGGTCTTTTCCATAAATTCCTGAATTGAATAACTGCTCATAGTACTTCATCCCTTCTGTATAAATGTTTGTTATCAATCGCTTTCGTATTGATATGTTTTTATTTATCCGTAAGACATACTTTTCGCAAGCAGGTGATGCAGTTTGTTTCTCCGCTTTGTGATACCACTCATAATATAGCCGACAGCTGTACAAGCCGTATACATAAAAGCACTGCCACTGCTATAAGAATCAGGGTGGCAATAATAACAGCTCCAAACCTCTTCCTCTCCGGCGGTTGGGGTGGATGTGCCGCTTGTTATTCTATATCGTGAAAACGCTCTCCAGAAAAGCTTTTTAAAGCATCCGGAGAAGGGCAGTAATTACGACAAAAACAATGAGGTAAAGAGCTATATTTCTTATTATTCTCACATCGATCAGCCTCCTGAAGCTTTCTGACAGCGGGAACACAGGGTATCACGAATCCAGCAAATCGTTTCTTAAATCCGATATACTTCCGTTCGTCTTCCACTGCCGCTCCCTCCCGAAAGATAAACTATGTAATTTCTGCTGTTCTTGACTATTGGGGACATCCTGCAGCTCGTAACTCCATTAAATTATCCGTACGACAGTCACAATAATGGCGAGAATAATTACGTAGAATAAAATGTTTCTTATCATATATTTACCCCCTCTACTAAATGTGTTTCCCTCTTTTATCCTCCCCAACCTTCTTTTTGAAATGACTCTTCATCTGTTTTCTCTACGGAAAGAAGCTTCAAACGTGATAACCTCGCCTGCCCCTGTTGGATATTTTCCGAAGCGGTAATCGCCGGAGATGATAACATCTGTGTATCCTGTCTGCTCCAGGAGCATCCGGAACTCTTCCACTCCGAACCAGCGGACAGGAAAACGTTCCAGCTCCGACTGAATGAGTTTGCCGTGACGCCATTTTTCGTACCGGTTGTGCGTAACGGTATATTGGTTAATATGGTCAACTTCGACGACGCGGCTCGTCAGCGTGATGATATCACCTGCAGTTGTTTCCTACGATTTCTCGACCGTACTGCCCAAGGTCGTACCGGCCTGCAGGAATATATCGAGAATCAGACGTCCCCCGTCCGAAAGGTGACGGCGAAAATTTTTTAATGCCTGAACGGCTGTTTCTCTTTCGTAAAGCAGGAGAAATGTACCGGTCGGCACGATGATCGCTTCGTACGTATCCGGAGACGAAAACGACTCCATTTTTTCTTCCCAGAGCGTTGGGTGCAGTCCTTTTTCCTTGCAGTGATGACGGCAGATGTTCAGCATTTCCTCTGATGCGTCAAATCCGCTCACAGCGATTCCTTTTTCAAGCAGCGGTACGAGCATCCGGCCGGTACCGACTCCCGGTTCCAGAACCTTTCCTCTGCAGGAGGCGAGTCTGTCTGTATAAAATTCCACGTCACCAAACGAACGGCCGACTGGTTTATCGAGATCATATACTTCGGAAGAAAGCTGATTGTAATATCCAAGCATTGTTTTCGTCCCCTTTACTAAAGACCTTTATTTACGCCCTGTGGCTGCAGATCGAGCGATAAACGGACCATATCCCGGCAGAGAATTCCGTTTTCTACAATCGGCTCCGGATAATTCTTTACAAAATAATCGCGGTCCACTCCGTCGATTCTGAATCCGCACTTCTGATAGAGCGCCAGCTGGCCGATACTGGAATTTCCCGTACCGACTTCCAGCGTTTTAAATGCGGCTTTTTTAGCTTCATTCACTGCGTGCAGGACAAGCTCTCTGCCGGTGCCCTGTCCTTGATACTCTTCCAGTACCGCAATGTTCACGAGTTCCACTGTCCCAGGTCTTGTCGGCAGAAGGACATACACACCGGTGACTCCGCCGCCCTCCTGTGCTGTAAAGCACCGGCCTCTCTTAACATACTCTTCAACGATCTGCTTGGAAGGATCCGCTAGTAAAAGCAGATTCATTGGCACGAGTTCATCTTCAGTCAATTCTTTGATGTCCATAGCTTCCTCCTTTTTTATCCTTCGATGAGCGGATGATACAAAATTTCTTCCTCCCCGGTGTCTGCGATAATGACTCCACCCGGATGGCCTTCTTCTGCCGCGTACAATTCCGTCCCTTCCGGCAGGACGGAAGCTGTCCATTCATCAAAATCATGAGGATCAGCGGAAGTGTTTTTGATTTCCCCGAGAAGTTCTCCTTTTTCGTAGTCATCGATATCGTAATGTTCCAGATCCGTCGCATTGGAGTAAACAATCCTGTTGTAGTATAAAATATCAGCCTCCGGACTGCTCTCCAGTATATCCACGGGTTCCGGATTACCGGTTTCTTCCGGCGCCTCCTCTACGGCATTCTGCGGAGCACACGCTGTGAACAATACGCAAATAAAGGATGCTTGAATGATTTTCATCAGCCGTCCCTCCTCGTATAGTATGTTTAAGTCCCTTTGGAACTTATCAATTTCTCTTGCTTTCTTCTCAAGGATACTTTCCTCTTGGACACCTCGAGATATTTCTAGATAATGGTCTTAGGATCATTTGG
>NZ_PZJJ01000032.1 GCF_003044065.1 Alkalicoccus saliphilus
GACGTACTATAATCACCATAGATATCAATGGAACCGCAAAAAGATGACCCCTGTGCAATACAGGGATCATCTTCTAGAAGTAGCTTAGGCTTTTTAAAAATGTCCTTTACAAAGGGTACACTTTAAAACCGGAAAGAGCTTTTCTCATTATTTATCCTCATTGTGCCAAATTAGTGCAAGGGTACCTTCGCCTGCATGGACAGCAATCGTGGAGCTGAGGGTGCCCATTTTGATGCGTATATCCGGAAAAGAGGCGGTAACGAGCGCCTTCATTTCTTCTGCTTTTTTCTGGACATTTCCGTGCATTATCTGCACTTCTTCCACGGTGGCCCGCTCTCTCGCTTCCCGGAGAAGTTCTATCATCCGGCGCAGAGCCTTTTTCTCCGAGCGTACTTTTTGAAACAGCTCAAACTTCCCTTCGGATGTAATACGGATAATCGGCTTGATCTGAAGAAGGTTACCGAGCAGGTACTGCGTTCCGCTCATTCTGCCGCCTTTATAAAACTGTTCGAGACTTCCGAGCAGAATATAGTTTTCCGACCGTTTCGCTTCCTCCTGAAGAATTTCTCTGATTCCAGCCGGGCTTATGCCTTCATCGGCATGCTGCATGCCTTTATGAATCAGCGTAGTGATCGCGTAGGACATGGAAAGAGAGTCCACTGTCTCTACCGGAAAACCGGAAATTTCCGCCCCCTGTACAGCACTTGCATACGTTCCGCTCAGCTCGCTCGAAATATGAATCGATACAGCGGCATCGTAATTTTCTTTCAGCTTGTCGTAAAGCTCCGCAAATTTCCCCGGCGCCGGCTGCGACGTTTTAGGAATTTCTTTATTTTTACGGATCCGCTCATACAGCTCGTCCGCTGTCAGATCGATCCCATCTTCAAATGTTTCTCCGTTAAAAGTAATCGAAAGAGGCAGTACGTACACATCCGGGTGGGCTGCAAGCTCCTCAGTAATAAATGCTGTACTGTCTGTAACCCATGCTATCCGCTTCTCTGTCATCGCTATCCTCTCGCTTTCTTTCTTCTTTTTAACTATTATAACCTTTACTAGATACTATTACTAGGTACTAACGTAAACCTGACTTTTTAGGCTGATCAATAAGCTGTTGCAGGGTTCTTATGAAGTTACCCCCTGCCTCAAGTTAAGAAACCCTTCCTTTGGAGCACGACCAAAAAAAGCCCTCTCCGCATGGCGGAGAAGGTTTTTTGATTTCACTTAATTCACGCTGAAATTTCGTTCCATTTAACGCCGGTTACACGCTGATTTTTTCTTTTTCTCTCTGCTCAATTGCTGCCTGTGCTGCGGCAAGTCTTGCAACCGGTACGCGGAACGGTGAACAGCTGACATAATCGAGTCCCTGCTGCTCACAGAACTGAATGGAATGCGGATCTCCCCCATGCTCACCGCAGATTCCGGTTTTCAGCTGTAACTTTGTTTTCCGGCCGAGCTGTACGCCCGACTCTACGAGTTTACCGACACCTTTCCGGTCCAGCTGCATGAATGGATTGGCTTCCAGAACTTCTGTGTCAACGTAGCGGGACAGGAATTTACTTTCCGCATCGTCCCGGCTGTAGCCGAACGTTGTCTGCGTAAGATCGTTTGTCCCAAAAGAGAAGAAGTCTGCTTCTTCGGCAATCTCATCAGCCGTGAGTGCTGCCCGCGGTACTTCGATCATCGTCCCGACCGTATACGTAATTTCCCGGCCGGTTTCCTTCTGAACAAGTGCTGCTGCTTCGTCCACAACCTTCCGCATCGCTTTCAGTTCGTTGACATGTCCGACAAGCGGGATCATCACTTCCGGTTTCACCGTATTTCCCTGACCGGCGAGATGGGCTGCTGCATAAAAAATGGCTTTTGCCTGCATCTCGTAAATTTCCGGATGGGTCATGCCGAGCCGGCAGCCGCGGTGACCGAGCATCGGATTAAATTCATCCAGCTCCCTGAGCTTTCGGAGAAGCTTCTGCTTTTCCTTTAATTCCGGAGCTTCCGGAGTTGTAAGCTGAAGTGTTGTAATATCCACGAGCAGCTCTTCCTTATCCGGAAGAAACTCATGAAGCGGTGGATCCAGCAGACGGATCGTTACCGGGAGTCCGGCCATTTCTGTAAAAATACCTGTGAAATCTTCCTGCTGCATCGGCAGAAGCTTTTCAAGTGCCTTTTCACGGTCCGTTTGATTATCGGCAAGGATCATGTCCTGGACGATCGGCACCCGCTCCGGATCCATAAACATATGCTCTGTTCGGCAGAGACCTATTCCTTCCGCTCCAAAATCACGCGATTTCGCTGCATCATGCGGGTTGTCTGCATTGGACCTGACCCCCATGCGGCGCGTTTCATCCGCCCACGTAAGCAGTTCCTGGAATTCTCCGGAAAGCTCGGGCTCCATCATAGGGACTTCTCCCTTAAACACTTCTCCGGTGGAACCGTCAATAGTAATCGTATCAAAATAGTTGATCGTATCTCCGTTTACTGAAAACTGACGATCTTCGAGATTGATTTTCAGGCCGTCGCATCCGCAGATACATGCTTTCCCCATGCCGCGGGCTACTACTGCAGCGTGGCTCGTCATGCCTCCCCGGCTTGTGACAACTGCCTCAGCGGCAATAATACCGTGGATGTCGTCGGGAGTTGTTTCCGGACGTACAAGAATGACTTTTTCACCGTTTTTTGCACACTGTTCCGCATCGTCTGCCGTAAATACTACTTTGCCGGTAGCAGCTCCCGGGGAAGCAGGAAGGCCTTTTACAAGACTGTTACGGACGTATTTTTCGTCAATCCGCCGGTGCAGCAGCTGATTCAGCTGGTCCGGGTTCACGCGCTGGAGTGCCTGTTCCTTGGACAGGACACCGTCCTTTTTCATATCAACGGCAATTTTCACCGCTGCCTGGGCTGTGCGTTTCCCGTTTCTCGTCTGAAGAAGATAAAGCTTTCCTTTTTCAACGGTAAATTCGATGTCCTGCATATCTCCATAGTGTTTTTCCAGACGCTGGCACGTCGTGGAAAATTGTTCAAAGACGTCCGGCATCACTTCTTTTAACGCAGCGATCGGCTGCGGCGTCCGGGTACCGGCCACCACATCTTCTCCCTGTGCATTGATTAAGTATTCTCCATATAATAAGGATTCACCGGAGGAAGGGTCCCTCGTAAACGCGACACCGGTTCCCGAATCGTCTCCCATATTTCCAAATACCATGCTCTGAATAGTGACAGCCGTTCCAAGGTCATGAGGTATTTTATTAAGACGGCGGTAAATCCGGGCCCGGTCATTATTCCAGGAATCAAACACAGCTTCGATAGACAGCAGCAGCTGGCGGTGCGGATCCACCGGGAACGATTCACCGGTATGATCAAGGACGATATCCTTATATTTACTGATGAGTTCTTTCCAGTCCTCCGCGGTCATTTCCGGGTCCGACGTGTACCCTTTTGCTTCACGGGTCCGTGTCAGCTCGCGTTCAAAAAAGTAATTTTCCACCCCGAGCACGACATCACTGAACATCTGGATGAACCGGCGGTAGGAATCGTAGGAGAACCGGGCGTTTCCCGTTAACTTTGTCATTCCTTCCACCGTTTCATCATTCATACCGAGATTAAGGACTGTGTCCATCATTCCAGGCATGGAGTGTACCGCTCCGGAACGAACGGATACGAAAAGCGGGTTATTTACCGTACCGAGTTTTTTGCCTGTTTTCGCTTCCAGTTTTTCGAGAGCCGAAAAAAGCTCTTTTTTCACTTTTACAGACAGTTCCTGCTTATTATCGTAGTAATCCCGGCAGGCAGCGGTGGACACTGTAAATCCTTCCGGAACAGGGAGACCGATTCTCGTCATTTCTGCCAGATTGGCTCCTTTGCCCCCAATAATTTCACGCATGTTCTGATTGCCTTCTTCAAACATGTAAACTGCCTGTTTCACTGCTGAACACTCCTTTCGACTTTTAGCACTTCCAAAATATAGCTTGCTGTTTCTTCCACGGCTTTTTCCGAAACGTTGATTACGGGACATCCAATTCGTTTCATTACATTTTCTGCATATTCAATTTCTTCAAGAATGCGGTCCATGGAAGCATAATCAGCTTCTTCCCGGAGCCCCATCGCTTTCAGTCTCGTTTTGCGTATATCGTGCAGCTTGTCGGGTGAGATAATCAGCCCGATACATTTATCTCTGGAAATTGTAAACAGCTCATCCGGCGGTGGGACTTCCGGTACGAGCGGCACATTGGCCACTTTAAACTGTTTGTGTGCCAGGTACATGGATAAAGGGGTTTTGGAAGTTCTGGAAACACCTATGAGCACCAGATCCGCTTTCGGTATACCGGATGTATCCTGTGCATCGTCGTATTTAACAGCAAATTCCACTGCCTCAATTCTGCGGAAATAATCTTCATTCAGTTCGTGCATCCGCCCCGGCTCTTTTTTCGGTTCCGCCCCAAAGGCTCTGCCCATGGAATCAAGAAGCGGCTGCAGCAGATCCACTGCTTCGATTTGTTTTTCCTTCGTCAGTTCGATTAAATAATCTCTGAGAGGTTCAAGCACTATCGTATAAGCAATCAAAGAAGAGGACTGTTCTGCCTCCTCCGCAAGACGCTTCACTTTTTCCTTGGAATTCACGTGGGGATAACGTTTCACTTCCACGCTGTCAAGATTAAACTGAGTCATGGCGGCCCCCACCATGCGGTCTGCTGTTTCTCCTATAGAGTCGGAAACGACAAGTACTTTTTTAGATGATGTGCTTACCATAATGGATGCCCCCTTTTTAATATGTCATACTAATAAAAAAAGTATAACACATTAAAATCGTTCGTAAAGATGTAATTTTTTTGAATAAACAAAAAAAGCCTGACTTCAGCTGTCGCACTGAAATCAGGCCTTCTTCCCCTTTTAGGAGCACTCTTTTTCTGCTGCTCCAGCGCGGTGTACTGTGTCCGGCTTTCTGCTGAAAAGAAATTCTCTTACTTCAGCCGGTGACATCCCCGCTTTTTTCGCTTCCACCATCAACATCGCCCAAGCTTCAACATTTCTTCTCTCTTCCATTTCCAATCCCACCTATGCTAGTTTTTTTACCGCACAGGCAGCCCGGCTGTCATAGGTGTCCAGTCCCTTAGACCCGTGGCTTTGCGTCCCTGCCTTTCAGCAGGTATGCCTTTTGCTAGCAGCTTGTTGCGTGGCCCCCGTATTTCTCAGAAAACTCTTTTTATTACAAGCGCTTTCCTTTCATATTTTCACTTTACTAAACAAATATTAAAACAAAGTTAAAAAAATATTTTCCTTACATTTTTTGTGAAAATTTATAGCCAAATCCTCTCACGGTTTCGATATAAACAGGATTTCTCGGGTCATCTTCTATCTTTTTACGGAGATTACGAATATGCACCGCCACAGTTTTTACATCCCCGAATTTTTCTGCTCCCCAAATCTGCTCATAAATCTGTTCCGCACTGAACACACGGCCTTTATGCTGAAGCAGAAATAAAAGCAGCTGTAATTCTTTAGCATAAAGAGAAATTTCCGTGCCGTTTTTAAACAATTGATAAGCTTCCGGATAAATCTCCAGATCTCCCGCCCGCAGCACCTGCTCGGATGATACTTCCCTTTTACTTTTCCGCCGCAGATGTACTTTGATTCTTGCTTCGAATTCCGTCAGATCGTATGGTTTCGTTATGTAATCGTCTCCCCCGGCTTCAAGAGCTTCCACTTTATCTGCCACCGTTTCACGGCTGCTTATAAAAAGAATAGGTATTTCGGAAAACCGGCGTATCGTCCGGCATGCTTTTAAAGCACTTTCTTCAATCTCGTTATCGATAACGATAATATCCGCTTCTGCTTTTTCAATTTTTGCGAGAGCATCATGTACGCTTGTGACGGTTACAACATCGTACTTTTTCTTAATTAAATAAAGCACTGCCAGTGTCTCGCCGTCCTGTTCACGCATAAGCATAACTATTTTATCCGTTTTCATACATTCTCCTGCCTTTCCAGCCCGGCGACTTTTTTCCTAAAAAGTTCACTTCAGTGAAATATTGCTGTATTCTGATAACAAGCCGACCATAAATTTCATATATATGCAGGACTTTTATTCTCTGTATTGAATTATACCATATTATGTATGCTAATTCTTCGAGTGATTTTTTTACTTTGCGGGAGGAGACCCATTATGAAAATTACTTACGATGATTTATTTTATTATTCTTCTTTTCAGGAATTCACAAAATTTCTGCTTCCCCTTCTTCTGCCTCATACCGGGACGGAAGCTGCGATGATTACATGCCATGATGGAAGCAGCCTTAAAATAGCAGCTTCCGCTGGAAACAGTCCAGCAAAGGCCGGCACTTCCCTTGCAGCAGATGAAGAAATAAAACAGATTCTCCCCGGAAAGCAGGGGGAACTGCTCCTCATTGAAGACACCTCTCATTATCCGGAACTGAACGAATGTATGAAAAAGCTCGGAGTCCGTTCTTCCATGAGCGTGCCAATTGTTCTCTCTGAAGATAACCCGTGCGGCTTTCTTCATCTTTTCAGCACCCAGCCGCAGAAATTTTCTACAGCAGCCCAGGATCATGTTAAACAGGCAGCGCTCGTTATTGCCCGGTCGCTGATGCTTGAGCATCAGGCCGTTCATGATTCCCTTACCGGAACCTTTAATAAGGAGTTTTTAGTAAATTATTTTCATCAGGTCAACGCTCCGGCAGCTTTATATCATATAAAAATCGAAAATCTGCCCGATATTTTAAAAAAATTGGGACGGGAGGAAGCAGAGCAGGTGCTGCAGGATGCTGCTCTGCGTTTAAAGCAGTCTGCCGGCAGAGAAGCTGTTACTGCTTCTTTGCGGGAAGGAGAATTTCTACTGCTTTTCTTTCGTGATATTTCCCGGGAGACTCTCGCCGGCCATGGAGCACAAATTCAGGAAGCCTTTTCCAAAACGTTTTTCTCCGAAAAAACTCCCGTCAAATTAAGTGTCAGTATCGGAGTAAGCCGGTCTCCTGCCGACAGCCGTTCCATTGAGGACCTTCTTTATTTTGCGGAAGTGGCTCTTTATGAATCACGAAAGTACGCCAAACATCCAACTGTTTTTTATCATACCGGCATTAAAAACGAACGGACGCTCGAAAAAACGATCGTGGAAGATCTTCCTAAAGCTTTTCAAAATAATGAATTTTCCCTTGTATACCAGCCGCAGTTTGATTCGGAAACAATGGAACTCCGCGCGGTCGAAGCCTTCATCCGGTGGCAGCATCCAGTACTCGGCTACATTCCACCGGCAGATTTTCTTCCTCCAGCTTCCAGAAGTGGATTGATCAAACATATTGATCAGTGGGTAATCGAAGAAGGATGCCGTACAGCAGCTTCCCTTCAGCATAAATATCCGCTCAGCCTATCTCTCAACGTCGCCTCCTTTGCCTATTATCCGGAAGAGCTGACTACTTTTATATTTAATACTTTGAAGCGGACCGGTCTTTCCCCGGGCCGGCTGGAGCTGGAGCTGACGGAAACGGAAGGCCATTTCCCGCTGAAGGAAACTAAAACTTCCCTGGAAACTCTGCAGCAGGCCGGACTCCGGACTGCCATAGGAAATTTCGGATCTGGAGACGCCTCTTTTAATGCTGTCCAAAGTCTTCCGCTTCATACGCTGAAGCTGGACCGGTCTTTTACAAAAAAAATGCTTGAAGATAAAGAACAGGAAAAAGTGGTAGAACAGATGATTACAGTGGCTCATATGTTTGATGTTATCGTCGTTGGTGAAGGTGTGGAATCCAGCCTGCAGTGGCAGAAGCTGAATGCTCTCGGGTGCGACTACGTTCAGGGCTATTACTGTGGCAAACCCGTACCTCTTTCTATTCTGGAATCTTTTCTCGAGCATGATCCAACTTTCTCCAACGCTTATGATCCGTTCCTCCAGCAAAATCGAAGCTCGCTTTGATTTTGCTGGATATTTCTCTCCAGTGAAGTTTCCTCCTGACTGAAATGGCCCTGGCCTTCCGGAACTTTTATGCATTTTTTACGGTGTAGAATCAAGGAATGAGGCTCGTCCTTTATCGCCAGGAACCCCCATTTTCGCTGCAGCCGTCCGGGGAATTATTCCCTCCTTGTTACCTCCCTTCAGTTATTAAACACAAACTGTTTCTGGATTAACTGTTATTTTTAAAGAAATTCGGGAAATATTTTGAATCCGATTGACACTCTTCCTGAAAATCCCTATACTTAGCTTCATACTTAAAACCGACTAAGTTGATATGTTTTATTGATTAAAGGAGGTGCCTGTCTGTGTCCCACGTAATTATCGACCATGTTGAAAAAACATTTCCAGGCGGTAAAAACGCCCAGCCGTTTACCGTTTTTGAAGATATCAGTCTCTCCGTGGACGCCGGAGAATTTGTGTCTCTTCTCGGTCCTTCCGGGTGCGGCAAGTCGACGCTTCTGAATATTGTTGCAGGACTCGACACGGCTTCGGAAGGCAGCGTCAGTATCAATAACACTCAGGTTACCGGCCCCGGTGCTGACCGCGGAGTGGTGTTCCAGGAAGCTGCGCTTATGCCGTGGATGAACGTAAAGCAGAACGTTGAGTTCGCTTTGAAAAAGCAGCATTCGAAAAAGGAAGCCTCCGCACGTGCCGAGGAATATTTAAAACTCGTGCATTTGAGCCGCTTTCTCGATTCCTATCCGCATGAACTTTCCGGAGGAATGAAACAGCGGGTTTCCATTGCCCGGGCGCTTTCAATGGATCCGGAAGTGCTCCTGATGGACGAGCCGTTCGGCGCACTCGATGAACAGACACGGATGATGCTTCATAAGGAAGTACAGTACATATGGGAGAAAACGAATAAAACGATTTTATTTGTTACGCACAACATCCGCGAGTCCATTCTTCTTTCCGACCGGATTGTACTGATGGGAACGCGTCCCGGAGGCATTCGGAAAATATTTGATGTTCCGCTCGCCCGTCCGAGAGACCCATCATCGGAGGAATTCACTGCACTGGAACATGAAATTATGAGCATCCTTGAAAAAGAGATAGAAAAAGTGATGAGAGAGGAGATGGGGGATGATTTCCGCAGTAAGAAGGCTGGTCTTCTTTATAATAGTAATAGCAATATGGGAGATCATATATAGAATATATTCACAGACGACAGAGATGTTTCCATCTCCGCTCGGATCTGTCCAGCAGTTATATATAGGATTATTTGATACAGGAATTCTCCGTGTTGCGCTTTTCGAAAGTCTGGAACGAATCGGAATCGGATTCCTTCTTGCTTTATTAATCGGCGGACTTCTCGGTGTGCTCCTCGGGGTCTCCAAACTCGCAGACGAAACACTCGGCTCCCTCGTTATTGCACTGCAGTCCGTTCCAAGTATCGTCTGGCTGCCAATTGCCCTTATTTTATTTCAGGGGGGCGGCGGAGCCATTCTCTTCGTCGTCGTACTCGGTGCTACTTGGCCGATGACAATGAACATGCGTATGGGAATGAAAAACGTGCAGCCGATATTAATGCGTGCTGCGAAAACAATGGGGTACTCAGGGTCCGAGCTCGTGTGGCGGGTCATGATTCCCGCAGCCATCCCGAACGTACTGACCGGTGCCCGGCTTGCCTGGGCCTTCGGGTGGCGCGCACTGATGGCTGCCGAGCTGATCGGACGCGGAGGTCTCGGCCGGACGTTGATGGATGCCCGTGACTTTTACAATATGGACCTTGTTGTTTCCATTATGATTATTATTGCCGTTATCGGCCTGCTCGTAGAGTACTTTATTTTCAGTAAAATTGAGCGCCGCGTACTTTCACGCTGGGGACTCAGTACAGCTTCTTAAGGAGGAGAAAATTAATGAAAAAATGGATGGGATTACTGCTGGGAACAATGGTGTTGACTGCCTGTGGTTCAGACGAAGAAGGGGATTCTGCCGGAGCGGCAGGGAGCGGTGACGCTGTAGAAATCGGTTATTTTCCAAACCTTGACCACGCAGCCGGCATTGTAGGTAAAGAAAAAGGCTACTTTGAAGAAGAAATGGCTGCCGACGTGGACTTCCTGAATTTCCCGAACGGCAATGATTTTATTGAAGCTCTTGATACAGGGGTCATCGATATGGGGTATGTAGGCCCCGGCCCTGCCATTAACTATTACCTTGCCGGCGGAGACATTGTTGTTATTGGTGCTGCTGCAAACGGTGCAACACTTATCGTTTCCCGGGAAGATTCCGGCATTGAAACATTGGAGGATTTTTCCGGAAAATCTTTCTGCACCCCGGGAAATGGCTGTACCCACAACGTTCAGCTGGAAATGATGCTTAAAGATAAAGGCATGGAGACTAATCGTCTTGGAGGCGAAGTGGAACATCAGTCCCGTGTGAACCCGGCCAGCATGGTTTCCATGTTTGAACAGGGGCAGATTGATGCCGCAGCAGCACCGGAACCATGGGGAACACTTCTCGTGGAAGAACATAATGCCAATGTTGTAACGGAATGGAATGATGTATTTCTTGGAGAAGAACTTGCCAGCGTGGTGGTTGTCACAACGAATGAATTCCTCGAAGAAAACCCGGAAGAAGTGGAAAGCGCCCTCCGCGCTCACAAACGGGCCGTTGACTACACGGCAGAAAACGAAGAAGACACGCTGGAAACAGTCAACGATCTGCTTTACAGCCTGACGCAGACCCGCCTTCCGGAAAATGTACTTGAAGAAGCCTGGACGCGCATGGAAGTAACGACAGAAACGCACGGAGAGGCTCTGCAGGACTGGGCTGACGCATCTTATGAACTGGAATTCATGGATGACGATCCGGATCTGGACGGCTTTGTCGATACAGAAATTCTGGACGGCATCACATCGGAGTAAACAGGAGGTGAAGAGATGAAAACGATACTTTTAACTGCTTCTCTCTTCCTTTTGATCGGCTCCCATCCTGCTTCTGAAAAGGAAGAAATCTTTGATCCCGCAAAATTTGTAGAGTACTGCCATTAAATACAAAAAAACGTCCACACCGCTTTGAGGCGGTGTGGACGTTTTTAATATTCGTGCCGGCTCGTTAGATCAGGAAGAAATATTCGAAATACATGCCTGTTTCCTTCTGATATTACGTCAACGGTTCCGGAGTGCTGCTTTTCGATAATATTTTTAACGATGGCAAGACCGAGTCCGCTTCCGCCGGTTTTTCGGTTTCTCGAAGCGTCCGCCCGGTAAAACCTTTCAAACATCCACTTCCTATCTTCTTCTGTGAGCTCCGGACCCGGGGAGCTGAGCTTGATTTCGTAGCCTTTCACGGTGCTCTCCCCTTCTACATGCACAGCACCGGTTCCCTCATAATGCTGGTAGGCGTTTTCCAAAAGGTTCATTAACGCCTGCTGGATGCCTTTTTTATGCACAAAAACTTCTCCAGGAGCGGCTGACGAATAGTAGGCAATTTCATCTTTTTCAAACTTCAGCCGGTACAGTCCAGCCGTTTCTTCTATAACTCTCCCCAAATCGAGCTGTTCTTTTTCCACCAGGAGACTGGAAGTCTGTTCATTCCACCGGCTCATCTCCTGAATCTGCTCCACCATGTCAATCAGTCTCCGGGATTCCTGATGAAGTGAATTATACAGTCCCGGTTCTCCTTCAATCACACCATCCCTCATGGCTTCAAGATATCCACTCACATTCGAAAGCGGCGTGCGCAGCTCATGTGCCATATCTGTCATCATACGCGCACGTGTTTCCTCATTTTCCCGCAGACGTTCTCGAAGTTCGTTTACGTGGCTGCTGAGCTGTTCAATTTCCCTGAAAGCTGCAGTTGTTTCCGGCTGTTCGTAGCGTCCGGCTTTAAGTTCATCAAGAGATACCCCGAGCTGCTGCAGCGGACGGGTAATTTTTTTTGAGAAAAAATAATGGAAGCACGCTCCTGCTGCTATTACGGCAGGAACAACAAACCATAGAACAACGGCAAGCTGCTCGCGGAAGACTGCCCCGCTCTGTTCTTCACCTGCCGGGAGCTGATCAACAAGACTGCAGGCAGTTACGTAAATAAAATAGCTGCTGATCGACAGCAGCACGGCAATAATAAGTGTATGGACAGCTGTCAGCTGAAAAATCATGCTGGAACTTTTTTTACGGTACAAAGCGATACCCCATCCCTCTTACAGTCTGAATACGTTCAGGATTGGAAGGGACCTTTTCAATTTTCTCCCTCAATTTTTTTATATGGGCATCAATTGTACGATCCATAACAACAGATTCATCATTTGGATGAATCTGATGCATCAGCTGCTCCCGTGACAGAACGATGTCTGGATTCTGCATAAAATAATACAAAAGACTGAACTCATACTTTGTCATTGGAACGAGTTCGTTGTTGAGAAGCACTTCTCCTTTGCGGGGTCTGATAATCAGCCCGTTGTGAGCCACCCGCTGACAGAACATGCTCCCGCGCCGGAGAACCGCTTCAATTCTTGCCATCAATTCATTCGGGCTGAAAGGCTTCGTAATATAATCATCCGCCCCCATGCGGAGACCGGAGATTTTTTGTTCACTGCTCGTTTTTGCGGTAATCATAATTATCGACGTTTCATTTTGTTCCTGCGCACGTATCCATGTGCACAGCTCCTCACCGCTCATTTTCGGCAGCATTAAATCAAGCAGTACGAGACAGGGGGCATATGCCTGAAAGAGTTGTTTAGCCTCCTCCCCGTCGGCCGCTGTCAGTACTTCATAGTTATCTTTTTCCAGGTAGGCTTTAATTAAATTCCGGATCATTTCATCGTCTTCCACTACAAGTACGAGCTGTTTCATGATTATCATCCTCTAACCATTTTAATCGTTGTACCTGCAGTTTAATCCATCTGCTCGAAAATTTGAATCATCATGTCTTCGTTCATCGGGCCGAGAGCAACGTTTTCGATCTGCCCTTCTGTATTGATCAGATAGGAAGTCGGTACCGGCTGAATATCATACTCTCCGGCAACAGACACATCATGATCCATCAAGATAGGAAACGTAAGTCCGAAATCATCTCTGAATTCTGCTACCTGATCTGTTCCCGGTTCGGTTTCTGTCAAGTTCACAGCGAGGATTTCCACATCTTCGTATTCTTCATAAACATTCTGCATATCCGGCATCTCTGCACGGCACGGCGGGCACCACGTCGCCCAGAAGTTGAGCATAACTTTTTTCTCCCCTCTAAAATCAGAAAGAGAAACTTCTTCCCCTTCCAATGTTTCCAGGGTGAAATCAGGAGCGTACTCTCCTTCTCCAAGTCCAATTTCATCTTCCGGTACAGGCGGCGGATCGTTTTCTTGTGCAGTTTCTCCCCCGGCTTCTTCTTCATCCGGCTGCCAGTCTATCGTATCGTAAAGAGTCCATCCGATCATTCCGGCAAATACAGCAATTAAAATCCACTTTTTCACGTTATCCATCCTTTCTATTATCAGCCGAGATTTTCAAACCATGTACCTTCAATCATCCGCAGTATAAACGCTGATATGTCCGTCATCTGACCCGTAAACAGGAGAATTCCCATAAGAATCATAAGACCTCCGCCGGCTTTCATAATGATGCCGCTGTATTTAACGATCCAGCGGGTGGAGCCGATAAAGAATGTAAGAATGAAGAACGGGAGCGCAAATCCGATAACATAAAGCAGCGTATACCAGAATCCCTGCTGCGGATCACTGGCAGAAAGCACGAGGATGGAAGCAAAGATCGGCCCGATGCACGGCGTCCATCCTGCAGCAAATCCCATACCGACAAACGTCGTGCCTGCCACCCCCGCCGGTTTTTTCGTAATATTAAACCGTTTGTTCTGCATGAGGCTCTTCATCTGAAAGATTCCGGCCACAAACAGTCCCATAAAGATAATGAAAATACCTGCCAGCTGCTGAACGAGGTTTCCTGAAGACCCGATGACAAGGCTTTGGAGCCTCTCTCCCATAAAGGTAGCTCCCACTCCGAGTGCCATGAAAATGGTGGAAACTCCGAGAAGGAAGAAAAACGTATGGAACATCAGTGTTCTTCTCATTTTCTTATTCGGAGAGTTTTCCAGCTCCTTCACGCTGATCCCCGTTATATATGATAAATAAGCGGGAAAGAGCGGCAGCGTACAAGGTGAAATAAACGAAATCACTCCCGCAGCAAAAGCCGCCCATATCGTTAGTTGACTTAACTCTTCCATGCTGTCACCTGCTTTTTATTTATTCGTTGAAAAACATACAGAAATGCTGCTCCTGCAGCCGGAAGCCAAAAATACGCCCCGGGAACCGGAACCATAAAAAACGTATGTATTGTATCTGAAAAACCGATCAGCCACCTGCTGAATGTCCATATCACCACTGCCGGAAGAACCATCTGTTCCAGGTCCCTCTTTTTATGATGTATCCAGTATAAAACAATACCACCCACGGTAATAATATAAAAGGAAACAGGATGAGCTGCAAATGGAAGCAGGCTGCCTGCGGAACCTCCTGCAGAGGGTAGAAAAAAGTGATAGATAAGTTCTGCAGCAACTAACATTGTAAAAATCACTCTGAACAGTGCAGCACCATCCAGATCATGCTTTTTCACCTGTATGACACTGTAGACCGTCATCACTGCTGCTGCAAGAAGCATTTCCTCCGCTCCTCCTGGATAGCTCAGCACAGCAAGCGGATCTGAGAAAAACGCCGGCAGCCGAAGCAGGACAGTTCCGAATAAAAAGACGATAATTCCTGCCGCCAGTATATTCAAACCTTCTTCCCGGATCTTTTTATACTTCTCTTTTTGAAAATCTGTCCCGTATCGTATGTATATATACGCCGCTGCCAGGGCGGCTGCCGCCATAAGTGTAGTAAACGGTATAGTAAACGGTCCAATCGATAGTGCGTCATTCATAAACTGTCCTCCTTCTTTCCCCTTGTAATACTAAAGGAGCTTTGTGAAAGTTTGATGAAAATAGATAAATAATATATTTTCAGCAGAGAAGTTTGAATTTCAACATACATTGAAGGACGGATCTCTAGAAACAGTCAATCAGAGCTCCATTTTCAGCGGAGGCTGTCCAACGCTTCGCTCTTTACTACATGCAATAAAAAAGTTCACCTGCTTAAAGGAGGATCTGCACCTTAAGAAAACAGGAAGGCCGTCTCTATCACTACTAGAGACGGCCTTCCTGTTTGTTGATTAAATGATCTATGCAGAGAAATTTATTTTAGCGTATAGCTCTCCTGCACTAACCGGCGGAAGCTTGCCGTGGGCTCGTCTTCCGCTGTTTTCAATGCCTGGCGGCTTTGAAAAGGATCTTCTGACTTCGCTGATCCCACAGGTGTCACCGCCGGACGTTTCGTAGAAAAAAACGCTTTATGACACAAAAAAACGGGACATCATGTTTCTTTTATGATGAAAACTTCTTTATTATTTCCTTTTTAGAGCCGCAAGTGACGACTCCTGAACAATCCAGAACGAGGCAAAGACCGTTCAGGAAGAAATCAGCTGATCCTGAGCCGTCCTTATTATTAGAGACGGCCATCCTATATGAATGTAAGGGTTTCTTTGTTCCAGACAGTTTACACATCTATAAAGTTTCTCCCGCATCAAGCAGGTATTCATATAGTTCCTGCAGACTCTCGTCATTTCCGTAAGCTTCTGTCACCCCATATATTTGGATCTCTCCACTCTCTTCCACGCCGTTCATTTCGTAGTCGAGGTCATGGATGATCCGGTGGGCGTAGCGCATCGCCATGCGGTCTTCTACGGCCGGGTCAGAAGCATAGTTGTAAAACGTCATAAAATTGCTTACATCATCGACAGCACGGGAATCATTCAGATAATCACCCTTCAGCTTTTCTGCTTTATTCATGAGGTTTTCCGGATCGTGGTATTCTCCCTCACGAAGATCTTCAAAGCGGAATGTTTCCACCCTGCCATAGCCTGTCAGTTCATTCATTGTCCGGTGAATAGAACGCAGTTTTTCTCTCGCTGCTTCTTCCTGATTTTCCTGAAAGGCAACCGCTTCTGCTCTTTCGGAACGTTCAAATACATAATCTTCTTCTGCATCCATCCTGACACTGTTTTCCGAGTTCAGGCTTTCTCCGGCGTTTTCCTGCTGCTCCCCGTTTTCCCTGTCTAAACTTATGTAGAAAAAGGCTCCTGCACCGACCGTTATAAGCAGAAGAACGGTTATTATTATTTTCATCACAAAAAAATCCCCCTCTGACAGTCCGTACCCAAGCTTAAAGGAATAACCTGGAAGAATCAAGACCTGCGACTGAAAGGGGGATCTTATTAGTGTTTCTTTAGAACATGCCTTTTAAAATTCTGACCGCAAGCACACGGCACTTATGAAAACTACCTATTTGGTTTGTTTATAGTATTCCTGCACCTGGTCACGAAGTGCCCGCTTCAAAAACTTCCCGACAGAAGTTTTTGGAATTTCCTCCATAAATATTACGTCATCCGGAAGCCACCATTTTGCAAACGTCGGCCGGATGAAATCCAGCACCTCCTCTTTCGAAGTGTTTTTATCCGCATCTTTCAGTACAACACATGCAACAGGACGTTCCTGCCATTCCGGGTCAGGGACAGAAACTACAGAGGCCTCAAAGACATTTTCATGAGCCATCAGGGCGTTTTCCAGATCCACCGAAGAAATCCATTCGCCTCCGCTTTTGATTAGATCCTTCGTCCGGTCCACAATTTTAATAACACCTTCTTCATCCACCGTACATACATCTCCTGTATGCAGCCATCCATCAATAAACGTTTCATCTGTCCGGTCATCTTTATAGTAGGAATCAGCAATCCACGGCCCGCGAAGCAGCAGTTCTCCCATTTCCTCATCATTCCACGCTACTTCTCCTCCGCTTCCGGCTACTTTCATTTCAAGTCCGGGAATAAGCAGTCCCTGTTTCGCACGGACAGCCAGTTTTTCTTCCTGCGGCAGATCCAGCTGGTAGCTCTTCAGGCGGGAAACGGTAGCCAGCGGACTTGTTTCTGTCATGCCGTACGCATGAAGAAACGGAACGTTATATTTTTCCTCGAACGCCTGAATCATGCCGGCAGGTGCGGCTGAACCACCGCATATAACTGCCCGAAGGCTGTCGGTACGGTAATCATTTTCTTCCAGTTCTTTCAGCAGAGCCAGCCAGATCGTCGGCACACCGGCAGTGACCGTCACCTGTTCTTTTTCGATCATTCCGGCCAGAAGATCCGGTGTAAACCGTGGACCGGGCATTACCTGTGTGGATCCCATCCATGTACTTGCATATGGGATTCCCCACGCATTAACATGAAACATCGGTACAACAGCCATGACGGAATCCGATTCCGAAAGTGCCGCGGAGTCTGCCAGAGACAGGCTCATACTGTGAAGAACGGTGGAACGGTGTGTATAGACCACTCCCTTCGGATTACCGGTAGTAGCTGAAGTGAAACACATACCTGCCGGCTCTGTCTCATCGATGTCTTTCACAAATTCAAAAGATTCGCTGCCGTCCCGGATCCATTCTTCGTAAGAGAAAACGCTTTCAATTTTTGACTCAGGAAGCTCATTATCAGTCATTACGACAACCGCTTTTACTGTTTTTAATTTGTCATATACAGCTTCCACAAGAGGAAAAACATCTTCATCCACGAATAGAATTTCATCTTCTGCATGGTTAATAATATAAATAATATGCTCAGGGGAAAGACGGATATTTATCGTATGGACAACGGCCCCGATTCCGGGAACGGCAAAATACAGCTCCAGATGCCGATGGTGATTCCAGGCAAGTGTTCCTACTTTCTGTCCGCGCTGGATACCGAACTGCTGCAGACGGTCTGCAAGTTTTCTTGTCCGCTTTCCTATTTCTTTATAAGTAAAACGGTGAATACCGGAGGACGTACGGGAAACAACTTCCTTTTTCGGAAAAAAACGCTCCGCACGTTCAAGCATTGAAGGAATAAGCAGATCACCTTTCATCATATGTACCCTCTCCTTTAATTAGTATAGATCCCTATTTCCTAAAATAGCATATAATACATCTTTTTCCCATTGATAATAACTGAATATTCTTTTTTTATATACGACTGCCTTGAAAACAGTCCGCCAAAAAGGATTTTCGAACGGTGCTGTTCCTATTAGTGTTCCTGTCTCAGCCGCACAGCGTTAATATTTTCATTATTAGTAAAACCAATGTTTTATCCTGCCTTATAAGCACGTCTTTGAAGAAGGCTGTATTAAAGTCTTTGAAATATAGCCCTTATCAATATCCGTGTCCCCCCTCCTGCTGCGTCACACAAAATTCATTCCGTACATATGATAATAACCGGTAATTTTCCACAATAATTCATGCTTATTATGTACTTTTCAGGGGTAAAGAATAGAAGCTGACCAATCGGCCCATATGGCCGTGGTACTTTAGCTGTTCAGAGGAGGATGTCATTTAATGAGTACGAATAAAAGCAACTGGCTTGCCTATCAGCAGTGGGAGGATATATTATTTCTCCACTGGCCGGTCGACCCGGAAACACTTCGACCGCACGTTCCGGAAGAACTGGAACTGGAAACTTACGACGGGAAAGCCTGGATTTCCATACTTGCATATGTAAGCACAAATAATAAGGCAAAACGATTCGGACGGACGCTGACTTCCAGTTTGTTTCACCAGGTAAATGTCCGTACCTATGTAAAATACGGAAAAGAAAACGGTGTTTACTTTTTTTCTGTGGATGCCGATCATAAAGCCGCTGTAAAAGCTTCCCGCACCCTTGCCGGTCTGCCTTTTTACCAGGCCGATCTGAAGCATACCGAGAAAAATGAAGGATTCCGTATTCAAAGTACCCGTACACACAGCGGAGAAAAAGAGCTTCAGTTTAAATGCTCCTACAAACCGGCAGGAGAAGCTTTCCGTCCTGAACCCGGTTCACTGGAACACTGGCTTACAGAACGAAATCAGCTGCTCCGTGTCAAACGAAACAAAGTAGCTAAGTCAAATATCGATTACAAACCGTGGAAAATACGCCCGGCTGACGTTAAAATCACAAAAAACCAGCTGCTTGATTTTCTTCCTGTCGATCTTACGAAAGAAGATCCGGTCGTTTATTACGGCAAAAAGAAAGGCGTTTACTTTTACGACTTCAACAAAATAAAATAACTCTCAGGCTGGTCCCGGTTCCGGGATCAGTTTTTTTTGACTTCCTGATCACCCCTTCTATGAAGGTCTGAAAAACCAGAAAAAAACTATAAAAACTTAATAATTTGGTTTAGCTTCTGTAACCAGCCGCTTTCGTTTCCATGGGGACGCTTTCCGGGCGGCCGGCCTCAGCTAATCCCTTCCTCCCAGCCGGTTGAGGCGGCTCGTTCTTATTCGCCCTGGAGCCCTCCCACGTCCACTGCAGATGCTTAAAATTTATTGCTTTTTGAAATTATGACATTTTTTCTTCCTATTAAGAGAGCAGAACGCTTTTTAACGACAGTCGTTCCAGCTGTAGAGGTAGTAAGTTCAAATTATATAGAATGTTTTTATAATCAAACTCTTTCCCTTACTCGATCCTTCTGCATTATTTCACCACGTGTGAGGCATTTCGCAGGCTTCCCTGAGAACCGAATAAAAAAGTTTTCACCCTCTTTCTTATTTTCCAAGTGAAATACTCATATAAAAGGACCATTTTATACTACTCCTATGTACCTCCTCCCTCTCTTTATAATGATCAAAAACCAGATAAAAGTTTTAATTTTCCGAAAATTGTAGGATCTTTTATTTCGGTACGCTAAAGTTATGGCATACTACATATTCAGGAAAGGATGATTACATTGAAAAAGGTTATTTTTTCTGCCCTTGCAGCTCCCCTGCTGCTTACTACTGTGCTGCCTGCTTCTGCAGGCGCAGAACCTCAATCCAAGCCCAACGGCCCCTGGATTCAGCCGGAACAGCAGACGAAGCTGGAGCGTTTTATTTCTCCGGAGAAAATGCACGAGCAGCTGGAGGAGATTGAAGAGCGTGCCCGCGACGGTAGAATGGACCTTGATGTCGTCGGCCAGTCAGCTAAGTACGACCACCCGATTTACGCAGTCAAATTTGGAGAATCCGATACGGATAATCCAAAAGTCTACTTGCAGACACAAATTCATGGTGATGAGCAGGGAGGTACAGAAGCTGCCCTTGATCTTATTCAGACGCTGGCAATGAGCAATAACCAAGATGTGCGGACGATTCTGGATAACGTAACCGTGTGGATTGTTCCTATGCTCAATCCGGACGGCGCAGAAATTATTGAACGGGAAGAAGGTCAGGCAAAACAGCGCAGAAACTTCCAGGAATGGACCCCGGAGGAGTGGGGATTATCTGAAGATACACCTGCTCCATGGTACCATGGCCGGGACTGGGCCAGTGAAGAACTCGGCTTTGATGTCAATCGCGATTTCCATCCGGACCTCTCTTTTGAACTTACTGAAGAAGATGCAGGTCTTCTCCCGGGTGTCGGTTCTGAACCTGGATTTTACGTGACACCGGAAGCCCAGGCTTCCCGTGATGTATTTGCAGAGCTTGAACCAGACTTGTTTATTGATCACCACCACCGCTACAGCAATACCGTTTCTGAGGACGATGACCGATTGAATACACTGCAGATCCTCGGGCAGGTAGTCGATGAAGATAACGTAGTCAGCCACAATGGTACAGACTATCAGCTGAGCGAAGAATCCTTGGAACTTTCCAAGCAGGTAAACAGCCACGTTTACCAAGTGCTTCAAAAAGGTAACTCTCCATTCGGTGCCGTTTCCCGCTATCCCGATGTTAATCTGCCAGGTACAGCTCTTGGAAGCTTTTCTTTAAATGATGCCGCCATCATGCTTTATGAAACACGCGGCCAACAGCATCCAAACGGCCATACAGGTCAGAAATCGAGCGGTATGCTGATTAAGCAGAGCTATATTGGAATTTATGAAACACTGCTCGGCCTTGCTACAGAAGAAATTTACGACATTGATCCGGAATTTTACGATACTGAAATACCAACTGACAGTCCAAGAATTCAGCGCCCTGAGTAATAATAAACAGAAAGAGCTGCCCCGGCTTGCAACCGGCAGGCAGCTCTTTTCACTTATTCTTCCCAGTCATTAAACAGGCTTCTCAGCCAGTCTTCACTTTTATTTTCCAGCGGTGCCACGTATTCCTGGCCTCTTGCTGGTGACTGGACGTAGTACACTTCCGGATTCTCCGAACTTCTAAGCCATTTTTTATTTTCCTGCTCTGCCTCTTCCAAGTACGTCGGCTGATAGTGAGTTTCATGGAAAAAGGCCGGCAGCTGCCATACACTCGGTTTATTTTTATGCAGCGGTGAGGAAAGAAGCAGCTTGTCATCAAGGCGTGGAAAATAGCCGCTGCCGGGGATGTCCAGGTCAGGAAATAATCGATCGGAAGCAAGATAAAGCGTATTGTTACTGCTTTTAATAAAATTTTCTTCCGCTCCATGGGGATGCTGCGCCCTCACTTCGCCGGGAAGTTCTTCCCTGTTGCTTCCTGTAATCACTTTTCCTGCTTTCAGCCATCCGTATATGTAATACGCCCCGTCGCTCCAGCCACCCCGCGGGTCCAGGGGATGAACCCTGTTTTTAACCGGTTTGAACCGGCTGAAAAAAAGAAAAACGCTTCCTTCTTTTACATTATTATTCCAAAGATGGCCGGCGGCGCCCCCGGTCTGTCCGAAAACACCAAACTCCGGCCCGTTGCGGAGCCAGGGCGGCTTTCCGAGTATCGGATCATAGTGAGCATAGGAACTTCCCACAGTCTCCCTGGATTTCCCACTGAAGCTCAACAGCGGGTTTTCAACGAGTTCCTGAAGATTTCCTGCCTTTATTCCTTTCAAATATTCCTCACGCAGTTTTAAGTTCTTGTAGGAATGTGGATTAAATGCTTTTTCTCCTTCCGGAATCGGCAGCAGAATGTATTTCCCCGTAGCAGGATCATACGGGGAGTAGCCATATCCAGAAGAAGAATCAAAACCTTTTCTGCTGAAAATAAGTTTGTTCATTTTTTCCTCCTCCGCTTACTTGTTCCCGTTATACACCACTGACTTAAAATAGCTGATTCTCGTTTCAGGCGGAGTAATCGGGGAATAGATAAAGAAGAACTGACCGATCACTACCTTAACGCCGGAAGGAGCTGTATTATGCCATTTTTTCAATCTGGAGAGGATCTTCTTTATTATGAAGAAACAGGAGACGGCCCCCCTCTTTTCTTTGTCCCGCCCCCGGCTCTTGGAACGGAGCCTTTCCGCCAGCAGAAAGAAAGGCTGAGCCGAAAGTTCCGCGTTATTTCCTTCGATCCTGCCGGTACCGGACGAAGCCCTTCCAATGAACGAAAAGAACACAGCGTACAGGAATGGAGCGCTGATATCCTTGCCCTGGCTGATCATCTCGGTCTGGAAGAAATTCTGCTGTGCGGCTATTCTCTAGGTGGAAGCGCTTCTCAGGAATTTGCTGCTGCTTATCCGGAAAGAACAAAAGGACTGATCCTTCTCTGCACGTTCCCGGAAGTAAAGACTGCTTTTCTTTCTGCTAAAATTCAGCTTGGGGAATGGGCAGCCGGCAATGATTTTCGAGCCCTCATGGCCCGGGCCCTGTCCGTGTCTCATACGAACAGGCAGGATAACCGTGCCGGATTAAAGGAACGAATCCGCCGCTCGAATCCCGGTCTTGTCCGCAGTATGTACTACTATGGAAGACATTATAAGGCTACAGAACGACTGACAGAAATAACATGTCCTGTAACTTATATATACGGCGAATGGGATCCCATCGCCCGTCCGTACGTGAACATGTACCGCAGATTTCTTCCAGATGCGGAAATAGTAAAAATCTCCGGAGCCTTTCATCAGCTGCCGACAAGAAATGCCGAAGAAATCAATGCGATAATTACTGGAAAATACGCAGAGCAGAAAGGAGCAGATAAATGAAGCAGCCTAAGCGTCCATGGATTGCCACTCAGACATGGGAGGACCTGCTGCTGATTCACTGGCCTGTTCAGCCGGATGCTTTAAAAATATTCATTCCTCCACCTCTTGAGCTGGATACGTTTCAGGGGCAGGCGTGGATTGGCGTCGTCCCCTTTCTTGGCACTCATAACGAAGCCCGGTGGATGGGACGCAACTTATCTATCCAGCCTTTCCTGGAGCTTAACGTACGTACATACGTTAAGTACAAAGGAGAGCATGGTGTTTTCTTTATTACGATGGATGCGGATTCCATGCTGGCTGTACGTGGCGCCCGGACTGTGGCCGGCCTTCCTTATTTCCATGCCCGTATGGAACGTCAAAAAAACAAAGGATTAATCCATTATGTGAGTCAAAGAAATCACCGTGGTCAGCCAAAGGTGAACTTTGAAGCAGACTTTGCTCCGCTCAGCGCTCCTTTTTATTCGAAAGCAGGCACTTTATCACACTGGCTCACAGAAAGATACAGCCTGCTGAAAGCAGAAAAAAATAAAGTCACTGCAGGACCAATTTATCACGATCCGTGGGATCTGCAGGAAGCGAAGCTTCACATTTACCAGAATGAGCTTCTGCACTTTCTGCCGCGGAGCGTAACGAGGCAGAAGCCTCTCGTTCACTACTGCCGCAGTAAAAAAGTGCTGTTTTATCCATTTAAAAAAATGAATTAAATTTTAACCGTATAAGCAGCCTGTATTAAATAGAAATTATTATCAGGCTGTCTCTGTCACACCAAAGTCTTCATGAACGTACATGGGCTTCGGTGTGATTTTATTTACCTCCATGGAAGGCCGGCTGAAGCGAAGTTTCCTCGGGCCAAAACCAAACATTAACACAGCTTATTTTTAAGGCAGCCCGGCTAAAAAAACTCCTCCTGCCTTTCTGCTGTAAAAGAAATTACTTTTTCTATCATGCCGTTTTCGTCATTTAATGTATAAATATCACAGAAGTCATGTATTTTTTCGCTGTTCTCCATATGTCTTACACCGCTGCACGCTGCCATGCTTCCTTCCATCAGAAGATTTTCCACGGTCAGATTGAAAATTCCTTCTCCCCCTCTGTCATTTAAGTAGTTCAAAACATTCTGCTTTCCGATAATGACAGTCTCTCCTTTTACTTCCCAAACGATATTTTCAGCCATATTATCTGCCATAAAAGAAATGTCGTTTGCTGCAAAAGCTTCGTTAAACGCCTGAATAACTTCCTTCGTTTTCATTTATTTAATCTCCTTTCCCGCTTCATGTTAGAGTAAGCACCTGATACAATAATATCCCACTCTTCCTGCATTTTAAAACCAGCTGCGGTTATTCCAGAAAGCTTTTTTCCCTCTACCCCGAGGGCTCTGAAAAGCTATTTTCTCCTTCATTGATAAAGCGTGCACATGTTGTTAACTGTTCTACAGAAACCTGTATCTGGTAGAATAGAAGTATAAATTATTTGTTCACTGTTTCACAAATAATCCCCGGGGGTATATGTAAAGTAACTATTCTTATAGCGGTGGTGAAAAAAAATGCCTGAAAAAAAGTGGCATACTTATGACAGAAAAGAGACGATAACTTATTGGAACACTGATGCAAAGGAAGGACTCAGCCGTGAAGAAGCTGCCGACCGGCTTGAAATCCACGGACCTAACGAGCTTCCTGAGGCGAAAAATGAAAGCGCTGTCCTTAAATTCATCCGTCATTTTAACGACATACTTATCTACATTCTCCTCGCAGCCGCTGTAATAACCGGAGTGCTCGGACATTATATTGATACTGTCGTTATACTTCTGGTCGCATTTATCAATGCAGCTATCGGTTATATGCAGGAAAACAAAGCAGAAAAGGCTCTTCAGGGCATCCGGAATATGCTTTCACTTGAAGCTGTGACAGTGCGTGACGGAGTAAGGCAGAACGTATCCGCTTCCGAACTCGTACCAGGTGACGTTGTCCTTCTTAATGCCGGGGATAAAGTTCCCGCCGATCTGCGTATCGTTGAATCAAGCAACCTCGCAGCGGAAGAAGCAGCACTGACCGGAGAATCGACTTCCTCTGAAAAAAAGACCTCCCCGCTTCCCGAAGACACCGTTCTTGGTGATCAGGAAAATATGGTTTTTTCGGGAACTGCCGTTACTTCCGGCAGCGGAAAAGGCATCGTTGTAGCTGTCGGTGAACAGACGGAAATCGGAAAAATCAACCGTTCCATAAGTGAAGTGGAAGAACTGAAAACTCCCTTAATGAGACAGACAGACCGCTTCGGAAAAACCGTCGCTTTTGCGATTCTTGGATCTTCCTTTTTTATTTTTCTTTTCGGATACTTCGTCCGTGACTATGCGGCCGGAGAACTGCTGCTTTCCATTATAGGACTGGCTGTAGCAGCGATACCGGAAGGACTTCCGGCGATTATTTCTATTATTCTCGCTCTCGGCGTCCAGAATATGGCTCGGCGTAAAGCCATCGTCCGAAATCTTCCTTCTGTGGAAACACTGGGAGCTGTCACAGTGATATGTTCGGACAAAACCGGCACGCTTACAAAAAACGAAATGACAGTGACGTCCATCCTGACAAAGGATCATCGCTATGAGGTAACCGGAACCGGCTACGATCCTGCCGGAGAGATACAGCTCGACGGGAGCCAGGTGAATACAGAAAGCCGAACCGACCTTTTCGATTTTCTTGCTTCGATGAAGACCTGTAACGATGCGAGCCTGACAAAAAAGCCGGACGGCTCCTGGGTAATGAATGGAGAACCTACAGAAGGCTGCCTGCTGACAGCCGCGGAAAAAGCAGACATATCCATTCCCCAGTATGAAGTTATACAGAAAATCCCGTTTGATTCGGAGTATAAATATATGGCAGTTCTCGCTGATACTCCAGAAGGACGACGCATTTTTGTTAAAGGGGCTCCGGACCGTCTGTTTGATCTGGCCCGCGGATCCGGTGACTTTAATGAAGACAGCTGGCAGCAGGCCATGAAAAAACGGGCTTCCAAGGGAGAACGGGTTCTTGCTGCTGGAATGATTCAAGTCGATCAGGCTAAAGAAACTCTTACTCATGAGGATTTGACGCAGGACTTTACCCTTCTCGGGCTCGCCGGCATTATCGATCCGCCGCGGGAAGAAGCCGTGATCGCTGTACGGGAATGCGCTTCGGCAGGCATCCGTGTAAAGATGATTACCGGGGACCATAAAGATACAGCCGCAGCGATTGGGAGACAGCTCGGTATCGGCGATGGGGTTAAAGGGCTTGAAGGCAGAGAAATTGACGAGATGACGGACGAAGAGCTTGACGAGGCGATTCTTGAATACGATATATTCGCCAGAACAAGTCCCGATAATAAGCTTCGGATCGTTAAGGCCCTTCAGGATAACGACCAGGTTGCCGCTATGACCGGAGACGGCGTTAACGATGCTCCCGCACTCAAGCGGGCGGATATCGGTGTTGCGATGGGAATTAAAGGGACGGAAGCAGCAAAAGAATCCGCCCAGATGATTCTCGTCGATGATAACTTTGAAACGATTGTCGGAGCGGTGGAAGAAGGACGGCGCGTATACGCCAACTTGAAAAAAACGATACTTTACATCCTTCCAACAAACGGAGGGCAGGCTCTTCTCATTACAATCGCCATCCTTCTTGGAACGTCGATGCCTCTCTCACCGCTGCAGATATTATGGGTAAATATGGTCATTGCTGTTACCGTGTCTCTTGCACTGGCGTTTGAGCCGCTCGAAGAAGGAACAATGAAAGAAAAACCGCGTCCGGTACAGACTCCCCTGCTGACGCCGTATTATATTTTCCGTGTTGTTTTTGTTTCCATTTTAATTGCCGGCACCTCTTTTGCCGTCTACCTTTATATGCTTCAAAACGGGGTGGAAGAACAGATGCTGCAGAGTATCGTCCTGCAGACGATCGTTATTCTTCAGATGTTTCATTTGTTTAACTGCCGAAACGAAACAGGCTTCGCTTTTAACAAAAATTTCTTTAAAAACAAAACAGCTTTCATCGTATCCGCTCTGCTCATAGTGCTGCAGATGTTTATTCTTTATGTTCCTTTCATGAACACCGCTTTTGGTACCGTGCCGATCGGTCTGGAGTTCTGGATTATTCCAGCCGCTATGGGAGTTCTTCTTTTTATCGTGATTGAGATCGAAAAAACGATTACGAGAAAAATTGCCGGCAGAAATAATTAACAGAAGAAACGCATCTCCGCCTCCATGTTTATATCCCCTCTCGCCGGGAATATCATTTACAGTCTTAAAAATACTTTTTTGGGGGATGTTAACATGGCAAAAACCATTTTCATTACGGGGGCAGGCACAGGTCTCGGCCGCGGGGCAGCTCTCGGGCTGGCAAAAAAGGGGCATCAGGTTATTGCGGCTGTAGAAATTCATCCGCAGATTACCTCCCTGCGGGAAGCCGCCGATAAAGAAGGGGTCGAACTTGAAATTTTCAAAATGGATATAACTAATGAAAATGACCGGGAACGTATGAAGCGCTATGATTACGATATATTCGTCGCCAATGCAGCCGTTAATGAAGGCGGTCCGATCTGGGAAGTCCCAATGACAGCTCTGCGGAATTTGTTTGAAGTCAACGTTTTCAGTACGCTGGAAACGGCACGGATTGCTGCCGGTCATTTCGTGGAAAAACGTGAAGGAAAAATTATTTTCCTTTCTTCTATGGCCGGGGTTATGTCTTCTGCCTACAAAGGTCTTTACGCTTCCTCCAAACATGCACTGGAAGCGATCGCCAAATCCCTGCAGGAAGAAATGGAGGAATTCAACGTACAGGTTGCAACTATCAATCCCGGACCGTTTGCGACCGGCTTTAATGACCGGGCCGTTGAAGAAAAATGGGAATGGTTTGACGAAAAAATTCATTGGACATCTCCTCAAAACCTGAAAGAAAGCGAGCAGGGACTCGAAAATCAATTCGACCCGGAAGACATGGTTCAGAAAATGATTGAACTGATCCCTCAGGACCACCACAAATTCCGCACAGCCTATCCCGAGGAAACAGCTGAAAATATGCGGAAAGAAGAAAAAGCCAACTGGGAAAAAGAAATCTGATATTAGTTTTTTTTCTCTGTACTAAAACATCCCGGGAGAGTTTTCTCCCGGGATGTTTTCAGTTTGTTGATTAAATGATCGGTGGCTAATCTTTATTCCAGTCGTTGTATAAGCTCCTTCTCTTACCGGTGGAAGCTTGCCGGGGGGCTGGTCTTCAGCTATTTTCCATGGCCTGCGCCATGGAAAAGGATCTTCTGACTGCGCTTATTCCCATCGGCGTCTCCACCGGACGTTTCGGAGAGAAAACCATCTCATTATTGGAGAAAACAGCTTTATAAAGAGAGATTTTCATCGCAAAAACCTTTTTTAATTTCCCTGCAGCAGCCACAGGGACGACTCCGAGGCGAGCTAGGACGAGCAGAAGATCCATTTCTTCCGAGCATTGGGAGGAAGAAATTAGCTGAAGCCGGCCCGCCTGGAAACATACTAACATTAGTAGCACAAACCAAGGCCATGGTTTGTGCTACGCTTTTTTT
>NZ_PZJJ01000033.1 GCF_003044065.1 Alkalicoccus saliphilus
TTCTATCAGGGCGCAGGCCGGCTGATGGCACGAAGGCCTGCAGGAGTAGGAAAAAAAGGCGGAGCGAGGGAAAAAAGTTGATAGACTTTTGTCTACTTTATTGACAGAACCACAAATAGTTCCAACCTGCCTCCGGAATTCTACCAACTTCCCCCGTTTTTCTACCAACTGCCGGGAATACTACCAGAGGACCACGGATTTCTACCAACTTTCCGAATAATTCTACCAACTTTTAAAACCACCGATGACCTTTCGCAGAATCCCCCCCGCTTGGATTACATTAAAAAACCTCTATGACGGTTGTCATAGAGGCTTCGTTACTATTCGTATACTTTTTCGAAAGCTTCCTGAACTTTTGGAAGCAGGGCGTCCCACTCCGCGTCCGGCTTTTTGTTGACCGTGACGAAGTCCTGGAATCCGAAAATGTTGTCTACGCCGTCGAGCGTAAGAAGTTCTTTTGCCAGCGCGTGATCCGTTTCATCCGCATTTTTAAAAGAAGCACTTCCAGAGCCTTCAAACAGCACCTGGTCTGCTGTGAATTTCATTGCGTTCGGGTTTGGCGTTGCATCCGCCTGTACGTTAATTGCCATTGTAACATCCTCCTTTTCAGCATATACCGCTATTTTAGCACGCCGCCTCGGGAATTGAAAAGCTGGGCGCTATTCTACGCTGACTGTTTCCTGCAGGAGGCTTCTGTCGGCTTCGTCATCATCGATTTCGGAGACGGTGATTTCGGCGGTGACTTCATACGGTCCTTCTCCTTCCGCTTCCCATTCTACTTCGTAGGAAAGGGATTCGCCGCTTTCGAGTTCTTCCTCTTCAATAGCCTGGGTAAACATCATACCTTCCGCGTAGTCGAACTGCTTGTTACCCTCGGCGTCATGAATAACAACGTTGTATCTCTGGCCGGATCGGAACGTAAGCTGCTTTCTTTCCGCCGTCTCGTTGACGAGTTCCAGCCGCACCGTGAGCAGTCCGTCTTCCAGAGATGCTTCTGTATGGTAGGCAAGCTCTTCCTCCATCGTTTCCTCCTTCTCTTCTTGATCGTTTACATTATTTCCGCTTTCGTTATTTGTTTCATTGTTTTTTTCTGTCTGCTCGTTATCAGCTGTGCCGCAGGCGGTTAGAAGTACACAGACAGCAATTATCAGGATGCGCATCGGCGTCTCCCCCCTTTTCCATTACAGACGCTGATACGCCCTTTTCCGTTACAGGAAAGGCGGCCCCGCGGAGCGGCACGTTTCCGCTTCTTCCAGAAGATGCAGCGACGAGGTGGTGATCAGATGCGCCCCTGCTTTTTTTGCGGCTTCTGCTTCTGCCATCGTGCGGATAAGTCCGCCGGCCATTATTTCTTTCCCGCTTTTTTCTTTTACGAGCCGGAGTATATCCGGCATGAGCCCCGGCTTCACCTGAACGCAGTCGGGGCGGCTTTTTTCGATCAGATGCAGGCTGTAGTCGAGACTTTCTTCATCGAAAATAAAACAGCACTGTACCGTCCAGAGTCCATGTTTTTTGGCTGCGGAAATCACCCGCGGATTCGCGGAGATGATGCCGGACGGCCGGACGTATTCTGTAAGAAAGCTGACGGATTCTTCCGTTTCCGACAGCCCTTTGATCATATCGAGGTGGACGAGCAGCTGCAGCTCCGGACGGCGCCGGCAGATCTTCCGGATTTTCAGCAGCTCATTAATAGAAGAGCCGGACAGGATAATGAATGCCGCTCCGGTGGAGGCAGCGTTCAAAAAGTCGCCGGCATGACGGACAGCTGGGATAATTTCCTGCGGTTGCAGAGGCATCGTTTCCCACCCTTTCTTTTATCAGCTCCGGTCTATTTTTTTCATTTCGTATGCCTTTTCCGCTGCTTCTGCTGTTTTTTCTACACTGCTTCCAAATCCTGCCTCCACGACCGCAGCCAGACCGCCTTCGATCATTGGGGCATCGGCAATCCGCACGTTCTGCTTCCCGCCGGCAAGCTCGAGGGCTAGTTCCGCGTTCAGCAGGGCGCTGCCGAGATCAAATAAAATAACCGTCCCTTTTTCTGTGTACACTTCTTCAACCGCGCGGGCAATGACTTCGGCATTTGTACCGATCCCGCCGTCTTCTTCCCCACCCGCTGCAGCGATGGTGACTTCCGGCTGCATTTCACCGAGCAGTTTTTTTAAGCCGTCGGCAATCTCTTTACTGTGGGAGACGAGAACGAGACTCACTTTATCCATGTTAGTTCTCCTTCTGCGCCGCATCCGCGAGCGCTTCAAAAAACAGACGGGAAGAAAACGCACCGGGATCAGTGTGACCGACGGAACGGGCACCGAGATAGGCAGCCCGTCCTTTTTTGGCGTGCATGTCCACCGTGCTTTTCACGGCCTGCTGCGCTGTTGTTTTCAACGCTTCCCAGTCGATCGTTTCTTCTCCGCGGAATGTACTGACAACAGGGTCCCATACGTCATACATTGTTTTTTCTCCGGTTTCCGCTCTGCCGCGCTGCTGGACCGCCTTTTTCCCGGCGTCGAGACAGGCGAGCAGGTCCTGATCGGTCAGTTCCGCTTTATCTCCTGCTTCAGCTGCAATTTTCATGAGGGCGGACCCGTACAATGGACCGGACGCGCCGCCGATCTTGCTGATGAAAACCATCGCGGCGGCCTTTAACAAAGCCCCCGGTGTTTCAAACGTTTTTTCCTGGAGCATTTTGTCCATCTCCTGGACGCCACGTGCCATGTTAATGCCGTGGTCTCCGTCACCGATTGCCTGGTCGAGTGTCGTCAGTTCATCTTTATTTTCAAGAATCAGCTCTTTAAAGTTTTCCATCCAGCTCTTTGCGGTTCCGGTCGTAATCATTGGCTGCCTCCTTTTATCCGCGTTTCCAGGACACCGTGTCGGACGGGGCGTCGAGCAGTTTTTTCAACGTGTCGTCAAGCTTCAGCATGGTGAAGGAAACTCCCGCCATTTCAAGGGAGGTCATCCACTCCCCGACGACAGCTTCCTCCACGCGGATGTCCTTATCCTTCAGCAGACGGTCAATCGCGTGATGAAAGACGTACAGTTCCATGAGCGGTGTCGAGCCGAGTCCGTTAATAATGACGGCTGCTTCGTCCCCTGCCTGCATGTTCATCTCCTGAAATACTTTATGAAATAAAATTTCTGCCGTTTCGGCGGCCGGTTTAATATCGGTCCGCTCCACGCCCGGTTCGCCGTGGATGCCCGTGCCGATTTCCATTTCCTTTTCCCCGAGAGTGAAGCCGGGTTTACCTGCTGCAGGGACCGTACACGGACTGAGCGACATGCCCATCGATTTAACATTTTTAATGACCGACTCTGCCACGGCGTGCACGTCGTCGAGTGCCGCTCCTTCCGCCGCCTTTGCTCCGGCAATTTTGTGGACGAGCACCGTGCCGGCAATGCCCCTTCTTCCGCTCGTAAACGAACTGTCCTCGACCGCCACGTCATCATTTACAACGACCTGGCGTACCTGGATGCCTTCCGCTTCCGCGAGTTCCGCGGCCATTTCAAAGTTCATCACGTCCCCGGTATAGTTTTTAATCACGAGAAGCACACCTTTGCCGCCGTTGACGGCTTTGATCGCTTCAAATACCTGATCGGGCGTCGGAGAGGTAAATACTTCTCCTGCAACGGCCCCGTCAAGCATTCCCGGACCGACATAGCCTGCATGTGCCGGTTCGTGACCGCTTCCGCCGCCGCTGACGATGCCGACTTTCCCTGTAACCGGGGCGTCCTTCCTGACAAGTACCGTCGTCCCCTCCAGCCGTCTGAGCCTGTTCGGGTGTGCTGCCGTCATGCCATCCAGCATCTCATCCACAATGTTGTCGACGTGGTTAATCAGTTTTTTCATTGTTTGTTCCTCCTCACAGGATTTTTACTGCCGAAGTTTCCATACCTCGCTTAATTCGACGCGCCTCGGTGCATTTCCTTTTCTTTAACCAGCTTTACAAAACTTTTACAATGCGTCTCCTCCGATTTTTAATTTTTCGTGTACGTAAAGGATGGAACGATAAAAATTAGGAGTGATGACGGATGAAACGTGTCGTATTAAAAGAGGAACTGGCTGCAGTGACAGGTGATTACAAACTGGCGATGGTATTGAATCAGATGATGTACTGGGCGCTTCGGACGAAGTCGGCGTCCGCCTTTAAACAAGAAATTGTGCAGGGGGAGGACATAACGTACGGCTGGATTTATAAAAGCAGCGAGGAGCTGGCGGAAGAAATGATGATGAACGTGTCTGCCTGCTCGATGCGCACGTACTTAAAGAAGCTCGTGGAAAAGGGGTTTCTTGCGGAAAGAAGCAACCCGGTTCAGAAATGGGATAAGACAAAGCAGTACCGGGTGCTCTGGCGGGCGGTGGAAAAAGCGGCTGAGGATGCCGGTTTTAAACTGGAGGAATCGTGGACAAGCTGGAAAACTTCCGGACCGGACGGGCCTTCTTTTTCTCCGAACGAAAAAATTCCGGCTTCGATGCCGGAAAATACAGAAGCAGTACCAGAGACTAAAACAGAAATTACGCCGGAAACAAATTCCATTCTTCCTGCAGCATACGAAAAGCTGTTTGGGAAACCGGGGGCTTCTGTTTTGAAAAAGCTGGACGACTGGAGGAATTCCACCTTTTTTGAAAACGGGGAAGCAGTCACCCTGTACGCGCTGGAAAAAGCTGCTTTATACAATGCCCGCTCGTTTGCCTATGTGGAAAAGATGCTCCGCTCCTGGGTGGACAAAGGGGCACGGACACTTGAATCGGTGAAAGAATCTGCGGAAAGGAAAATTACTGCGGCCATGCCGAAATCCATCGGGAAAAACACCCCGTATCAGGAAGAAGAGCGGCTTCTGGCACAGGCAGAAGCCGCTCACTGGCGGGAGGTTCTCCACAAAAAACGGGAGAAAAATTATTCGCGGAACCGGTAGGCCGGAGCTCCCTTCACTTTCATTTTCACGCGGAAAATTCCACCGGCATGCGGCTGGTCTTCCAGTTCGTCATCCGGGATGCCTTCTCTTGCTGTCGTAATAAACAGCTCGTCGCGGTTTTCGCCGCCGAACGCACAGGACGTCACCTGTTTGGCAGGAATCGGAATGTTCTGGAGCTCTTCGCCGGTTTCCGGATCGTAGCAGGACACGCCCCAGCCCCCGAAAAAGGCGACCCAGAGGTTTCCATCCTCATCGATTGTCATGCCATCCGGGTTTTCGGCGTCTTCTTCCACCTGAACAGCTGTTCTTTCGTTGGACAAATTCCCGGTTTCCGGATCGTAGTCGTAGGCGCGGATTTTTTTGGTCGGCGTATCGATATGGTACATAACGGACTTTTTCGTATCCCAGGCAAGCCCGTTGGCCACGGTGCACCCTGTCAAAACGGTTTCGACTCTCCGTCCCGGGTCGAGCCGGTACAGCGAAGCATCTCCTTCGTCGCCTTCAAGTACCATCGTGCCGGCCCAGAAGCGGCCTTCCGGATCACATTTGCCGTCGTTGAACCGGTTGCCCTGAAGGTGCGGCTCCGGGTCGTGCAGCAGCGTCAGTTTTTCCGTGTCCGGTTCAAACAAATAAAATCCGTCCCGGAGGGCAAGGATCAGGCCGCCGTCTTCTCTTACAGCCGCTGCCCCGGCGTGCTGGCCGACGTCATAGCTTTTATTTTCACCAGTGGCAGGATCGAACACGTTCACTTTATAGCCGTTGATATCGACCCAGATTAGTTTATTCTGCCGGTCATCCCACGCCGGTCCTTCTGCCAGTGCGGCTTTTGCATCGAGTATGAGCTCTGCTTCTGCCATATGAAACACTCCTTTATTTGTAGTATGCTTTCGCATTTCCAGCTTTCAAAGATTCGTTCATTAAGTATGAAAAATACGCCAAAGAAAAAGTGCCCCGGAAGCGGGAACTTCCGGGACACCCTGCGGCCGCATTATCCGCGGCTGTCACTCTCCGTGTCGCTCGTATCTTCCGGAGACTGGCCTTCTTCTTCTTTGCCTTTCAGGTTTTCGTTGTAGTAGTTTACAGCGAAAGTGGAGCCTTCATCCACCATCGAGTTATCCTGTACGTCAAGCGGGTCGGAATGACCTACCTTTTCGTAAAAGTCAGGCTGGGTGTCTTCTTTTGTTTCGCCTTTGATTTCTGCCTGAGCACGCTTAATATAATCGTTCACCCGTTTACGGTTGTCGTCTTTTCCTAAGAAATAACCTGCCGCTCCGATTGCTGAAGCTGCGAGTGTTGATACGATCCATTTGCTTCCTGCCATAATAACTGTGAGCATCTGCCTTTCAGATGGCCCACATTCACCACCTTTCTTTATTTTTATTCCTTATTTTCTTAAATTACCGCTTAACCGCAGCGTCAGGCCCGCCGTCCAAGAATCAGGTTGACGATAGCTACAATTAATGCGATGACAAGCAGCGTGTGAATCAGCCCGCCGCCAAAATCGAAGCTGAAACCTAAAAGCCACAGGACGAGGATAATCGCTACGATTGTCCAGATCATTAAGTTCACTCCTTTGTTTAAGTAGTGGATTCATTTCTGCGTGTTGATCTAGGATGGGTGGAATTTCGTTATAAATCACTATTGCCCTTTTTATTTGAACTTAAACATGAGGAATGGATTGTTTTTGAAAGGATGTGGGATCGTTTTTTTGAGGAAAGACAGCGGATAAAAGTGGTTCTGCACGCGTGTATTGTTGTCCTTTATGGTGAAAATTTTCTCTTCAGGGTATTGCTTCTGGATAAACGGACGCGCGTGGAGGTCGGATGGGAGCTTCGGGGAGGGATTCTACCAGTCTCTTTCGTTTTTCTATTAACTTTCTGCGGAAATAGTTCCAACCTCCCCCCGGATTGCTGCCAACTTCTGCGGGATTTCTACCAACCGGGAACAATTCTCCCAAGTCACCGTGTTTTTTTACAAGTTTCCCGCGTTTTTCTACCAACCTCTTAAGACGCAGTGAGTTTTCTGCAGAAGAAATCTGCTTCTGCATTCTGCTTTGTTCTGATCAGGGCGGTTCCCAGACTGAGGACGGGGATTTCTACCAAGCTTTACTGTATTTCTACCAACTTTCTGCGGAATAGTTCCAACCTCCCTGCCGATTTTCTACCAACTTTCTTTCGACTCAATAAAAAAAGCCTGTCAGGCGTTATCCTGACAGGCTTTCAGCTAATGTTTTCTTATGAGCGTTTCCAGTTTTTCAGTTCATCGACGGAAGTAAGCTGGACTTCGTCGCCTTCTTTTTTATCGCCGTCCCATTCGAGCATACCGCCTTCGAAGTTTACAGCGCCGGTATACCCGTGCGCTTTAAGAAACTCAGAGACACGCTGGGAACGGTTGCCGCTCCGGCAGATGAAGACGTACTCTTTTTCCTGGTCGAAACCTTCCGCAAGGTCCGGGATCGTGCTCATCGGCACGAGCGGCACACCGGGAATGTGTCCTGCTTCATATTCCTCCGGCTCCCGGACATCAATGACAATCTGTCCGCTGTTTTCATCTTTAAGAATATCTTTCAGCTGCTCTTTATCCACCTGTTTCACGCCGCTTACTTCTTTCGTCATATGAAACACCTCTTTTTTAAATTCTGCTGAAGGGATCAGCGGTTAATTTCCACATCGCGCAGGAAGTAGAAGCTGGACGGGTACTGCCAGAATCCTTCCACATCCTCGCTTAATCCGGTAATCAGATCCGGGTAGTAAATATAAGCCAGTGGGGACTCTTCGGCCAGCTTGTTCTGCACTTCTTCGTAAAGCTCCAGGCGCTCCTCTTCTGAAGATGCCATCCGGGCTTCTTCAAGTAGTTCATCCACTTCTTCGTTGTCAAAGAAAGAACGGTTGCCAGCCACCCCTTTGTTTTCCGAATGGAACATCGGGTAGAGGCCGTAATCGGCATCGAGCGTCACAGTGCCCCAGCTGCCGACGAACAATTCGGAATTGCCATCGGCCACATAATCGAGGTACGTTCCGCGTTCCACCATTTCAATAGAAACGTCAATTCCAACCTGGGAAAGCTGCGCCTGCAGAAGCTGGGAAAGGTCTTCGTTTTCCCGCTCATCATCTGTCAAAATCGTCGTTTCAAAACCGTCTTCATATCCTGCTTCCGCGAGCATTTCCTGGGCTTCCTCAATGTCCTGCTCCACCGGTTCTACATTGTCGGAGTAACCGAACACGTCCGGTGCAATCGGTGAATCCGCCCGTTCTCCGGCGCCTTCCAGTACGCCTTCAATTAAGTCTTCCTTGTTGATGACTTTATGGATCGCCTGGCGGACGAGCGGATCGTCGAACGGCTCCTCTTCCGTATTAAATCCGAGGTAGGCCATCCGGGTGCTGCTCGTTTCTTCAATTGTCACGCCGTCGGCTTCCTCCAGCCGCTCCATGTCTCCCGGATTGACCGGATACACGATATCCAGTGTCCCGGTTTCCAGTTCACCGATACGTGTCAGACTTTCCGGTACAACGCGGAAGCTGACGCCTTCCACTTTCGCGTTTTCCTCGTGCCAGTAGTCGTCATTTCGTGCAAGCGTCACGTGGTTGCCAGGTTCATAGTCTTCAAACATAAAGTAGCCGGTACCCGCCGGGTTCTGGTTGGCTGCTTCAAACGGATCCTCCCCGTTTTCAAGCGCCTCGTAGGATTCCTCAATAATGGCCGGGCTCACCATACTGCCCCCGGAATGTGCCAGATGGGACGGCAGCGGTGCAAACGGATAGTCTGTTTCCAGATGAACCGTATAGTCATCGACAACGGTAACTTCTTCAATCATATCAAAAATGAAGGCGATCGGGGAACCGATATCCGGATCGAGAATACGGTCGAAGTTCTGTTTGATAACTTCCGCATTCAGCTCTTCGCCATCATGAAACTCCACGCCTTCTCTGACAGTCACTTCCCACACCGTATCTTCAATCTGCTCGAGCTCTTCGGCCAGGCCGTTTTCCATTTCCAAGTCTTCGTTCATATAGACGAGCCGGTCGTAGATCGAAGAATTGATCGAGTTCGATACGTTTTCGTTCGCTCCGTGCGGGTCGAGTGACACCGGGTCGGAGGCGATACCGAACTGCAGGTACTCATCTCCGCCTACCCGCTCATCTTCCGCTGCTTCTTCTGTATTATTTGTATTGTTGTTTTCCTCTGCTGCATTATTTTCCGGATCGCCGGCACACGCTGCCAGCAGCACTGCTCCGGAAATCATCCCCACTGCTTTTTTCATCTTATTCCCCGCCCCTTCATTTGTTTAAACCGAGTTACCTGATAGGTTTTATATATTACATACTATTATAGAAAGGGGGAATTCGTATGTCAATCATCTGAAACAGACTGTTACGTGATGCTTTATTTCTTTTTCTTAGAACTGCTGGTGAAAAGTTTGTCCACTGTGGTGTCCAGTTCGGAAGCTATATCGAAAGCTAACTGCAGCGTCGGGTCATACTTGTCGTTTTCAATCGCATTGATTGTCTGCCGGGATACGTTACAGCGTTTGGCCAGCTCCGCCTGGGACAACTTCGCTGAACTTCTGATTTCTTTAATACTGTTTTTCATTTAACCACCATGCTTTTTTCCGTGCACGAGCAGAGTGCCGAGGTAGATAATTGAAATGACGGTTAGGAATGTCAATGGCGAGATCGCAGGACCCGCCCCTCCCAGAATGGCAGCAATCAGCGACTGCCCCACATAAAGAATCAGCGTTCCCACTACAACGATAAAAGCATAAGACTGTGCTTTCATCTTAATAAATTGTTTTCTTTCATCCCCCTTTGAAGGTAGATGGGCAATTAAGATCCATCCCCCGGCTATGAGCAATAAAATTGAATAAACGATTTTCACCCAATCCATATGTACCGCCTCCTCACGAATAAGTGTCAAAAGTATTTGACACTTATTAGTATAGCGTCGCCTTTGGATATGTCAAATACTTTTGACATATCCAGTGAAAGAACTGTCGATTACCTTGAAAATAAAAATAAATGGCAGCTTACGTTTCCATGGAGAGGCTTTCCGAGCGGGCCGGCCTCAGCTAATGCTCTCCTCCTTTTGTCGGTCAGAATGGATCTTTGGCTCGACCTTCATCGCTCCGGATTCCCTCCATGTCCACTACAGCTTACGGTATGAAAAACAGAGCAGGCTCAAACGATAGAGGCTTTTTGGGTGAAATTATTTTTTATCAGATATAACTTAGTTTCACCAAATGTGCTTAAGAACCTGAAGCTGTAACAGAGCTTTCATAAAAAGCCTGTTTCCAAAAAGATGGAGAACAGGGCTTCAGTTTCTATTTTTTTGTTCGCGGGGCTCGTGCCGCCGGGTATTCCGTCAAATAGTTCAATTGCATTTATATCTGCGGCAGAATATCCCGCAAAAGAATTTCCGGTGAGCCAGTCAAATCAGCCTTTTCGGGAACTATATTCTATATGATGTGTTGAATACATCGGAACTGTTTAGTCGGAAGTTTTCCTAAAGGTTAGAAGGAAATCGTGTTCCCAGTTGTCTTTATCGGCTGATTTTTCCCATACCCCTTCAATGAGATCCAGTGTATCATTGAATTCTCCTTTGAAACGCTGGTGAAAACCAGGGTTATTCCGCCACTGTTTCCATACGTTTTTATCTAAAGTCATGTTATAGAGGCGGTCGATGCCCCTCGAGTCAAAATAATGCATTTTAAACAGAGCTATATCTGCATCAAATCCGATAATAATCAGACTTTCCGGCGCGCCCGGATCTTTCAGCTTTGTTTTTTGAATGAGAAAATGCCCGCCTTTCATCCATTCGAATGCTGTTTCTCCGTGAATTTTTTCTGTCCCGGGATGAGGAAAGACGATTTCGATGTCCCAGATTCCTTCAAGAATTTCCAGCCGTTCCATCGCTGAACCCGAATCAAGTGAATTCATAAGGCTTTCCTCCATTCTTTGTATAACAAACCAATTTTCACCTGATTATATCCGTGATAAGTAGGTTTTACGGCATACCTATCCACTCCTGTTTAATGTAAAGCAGTTTTTGTTCGAAAACCCGTCTGAAAATAATGGAACTCTATTCATGCTCGTGCGGACGGCTCCCGGTCAGATCTTCGAGAAGCTGCGCTCCTTCTTCTGAACCGGCCGCAGGTACTGCTGTTTCCACCGGCTCCCCGGTTTCAGGGTGATGATGCTGGACAACGGCCTCCGTGAATGATTCATCGATAATCACAGTGAACGGCCGGACGGCTTCCCCATCGCGGACGACGGCGTGGATCCGCTGCTGATGAAACTCTCCTCGGACTCCGGTGCCGCCGGTGAGTGACGTTCCGTCCCAAAAAACGTCGATCTCCACCTGGTCAGTAGCGAAAAAAACGTGCCGCAGCTCTCCGCGTCCACGCAGAAAAGCAGGAAGAGCCTCCAAATGAAGCGAGAGGTGCTCTGGTGAATAAATGCCTGTAATTGTCATTTCTTCTTCGAAAGTATCGTCCACGGCAAACATGACGGCATTTCCTTCAATATGTATTTCTTCTGCCGGCTCCCGGACCATCAGCCAGACGAGCACTCCGATTGCTAGAAGTACTACTGCTCCTGTCAGTACGCGCATCTCATTCTCACCTTTCTTCTACGCTGAACGTTTTGTCCACAGGGATTTCCCTGCTTTCCCCGTCTTCATCTGTAAACCGGGCTTCTGCTTCTATCGTGTAACTGCCCTCGGCCAGTTCTTCCCGGGTGATTTCGTTTATATTGATTTCTTCTGTGATCGATTCTCCGGAAGCGAGTTCTGCGTTTTGAGACAACGTATCAATCATCGTTCCTTCGTCCACATCGTTATCATCGGAAGTCAGGTGGAAAAGAAACAGGTCTGATCCGTAGGAAATTTCCGTGTTTTCGCCGTCCCCCATATACGTGAGCTCCGCCGTAACAGTCTGATCGTCTTTTAACAGAGACACTTCAAAATACGCTTCCTGGACGAGCGCTTCATCCGCTGGGGTGTTCCCGCACGCGGTAAGCGGCAGGAGAATGACAACCAGATATATTTTCATTTACGTCCCTCCCGCCGGATTGGCTATCTTCTGATAATCTCCATCTCTTCCGGGACCACTTCTTCAAGCTCAAACATTTCTTCCTCGAAGTCCGGGTCGAGATCAAATTCGAGTACTTCCTCTGTTACGTGCGGAAGAGTTCCTTCCGAACCGTCTTTTTTCACTACATAGTATGTTTCAGTGTCAAACCAGTAATCGGTCAGTCCGTCGGTCTCTTCGGTCGACGTAATATGATAGGCTTCGCGGCCGTTTACTTCCTCGGTGCCTTCGAGTTCAAACTCCCTGTTTTCATGCATATTTTCCAGTTTGTCCTGCTGGGTCACAGCTTCTCCGTAGTCCTGACTAGTGACGACCGCCGTTTCCCCGCCTTCGGTGAATGACACGATGCTCTCTCCTCCTTCCACACTTATATCATAGGCGGTTGGTTCGTCATTCACACTCCGTTCCATCCGCTCCAAAATGTGGCCGTCCTCCTGTGGAAACACCCAGCGGGACGTTTCGCGTATTTCGGTTTCTTCTTCCCCCTCGCTTTCGATTCTCGTTTCCACGAAATAATCGTCTCTTTCTTCCAGAAGTGTAATCGCGTTCTCCAGCACTTCCTCTGCCGATTCAGACTCTTCAGCCGCTTCGTTTGTCCCGCCGCATCCGCTGATGACTGTAAGAGCAGCCGCTGCCCCTATGGTTGCTTTTGTCTTTTTCATAAAATGAATGCCTCCTGGAGTATGTCTACCCGTCTTTTTCCCTCTTTTATGGAAATTAGTCCTCTTCATTCTGGAGAAGAAAAAAGAAAAAGCTGTCTCCAACGGCTCGTTGAGACAGCCTTCGCGTCACGAATTACCACTCTTCACACGGCTCATCCTCCAGTTCAAATACTTCGAGAAACAGATCGAGCAGCTCCTGGGCCGCTTCATCTCCCCCGCAGTGTTCCGGGGAAACAGCCACGGTGATTAAATCCCACCAGCCGTTGTCGTACGCTTCTTTAAATTGATGCAGGTGGAATTTAATAAACGCGTCGCTGTAGCGGAAGGGGTTTTTGTCATACGTCCCGAACATGGCGTGATGGGCATGAACGTTAAAAAAGTCCAAGTCGAGATCGAGTATTAAACTCCGGTCTTCTTTAAAGAACGCCCCGCTGTACTCATTTTTAAACTGATTGTAGGTGTACGAATGAAAGACCTCCTTCGGCGGCTTTTCGTAATCGCCGATCATATACACGTCTTTTATCGTGCCGGTCTGCTCCGCTGCTTTAATAAACTCAAATATCTGCAGCTTTTCCCCAACCTGTGTCACTTCGTCCTCGGTTTCAAAGGAGGGGAGCTTGTAAAGCGTTTCAAAATAATCCGGATGAAAATCGACGTGAAGGAGTGCGGCCTCCGGCTTAATAATGCCTCTCATCCTCGCCTTTTCCCAGGCGGAAAACGCCCAGTTATGGTCTCTCATAATGACGATGTTGTGCGCCGGATAGTTTATTTTCCAGGCGGCATCCATGTTTTTTACTTTTTTCATCCGATCCCGCCTTCCATTGCTCCAGTTTAATTACTTTTTGGCTGCTTTATTTCCAGTGATAAGCTCATGACGTACTGTTCTCCGGCCGGTCCCATTTTTCTTCTCCCTGTGTCATGAAAACCTGCTTTCTCATACAGACGCTGCGCAGCCGTATTTCTCCGGTTCACTGTCAGCACAATTTCATTTCGTCCGGGAAAGGTTTCAGCCGCAAATGTTTTCAGCTGCTCCATCGCTTTTCCGGCGTATCCTTTTCCCTGCTCCTGCCGGTTGATGGAGAGTGCCTTTAAGAGAAGAGCACGCGGGTTGTCTGTACAGCTGTAGATGAAGTCCGAAGTGTACAGTAATAAGAATCCGACCGGTTTTCCGTTTTTCCGGATGACAATCCGGTGCTGTCCTTCTTCTTCCCGCTCGTATTTCTGCGGAAGAGAGGTAAACTGCAGCTGCTCTTCGGGAAGCTCGAACGTATTTAACGCTTCCATCTCTTCCTGCTTTACGTATCCTAATTCCAGATTTTTGTTCATTGGCGTTTCTTCCTTTCTTCGATACTCTAAGCTTAGCATACAGGCGGAGATCCATGTAAACGATGCCATGGCCTCTGATGATTAAAAAACAGCGGCGGGTGATTAATCCCTTCTGCTTTGCAGCTTATAATGATGAAACAACTGCTGTTAATGATTAAACTTTCCCTTAATGATTAATCGGCCGGCTTTACTGACAATAAACTCCAGTATAAAGTTTAATCCTCATCCTATAATGATTAATCGAGCTGCTATTTCTCATTGCGAAGAACTACTTCTCAGAAGCTTTTGAAAATTACCTTTACAAATGTTCAGTTCTTCTGTTAAATTAGGAAAAATATTAAAAGCCTGTATTGGTTTTATGTGTTAATTTGTTAAAGGAGTGAAGCAGTTTGGTTAAAAGAAGTTTAAAGCAGCGCCTGGAAGACGGCACGGTCATAGTAGCAGAAGGGTATTTATTTGAAATGGAGCGCCGGGGCTATCTGCAGGCCGGAACGTTCGTGCCGGAAGTGGCTCTTGAAAATCCGGAAGTTTTAAAATCCGTTTACCGTGACTATATGCTTGCCGGATCGGACGTTGTCGTTGCATTTACGTACAATGCCCACCGCGAGAAAATGCGTATTATCGGCAAGGAGGACCTTCTTGAGCCGTTGAACCGCTCAGCAATCCGTCTCGCCAAAGAAGTAGCTGCCGAGCACCCGTCGGAGGAAGCACTCGTTGCCGGAAATATTTCCAATACGAATGTTTTTGATCCGGACAAGGAAGAATCCAAAGAGCAGGTGCGGGCGATGTTCCGGGAAATGATCGGCTGGTGCAAAGAAGAAGGCGTCGACTACATCGCCGGGGAGACGTTTTACTATCACGAAGAAGCGCTGATCGCGCTCGAAGAAATCAATAAAGCGGGCCTCCCGGCAGCCATCACGATGGGCTTAATGGGCGAAAACGTGCTCCGCGACGGCTACGAAGTGGAGGAATCGTGCCGCATCCTTGAAGAAAACGGCGCGCTTGTGACGGGCATGAACTGCTTCCGCGGACCGAAAACGATGCAGCCCTACCTGGAAAAAATCCGCAGCGAGGTTAACGGATACGTTGGAGCCCTTCCTATTCCGTACCGGACGAATGAAGAGCACCCGACGTTCTTTAACCTCCCGGACGGCGGCTGCAGCTGTACGCTCCCGACGGAAACAACGTTCCCGACAGCGCTCGATCCGCTGTATCATAACCGCTACGAAATTGCGGCATGGGCAAAAGAAGCGAAAGATGCCGGTGTGCGCTACATCGGACTCTGCTGCGGCGCTTCTCCCGTGATGATCCGCTCCGTTACCGAAGCGGTCGGCCGGGAAGCCGTAAACTCCAAATATTCACCGGATATGAGCAAGCACTTTTTGTTCGGTGAAGACGAAACGCTCCAGCAGCATAACCAGGACTACAGAGGAAAAGCGTAAAAAACCCAGCAAACTTAACAGCACCGCGGCACAATAACAGCCGCGGTGCTTTTTTATGTCCACGCCGGCTTAAACAGAATACATCGTACAAATAATGCAGAAAGTTTCGCTCCTATCAGCCCTCATGATAAAAGCTTCTATTTGGTAACGACAGGAAAAAATGCTACGATTTATGTACGGGTACGAGCCGGGAGGTGCACCAATGAAAGCAGCTAAACTAATCGTTATGATTTTAGGATTATCATATTGTGTCATCGGTATACTTTCTATAATAGCTCCAGCAGCTTTTGAGTTTTCGATTTATCCTTTGTACTTATTCATAGGTATTTATTTCATACTGGAATTTATAGATTCCACTAAAGAATCAAGCAGAAAATCCGACCTGATTTTAGGGGGAGGATTTTTACTCCTTGGCACAGCCGGGCTTTCGCTCTCTTTCCTTTTTTAACAAAATCGTTTTCTGGAGGGTATCCACTATGAAATCAGCGCTCCTGCTGACCGGTACTTTGCTGCTGACAGGCTGCTTCACTGATTACGAAGAAGAATATATGGCAGAGCACGACGACGTTTATTATGGAATTGAATATACGGTCGATGACCAGCTGGAGGCGAGGCTCGCCATCGATAACCAGTCGGAATATGATGTATTTGTCGGCACCGGTACACGCGATGATTTAGGCGGGATTGCCCTTTATCAGGAGGGCGAGCTTCTTATCGCAGAGCCGGAAGGGCCAGTAAACGACAATATGGAAAGACTTCGTGTGGACGCGGGAGAACGGGAAACAGGAGCATCGCTGAGTTATGATATCGAACCGGAAGAAACGTACGTCATTACAGGGAACCCACTGCTCACCTTAAGTATTATCGACGGCGATATGGAAAATCCCGAGCGGGTTATCGGCCCGCAGGACGGAGAAGAGATAGAAGTAGAAATCAGCCCGGCTGATTAAACAGGAGGTTTTTCATGGCCCAGCGATTAAGAAATGCACTGACCGCAGCAGCTGTCTTTGCGGTAACTTCTGTTCTATTCGGTTATTTTATCTATGGAGAGGTACGCTGGCAGACTGTGATCGGCCTGACTCTGGGCGGATTTCTCAGCTGGTATTTCATTATTCCACGTATGAATAAAAATAAGAAAGAATGATAATAGGCTGTTGCACTTTGCAACAAAGTCCCCTTTGCTTATAAGAAAGTAATTCATTTCCCATCGATTATTGATTTGATTTCTTCGGCAAAGGTTTTCACCGATTCATCTTCGGTGAAAATCTTGTAATTCACGAGCCCGCTGTTCATAAAATGCTCGACAAGATAGTCATTTAGGTCATAAACAGCTGGATTATTTGTAAGTTGTAAAAGTCTTTGATGTAAAATTCTTTTGGATGTTTCGATATGAGGGGAAGAAAGAAGCAGAAAAACCCGGACCGGGTCTAATGCTTTTTCACAATAATTGCTTCTTTCTCTTCTTCATACCCAGCATGACCAGCACCAAAATCATGAATGTGATGAGGAAAATCTTCCATTATCCGTTTCACAGCATATGCTTCAAAAGGCTTCCAATAGTGGTAGACACCGTTAAACCCTCGCTTTCTTCTTGTTTCCTCCTGACGAAATTCGCTGAATCCTATTTCTTCATAATAATCAAAACAAACATCGTCCATACATAAGTGCGGACGACCGAGCATTTCTACAAGGCCGGCGGAGACGGTACATTTTCTGCTGTATAAAGGGCAGGTCAGTCATAGAAGCCTCATAACTCAACTACAGCTTAAAATGGAACAATACAAATAGGTGATAAAATCTCCTTAATATTTACCATAATAATTAGGGCAGTTAAATCCTTGAACATTTGTATATTCATCTAAAACATTCACTCCTGAAATTAATTCTAAAACAAAGAAAAAGCAGCCCTCTTTATACAAGAGGGAGCTGCTTTTATTATGAGAATGCTAATTCTCTTCCGAAAACTCATAGAAAGAGAAGCTTTAGAAGTTCATCCTGCTTTTATAAACCACTAATAGCGGTTTATAATTCACTCGTTTGCTCCCTGGCTTTCTAGATAGAGTGAAAGTTCACTATCTTCAAAGTGGATTTGATCGTATGCAGTTTCCCCTTCGTAGTTTTTAAGATTTATGTCAGCTCCTGCTTCAATCAACAACTGTGCTTTCGCTAAACTATTCTCAGCACCCTCTTCAATATAATCATAATTATAATTATAATTATTAGCAGCTGTTATTAATGGGGTATTTCCATTCATGTCTCTAGCATTCAAATCCGCCCCCTCTTCAATTAGAGCTTTCAGAGTGTTTGTTGAATAATCGGTATCCACACCTAAATGTAACAATGTTTTTTCGTTGCTTTCATAATAGACAAAATTTATATCAGCTCCATTAGCAATTAATGTAGAAATGATAGAAGGATTATCTTCTCTTACAGCAGTTTCTAATGCGGAGCGCCCGTTCTCATAAATAATGTTGGGATCAGCTCCATTTTCTAATAAATAATCAACCGCATCATTATTATTATTTTCTGTTGCAGCAGTAAGTGCGGTTTTTTCTCCGTGATCAAAATTATGTTCGTTGGATAGAAAAGCATTAATCTCTGCCCCCATTTCCAGTGCATTTTCAATTAATGAAATGTCTCCAGCTACAGCAGCTTGATATAGCATTACGTTAGCTTCATCTTCACTAACACTTTCCTCTGCTTCAAACTCAAATGTATAATCTTCTTCATATTCATCGTTTAAAGTGTTGTTTCCGTTAAATTGGTCTTCATTTAAATCATTTTGGTCGTTAAAATAACTACCGTTTCCATTGGAATCGTTATTAAAGTTTTCGCCATCAAGCCCATCTGTCTCTGAGTCGTTTCCTTCCGGGAATGTTTCTTCTCCTTCTGATTCATTTGACAGTTGAGTCAAGGTTCCATCTGACTTATCAAATTCCCACTCTATTGTCTGCTCCTGGTTATAAGTTGCATTGTTAAAAATTATTGTTTCGTAAATACCATTTCCTGTGTATTCCATGGATCCGGATAGGTACATTTCGTTTCCAATATCACCTTCGGAAAATTCAATAATAATAGGTGTGACTTCCTCTTCCTTTATATAATAAAAGCTCCCAATATTTATGTTGGAATTCTCGGGGTAAGTTACAGCTATTATACTGGTATTCGATGGATTGTCTCCAGGGACACTGTAGATCCATTCTGTGTTAGTACTGAACGTTAAATACTCCTCTTTAGTCGGAGAATCTAGTGCTAATTCAGATGTGAAGGATTCGGAAGCTGCGGCAATATTTAATCTGCCACTGGATTCAACTTCTCCCATTTCAGTATCTTCGGCATCTTCAGCGTCTGTAAAAATATACACTTCATGAGAAGCTCCTTCAGTATCTTGAGCCGAGAAAGAATATAAAGAATTGGCCTCGTAGTAATTAATTCTTTCAGCTACAGGATCATCAATAAGTGACGTAGACCAAATAAACTCATTTGTGGCATTGATATATCCTGCCTTTTCACTCTCTGTTTCTACATATGCAAGTCCTTCGACGAAAGGTTCTGCGTTGATATAGTCAGCTGCGATAACTAGAGAGTTATGAGTGTTGATATAACCATAGTTAGACGAGTCTCGAACTAAAGCCATCCCTCCAGAAAAAGAATGAGCCTCTTCATACTCTATAGGTATTTCGACGCTGCCAGTCTGGTCAATAAATCCAAATTGACTCCTATGCTCTACTAAAGCAAGGTTATCAGAAAAGTTTTCAACATCATCATATGCAGGATCAATTACAACTTCTCCGTTATCATCAGCAAATCCATACCTTCCATCTTGTTCAATAACAGTTAGACCTTCTTTAAATGACTCGGTACATTGAAAAATTTCACACTCAAATGCCGTATTTCCCTGCCTGTCAATAAATTGACTTCTGCCGTTTAATGTAACATTGGCTAATTCCTCGGAAAATGGAGCAGCTTGATCGTAAACAGCTTCGATAATCAGCTCACCTTCTCTATTCATATAACCATATTTTCCGTCTACCTCAACGGAAAGAAGGTTTTCTGAAAAATGACTGTCGTCATCCACAGAAATAGCTTCCAAAACTATTTCACCGTCACTATTAATAAAGTTAACCTCCTCTCCCTCTTCCACTTTTGCAAGCCCTTCTGAAAATGAATAGGCACTATCAAAGTTTGGTTCTATCACCCATGCTCCCCGGGAGTCGATGTACCCCCAGCTCTCTCCATTTGACACAGCAGCAAGACCTTCAGTGAAAGGTTTTGCTTCCTCAAATTCAGGAGTTACTTGAACTCTCCCATTCTCACTAACAAAACCATAAAGGTCTTCTTCTTCGATTAAGTACATGTAATCATAATCTTGATCATCTACGTACAAAGGTTCCTCAGGAACAGAATCTTCCACACTATCTACTTCATTGTTAATTGTTGAGGCAGATTCCAAAGGTGTTTCATCACCATTAAATAACAATGAAAATCCAGCAGCAACGAGCAATAAAACTGCTGCGCTGACCGTACCTAGAAAAAGTCGAGAACGAGTAAGGAAACCGGATTTCTTTTTGTTTGATCTTTTTCCTGTTTCGTCGTGCTCTTCTACTTCCTCAGGTGAATCCTCTGGTTTTTCTGTGAGTCCGGGTGATTCTTCTGATTGAGTCGTATGAATTGCCTCCTGCAGATCCTCAATAGAATGAATATTATTAGAATTAATAGGTTGTTCAAAAGTGTGATTTGAGAAATTAGTAATCAGGCTAATGAGTGGTTGAAGATCGGCTTTTATACCAGCATCTTTATCTTTAATCATTTCACCCGCACCAAATAACAACAGACCACCATCTTCAGTAAGCCACACATCATTCTCATGAGGATGCCCGTGAGCTATTTGTTTTTTATGAAGATGTCTTACCGCCTCCAATAATTGTTCAATATGATTGAAGGACATTTTATTTTTATTACTTAAAAGTGTCCCATTTTTGTAAGGAAACAGCGTAAAGGGATCCCCCTCCTCATCGGTACTAATGGTAGTAACAACAGGAAGGTATTTGAAATTGCTTACATTTAAATGATATTTTTCGTAATTTTCAAACCAGTCATCTGAACTTACTTTTTCCTCATTCAGAAGCGTTCTTTTAAAATATGTGTTTTTATCATCTGCCACTATAGAGAAATCCACTGTCCTGCTGGAATGAATTTTCTTGGTAACGGTTAATCTGTCGTAATTCATATTCCCCTGACCCCCGTCTGATTTTTTGTTGGTATTACAAAAAATGTCTTATTATAAATTACCTATATTATACCAAATAAATTTGAAATTTGTGTTAATAAATTATATTAATTACCAAAAATGATCGATATTTCATATTTTGAAGTGTATCATAGTAATTATCTGTATATTGAAAATAAATGTCATAGGAGGATATATATATGTCATATGCAATAGGTATAGATTTAGGGACAAGCAATTCTACAGCAGCAATTTACCGTAAAGGGAAAGTAGAAAGTATTCCTATAGACGGAAAAAAACTAATGCCTTCGGTTGTTTCAATAAAAGATTCGGGTGAAATACTGACTGGCCAAAAAGCAAAAGCTAGGCTTTACATTGACCCTGAAAATAGTGTGTCCTCTTCAAAAAGAAACATTGGAAATCCAGGGGTATCCTACAACATTCAGGGGAACAAATTTACGCCGGTGGACATAGCAAAAGAAATTTTACTGAAGATAAAAAAAGAAGCAAGTAGTTATCTTGGTGAAGACATTAAAGAAGCAGTTATTACAATTCCAGCTTATTTCACTGAAGATCAGAGAAAAGCCACGAAGGTGGCAGGTGAGCAGGCTGGATTTAAAGTGCTCCGACTGCTTCCAGAACCGACTGCTGCAGCTATAGCATATGGAATGGATAAAGAAAAAGATCAAACTATAGCGGTTTATGATCTTGGAGGCGGAACTTTTGATGTGTCTATCCTCAAAGTAGAAGGCAATAATTTTCGAGTACTTGCGGTGGACGGAGATTCAGAATTAGGGGGCGATGATTTTGATGAAGCGATTTTTTTAGAAATATTAAGTCGTATCAAATTGACCTCTAAAATTGCTAACAGCCTTCAAGAAACCAGAGCAAGACAGCAATTAAAAGAAGCAGTCGAACAAGCAAAAGTGGAGTTGTCGGAAAGTGAAGTCGCTGATATTACGATACCCGATTTTATGGGAACCCATATCGACGAGGAGTTAGACCGTGATACATACAATCAATTGATTGCTTCTTTCATCAATCAAACGATTTATAAAACAGAAGATGCAATTAAACAAGCCGGGCTGACTGTACGCGATATCAGCAGAGTTATTTTGGTTGGAGGTTCTACGAGAAATACAATCGTTCGCGAGATAGTGGCAAAGCGAGTGAAACAACCTTTTATAGCAGACAATGTCGATGAGGTGGTAGCTCAGGGAGCAGCCATAATGGCAGCAAACCTCTTCAGCCCGGAAGATTCAGGTGTCCCAATTGAAATAAAGGATGTTCAGCCCCACACGTTAGGAGTAGGATTGATTTTTGAAAAATACGAAGTTATGCCGCTTATCAAAAAAAATAGTACTCTTCCTTGTGCTGCAGGAACTATTGGATCAAGCCTGGAAAAATTTCAACCATCAGTATTAATGAGCGTCTACCGGACAGAATATACTGAACCGAAAGAAAAAGATAAATTAGGACAACTTTTACTCCCGATAAATCCTCGTCCCCATCTTGTGAATATAGTGATTTTATTTGAACTAGATATTGATGGAGTGCTGAAATTATCCAGTTCAGAAGTTAACGATGCATCTCCCCTATATAAGGAATTTCTTAAAAATAATCAGCTGAATATAGAATTAGTAAAACGAATGGAAGAGCGCGGAGAATTAGAGTTTGAAGCAGTTGAAATTAACATCAATAAATAACAATTTAGGAGGAGTTATAAATGACTATCATAGAGAAAAACAGCCCTTACATTTTAGGAATTGATTTAGGTACTTCCAATTCAGCAGCAGCAGTCTATCGTCAGGGTAAAAGTGAAGTTATTAAAATGGGCAAGGAAAATACACTTCCTTCTGTAGTGAGCTTTCGTTCAGAAGAAGAAGTTCAAGTAGGTGAAAACGCTAAGAGAAAAATATTAATAGATCCTGAAAATACAGTTTCTTTCATAAAAAGAGAAATAGGTACAGAATGGAAAAAAGAGTTTTTCGAAAAAGAATATCGTGCAGAGGATATATCGGCGGAAATCCTTTCGAAAATGAAAGAATTGATAGAGTCCCAGGAACAGTTTGATATGCGCGGCACCCCCAATTTTGCAGTAATATGTATTCCAGCAAATTTTGATGATAATAAGAAAAAGGCAACAAGGGAAGCGGCGCAATTAGCCGGTCTGAATACTTTATATTTACTGGAGGAACCTGTTGCAGCTTCTATTGCTTATGCTTCAGAAATAAAAAGAGATCAAACGATCCTCGTATACGATTTAGGTGGCGGTACTTTCGATGTCTCTGTATTAAAAGTTGATACTGTAGATGATAACGAACCGGCAAAATTTTCTGTGTTATCGAAGGAAGGAAACCCTAACTTAGGTGGCTATGATATCGATAAACTTCTGATGAAATATATATGTGAAATTTTCCAAACGGAATCTGAAGTAAACCTTCTAGATTTAGAAGCCGATCAGGGAATTTCTGTAAGTGAACTTTTGAAGGCACAGGAATCAGTGAGAGAAGCAAGTGAGCAGGCTAAAAAAGATTTTTCAGAAGTAGACATAACTAACATTGAAATTCCCAACTTAATAAAAGATGAATTCGGAAAAATACACAGTATCGATATCGAACTGACAAAGGATGAATTTGAAGAATTAATCAAAGATATTATACAGGAAACGATGGATACGGTAAGTAAAGCGGTTGAAAATGCAGAATTGAGCAACCAGGATATTTCTCGAATTATTTTAGTAGGGGGCTCCACAAGAATTCCCCTAGTTAAAAAGGAAATTAAGAACTTCTTCAATAAAGAACCGTATTCCAATATTGATCCAGATATAGTAGTAGCTCAAGGAGCTGCAATTTACGGGGCAGGATTAGGGGTCCCTTCTGAAGAAACCGAAAATACTAACGAAGCCTTGGAGGAAGACCAGCCGGACTCTAAAATTATTATGGACAATATCGTTACCCACAACTTAGGTATTGAAGTTACTGCTGGTCGCTTTAACAGAATCATTGAAAAAGGAATTGAACTGAGCGAAGACCAGCCCATAGTTTCCAACGAAAAGCAGTTTAGTAATTCAGAACCAAACATGACTTCTATGAGAATCACAGTTTTTCAGACTTCAGAAGAGGTGCAGTACGTGACAGACGAACATTGTATATGTATTGGCGAGTTTTACTTAAGTGGAATACCTGAAGGAGAAAAAAATGAACATCGTATTTCTGTTAAGTTTGAAGTCAACCAACAGAACGAAGTAATAGTATCAGCACAGTTGCTCGGATCAGAAAGTATCTCTAATCAAATAACAATCCAGAGAAATTAGGAGACTGTTCATGATAAATATGAAAAAACTTATTGAAATATCAGAAGTGCAAAGAACTTACTCTATCAAAAGGAAACTGTTGGAAGAATGGAAGGTACAATTTGAGGAACTAGAAGTGGAAGCAGAAAAGTTATCTGCATTTTTCCAAAGAAATTATGAAAATAAAATGATACAAGATAACTTCCCTCCTGAATTACAAGAACTATTAGAAAACAGATTGGAGGGGATAAGATTATCCGCGAAAACTGCCACGCGTCTTAAAAGAAAATTAAATAACGAGAAACCACTAGAAGATCCGCCTAAGGGATTTATACCAATAAAAAAAACAAATAGTAATCCGATATTAGAGTTAGTTGAAAAAGATAATCAAAGTATATTTCTCAATTTTTTTGAAGAAGAAGTGGATGAAATTATTAAAGTAAATCGAGATCAAGTAGAACTATTACAAGTTGATATAGAAATGGCCGAAAAAAGATTTTTTCAATTTATTGAAAAGGCCTTAGCTCCAATTATGGATGGACTATACAATGGTAAACTACACGCTAAAGAACTTGTCATATACACGAATGACTCTTTTCCAGACTATAAGACAGAAGTAATAGAGTGGGTTTCAATATATGAAGAATTAATGGAGGAAGTAAACAAACTATTAAAGACATACTTTGTGGGACTCCTAATACCTGAAAAAGGAGATTATTTCGATGAATTGAAGCATGATCCTATAGCAGTTGTTGAGGATACTGAATACCATAATGAACAAATAAAAGAATTAGTAAGATATGGTTATTACTATAAAAAAACCATAAATAACCAAAAGAATTTCATAATACGTCCAGCTCAAGTGACAGTAGTAAAAAATTTATTAGAAAAACCAGCTGACAAAGAAAAGAGTGGTCATAGAGATGAGGGAGATATAAATGAGGTTTGATAACGAGAAAAAGCCTGTACTTGGTATCGACCTGGGTACTACCTATTCTGCGATATCGAGATGGACTGAAAAAGGTCCAAGGGTTTATCAAAACCCTCAACGAGAATATACGTGGGCTTCGGTTGTCTATTATGATGAGAGACAAGGATTTTTAGTCGGTAATTTAGCAGCGAAAAAAGCATTAATAAATCCTGAAAATGCTGTAATAGGTATAAAAAGAAAAATGGATGACGGAGAGCAGCCTTTATTAATCAATGGAAAAGAATATACCCCTATCGATATTTCGTCGATAATTATTAAGAGTGTTTATGAATATGCTGAGAAAACAACTCCTGGTTTTAACCCGAGCGGCCTTGTCGTAACTGTCCCTTATTATTTTACAGCTGTGCAGAACAACAATACCTCAGAAGCAGCGAGGGCAGCTGGTTTAAATGTTTTAGGAGTAATACAAGAACCGGTAGCTGCTGCTCTAGCTTATGGAATACACGAGGAAGAGAATTTAAGTGACGAGATAATTTTGGTTTTTGATCTAGGTGGAGGGACTTTTGATTTAACTATTTTTCGCCTTACGAACACTGCTGAAAAGCTTATGTTCGAAGTTCTTGCTACGGGAGGGGACGATCGTCTGGGAGGATTGGATTTCGACTATGAACTGAGTAAATTTATTAAAGAAAAGTCTGAACTAAACGTTCAAGGGTTGTCCAAAGAAGACGAAGTGAAAATGCATGCTAATCTTATGGAGGCTGCCAAGGAGACGAAGGAAACCCTCTCTTCTATTGATTATGATGAGATTATCAAACCAAATGTTCTTCCTGGGCAACATATAGAATTAGATATTTCAAAGTGGGATTTTGAAAGTTGTATTAATCATTTTTTTGTCAAAATGGATACTATTATAGACGATGTGCTTGAAAAAGCCTCCTTGTCAAAGAATGATATAAATCGTGTAATTAAAGTTGGTGGCTCGAGTCGTATCCCTAAAATTGATGAATTATTAAATGAAAAAATTGGCAGCGGGAAGGTTTTTGGGAATATCGATCCAGACTTATGCGTTGCCCAAGGTGCTTCAATTTACGCTGCTCACTTAGATGAAAGGCTGAATTGGAGTAAAGAAATTGAAATTAGAACAGCTACAGCTCATGCCCTGGGTGTCGGCCTTGGAGATGGGAAGTTCAGCGTTATGATTCAAAGTAATAGACGAACTCCGTGTGAAGCTTCAAGAATATTCACCACAAATGTCGATAACTGTAAAGAGCTGGATATTGATGTTTATCAAGGTTCTTCAAAACTAATTAAAAATAACAAGAAAATAGGTACTGTTAAAATATCAGGCCTTTTAGAACGTCCTAAAGGAGAACTTGATATCCAGGTAATCTTCAGGATCAATCAACAGCAGACTGTTTCTGTTACAGTGGTTCAAAAAGAAAGTAAAATTAGAAAAGTTGAAAGCGTGAGTTTATCATAATAACATATTCCTATGAAGAATAGAGGGATTCCTCTGTTCTTTTTTTATAATAATTTTATTTTAAATTAAGGAACTTATGTAATCTTTTTGATTCTCACAACAGTATAAAATTTTTAGACAAATGGATTACTGACTATTTTAACTCTGGATAAATCAAAGGGCCAGGCCTGAATCAGTGCCTCATTTCTCAGTAGTCCCCTCATTCCTTCACCAATTTTTTTACCTATAATTTCTATCATAATAAAAGCTTCCCTTAATTTTATAACTGATTCTCCCTGGTAGGTACGACAAATTCTAACCTGTGCTTGCTCCCCTTCCTATTATTGAAAGAAAGCTTCCAGGACGATCCAAGAAACCTCCACTAAAAACTTCTCACACTTAAAACGGTTTTATCTGCTAGTAAAGCGCAAATGTGGCAAATAAAACTATTTTCTTAAACATCTTCACTATTTGAATATTGCGACCAGATTGAGCCACTTGTGCGGAGTTTTGAGCCAGCATTTGCGGAACATAGAGCCACCTGATGCGGAAAGGGAGCCACCACCTCATCTGGTTAATAAGAAACCTCCCTGTATAAT
>NZ_PZJJ01000034.1 GCF_003044065.1 Alkalicoccus saliphilus
TCCCAAATGATCCTAAGACCATTATCTAGAAATATCTCGAGGTGTCCAAGAGGAAAGTATCCTTGAGAAGAAAGCAAGAGAAATTGATAAGTTCCAAAGGGACTTAAACATACTATACGAGGAGAGAATACTATGAAAAACATCGCAGTAATCGGATCAGGAGTGATGGGCAGAGGAATAGCTTATACTGCCTCCTTAAATGGGTTCAATGTGTCATTACATGACATTAACCCGGAAGCACTGGAAAAAGCAGAGTCTTATATTACTTCTCTTTTTCAAAAGAGCGTCGAGAAAGGTTTTATTCAGGAAGAGGAGAAAAAGATAGCTCTTGATAATCTGACGTATTCAACGGACCTAAAAAAAAGCGCAGCTGAAGCAGATTTAGCGGTGGAAGCGGTGCTTGAGCAGATGGAACTGAAAGTGAAAATATTTAAAGAACTGGACGAAGTTTGCCCTGCCCATACGATACTTGCTACGAACACCTCAACCATGAGTCCGACCGAAATTGGTGCCGCTACTTCGCGGCCGGAGAAAGTAATCGCGATGCATTTTTTCAACCCTGTTCATAAAATGAAGCTGATTGAAATTATCAAAGGACTGGACACTTCTACAGAAACGGTGGAAAAGGTCCAGAGAGTCGGCGAGCAGTTGAAAAAACAGACGGTGGAAGTGAATGAATTTCCAGGGTTTGTTACGAGCCGTATGAATTGCTTAATTGGCAACGAAGCAATGAATATTGTCATGGAAGGCGTAGCGTCTGCGGAAGATGTTGATAAGGCGATGAAACTTGGGCTGAATCATCCGATGGGACCGCTGGAACTGGCGGATCTTGTCGGACTGGACTCCCGGCTGCGAAATATGGAGTACTTGTATCAGACCCTTGGCGAAAAATACCGGCCGAGTCCAATTCTTTTGAAATACGTAAAAGCTGGAAAACTGGGCAGAAAATCAGGCGAAGGTTTTTACAGCTATGAGTAAAAACATTATTACAACGGTAGAAAACCGTGCAGCCTGGATAACAATCAACCGGCCGGAGCAAAGGAATGCCATTAATAAGGACGTTTTAAATGAGATCGACGAAGCGCTAGTAAAGTTTGAACAGGATGAAAATGTCCGCGTCATCATTTTTACCGGTGCAGGAGAAAAATCGTTTGCCGCCGGGGCCGACATTAAGCAGCTGTCTGAAAGAAAAATGCTGGAAGCTCTTATACCGGGGATGCAGAAAACATATAAAAACATCGAAAACTGCAGCAAAGCGACCATTGCAGCTATTAACGGATTTGCTTTGGGTGGCGGATTCGAACTGGCTTTGGCGTGTGACATTCGGATTGCTGCCAAGGAAGCAAAATTAGGTCTTCCTGAATTGAACCTGGCGATCGTCCCGGGGGCAGGAGGGACACAAAGGCTGTCGCGGATTGCTGGTAAAGGAAAAGCGTTGGAAATGATTCTGCTCGGTAAAATTATCGACGGAGAAGAAGCAGAGCGCTGCGATATTGTGTCAGCCTCTGTACCGAAAGAAGAGCTGATCGATGAAGCTTATAAAATGGCAGAGACGATTGCATCGAAAGGCCCGGTAGCGGTCCATCTTGCTAAAATAGCTGTTCACCGCGGAAGTGATGTCGATTTAGAAACGGCCCAGGTAATAGAAAAATTCGCACAGACTATTGCGTTTGGTACAGAAGACAAGCAGGAAGGCACTACAGCTTTTTTAGAAAAAAGAAAGCCTGACTTTCAGAATAAATAATTAAATTAAAGGAGATATTCTATGGATTTTAATCTGCCTGAAGATATAGAGATGCTGAGAGAAGGTGTCAGGAAATTTGTTAAAGATGAAGTGGAAGCGGCAGCGATGGAAATTGAAGAAAACGATGAAATTCCTGAACGAATTAAAAAAATGACGAGAGAGATGGGACTTTTCGGACTGAGTATCCCGGAAGAGTACGGCGGCCTCGGACTGGATATGGTCGGAAAGTGTGCTATCTATGAAGAACTTGGTAAGACGCACAACGGCTATACTACGCTCGTAGGAGCACATACAGGTATAGGAACTGTCGGTATCGTGGAGCTCGGGACAGAAGAGCAGAAGCAGAAATATCTCCCTAAAATGGCGACAGGAGAATGGATCGGGGCGTTTGCTCTGACGGAACCGACAGCCGGATCCAACGCCGCCAATTTAAAAACACGTGCTGAAAAAAAAGACGGGAAATATATTATTAACGGGTCCAAGCATTATATTACTAATGGCCTGGACGGTCACGTGTTCACCGTGATGGCAATGACCGACCCTGAAAAAGGAGCAAAAGGAATTACTTCTTTTATTGTGGAAAAAGATTTCCCAGGCTTTAAAGTTGGTGCCACTGAAAAGAAAATGGGGCTGAAAGGTTCTCACTCCGTTGAGTTGTTTTTTGAAGATATGGAAGTTCCGGAAGAAAACGTCCTCGGGGAAGTAGGGCAGGGTTACATTAACGCCTTGAAAATTCTCGCTAACGGAAGGGCCGGCCTGGCTGCCAGAAATCTCGGCTCCTGCGAAAAATTATTAGAACACTGTATGGAATATGCTTTTGAGCGGGTGCAGTTTGAAAAGACAATATTTGAACAGCAGGTGATTCAGCACAAGCTGGCTGATATATCGATGGAAATAGAAGCACTGCGGTCGTTGACTTACCGTGTTGCATGGATGACGGATCAGGGGCAGAAAGTAATCCGGGAAGCTGCGAGCGCCAAGCTTTACGGGTCAGAGGTATATAATCGTATCGCCAATCAGGCTGTGCAGATCCACGGCGGGATAGGTTATATGGCAGAGTATCCGATTGAACGCTACTACCGGGATGCCCGTATTACGACGATTTATGAAGGAACATCTGAAATTCAAAGAAATATTATTGCGAATGAATTGAAGAAAGAAATGAAACGTTAAGGGAGGATATAAACATGAATCAACCGGTAATTATCGACAGCGTAAGGACAGCTGTAGGAAAAATGGGCGGGGCCTTACAGAATGAACTTGTGGATCATCTCGGAAGTAAAGTGATTCAAGAACTGGTGACACGCACAGGGATAGAACAAACGAGTATTGATGAAGTGATTTTAGGACAGGCGAAGCAGAGTGCCGATTCTTCCAACCTGGCAAGGCTGGCTCTTCTCCGGGCGGGGCTGCCTGTAGAAGTACCGGGATATACTGTGCATCGGCAGTGCGGATCAGGACTACAGGCTGTAAATAATGCAGACATGCAGATTAGAACAGGTCTTTCTCAAGTCGTCATCGCGGGCGGGGCGGAAAGCATGAGCACCGCACCTTATTATTTAAGAGATGCCCGTTTTGGCATTAAAGCAGGCAACAGCCTGATCCTCGATCCGAACACCGAAAGTCAGCCGAATTCCCAGCCGTTTGAGGAATACGGGAATTTAACAATGGGACTGACAGCCGAAAATCTTGCAGAACAATATAATATTTCGCGCGAGGAGCAGGATGAATTTGCTTTAGAGAGCCAGGAAAAAGCAAAAAAAGCGATAGAAAACGGCTGGTTTGAAAAAGAAATTGTTCCTTACGAAGTAAAGGGACGAAAAACTTCCACCATCTTTTCGCAGGATGAACATCCGCGGTTAACCCCCCTGGAAAAACTCAGTACATTAAAGCCTGTTTTTAAGAAGGGCGGATCTGTAACGGCGGCAAGCTCCAGCGGCAGAAACGATGCGGCTTCTGCGCTTTTAATAACGGACGAAAAGTTTGCAGAAGAAAACGGATTAAAACCTAAAGCCCGGATAATTGGATATGCGGCTTCCGGCGTTTCTCCGGAAATTATGGGGATAGGTCCGGTGGAGTCGACAAACAAGGCGTTAAAGCAGGCGGGGCTGCAGCTGGAGGATATAGATCTTATCGAGCTGAATGAAGCCTTTGCTGCCCAGACACTGGCTGTCGTAAAGGAACTCGGAATCGACAGAAGTAAATTAAATGTAAACGGTGGCGCGATTGCTCTGGGACACCCGATCGGAGCAACCGGAGCTGTATTAATGACAAAAATTCTTCATGAAATGGAACGCCGTCAGGCCAGGTATGGATTGGTCACTTTATGTATTGGCGGGGGGCAGGGTATTTCCACGATCGTTGAAAACAGCCAAATTTAGAGAAAGGAAGAGGGTAAATGAATAGATTAACGATTGTCATCATCATGCTTCTGGCAATTATTTTCCTCTTCTATTCATTTATTACTCTTCCTTATATTGTGGAAGTCATGGGGGTTTTAACCCTCCTGTTATATCTTCTCCTCGTCTTTCGTACAAAATGGTTAACGCTGATTATCAGCTTTTTGATGGTTGGAAGTGGTTTTTACTTAAGTCTCCCGGACGATTCCTTAAGGGAATGGAGCATAAGTTTTACATCGAATCTGCCGTTAATTTTATTAATATTGACGGTACCGGTTTTATCCATTCCTCTTCAAATCGGGAAATACGATATTTTTATAAAAGATTTAATAAAAACGTACGGGCGGAACCCAAAAAAATTATACTTTACCATTTCCCTTACTTTTTTCTTTTTGGGACCAATTCTTAATCTGGCCGTTATAAAAATTGTCGACAGTTTATTGCAGCGGGTAAATCTACCGGTCGCTTTTTTAGGCAAAGCTTACTCCCGCGGCTTTACAGCGACGATTGCCTGGTCGCCTTTTTATGCAGCGCTTTTACTTGTTCTGCTGACGCTTGATATGTCCTTAATGGAATATCTTCCCTATGGTATATTTCTCGGCATCCTGCATTTAATCACTGCCAACCTCGTATTTATGAAAGAAAGTAAAAACATCGATTTAAACTTTGACGCTGGAAAGAATGTCAGAATCAGACCTTTACTGGAACTGTGTACTGTTTTCTTAACGTTCTTTTTAACAATATATTTTCTCGGCAGCTTATTTGCCATCGAGATGATTCCTGTCATTATACTTTCTGTCGTTATTACAGCAATTATTTGGAGTATATATATTGGGCAGACAGGGGAGTTTTTTAAAGAGACAAAGTACTACGGAGGCGTCCGGATATTCGGCAGCGCAAACGAAGTGATTTTATTTTTGTCCGCGGGCTTTTTTGGAGCAATGGCAGCACAGACAACTGTCGGTGATTCGATCAATATTCTTGCTCTGCAGATTAGCGACTGGTCTATCTTGTTATTTATTATTTTTTTAATCAGTACAACCACTGTTCTGGCTTTTTTCGGCATTCACCAAATAGTAACGATAACGATTTTTGCCACGAGTATAGCAGCGGAAGAAGCCGGGATCAGTACAGTGATATTTGCTCTTATTTTAATGAGTGCATGGGCGATAGCTACTTTATTTTCTCCCATTACACCAGTAAATGTTATTATCACCAACATTTTAAGAGTGAATATTTTTAAGGTTATTCTGCACTGGAACGGTAAATTCGTTCTCTTACTGATCTTTATTTATTCGTTAATAATATATGGATTTTATCTTTATTAAATACCAGTTTTTCTTAAGGAGAGGATCTATTGAGAATTCTTCAAGTATTACCTATGTATCACCCTGTAGGAGAAAAGTATCTGCAGCAGCATGCGGAAGTCATAAAAACTGATAATTACGACCCTGCTCATTTGAAAAAATTAATCAAGGATGTCGACGGCGTGCTTGTCAGAGCCCCGGCCAGATTAACGGAGGAAATTTTAGAAAGTGCGGAACAGGTGAAAGCTGTTTCCGGTGCCGGTGTGGGGCTGGATAATATCGACGTGGAATTTGCTTCAAAGAAAGGAATTAAAGTACTGCACGCACCGAAAGTAAATACAGTTGCTACGGCGGAGCATGCGGTGACGTTAATATTATCGGTGGCGAAAAAAATCACTTATTTTCATGGAGAGATGAAAATAGGAAACTTTGATTCAAGAAATGACCACTACACGCAGGAAGTATACGGAAAACAACTCGGTTTAGTCGGGTGGGGGGACATTGCTCAGCAGGTGGCACACATTTGTTCCTACGGGCTTAATATGAAGATTTGTGCTTATGTCAGGTCGGTCAACAAAGAAAAAGTGGAGGCAGCAGCTAAATATAACGTAGAGCTGACAACAGACCTGAATAATCTGCTGGAAACGTCCGACTATGTATCCGTCCACCTGCCTCATACGAAGGAAACAGAAGCGTTAATCAACAAAGAGAAACTGGAACGAATGAAAAAAACAAGTTATCTCGTCAATACTGGCAGAGGCGGAGTAGTGGATGAAAAAGCGCTGTATTCTGCCTTAAAAGAAAATAAAATTGCCGGCGCCGCAGTAGATGTGTTCAGAAAAGAGCCCCCCGGAGATAACCACCCATTTTATTCTCTGAACAATATTCTTATGACACCCCATGTAGGAGGCATTTCCGAAGAAGCAGCGAAGTCGTCCTCTGAATTAGTAGCTAAAAATTTAGTTGGAGCAATTAATGGAAAGGAAGTCCCAAACAGTGCAAATTAATATGGAGTAAATGAGGTGAAGGAATGAAGCTGTCCAAAGAACTGCAGGAAGTGCAGGAAAAGTTTTCGGAAAGTCCTTTTTGGCAGACGATGGGGTTTGAATTGGATCATCTGGAAGAAGGAAAAAGCATTTTGAAAATGCCGGTAAGTAAAGGATTAGAAAATGTTTTAGGAACCTTGCACGGGGGAGCGTATGCCGGCCTTCTTGATACGGCAATGGGCATCACAGGGCGAAGTGTAGAGAAGCAGCCATTGGTCACGATAGATATGACGATTCATTATTTCCGGGCTGTTTCTGAAGGAGCTGTTTATGCTGAAGGAAAGGTATTGTCCCGCTCGTCCTCCTTAATTACCCTGGAAGCAAAAGCGTACGACGAGTCAAATAATATGGTGGCTCACAGTGTAGGTGGTTTTAAAATATCCAGGAAAGCCTCCCAGCGATGATTACGACGAAAATTACCGAGCTGTTTCAAATTAAGTATCCCATCATCCAGGGCGGTTTGCAGGGTCTTGGGAAAAGTCCGTTAGTATCAGCGGTCTCAGAAGCAGGGGGCCTCGGCCTGATCACCGCCGGCAGTTATGAAAACAAGAAAGAAATGATGGAAGATATAGAACGTGTTAAAAACGCTACAACTGCTCCATTTGGAGTGAACATAGCGATCGGTATCCGGCGGCCGATGGATGATTTTGTTAAAGGAGCGATAGAAGCAGAGGTTCCAATCGTCTTCACATCAGGGGCTAATCCAGAACCATACATGGAACAGCTTTTAAACGCCGGCATTAAAGTTGTTCATGTTTCTCCATCATTAAAGTTTGCTAAAAAAGCCGAAAAATTGGGCTGTGAAGCGGTAGTTATTTTAGGTTATGAAGGAGGCGGACATCCCGGATCCGGCGACAATACAAGTCTCTCCCTTATTCCAAGAGCAGTCGAGGAACTACAAATTCCCGTGATCGGTGCAGGCGGATTTTCAAATGGGAAGGGACTGTTAGCAGCGCTGGCGTTAGGGGCAGAAGCTGTCCAGATGGGAACAAGGTTTGCTGTAACGAAAGAAAGTCCGCTGCACGAAAAAGTTAAAGAAAGATTTGTTTCATCGAACGAAGAAGATACGGTACTTGTTAAAACTTCCATTAAGAAACCAATGCGGGTATTGAAATCAGAAAATTCACTCAAACTTTTTGAGCTGGAAGCTAATAATAAACCTACGGTAGAAGAACTGCTGCCTTATATTAACGGCGAATCCTACAAAAAGCTCGTAGAAAAGGGAGAAATTAATACCGGAATCATCTCTGCCGGCCAGGGAGTAGGCCTTATTGACAATATCCCATCCGTTGAAGCCTTGTTTCAGGAAATAATCTCTGATTATCAGGAAAGATTAAATCAACTGCCCCATATTTCTGAAAATGAATAATAAAAGCTTTTATTTAACGTTTCAAAATTCCCTTGTGAAAAGTGGATGGGAATAATCTTCGAGGCCGATGAGGAAGCCATTTTAAAAGAGAATGGAGGGAGAGTAGTATGAGCAGCGAGAAAAAAACTGTCGTCGTTACGGGAGGAGCAAAAGGTATTGGTAAAGCGATTGGAAAAAAATTCGTGGAGCAAAATAACCGGGTGTACCTTCTCGATAATAATGAAAAGGAGCTGAAGCATACACAGAGCGAATTTCAAAGAGCAGGGCTTCCTGCAGAGATTTTCACCGTAGACGTAACCGATACAAACGAAGTGAAAAAAGTCTTTGAGCAGATTTTCGATCAATCTGGAAGCCTGGATGTGCTGATAAATAACGCTGGAATAATTAGAGATAATCTGTTTTTTAAAATGCAGGAAGAAGATTGGGATGCAGTGATAAAAGTTCATTTAAAAGGAGCGTACAATTGCTGTCACGCTGCACAGGAATACATGGTTTCTCAAAAATGGGGGCGGATCATCAATATTTCGTCGGCTTCCGCCTTAGGAAATAGAGGTCAGGCAAACTATGCCACGGCCAAAGCAGGAATTCAGGGATTAACAAAGACGCTGGCGATAGAACTCGGGAAATTTAATATAACGGTCAATGCCGTAGCACCAGGGTTTATTGAATCGGATATGACGAGAGAAGCGGCGAAAAATCTTGGGATCTCTTTTGAGGAATTAATTGCTGATAAAGCTGCCGCCATTCCAGTTAGACGGGCAGGTAAACCGGAGGATATAGCGGAAGTGAGCTGGTTTTTCAGCACGGAAGCTGCCTCATTTGTCAGTGGCCAGATCTTATATGCAGCTGGAGGACCGAAAGCATAAAAAAGAAAAACAAAGGAGTAGATATACTATGGATTTTAATTCCAATCCGGAAATTGAGGAATTTCGCAAAGAAGTGCGGAAATTTGTGCAGGAAGAAGTAGAAGGCGCTGCGATGCAGATCGAAAAAGAAGATAAAATACCAGATTATATTTATAAAAGATCTCAGGAATTAGGTTTATTTGGATTAAATATCCCGAAAGAATACGGTGGTCATGGGCTTAATATGGTTGACAAGTGTACCATCTATGAAGAACTGGGTCAGACTCATAATGGGTTTACAACGCTTATTGCTGCCCATACAGGCATTGGAACCTCGGGAATTGTCGAACTGGGAAACGAACAGCAGAAGAAAAAATATCTTCCTAAAATGGCCAGTGGAGAATGGATAGGAGCTTTCTGTTTAACGGAACCGGAAGCAGGGTCCAATGCGACTAATTTAAAAACAACCGCACAAAAGAAAGGTGATAAATACATCATCAATGGGATGAAACACTATATTACAAACGGTCCCATTGCAGGGGTTTACACTGTCATGGCGGTTACAGATCCCGAAAAAGGAGCTAAAGGCATTTCTTCCTTTATAGTAGAAAGGGACACGCCGGGATTCCGTGTTGGAAATATTGATGACAAAATGGGAATGAGAGGGACATACACTTCAGAACTGATTTTTGACAATGTCGAAGTGCCGGAAGAAAATTTGCTCGGGGAAGAAAATCAAGGGTACGTAAACGCATTGAAGGTTCTTTCGACAGGCCGGGCAGGACTTGCTGCGAGGAACCTTGGTTCTTCAGTAAAATTATTGGACCACTGTCTCGATTACGTATTTACTAGAGAGCAGTTTGGAAAACCCCTGTTTGATCAGCAGGTCATTCAGCATAAACTGGCTGATATGACGGTAGAAATCGAGGCTTTAAGAGCATTGACATACCGCACCGCGTGGCAGGCGGATCAAGGAAAAAAAGTTATTAAAGAGGCTTCTGTCGTGAAGCTGTACGGTTCTGAAGTGTATGGAAGAATTGCAGATACAGCTGTTCAGATTTTTGGAGGAAAAGGCTATATGAAAGAGTACCCTATCGAACGTTACTACCGGGACGCCCGCATTGCAAGAATTTATGAAGGGACATCTGAGATTCAGCGTAATATCATCGCTGCCCAGCTGAAAAAAGAAAGATTCGAGAAGTAATTAATTAAAAATACCATATACAATAGGGAACAAAAAGTTATAGTGAAATATGGCTGTAAATAAAAATCCGGAACTATTCGCTTTATAGCTGGCGGATAAATAAGATGAAAACTGAAGATCAGGCTGCCAATGAAAAGGACGTGTTTTAATGAACGAAACTATTGAAATACTTCTTAACCATCGTTCCATCCGAAAATTTAAAGAAAAACCGCTGAAAGACGAACAAATTTTCCAACTTGTTGAAGCAGCCCAGATGGCTTCAACCTCGAGTTATATTCAGGCATACTCAATTATTGGAATAAAAGACCCGGAAAAGAAAGCAAAGCTGGCAAAAATAGCTGGTGATCAGTCATATGTTGCAAACAACGGGCACTTTTTTGTGTTTTGTGCAGATTTTCATCGTCATGAAGCAGCCGGGGAACTGGAGGGCGTGGATGTCTCGGAAGCAATTGAATCCATGGAAAAGTTGGTAGTCGGTATTACTGATGCTTCGATTGCTGCCCAAAACTGCGCTGTAGCAGCTGAATCTATGGGACTGGGCATCTGTTATATAGGAGGCCTGCGCAACGATATTCAGGCGACAGCTGATCTTCTCGAATTGCCCGAGCATGTTTTCCCCTTGTTTGGAATGTGCGTAGGGTACCCCGAAGCTGCACCTTCCATTAAGCCAAGACTTCCTAAAGAAGGTGTTTACTTTGAAGACAGCTACCCATCAGATGATAAACACTTTGAACAACTGAATAAGTATAATGATACGACTACTGCTTATTACGAGTCACGAACCGGAGGGAAAAGAAAAGACCGGTGGACCGCCCAGGTGAGTGGAATGCTCTCATCAATTAAACGGTCACATATGAAAGGTTTTCTTCATAAAAAAGGTTTTGGAAGAAATTAAACAGACTATTCCAGCCGGTGGTTATTGTGCGGGAGGCTTGAGCCACTGATAGGTGTGGTCGTTTGTTCAGGTTCGATTTTGTTTGCTTAACTTAAAAGGAATTCGTCAACTTAAAGTTGATGGTGCCAGATATTAATATCTCTATCAGCGGTTTAAGTGCAAGTGTTTAAAATATTATGATTGGAGCTTTCCCATAAATCGACATCGTCGATGGGAAAGCTTTTTGTATTAGCGAACGAATCTATGAAAGTAATAAAGACACTGAATCTTATAAGGGGTAAGACGGAAAAATAAAGTGTTTATAGGTCGCCTGGCTAGATAGCCCTGGCCACAGACTATGGAAATAACGTCTCTCAATTGAATTTATCCCTTTGTTGAATCGAAGTATCTCTATTCCACTGTACGCGAATTCGAAATCTGCTTTAATCCGGCGTTCATCAGCGAAAAGATAAACAGCCAGGCGATAAAGATCAGGCCGAGATAAAGGAACAGATTCTCCTGCTCGATGAAAAAGGGACTGTTCCAGGCGGCGTGTAAAACAATCGGGACAGCAAAGAGCTTTAAAAACCGTACATCTTTTAGGTGATCAAAAGACAGCTCGGCCTGTTTTTTGACGTACACAAGCGCACCGGCGGCAATCGCGGCCCAGGTGACGTGGCTTCCTAACGACATCCAGGCGCGGTCGACGATGTTGGCAAGCATCGCTTCGTCTCCGAAAAGAGCCCCCTGGTGAAAGGCGTAGCCTGCCGATTCAAACGCAGCGAATCCTGCGCCGATCGCCGCCCCGATCAGCAGGCCGTTAAGTATATATTTTACTTGGAGCTGTTTAATGAAATAAATAGCAATCAGGAGCTTACCGACTTCTTCGATGATCCCTACCGTAATCGCTCCCTGCACGTTCAGTTCGTACACCGGCACCATGGAGAAAATAAACAGCGTCGCGGCAATCGAAGCGACCCCGCCGACAAAAAACATTTTGACGACTTCAAAAATGCTGATATTTCGCGGGGCGTTCGTTTCCCAGAAAAAGATCAGTAAAGAAAACGGCACGGCGAACGAGCCCATCACGAGGAGGCCCGGGATGACCAGCGTGCTTTCAAAAGCTGTTGCGGTAATGTAGAGGAGAACGTATACCGAAGCAAGCGCCAGAAAAATTCTTGAAAATAACCACGGCTTCGGCCACGACGTCTGAATGTCCCTTTCATCCGGTGTCGTAACAGCCGTTCCGGAAATAAACAGTAAATCGGCTTCTTCTTTCGTATGTTTTTCAAAGACGGAAGAAAAAACGTCTTTCAGTTTTAAATCGAGCGTGCCTTTTTCCCCGACCATGCCGTTCACGTGCGCAGAAGCCTGCTGCACAATTCCTTTCACGACAGGGACGGATTCCTGCTCGCCTACAGCCGCTCTCTGCATGGAAGCGCCGCACGCGGCACAAAACAGATCCGTATCCAGTCCCTCTGCCCCGCATTTCCCACAATATTGATGGCTCATGATGCACCCCTCTTTCTTTTATATTCATTATGCAGAACAAGTACGATGGACACAACAACAATTTACTAAATTTAGTATAAGAAAGAAAAATATACAATTTACCAATATATTTGTGTATGATAAAAGTAACAAAATGAAAATAATGAGGTGCTTTTAATGGGTTATTGTACGAAATGTGGGACGGAATTGGATTCGGCAAGCGGAAAATGTCTTCAGTGCCCGCAGCGTCATGACACGGAATCTTCTGGTGGAACGCCTTCGAAACATCGCAATAAGTTGTTTTATTCCGTTGGCGGGCTCGTACTTATAGGTGCAGCGGCCCATTTTATGCTCGATAACTATACCTCATCCGACCGAATGATTGAAAACTTCCAGGCGGCTGTGGCTGAAGGAAATGTCCAGGAAGTGAAACGGTATGTAGCCGTAAAAGGAAATGATACAAACGTAAGTACAGAATACATCGAAGGGTTGATCGCTTACTTAAATGAAGATTCTTATATCCGCAGCGATTTCAGCGACTTCATTCAGGATCATCTGCAGTTTTTTGAAAGTACGAGTGCGGCAGGCGTACCGGGGTATTATGAACCGCCGGTGAATCTTCAGTTTCTGTCGCTGGAAAACAGCGGTAAGCAGTTTCTTCTGTATGATTCGTTCGCTTTTTATGTGGAAGAATACCCGCTGCTTGTTTCCAGTAATTACGAAGACGTGGCTTTCCAGGTGGACGGGGAAGAAGTGGAAGCGACGCAGCAGAGAGACGGGACGTACTGGCTCGGGGATTTTCCTGCCGGCAGTTATGACGTTACCGGTACGCTCGACTTCGACCACGGGGAAGCTTCCCTGAATAATGACATGGCACTGCTGTCGGACAATGACCAGTTCACGATGGATTTTCATATGGAATATTTCCACTTAACGAGCGGTGTCGACAATCTGGAGCTTTATTATAACGGGGAGAATACCGGGGAGGAAGTTTCTAAAAACGGCTTGGAGTTTGGACCGGTGCTTCTCGACAGCAGTGATGAACTCCACGTGGAGGGGGAAGCTCCTTTTGGGTCTGTATTTTCCGAACCGGCGGAAGTCGGGGGAGACACTTACTTTACGTTTCACGTAAAAGCAGAGGAAGAAGCAGTAGAAGACGCCTTGAAAAATTTGAAGACGGAAGTGGAGGGTTACGGGGACGACAGTTATCATTCCGGGTACGACCTGTTAGGTTCTGTCGAAGTCTACCCGGAAACCCAGTGGCTCTACGAAGAAAACGGCAGCTGGTATTTAATGCTCGATGTGGACGAAATACGGCACGATTATTATAATGAAACGTTTGAAATGCACGAAGAAACGTTCCCGAGGAATTACACGTTTACTTATAATGAAGGAAAAAGTGAATGGGAATTGCACTCGATAGAAAATTATTACTTTACGGATAACGTAAGCGGAGACGGCAGGACGATAGAAATCAAAAGCCCGGAGACACTGCAGAAAGAAGTGGCGGAAATTCAGAAAGACATAGAGGAAGGATTTCTGAATGAAAACCTGCACTATTTCTTTGAAGAATTTCTTGAGGAAAATGTGTACGCAGTTAATACCGGGGACACGTATTACTTAGAGAGCCTGATTCATCCGGAGGCCGGGGAGTATAAAAAAGAAGCGTTTGATTATATGGACAGTCTGCGCGAAAGAAATATTACGCAGTCGATTGATGATATTGATATCCGCAGCTTTGAACAGGAGGACGACGGCACAATCATCGTAAACACAGCGGAAACCTACAGCATCTACTACGATTACGATTCCGCCAAAATCAAATCCTTCGATTCGCAGTATGAAGTCAGAGATACGAGCACCGGGTTGAAACTCGTCAAGCTCGTGGAAACGACGGAAACATCCAGTGAGGACATTTATTAAGGATAGGTAAGATAACGCCGCCGCGGGACGAGGTGCTGCGGCGGCGTTGTTAAATTTGGAGAAACCAAAACAGAACGCTTCCCTGCTGGCGATTTTCTCGTCGTTTGATAGGATAGGAAAACGACTTTAATACCCGATTTCAAAAGAAGTTACACACCAAAGTGGAATTTACATATTTTTTCATAATTTTGGAATGAGGACTTTTCTTTCCTTTCATTCACTATAAATAACGCTCTGTGCAGGCGTTGTTTCGTCAGCCGGAGCTGTTTGCCTGCTTATACCAGATGTCAATTGTGCAAATAGTCCCATAATAAATGAAAAGTTTGTATGGTACAGTATCACAAGCAAATTGTTTACTTACATAGAAGGAGTGGAAGGAATGATTGGAAACCGACTGTTGGTTAGTGTACTCATTGTAGTTATGCTGGTGACATCACTGGCTGCCCCTGTTTCTGCGGGAAGTTCTTTTCCTGACGTAGACTCGGAAGAAGTAGAAAAACTGTATGAAGACGGCATTGTAACACCGTATGACGACGGGAGATTCCGTCCGGATCATCACGTGACGCGCGCAGAAGGAGCGGTGATGCTGACGAGGGCGCTTGGGTTCTCTACAGATAACACGTGGACGTCGTTCCCGGATGTGGATAGAGATTTCTATGCGGCCGGCCACATTCACGCGGTCGTGGACCGGGGGATCATTACCGGTTACCAGGACGGCACGTATAAACCGGGAAGCCCTTTTCTCCGGGGAGAAGCAGCGGCGGCTCTCTCAAGACACTTTCGTTTTCAAGGGAATGACTACATAAAATTTGACGATATTGAAGATCATCATTTTTATTCCCACATATTAAGCCTGACGGGAAGCGGCATTATCGATAATCAGGTCGGTAACATTTACCGTCCGGACTATTCGATCACCCGCCTTGATTTTGCGAAAATGCTGGCGCGTTCCCTTTATCCGGAATTCCGGGTAGACGGAGAAGCTTCAGAACCGGAAGAAGAAGTGGAAGAGCCTGAGGTCGACGCGATCGGCTACGGGGAAGTCGTCAACAACGCGACGCTGAACGTCCGTCCGGATGCTTCCACAAGCCAGTCACCGATCGGCTCGCTGAACAGGGGTGACGAAGTGGAAGTACTCGACCGCACCGGTAACTGGGCGGAAATCCGCACAGCGGAATATGAAGGATTTGTTTCCCAGAGCTACTTGATGGTCGATTACTACGACTATGAGAGTTCACTTTACGGAAAAACAATCGCTGTTGACCCGGGACACGGCGGACGCGATCCGGGAGCGATTGCGAACGGGCTTCAGGAAAAAGAAGTCGTACTGGACGTCGGTCTCCGACTTGAGGAGGAACTCCGTAAAGCCGGGGCGAACGTGATTATGACGAGACGCTCCGATTGGTATCCGTCGCTCAGTGACCGGGTATCGCGAGCGAACAGTGTCGGTGCCGACATCTTCGTCAGCATCCATACAAACGCTGCCGGCGTCGAGCAGGCCAGCGGATCAGAAACGTTCTACAACAGAAATAACAGCGCGGGAGCAAGTGCCAACCTCGCCGGCGAACTGCAGGACAAAGTTATCGAAAACCTCGACACTGTTGACCGCGGTATTAAAGAAGGCAACTTCTACGTCGTGCGGGAAACAAACATGCCGAGTGCGCTCGCAGAGCTTGCGTTTAAAACAAACGATCAGGAAGCAGAATACATGAAAACGGACGAATTCCGCGAAAAATCTGCGGAAGCACTGTTTGAAGGCATTGATGCTTATTTTCGGTAAATGTAGAAAAAGCAGCTTAAACTAAAGAAACTTTCTATGTAATCCCTCTAAAGTAAATATCTTTAGAGGGATTTCAGGTTGTTTCTAAGGTGTTTTTTATTCATACGTAGACGATTTTCTGTTTTCGCCTCCACAGGCCGCTTTCCGGGCGGGCCGGCTTCAGCTAATTTCTTCCTCCCAATGCTCGGAAGAAATGGATCTTCAGCTCGTCCTCTATCGCCCAGGAGCATGCTGCAGCTCCAGCAGAAAAATAAAAAGAAGTTTCCTCTTCTAAAAAATGTGTTGATTCCGCCCTTTCTTTCATTAAGGAGATGCTTTTTCCTCCGGAACGTCCGGCGGGGACGCCGGTGGGATTGAGCGAAGTCGGAAGATCCTACACGGCCGAAGGGCTGGAAAATAGCTGACGACGAGCCCCACGGCAAGCTTCCGCTGGGGAGTGCAGGAGAAAGCTATACGCTGGAATCATTATTCTGCAGTCAAGACTTAATCAACACTCTGCAATCCCTCTAAAGTAAATATCTTTGGAGGGATTTTTAATTATATAAAAGCTTCATATTGAAAAATAATGTTATTTATTGAATATTTCTGGAATTAGATTGACTTGTTCGTTATTATGAATTAACATGGTGTAAACGATCACATGATAGATGGAAAGTAGTTTAATTCCTGGGGTCGAGCTATTTTTAATATGATCATTGTATTTTTTTTGCAAATTTGGTTCTTTATTAAGAACCTGGTTCCAAGTTATGAGTAATGATTTTATATTCAAAACGGAAGAGGGGGGTTCGATGCGTATAAAAGAATACAGGCTCAGCGTTAAACAGTTCCTTAGAAAACCATATTTAATCATTAAATCTCATTGGTTAAAGTATAGATTTAAAATCTTAAGTGGCTTAGCTGCTGATCATAGGAAGAAAGTAAGCTATCTTCACTGGCTGCAAAGTGATCTGGAAAATAAAGATATACTTGTGAAAACGGAGAAAATCGAAGGCTATGTAGGTATGAGGGAACACCAGGATTATGAAAAGCATTTTGTTCTGCAGGGGGATTGGGATAAAAATCAAGTGCCGATCAAAACGTATAAATATGAGCACCCGCAGACCAGCTACAGATATCAATCGATGGAAAATATGTTTCTTCATCAGCAACCAGCAGAGGAAACAGAAGAATACCGACATCATCTGGAACGAATGAATAAACATGGAGAGAGCCGAGGGGGAATGTCGTCTCCTGAAGATATTGATAAATATTTTAACCAGCTGCATGTATTATATGAAAGTATCCGGTCCAGTGGAGTTCTTTCACAGCAGCAGCTGGGAGAAACAGCAGATGCTGGAATAGGCTGTGTTCTTGATAAAGACGGCAAGCTTTTGAAATCCCACGATGGGCACCACCGCTACATTCTTGCAGAAATAGCCGGTGTGGACGTGATCCCGGTAACAATCCAGGCAGTTTCTGAAAACTGGGTGGATAAAAATATAGACGTATCAAACGGAGAATCCATTGTAAAACAGATAAACAGAAAGTTTGGAGAGCTTTCCAGCGGTCAGCACGGAGAAAGTGGAAGTGCACATAATTGATAAATGAACGGAGGGGCGCAGATTGGATTAACAATAGGCATAAAAGGGGCTGGAAAAGATGCTGAGAAGGATCGAGTTTATGGGGGTGCCGGGGTCTGGTAAAACAACGCTGTGCAACGCAGTACATGAGGAGTTACGAAAAACGCAGGAAGCAGATCTTTTTTTTGATCTTTATAAAAAAGCTTTGAAAAAGAAATTAAAAAAGCAGCGAAAAATTGAATATTTAAGGTTTTTATCTATTAAACCGTTAAAAGGTGATTACATTCCTTCTTATTTATTCAGTGAAGAAATTTCCAAGTACATTATTCATAACAGCAGAGTGTACAGCCATGTATTACAGTCTATTTTAAACAATCCCCATCCGAAGCGACGGGAAAATATTTTGAAATATTTTTTGACCGATATCTACAGATGGAGATTAATTAGAAAAAACAGCACCAGCGATCAGCTTGTAATAATGGATGAAGGGTTTGCCCATAGAGCACTAAACATCTATATGTATGTGGAAAGAAATAATATTAGTGTCGATTTAAAAAGATTTTTTTCGACTATTGAGTTACCGGAAGCGGTCGTGAATATAAAGAGCGGCACAGAAGAAACGATTGAACGAATGAATAACCGCAGCCATGGACTGCCAACGAGCTTTCGGTTGTATACGGACGATGAATTAAGAAACAACATTAACTTGATGGATGAATTCACATCAGAACTTTTATCGTTTTTCAAAGAGGAAGGGGTGAAAGTGATTGAACTGGAAAACAAAGATTTAAAGAGCGCAAAAAAGAACATCATTCACCAGCTGAATATAAGCTGAGTGTGAACATTAGTGAGTTCATTTTGTTCGTTATACAGCATTCGGGCATATGCGCTGTTTCTTACACTGCCTGTTCAGAAAGGGGGTGGTATTTTTTTCGATCGTTTACAGAGCTTATGATGATGCACGGGGAATTGGTAATTTTTTATATATCCTAAAGAAAGTTTATACAAAAGACATGTTCGTTTTAATGGAAATTATAACAGGAGAGAAAGGGAAATATTTGTTTTCCGTCGAATACAATATTTATGGAAAAAATATCTATTTTATGTGTTCGAATGTGAAGCGTGGCCTGCAGCATGAGGAGAGAGCTCGTTTGTGGAAGAAAAGCTTAAAAAATATCTTAATACGGAAGGGGGGGAGCAGGTGAAAGGAAATAAACTCGTTTTTATTCTCGGTGCCATGGGGCAGGGAGGGTCTGAGAGAGTCACGGCTAACCTGGCGAATCACTTTGCATCCGAAGGGCGCGAGGTCGACGTTATCATGCTGCTGAATAATTTAGTGGAATATAATCTGCACGAAAATATCCGTGTCATTGATTTTACGTTTCCGGAAAAACCCTACATCCGACGAGTGCCGTTATGGATTAAGCACCTCAGGAAGTATCACCGGGAAAATCAGCCGGATAGAATCATTTCTTTTTCGGCAAAAATCAATGTAATTGTGCTTTTCGCTCTTTTCTTTCAGAGAAATAAGATTATTGTTTCAGAAAGAAACGACCCGAAAAGAGATGGAAGAGGACCGGCTGTCAGGCTGCTGACGCATCTATTGTACCCGTTCAGCCGGCGGGTCGTCTTTCAGACAGAGTGGGCGCAGTCCTGCTTTTACCGGCCCGTCCGCAGAAAAAGCGTCATTATTAATAATCCTGTCCAGGAAATATCGATGGATCTTCCCGCGAAAAAGAAAAAAATTGTGAACATCGGGAAGCTCTGGAAGCAGAAAAACCAGGAGCTGCTTATCCGGGCATTCGCCGAAGTGGAGAAGTATTTTCCGGAATACGTGCTGGAAATATACGGAGAAGGAAAGGAGAGGCCGCACCTGGAAGCTCTTATCCGCTCGCTGAATCTTGAACAGAAAGTGTTTTTGAAGGGGTGGGTGCAGGGCGTGCATAAAGAGCTGGCGGAAGCGGAACTGTTTGTCCTTTCCTCGGATTATGAAGGGTTTTCCAATGCGCTTCTGGAAAGCATGATGCTCGGCATTCCTGTTGTTTCTTCCAGTTGTGCGGGGTCTGCAGAACTGATTGAACATAAAAAGAACGGAAGACTTTTCCGTGTGGGGGATGAAAAAGAGCTGACCGAACAGCTGATGGAGGCTCTGGGTGATCCAGAACAAATGGAAGCCATGGCCGGGCAGGCGAAAAAAGATGTAAAAAAGTTCAGCGTGCCTGAAACGATCAATAAATGGGAAGAAGCTGCAGGAAATTAAAAATGAGAAAACTTGGAGAATGATATGGCTGATAAAGGGCTGACAAATCGTACAATAGACGGGTTTTTGTGGGTGCTGTCGGGAACAGGATTCAAAACTATTTCCCAGCTTCTGTTTTTAGTGGTAATGGCCAGGCTGCTTACCCCTCAGGAGTTTGGGCTGGTAGCAAGCGTGGGGCTGATCATTGCCTTTGCGGATATGTTTATGAAAGCGGGTATTGTTCCTTCTTTAATCAACCTGCCGCGTATTCATGACAATCATTTGTATACGGCATTTACCGTTTCTCTTCTGCTCGGCACTTCTATTTACACAGCTGTTTACTTTCTCACTCCGTGGATCGGCATGCTGCTGGATGCAGGGGAAGGGTTTACCGAAGCAGCCCGAACCGTTTCGATCGTCTTTATCGTCATGAGCTTTTCGAAAGTGTCGGATGCCCTGCTGCAGAGAGAATTAAAGTTCAAGCAGACGACCTATATCCAGGCTGTATCGTATGTGGTCGGTTTTATGCTTGTTGGTATTACGCTCGGCTTTCTCGGGTTTGGTTTCTGGTCGATTATCATTGCAGAAATTACGAAAAGCGCCTTGAAATCCGTGCTGACCATTATCGTCCGTCCTCATAAGGTGAAGCTGAAGATTCACTATAACTCTTTTAAAGATATTTTTTATTTTGGCAGTGGTTTCACACTCGGCAAATTTATCGATTATTTTGCGGATAACGGCGATAAAATGATCATCGCCCGTCTTCTCGGAGAAAGTGCTCTTGGGTATTATACGAGGGCCTACCAGCTGATGTCCGTTCCGGTAACCATCATCAACCAGATTTTTGAGAAGGTGCTTTTTCCTGTCATGTCAAGACTGCAGGGGAAGCCGCAGAAGCTGAGTGATGCCTTTATTAAAAGTCTTTCTTTTATCTTTTTGATTTCGCTTCCCGGGAGTCTGCTGATTTATTTAACAGCACCGGAGCTTATCCGCGCGGTTCTTGGCCCCGGATGGGAAAATACGATAGTGATCCTGCAGATTCTGGCTGTTGGAATGGTTTTCCGCTCAGGATACAAAGTCTGTGAATCGCTCGCTAATGCAAAGGGGGCTGTATACCAGAAAGCTGCCAGACAAGGGGTGTTTGCTGTTCTCGTTTTTGTACTGGGAGGAAGCGGTGCTGTATTCGGACTGCCAGGCATTGCCACCGGGATTCTACTGGCGTTTGTAATAAATTTTCTGATGATGATGCGGCTCAGTATGAAGTTAATCCCTATAAAGAAAGCAGAGGTGCTCGGCTCTTTAAGACCAGCTTTATATTTAACAGCGGCTGCGGCAGTTCCGCTTTATTATCTCGTATATTTTATGAGGGATATCAACATGCATTATATGTGGATTCTCCTTCTGACGGCATCTGCTTTTCTGACGATAACTGCTGTCTTCATTAAACTGAATGCTGACTTTTTTATTGGATGGAATGGACAGTGGGCACTCGAAAAAATCACTCGGAAATTCAAGGTGTATCGTTTTTATGAATGGATGGTGAAATAGCCTGAGGGAGGAGGTTTCACGTTGAGTTTTGTTTTTCTGGTTATTGTCACGGTGTTGTTTATCTGGAGTCCGGTGATTGTGCTGATTGCTATCTCCCTTAATGGAATGAATATTTTCGGGGAAATTCTGCAGATCGTCGGAATTGGCGAAGGTGGGTACTTTCTTATTTGGGTAGCGGCTTTGTATATGGCCATTGCCGCATTTATTGCAGGTGTGTTTCTGAAGAAATCGCTTATCAATAAAGCAAAGTTTCAGAAGGGCATCATCGCCATGCTCCCATGGCTTCTTTTCACAGCTTACATGTGGGGAAGGCTCCTGTGGGGAGGGACGGAACTGAGCTTTGGAGAATACGGGGTATTTAAAACCTTCTTGTTTACTGCTTACTCCTTCTCCACCATCGTTATTCTGCTGATTTATTATGCATTCAAAGGAAGCAGGGAAGTCATAGGACAGATAGAAATTCCGCTGTTCATTTTCGGATTAATTCAGGCCCTGATGATCATTTATGAAGGGATGCAGATCGCGGCAGTGCGGGTAACTGTCATGGATACGAATCCGCTCGGTCTTGCAAGAAACATGGGGCTGGGAATGATTGCGGCGGTCGGAATTATCAATATAAAGTGGCTCAGAATTTTATGTATAGCTGTTTTTATTACAGGTATCATCATGACAGGATCCAGAGGTCCTCTCGTAGCAGCGGCAATTGTTTTATTCGTGTACTTTTTTTCCGGGCAGCTGAAAAGCCGGCAGTGGCGGTTTTTAATGCCCATATCGGTGGTGCTGCTGATCCCGCTGCTGTACTTCCTCTTTGATTACTTTTTGGCAGAATTTTTTGCGAGAGGGAGTACCAGTTTCGCGGAACATGGCAATGTAACGGGAAGAATGTATTTGTATGAAACAGCTTTAAATGCATTCGGCGCGAATCCGATTTTCGGGATTGGAGTCGGGCAGTACGCGGAGGTGGCCCTGCATGACTACCCGCACAATTTAATACTGGAACTGCTGGCAGAAATGGGGATTGTCGGTCTGCTCCTTTTCATTATAGCTTTGCAGCCTTTGACTACTCTCAGCTTCAAAAATCATTATTCGATGTATGTTTTGTTTGCTCTAATATCCCTCATGTTCAGTACAGACCTCGCCAACGCTCAGATACTTGTTGTTCCGAGCGTGCTTGCCCTGATAATGATGGATAAGCTGGGAAATGAGAAAGGAGACACCTCATGAAAATTTACTATGTGTCGGCTTCAAAGGTTCCTTCCCGTGATGCCAACAGCGTGCAGGTGATGAAAATGTGCCAGGCTTTAGCCAGGCAGAGTCATGAAGTTACGCTTTTTGCCAGAAACAATCGGGAGGAGGGAGTTTCCTATGAATACGACTACTATTCCGTAGAGAAAATATTTACTCTTCATAAAATCGATTGGCCGCAGATGCGCTTTGTCGGCGGGTGGGTGTACGGTTCCAAAGTAAAGAAAGCTGCGGGAAGGGATCTGCCGGATTTATTTTATGGCCGGGACAAATACAGTTTGTACCATATCCGTTCTCTTGGGGTACCCTTCGCATATGAATCGCATGTTCTTCCTGGAAATAAAATACACCGGTATCTGGAGGGGAGGATGTTTTCCAGTCCCAATTTCGTAAAGCTGATCGTTACAGCACAAGCGCTGAAAAGGGAATATCTGCAGATTTACCCCGATCTGGAAGAATCAAAAGTACAGGTTGTACACAACGGAGCCGACAAACGTCCCTTGGAAGAAAAGGCTTCTGCAGGAGAGAACGACGGAGAAAAGCTGAAAATCGGCTATGTCGGACATTTGTATAAAGGAAAGGGTATGGAAATTATCCATAAGCTGGCGGAGCGTCTGGACAGCGGCTATGAATTCCACATTGTCGGAGGCAGAGAAGAAGATATTCAATACTGGAAAGACCAGACCCGGGATTTGAATATTATCTATCATGGTTTTGTCAGCCAGGGAGAGCTTCCCGGGTATTATAAAAAGTTTGATGTGATGCTTGCTCCTTATCAGGACCAGCGAATCAAAACGAAGCACGGAACAATCGACAAATGGCCTTCTCCATTGAAAGTTATTGAGTATATGTCCTATGGCAGGGCGATTGTTTCCTCTGATCTTCCGATGACAAGAGAAGTACTCGTCCACCGGAAGAACAGCCTTCTCTGTTCTCCGGAAAAGATCGATGACTGGGTGGAAAGTATACGTTTGTTAAGAGAGGAGCCTACTCTCCGCAGACGTCTGGCAGCACAGGCAATGCAGGAGTTTCAGGAGCTTTACTCATGGGAAAGCAGGGCAGCCATTGTTCTGGATCATGTGCAGTAAGCAGTTTTACTGACCACCCGCTGAATGAAAGGGTGGATAAAGAGTAAAAGGAGAGAACGGACATGAGTTCTTTGAAAAGGGCCGCAGCAAAAGGGAAATCACTGATGAATCTGCTGCGATGGACAGGCAGGCAGGTATCGGGAAGGCTTTCCGGGGAAAAACAAATGCCTTTTCCTCAGGCTGTGGTGTGGCTTTCACCCTGGGAATTAACAAAAGAAGTCCATGGAGAAGTAATTGAGCGGCTCAAACGCCAAAACAGACTCGGCGTTATTCTGGGTGGAACGTGGGACCGGGAAACGTTTGAGCTGAATACAATGGATTATTTTTCTGCTTTTTACGACCACTATGTAAAAGATCTCCCATGGAAAGAAACGGATTTTTATAAAAGGGTAGTCCGTCAAATTACCGGCGGGGAAAGAAAATTCGGATGCAGTTCGATCGAAGCCTGGAACATTCGGCTGGAAGAAGATGATAAGCTGCTGGAAACTATCCGCCGTGAAGGATATAAAAGCCAAAAAAATCTCGGGACTTTAAGGCCGTGGGACGAGATCAGAATAGCAGTAAGCAGTGCCGGAGAATACTTATTTGTAGACGGCCGACACCGGCTGGCGGCAGCCAGGCATCTGTCTATCGAGCTGATCCCCTGTGCCATTATACTGGCTCATCAAGACTGGTATCAAAAAAAGACAGAATAAATGCTTTGTAACTCGAGCATTAAAGTAGTTCGCTGAAAAAGGCGGAATAAAACGGACAATCACTGCCTGTATTTCTTTTACTGAAAGTGATATAGTCGAGATAATATGGTAAAAGAAAGGACGAGATGATGAAAATTACGATTGCAGGAACAGGCTATGTCGGCCTGTCGAATGCGGTGCTCCTCGCCCAGCATAACGACGTGACGGCGCTTGATATTGATCAGGAAAAAGTCGATCTGATCAATAAAGGGATGTCCCCGATTGTTGATCCGGAGCTGGAGGAATACCTGGCTGTAAAGAAGCTGCATTTAACCGCAACGACTGATGTAGAGAAAGCTTACGGAGAAGCGGACTACGTCGTGATATCGACCCCGACAAATTATGATCCAAAAACAAATTACTTTGATACAAGCTCTGTAGAAGCGGTGATCCAGCAGGTGCTGGATGTGAATCCGGAAGCGGTGATGATTATTAAATCAACGATTCCCGTCGGATATACGGAAGAATTAAAGGAAAAATTCGGAACGGAAAACATTCTCTTTTCCCCGGAATTTCTGCGGGAAGGAAAAGCGCTGCACGACAACCTTTATCCGTCACGCATTATCGTCGGAGAGCAGTCGGAGCGGGCGCGCGTTTTTGCGGAGCTGCTTCAGCAGGGAGCGCTCAAGGAAAACATTGATGTACTGTTTACAAATGCCTCGGAAGCGGAAGCGATCAAGCTGTTTGCGAATACATACCTCGCTATGCGCGTCGCTTTCTTTAACGAGCTTGACTCCTATGCAGAAGTGCGCGGACTCGATGCCAAGCAGATTATAGAGGGCATCGGCCTCGATCCACGGATCGGCAGCCACTACAATAACCCGTCGTTCGGCTACGGCGGCTACTGTCTCCCGAAAGACACGAAGCAGCTGCTGGCGAACTACGAAGACGTACCGAACAATATTATCGGAGCGATTGTCGAAGCGAACCGTACGAGGAAAGATCACGTGGCGGAGATGATCCTGAAACGCAAGCCCGACGTCGTCGGCATTTACCGTCTGACGATGAAGCAGGACTCCGACAACTTCCGCCAGTCTGCCATCCAGGGCGTCATGAAACGTATCAAAGCGAAAGGTGTGGACGTCGTGGTATACGAGCCGGCGCTGAAAGACGAAGAGTTTTACGGTTCCAAAGTATTGCACAACCTCGACGAGTTTAAAGAGCTGTCGCACGTCATCGTCGCCAACCGTCTGTCAGAAGACTTGAAGGACGTGGCACAAAAAGTCTACACGAGAGACTTGTTCCAGGCGGATTGATAAGCGGTGGATATGTGTCATAAGCACAGTAGGAAAAGGTTCAGGACAATTAGTCCTGAGCTTTTTTTGGTCGAGGAATAATTTCAGAGGTATCCAGAGGAAGGGAGGGCTGCCGATTCTACCAACTTATCGGGGAATTCTACCAAACTTCTTCGGAATAGTTCCAACCCTGCCTGGAATTTGAAGTTAGTATAAAAAGTAGACACATCAAAGTGATAGAATACAGCTAACGAAAGCAACCGGAGGAGGACGAGTGGATGGAGAAGGAGAAGAAACATTACGACAAGGTGTTCCGGAAATATGTCGCG
>NZ_PZJJ01000035.1 GCF_003044065.1 Alkalicoccus saliphilus
TCTGTGAATGTTTTTTTCGTCATGATCTTCTCCCCGATCTTTACTCATTATCTATTTCTCATTATACAAAAAAGTACCCTATAGGTAGACTTTTTAATGTGTCTACTCTATAGGGTACACTTTAATTCGGGCGGCTTTTTATAAGGTTTGTATACCGTACACGAAAAGGCCTGTCAGCTTGTTTTAGATGCTTTTTAAACTTCCACTGCAACCCGGGCTTCTTTTGTATGCCGGTTCAGTTCCTCATATGTTTTTGCAGGATAGGCTACAATGAAATGAACCGAACGGTTGTATATTTTTTTACTGACGAGCAGTTCTACGTAACCGCCTTCCATATCAAACTTTTTCACTCTTTTCCACTCTGAAACAAAGGTGATTTTATGCAGGATCGGTACGAATAATACGTAGGAGTCCGTAGTAACGAAGTAGCCTCTCCAGTCAGAGCGGGTGATGAGAGCAGGAACCATACTGCGCACTTCCTGTTTCGTAAAAGAAGCTGCTTTATATTTGCAGAACCAGTAAACAGCCAGGTCAAAACCTATAGTGATCAGAAGTGCCGCGGCAATACTTGCCAGCCCGAGAAGTGTCTGCCCGGGGATCAGCATTATCGGCAGCAGGATGCCAAGAACAAGCAGGAAGACCGCGTAACGGAGGTATCTTCCGAGAAAGGGATTTCCGTAGCGTACCATGGCAGTCACCTCCAACTAAGTTAATGCTGACTAATTCCCTTTTTTAACTTATTTCAAACCATTTATTTACACATCTTCTTCTTCATCAAAGAAACGGAATAGGTCTCCGTAAATAATCTGGTCGGAATAGTACAGCTCCTCCTCCCCGCGTTCCGCCGCCTCCAGACAGTCCGTTACCGGTAGTTCTTCGCCGCTTCCGGAGGCAAAACACTGGTCCCCGGTATAGAGAACCTCATCCGTCACGACTTCCCCGGAGCGGAGCACGGCGAATTCTTCCCGGTCTTCCGCGAGCAGGTCGCTTCCGAACATGACATGCTTTTCCTGCGGCAGGCCGAGCAGGTTGAGCATCGTCGGCATAATATCAATATGCCCGCCGACGGTGGAGCTCGTGAAAGCTTCGTCCTCCATCCCCGGGACGTGGATAATCACCGGCACCCGGTCGAGCTTCAGCGCCTCATACGGGCCGATATCCTCGTCCAAAAAGCTGCCGAGCTCCTCGTAGTGGCTTTCGGCAATGCCGTAGTGGTCCCCGTACAACACAAACATCGTATCTTCATACAGCCCGGCTTCCTTGAATTCGTCGAATAGGACGCGGACCGCTTCATCCGTGTAGCGGACGGCCGGGAAGTAGCGGTTGACGATATCACTGTCTGTATCGGCCGGGTCAATAAAGTAGTCCTCATCATCGAGCTCATACGGAAAATGATTCGTTAAAGTGAGCTTCGTCGCATAAAACGGCTCCGGAAGCTCCTGGATATAAGGCATCGACTGTTCCACGAAATCAATATCCCTCAGTCCCCATCCGACTGAATTGCCTTCGTGGACGTCGTAATATTCCACATCATAATAATAATGGTAGCCGAGCCGCGGATAGACGTTGTTCCGGTTGTAGAACGTTTCATCATTCGCATGAAACACAACGTTTTCATAGCCATGTTCCCCCAGCTGTTTCGGGAGCGGTGTAAGTTCATTGTCAGGGTGGGTATGAAAGACTGCTCCGCGGCCGAGAGGATACAGCGAATTGTTGACCATAAACTCCGTATCGGATGTCTTCCCCTGTCCAGCCTGATCGTACAGGTTATCAAAATAGAAACTGTCTTCAGCCAGCTCGTTTAAAAACGGCGTGACTTCCTCGCCGTTCACCGTTTCCCCCATCGCAAACGTTTCCAGGGACTCGAGCGACACGACCACGACATTTTTTCCTGCTGCCGCCCCATGAAAGCTCATGTTCGGTTCGGTCTGATGTTCCTCCAGGTGGGCCTTAATGTCGTCGAGGTCCTCCCGTTCGGCAAACGCCGGCTGCGTACCGGTCGTTAAATGCAGAAACGCATCGTAGAAATAAAAATTATAAATACCGAGGTTTTTGACCATATGTTCCCGGTCAAACGAATGGGCCGGCGTTTCCGCCTCCCCGGGATCGGCCTGGCTCAGCAGAATAATCGCGACCGCTGCCGTACCGATCAGGGCGTATTTTCCTTTTGCCTCCCGGAACCCGGTTTTTTGAACCGTTAAAAACGGCGGTTTTTTGACCATGAACCAGCCGAGCACGAACAGATCGGCAAAAAACAGGATGTCCCACCACTGAACAAGTTCCACGACACTCGTCGTCAAGTCCCCGGCGTTTCCGCTCATGACGAGCATCGGCAGGGTAATAATGTCGGCAAATTCCCGGTAATACACCGTGTTGCTGTAAAGCACGACCGTTAACAGCAGACTGATCGAAAAATAGTATGTCCGCTGCCAGGAAGCTTTTAAAAGCATGCCCAGTCCAAACACGATGAGCAGGAACGCCAGCGGGCCTGCGGCAAAAATGACCGTTTCCAGCCAGTGGGTCATCACAAGATCAAACGTGAGGAAAGAGACCAGCACGGTTTTGATCCAGAGTACTGCCAGGCAGAGCAGCATGAAACGGTGACGTCTGAAAAATTCCCGCATAATGCCCCTTCCTTTCTTTATAATCAATATATGGCAGTTTATTAGTTATATTTATTTTAATCAGTACCGTCTATATTTCACAATTAAGACGGGCTATTTACACGCTTTTATAGATTAATTTCCCGGCTGCTGCAGCTCTTATAAAAGGCTGTCTCGAAAATAAAAGAGAAAAACAAAGCAGAAACCGGCAGGACGGTCGAAATGAAGTCTTTTCCTGTTATCGATGCGGCTTTTTAAAAAGGGGTGCAGGCCTTACTTTCGTCCATTATCGGCCTCGGTGAAGCTTGATACGATCCTGTGGAATAGGCTCTTGTTATATACCCTTTTTCAGCTGTTTTAAATCTTATGGTAAAACCGCCCCTGTGCTGAAAGTTTCTATTTTTTAAGGAAACTGATACACTAAACGGGGAATTATTAACTATAGGAGGATGAGAAATATGGCTTCATTCGATGAAAAAATTGATAAATATGCAGAGCTTGCTGTAAAAGTAGGCGTAAATATCCAGAAAGATCAGACGCTCGTGATCAACGCACCGATCGAATCGGCGGATTTTGTACGTACTGCCGCCCGTAAAGCCTACGATGCCGGAGCGAAAAATGTTCATGTGGAATGGAATGACGATGTTCTTACCCGCATCCGCTACGATAAGGCCCCATTGGAATCCTTTAAAGAATTTCCTGAGTGGAAAGCCCGTGGAATGGAAACCCTCGCAGAGGATGGGGCCGCCTTTATGACGATCAAATCGACGGACCCGGACCTTCTTCAGGGAGTGGAATCCGAAAAAATTTCCGAAGCGAATAAAGCCGCCGGTCAGGCAATGAATACATTCCGCAAATATATTCAATCTGATAAAGTCAGCTGGCTTGTTATTTCCACCCCTTCCCCGGCATGGGCAGCCAAGGTTTTCCCGGACGAGCCGGAAGAAAAGCAGATGGAAAAGCTTTGGGAAGCCATCTTTGAAGCGACACGTATCAACACGGAGGATCCGGTGGCGGAATGGAAAAAACATGACGAAAAACTTCAGTCCAAAGCAAAAGAGCTTACGGCACGTAAATACAAAAAGCTTCATTACACCGCCCCGGGAACGGATCTGACGATCGAACTTCCGGAAAACCACGTCTGGATCGGCGGAGGCGGCCCGAATACAGAAGGTACACACTTTGTTGCCAACATGCCGACAGAAGAAGTTTTCACCGCTCCTCAGGCCGACGGAGTGAACGGCACGGTCCGCAACACGAAACCATTGAACTATGGTGGAAACCTGATCGACGATTTCACGCTTACTTTTGAAAACGGAAGCGTAACAGATTTTTCTGCCGGACAGGGCGAAAAAACACTTCAAAATCTTCTGGATACAGATGAAGGCGCCCGCCGTCTCGGGGAAGTGGCACTCGTCCCCCACAGCTCTCCTATTTCGCAGAGCGGCATTCTTTTCTACAATACTCTCTATGACGAGAACGCCTCCAATCACATCGCTCTCGGAAGTGCCTATTCTACGTGTGTAGAGAACGGCGCAGATATGTCAGAGGAGGAACTGAAAAAAGCCGGACTGAATACGAGCATTACCCACGTCGATTTCATGATCGGTTCTGCCGAAATGAACATTGACGGAATCAAAGCCGATGGAACATCCGAACCTGTTTTCCGAAACGGAGAATGGGCGGAATAAATTCCCCTTTCATACTGCAGAAAAGCTGTCTCCCGGAGGCAGCTTTTTTTTATGATTTTAACAAAGTATTTATGCCCTGCTGCTTACGGTTTCGGGGCACCCCTCTATTCAAACAGAACCGGCAGTGTTTTTTCAGGATGCTTTCTTCTTTGACAGAAAATGTAACAAATTAATTTCCATCCTTTCACCTGCAGCTTTTTACCTGTATGCCTGTGTATGCTCCTCTTTCAGCATAAAGCAGGCCTTCTTTCCTCTTAATAAATCCCCTCATTTTTTCATATTTTTGAAATTAATTCTTTTTTATTCGAAGTTTTCCGAATATAATGAAAGAACACATAGATAAAGGGGGAGATAACTTTGCAGGAAACAATTATGAATTTTTTAGGACAGGTCAGTGATGTCGTATGGGGGATTCCTACGCTTATACTGATTGTCGGAACAGGGCTTTTCCTGACAATCCGCTTAAGCTTTCTACAGTTCCGGACGCTTTTTTACGGGCTTAAGCTGGCATTTACCCCCAGTAAGCAGGATAAAAAGTCCGCAGGTGATATCAGCCACTTTGAGGCGCTCACCACGGCGCTTGCCGCAACTATCGGTACCGGTAACATCGCCGGTGTCGCAACAGCGGTTGTGCTAGGGGGACCGGGGGCTGTTTTCTGGATGTGGCTCAGTGCCCTGTTTGGTATGGCTACAAAGTACGCGGAAGCAATTCTTGCAGTTAAATACCGGGAAAAAGACCACCGCGGGCGCATGTCCGGTGGACCGATGTATTACATCGAGAAAGGTCTAGGGCTGAAATGGCTGGCTGTACTGTTTGCAGTGTTTGGAGCAGTCGCAGCTTTTGGAATCGGAAATATGGTGCAGTCCAATTCCGTTTCCGGAGCATTGAACGAAACGTTCAACGTTGATCCATTTGTTACAGGTATTGTACTTACTATTCTTGCCGGCCTTGTTATTATCGGCGGTATCCGGGCTATCGGACGGGTTACCGCGTTCGTTGTTCCATTTATGGCTTTATTTTACGTGCTTGCCGGCGTTGTTATCATGATACTTAACTGGGAGCTCGTCCCGGGAGCGGTTGCCTTTATCTTCACAGACGCCTTCACCGGCCAGGCAGTTGCAGGTGGTGCCGTTGGTGCCGTTATCCGCTGGGGTGTTGCACGTGGTGTATTCTCCAACGAAGCAGGTCTCGGTTCTGCACCGATTGCCGCTGCCGCTGCACGTACAGATTACCCTGGACGTCAGGCACTCGTATCCATGACACAGGTATTCATCGATACGATCGTTGTATGTTCCATCACTGGTATCGTTATCGTTATGGGGGATATGTACATCGGTGGGCCCGATGGTGCGGCTCTGACCTCCGCCTCCTTTGAAATGTTCCTCGGTCCGACCGGCAGTACGATTGTGGCGATAGGCCTTGTGTTCTTTGCCTTCTCCACCATTCTCGGCTGGTCCTATTACGGGGAAAAATGTTTTGGGTACCTGTTCAGCGACAAAGCAGGCCTTTATTACCGGGCAGCTTTTGTTGCAGCTATTTTCTTCGGTGCCATTGCCGAGCTTGACCTCGTATGGTCCCTTGCCGACGTTATGAACGGTCTGATGGCTATTCCAAACTTAATCGGACTTCTCGGTCTGAGCGGTGTGGTAGCCATGGAAACGAAGAAGTTCCTGAAAGTAGCAAAAGAAGAAAAAGCACGCGATCTTGCAAGAAGATAAATGATCATAATCAGAAGGAGGGTGCTGTCATTGCCAGCACCTTTTTTTCTACTCCAGCTTCGAAGAAATATTTATTGCGTTTTCATCCCTAGTCTATTAAAATAAATTCTTGTGAATAATTATAAATATTTTTAAAGAGGTGAAACTAATGGAACCTCGTTCTCCATTAAAATTTATTATCTTCTCGCTGATCGGTGCAGCGTTGTTTATAACCCCTATCCCTACAGAAGAAGGCTTTACGATACCGGTGGCCTTTTTGTCGGGACTCGCACAGGATATTCTCTCAGGAGCTCTCCCACTTATTCTTACGGTCGTTGTGCTTTTGAGTTTTATCGGAACGATACTGTATAAAACGGTCCGTCCTAATGCAATGGAAAAAAGTGAATTTCTCCGCAGATTATTTGATGTTTCCCTGTTTTGGGTGATCATCCGGGCTTTTGCGGCCGTTTTTGCCGTCATGACATATTTCCAGCTTGGACCGGAATTTATCTGGTCGGAGTTTACCGGAGGTCTTCTGCTGGAAGGACTGCTTCCGACACTCTTTACTATTTTCTTTTTTGCAGGACTCTTTCTCCCGCTGCTGCTGAATTTTGGGCTGCTCGAATTTTTCGGGGGACTTCTCACGAAAGTTATGCGTCCGTTGTTTACACTTCCGGGACGTTCTTCAATCGACTCTCTGACTTCCTGGCTCGGTGACGGAACAATCGGGGTCGTTTTGACGAATAAACAGTATGAAGAGGGCTATTATTCCCAGAGGGAAGCTGCCGTTATCGGAACGACGTTTTCCGTCGTATCGATTACGTTTTCCCTCGTCGTTATCGAGGAAGTCGGTCTGTCCCACATGTTTCTTCCGTTTTATGGAACAGTAATTTTCGCAGGAATTGTGACGGCTCTTATTATGCCCCGTATCCCGCCGCTTTCCCGTAAGCCCGATACGTATGTAAACGGCATGGATAAGCAGCTGGACGAAACGATTCCGGCTGATTACCGGAACCAGAGCTTCGGTACAGCGAAGTTCGGTTTTGATCTTGCATCAAAGCGTGCAGCTAAAAACAGCAGTATCACAGCTTTTTTTTCACAGGGAGGGAAAACAGTACTCGACATGTGGCTTGCAGTAGCCCCTGTGGTGATGGCCTTTGGTACAGCTGCGACAATCATTGCTGAATTTACTCCTGTATTCGCGTGGCTCGGAGCTCCGTTTATTCCGCTGCTGCAGCTGATGAACGTTCCGGAAGCGTCCGCCGCCGCGGAAACGCTTGTCGTCGGCTTTGCCGATATGTTTCTTCCGGCTATTTTCGCTGCCGGAATCGAAAGCGAAATGACCCGCTTTATTATCGCCTGTGTGTCCGTAACGCAGCTCATTTTCCTTTCCGAAGTCGGGGGGGTTCTGCTCGGTTCAAAAATACCGGTCACTCTACGCGACCTGTTTATTATCTTCCTGGAACGGACACTTATTTCCCTTCCGGTTATCGTTTTAATTGCCCACCTGATTTTTTAATCAGTCCGTAGCTGGAAGCCGGACGTATAAATATGTATAAACCAAAAAGGAGCTGCCGGTATTTGCCGGCAGCTCTTCATTTATACATGGAGATTCGTTTTCAGTCAGGAGACACTAGACAGCAGTCCATCCTCCGTCTGCTGTAACGACTGCTCCGTTAATGAAACTGGAATCCTCCGAGGCGAGAAACAGCATGACAGAAGCAATTTCTTCTGCTTGTCCGAGCGGGGGCTCTCCTGCTTTCGCGATTGCTTTTCCTCCGAGCGGGTTCGGATTGTCGATTGTGCTGCCTATATTCGTCTGAACCGCTCCCGGGGCCACGGCGTTACAGCGGATTCCATAATCCGTACTGTAGACTGCTGCCGTATTTTTTGTCATTCCGAGCAGGGCGTGTTTGGAAGCGACGTAGGCTGACCCACCTCTTGCACCAAAAAGTCCTCCTACGGAAGCGTTATTAACAATTACTCCGCTTTTCTGACTCATCATATGTTTTAAAGCGGCGCGCATTGCCATCATCGGACCTGTTACATTCACCTTCATGACCTTATCCCACTGTTCATTCGTTACGTCTCCGACCGGGATAAAGTTATCCATGACTCCTGCGTTGTTCACGAGCACATCAATAGAGCCGTAGCTGTCCACCGCTTCCTGCACCATTTTTTCGACGTCTTCCTGCTTCGTTACGTTCACCTGCACTGCTTTTGCTTCTTTTCCTAAGCCTTTGATTTCTTCGGCGACTTCTCTTACTGTTTCTTCGTTCATGTCTGCTGCCACAACGTTTGCCCCTTCTTTTGCAAACAGTATGGCAGCTGCCCGGCCCATCCCGGAACCTGCCCCCGTAATAACAGCTGTTTTTCCTTCCAGTTTCATCTTCCCTCACCCTTTCTTTTTTCATATAGGATGTATGCCCGGCTGCTTCTGGAAACGATGCTGTTTCTTGCTACTTCCAGTATAATAAAAAAAGGAAAAAATAAACATATACAATGTTCCTTATACTGTTGTTCAGCTCCCGCAGCTGAAGGAAACTTTTTATTAATCTTACCGGATGAAAGAAGATTTGTCCGGGGACTGACCGGCGAGGTGAAGCAGAAGCACCGTTCGGCGAATTCAGGTTTATTCGTAATGTACAAGGCGTATATTTTTATGAAATGATAAAATATTAGGTAACAGGGAGAGTCTGCTCTCTCTGGTTTCCGGACTTCACCTTTTTGATACGATGGACCATCACAGAAAGAAATATACACCACAACGAAGGGAACGAACTGCTAATGGATAAGCAAACACTGCGTGAAAGGGTATGGGAAGAGATGACAAACAAAAAAGCGGGGAGGTTTCCTTTTCCTCTGAAAGGAAGAATTCCGAACTTCGCCGGGGCGGAAAAAGCAGCGGCTCTCGTGTTTGAACTGGAGGAATACAAACGGGCAGAGGTTGTTAAGGTGAATCCGGATTCTCCGCAGCTGCCGGTAAGAGCTCAAATAATCCGGGACGGAAAAACGCTTCTCGTACCAACGCCGAGACTGAAAGATGGATTTATCCTGGTGGATCCGGAAAATGTGCCGGATGGGGAGGAAAAAAAGGCAGCAAGTCTGAAGCATATTCATTCCTACGGAAACGTGGTCCCGCTCAACAGCCTCCCGAAGGTCGATCTTCTTTTCGCCGGTTCCGTGGCGGTTCACCGTGATGGACGACGTACTGGTAAAGGAGCCGGCTATGCCGACCGGGAATACGCGATTCTCCGGGAACTAGGCAATCCTCCGATGCCTGTTATTGGAACCGTTCATTCACTCCAGGTGCGGGACGAAGATTTTGAAACCGATACGTATGACCTTACCCTCGACATTATCGTCACGGAAAAGGAAGTTCTCCGTACCGGTGCGGAAGATCAAAAGCCGGCCGGTATTTTATGGGAACGGGTAACAGAGGAAGAAAAAGAAGCGATGCCTGTCCTCCGTGAAATTGAAAATCTTCTGAACAGCCGGTAGAAGCACCGGCTGTTTTTTTGCAGCTACGCTCTGCCCGGTTCGTATGCTTTTGCTTTCTTTGTTTCCACGGTGTTCGTCAGCCGGAAGAGAATTAATGCCGAAAGGACAGCTGCCCCGAGAAAAGCGATCATCATCGCAGCAAGACCCGGCCACCCTCCTCCGGTCCAGAAAAAACCACCGAGCGGTCCGGCTGCGGTCGATCCTCCATAGTACAGAAACAGGTAAAGAGAGGAAGCCTGTGATTTATTTGAAGCCGCGATCCGGCTTACCCATCCGCTCGCTACGGAATGACTTACAAAAAAGCCGAACGTAAAAATTCCGATGCCGATTATTTTTACCGTCAGATCCGGAACGAGAGTAACTGCCGTTCCTGCTGCCGCAAGCAGCAGATTGGCCATGAGCGTCCTCCGGCGTCCGAAACGGTCCAGCAGCCGACCCGTGAGCACGGAACTGAACATGCCGACGACCATAATTAAAAACAGCCAGCCGACGAACGTCTGTGACATTCCGTACGGCTCCTGCATCAGCTCATAGCTGATAAAATTAAAAAGAGCTGTGTTGCTTCCGAGAAGCATAAATCCCATAATAAACAGACAGATCATGGCCGGGCTGCGCATGTGACCGAGCATTCCTTTTCCGAGCCCTGCCAGGTCGGCCTGTTTGGCTTTAAAATTCTGCGATGCCGGCAGACTCCGCCAGAATACGAAGGCTGCCGCAATACTTATCAGGCCGGTGCCTGCCACTGCCGTTTCCCATCCGAACATGCCTCCTGTTACACCGGAAAACACCCGTCCGAACACCGCGCCGGCAGCATTGCCGCTTATGTACAGCCCCATCGCCGCTCCAAGGCTTCCAGGCTCTATTTCTTCTCCAAGATAAGCCATTGCTACTGCCGGGAGACCGGCAAGGGCTACCCCTGTCAAAATACGCATGATGATCATCTCTGTAAATCCGGGCATAAAAGCCGTCAGAAAACAGAGTATCGACGCTGCAAACATCGTTACTACCATGAGCTGCTTGCGGCCGTACACTTCTGAAATTGTGCCAAAAACGAGCATCGCTGCAGCGAGGGAGATCGTGGTGCCGGAAAGCGCCCAGCTTGCCGCAGCAGGCGTTACCCCAAAAGCAGACGACAGCTCGGGCATAAGCGGCTGCATGCAGTAAAGAATCGCAAATGTATTAAACCCTGCCGCAAAAAATGCAGCGGATGTTTTTCTGAATCTGCTCGTTCCACGACGAATTCTTCCCATGCTCCCGCCTCCCGTCTTCTATTTTTATCGTAGCACGGTTTGGTTATGCTGTATAATGCATGATAAGTATTTAATTCATGCATTTTCTGCATATAAGGGAGGCTTTTAAATGGACGAGCAGCAGCTGCGGTACTTTGTAACAGCCGCCGAAATGGAGCATATAACAAAAGCAGCCGAAACACTTTCCGTCAGTCAGCCCGCACTCAGCCGTGCTGTCACAAGACTCGAAAGAGAGCTAGGTGCTCCCCTTTTTGAAAGACACGGACGGTCGGTATCCGTTACAAGCTTTGGGAAAGAATTTTTGAAGCGGAGCAGGCGGATTCTCCAGGAATTCGATGCGGCAAGACAGGACGCTTTGGATCTGCAGGCACCGGACCGCGGAAAAATTTCACTTGGTTTTCTGCATACTCTCAGTACCGGGCTGATCCCGGATCTTCTTGCCGGGTACAAGGCCCGGTACCCGGACGTGCACTTCATACTCGGCCAGGGCCCTTCCCATACTCTGCTTGAGCAGCTGGAAGATGGGGTGTTTGATCTCTGCCTGACTGCTCTGCCGGAATTTTCCTCCAAAGTATCCTGGGAACCGCTGTGGGAGGAGGAACTGTTTATTATTCTTCCTGCCGGCCACCCTCTGGCAGAAAAAGAACGGCTGAACCTTTCTGATATTCAAAAAGACCCTTTTATTCACCTTAAACAGGGCTATTCTCTCCGGCGGTCGGTCGAACGGCTTTTCCGGGAAGCAGGTCTTCCACTCTCCTTCGCATTTGAAGGGGACGAAGCTGACACTGTCGCCGGCCTTGTAGGGGCCGGACTCGGCGTGTCCATCCTGCCGGCTCAGCAGACGGCTGATCCGTCCCAGGTGGTGCAGGTACCGATCGCATTCCCCCGGGCTTTAAGAACTATCGGCCTTTCCCGTATACAGCAGACTTCTGCTTCCCCTGCAGTCCAGGCGTTTGCGGAGTACATCCGCAGAGTTTTGGCCGGAGAACTAAAAAACGAGTGAAACGGGTATAGAACTTTAATACAGCATTTTGGAAAGGAGTATCACTATGGAAGATTCAGCTGTCGTCATTGTTGGAGCAGGATCAGGCATCGGCTATCATACAGCGGCACGATTCGGAAAAGAAGGATTTCACGTTATATTGACGGCCCGCAATAAAGAACGTCTGGAAACGCTCAGTTCGCGACTGAAAAAGAGCGGTGTTAACACTTCTTACGTGGTCATGGACGCATCCAGCGAACCTGTCGTTAAACAGTTTGCCGATACGCTGAAGGAGCAGGGCACAGCGGTCGAAGCTGTTCTGTTCAACGCGGTCGGGGGAACACCGGATGTACCGTCCGAACTTTCCACTGCTGTTGTAATGCAGGATCTTCAGGTGAGCATCGGCGGCATGCTCCATGTTTTCCAGCATCTCCGCCCCCTCTTCACCGAAAAGGCAGCTTTTATCGTTACCGGGGGTGCCTTCGCCCTGGAACCGTATGCCCCGTTCGCTTCCCTTTCCCTTAACAAAGCCGCCCAGCGGAATCTCACACGCTCTCTTCATAAGGAAATGAAAGAAAAAGGTATTTTTGTCGGCACAGTAACTATCGCCGGCATGGTAAAAGAAGGAACTTTTTTCTCCCCGGAGAACATTGCGGAAACGATTTATAAGTTTTACAAAGAACGCCCCGGGTACGAAACCGTCTATGAGGAAACGACGGCTGAATAACCTGCTCGTTAAAGATGTAAAGAGCAGGAACCCCTCGATAAGGGATTCCTGCTCCAGCTTGTTGATTAAATGATCGTTTTAGAATATTTATTCCAGTCCGAGTATAGACTCCTTCTCTTACCGAGCCTGCCGTGGGGCTGGTCTTCAGCTGTTTGGCCTGCGCCATGAATAAGGATCTTCAGACTGCGCTGAAATCCCATCGGCGTCTCCGCCGTTACGGAGGGAAAAGCCTCTCCTTATCGAAGAAAACGGCTTCAATAAAGGGGGGGCATGGTAAAAACCTTTTTTCCATTTCCCTGCTGCAGCCGCAGGGGCGACTCCTGGGCGATCCAGGACGAGGCGAAGATCCATTTCTTCCAACCTGTGGGCGGAAGAAATTAGCTGAGCCCGGCCCGCCCGGAAAGCGTCCCGGAAGGCGAAAGCAGGAACCCCTCGATAAGGGATTCCTGCTCTTTACTGTCCTTTTCAGGAGGCTATTTTTTTGCTATTACTTCCACTTCCACGAGGGCGCCTTTCGGCATCCGTGCCACCTCAACGGCACTGCGTGCAGGATATGGACTTTCGAGATAGGAGGCGTAAATCTCGTTTACGACCGAGAAGTCGTCCATATTCTGCAGGAATATCATCGCTTTAATAATATTTCCTGTATTCACTTCCGCGGCCTCGAGAATTGCTGTCACATTCCGCATGACCTGGTGCGTCTGATTTTCGAGACCTTCCACCATTTCACCTGTGGCCGGATCCAGTCCGATTTGGCCGGATGTGTAAATAAAGCTGTCAATTTCAACAGCCTGGGCATACGGTCCGATGGCTTCCGGAGCCTGGTTCGTGTGAATAATTTTTTTCATAAACAATTCCTCCAAACGGCGGGTTAAATTTTTCTCATCTTAATTTGATTGACGAGGTGATGCGGGCCTTTTCTTAAAATTAAGTCAGCCCGGTGTCTTGTCGGCTGGATATTTTCCTTCAGGTTGCGGTGATTGATTCTGTCCCATATATCTTTGGCAAAATGATACGCTTCCTCATCCGTAAGGTCGGCGTACCGGCGGAAATAGGAAGCCGGGTTGCGGAAAGCTGTTTCCCGCAGCTTTTTAAAGCGTTCCACGTACCATTTAAACACATCTTCCTCTGCGGCATCTACATAGATGGAAAAATCAAAGTAATCGGAGACGTATACTTCGTCTTCTTCATGAATCGTGCGCCGGCGCGGCGGCTGAAGCACGTTGATCCCTTCAATAATGACGATATCGGGCTGCTCAACAATCTGTTTTTCATCCGGCATCACGTCGTACGTAATATGAGAATAAACCGGTGCCTCCACCCGGGCCTTTCCTGACTTTAAGGCTGAAAGAAACTGCAGCAGCTCATGGACATTGTAGCTTTCCGGAAAGCCTTTTTTATTCATGATACTGCGCCTTTCCAGCTCATCGTTGGAATACAGGAAACCGTCCGTCGTTACAAGGTCCACTCTCGGATGGCGGTCCCACCGCGAAAGAAGAGTGTGAAGAACCCGGGCGATCGTACTTTTTCCGACAGCTACACTTCCTGCGATACCAATAATATAAGGCACCTTTTTTTCCTGTTTCTGCAGAAAAATGGACCGGCTTCTGTACAGCTCCTGGGAAGCGATCGTATGAAGATGGATCAGGCGCGTCAATGGAAGATAAATATCTGCAACCTCATCCATGTTCAAAACATCGTTAAAACCTTTCAGTTTTTCTATTTCATCTGCTGTAATTTCCATTGGGTAGGACTCCCGGAGCGCCGCCCATTCATGACGTGTGAATGTAGTGAACGGTGTCACGTTGTCCATAACTCCCATACTCATAGTGCATCCCTCGTATCCCATGGTCTATGCCGGTATTTTCTCACAAACAGACGGCAGCTGACCAGTCATTACGGCCAGAAAATACTGTAACCGTTTTCCCGATTATATCTGCCTATGGCGAAAATATCCAGTCCCCAGCTGAAAAAACAGCTTAGTGCTGTTCAAGCAGCTGGACCCCGACGCTGACATCAAGAGTATGCCGGCCTCCGCGGTACACCCCTTCCACCGGGCTCGTATCCAAATAGTCGCGGCCTGTTCCGACACGGATATGCTGCTCCATCGCTTCTACATTATTCGTTGGATCAAGACCGGCCCATCCTATACCCGGGATCATTACTTCGACCCAGGCGTGGGTGGCGGAGTCCCCAACCAGGGCGGAATCTTCCCCGACATATAAATATCCGCTTACGTAACGCGTCGGGATTCCGCTCGCCCGAAGCGCCCCGATCATCACATTCGTCAGATCCTGGCAGACACCGCCTTTCAGATCGAAAGACTCCTGAGCTTTTGTCTGTACTCCGGTCGCTTCTGTATCGTAGGAAAATCTGCTGTATACGTAATCCATGACGGACAGGGCGTACTTTATCGGATTCTCGGGATTGTCCGCCGCTTTTTTAATATCTTCATGCTGTTCCTCACGAAGAAACGTGTAGTCAGTATCTGCAAGGTAGGCAAGGTAATGCTTTCGGAAAAGCTCAGAGCTGAAAATGGTTTTCATTTCATCGGAATATTCGACCATCCGGATGAATGGACTTTTTTGAATGCTTACGACGGAAGTCGTTGTGATTTTCAGTTCCTTATGCGGTTCGGCAATAAAGAAAGTTTCTACATTGTTTCCCCATATATCTACATGCTCCTTCGTAAGGGAGACAGGATGAATTTCCGGTTTATAGGAAAGAAGCCGCTGACATTCATCGGTTCTTGGTTTCAGGCGGATTCTGTTAAGGCTCTGGTCTACAAGCGTTTCGTATTCAAAATGGTTGATATGCTCAATTTGATATTTCATAGGTGCCTCCATTTATTGTTGAATAGGTTGGAATATACTGATGATATGTTTCTCTCAAACAAAATAGTACGTTCTGGCAAAGATACTGCTGATCCGGTTGCAGTCATTCTGGAATTTATCAAGGAAGGGTCCGATTTCATCCATCCCCAGCTTCCGGAATTTAATTTTCATAAATTCCTGGGTCACCCGGTCCATCGCGTCAAACAGCTCTTCCGAATAGTGGGAAACCTGGCCGGACTCCAGCTTCATCACCGTTTCCCGGACGTGTTCCATGCAGTATTCGATGGAGCGCGGAAACTGCTCATAGGAAATGAGGAAGGAGATTACCTGCGCCGGCTCCATTTTTGGAGGGAACCGTTTCAGATAGGCATCGTACCCGTTTAAAAACTGCAGTGCACTCAGCCAGTAGTAGTAGTGGTCTGTCTCGGTCTGCAGCTTAAGTTCCTTCGTTTTTTCACTTACAACGTTCAGGACCCGGGCTGTTTTCTCGCCCCTTTCCATCCATTTGCCGACTTTAATAAAGTTGTAGGCTTCTTCCCGGAGCATGGACGCTTCAATCACACCCTGAAGAGAGAAGGAAAGTTTCTGTATATCGCGAAGATACTCGTGGATCCTCTGCATGGACCACGTATCGACATTTTCATTCTGCATGCTTAAATGATGCTCGTTCAGAATTTCCCAGAGGTCCTCCGGGATGACTTCCCGGACCGACCGGGCATTGTTCCGGGCGTTCTCCATACAATTAATAATCGAGTTGATATTGGTCCGGTCAAAACAGATGTACCGGGCTATTTTTTCGGCTTCACAGACTGGATGGATATCGTAGTATTCGCTGGAAACCGCGCATATATCAAGAATCATCTCCCAGTCACCCTCGGCAAGCGGCCCCGCTTCCGATGTTTCCAGGGCATTAATAAGCCGGGTCTTAAGCACCCTGGCGCTGCTCTCTGCTCTCTCGACGTTTCTCGCGATCCAGAAAAGGTTGGAAGCAACTCTGCTAAGCATTATTTTCAGCCCCTTCCCTTAATACCCACGTGTCTTTTCCCCCGCCGCCCTGGGAGGAGTTAACGACAAGTGACCCTTCTTTAAGCGCTACCCGTGAGAGTCCGCCCGGCAGGACGTGGATATGATCACAGCCCACCGCGAATACACGGAGATCGACGTGGCACGGATAAAAACGCTCCTGTTGAAACGCAGGGGCCCGTGAAAGCTGAATCGTCGGCTGAGCAATATACTGCGCCGGATTCTCCAGTATCTTTTCCTTAAAAATTTCAATTTGTTCCGGCGTGGACTGCGGTCCGATAAGCATATCGTACCCTCCGGAGGCACCGACATTTTTAACGACGAGCTCCTCCAGCCGGGAAAGCACATCCTCCCTGGATGCTTTATCGCTTAGAAAATACGTATCCACATTGGGAATCAGGGGGTCCTCCCCGAGATAATACCGGATCATTTCCGGCACGTAGGCGTAGACGGCTTTATCGTCTGCCACACCGTTCCCTACGCCGTTTACGACAACGGCATTATCTTTACGGCAGGCTTCCATCAGTCCGGGGACCCCGAGAGCCGAATCGTCCCGGAACTCTTCCGGATCGAGAAAGTCATCATCTATACGCCTATAAATAATATCCACCCGCTGCAGCCCCCGCATCGTTTTCATATAGACGATGTCATTTTTGACAAGCAGATCCTGACCTTCCACCATTTCTATTCCCATCTGCTGGGCGAGAAAGACGTGATCGTAATAGGCAGAGTTGTACATTCCCGGCGTAAGCAGTACTGCCGTCGGGTTGTCCGGAGAAAGCGAATTGGCCGGAACGTGGTTCAACAGCGCCTGGTACAGGTGGGAAAACTGATGTTCCAGCGTCCGGATATCATGTTCCAGGAAAAATTCCGGAAATACTTTCCGCATGACGAAGCGGTTCTGAAATACATAGGAGAGGCCGGAAGGGTTACGCAGGTTATCTTCCAGCACGCGGTAGACACCGTTCCCGTCCCGTATAAGGTCGATGCCGGCGAGATAAATATGATTCCGGTGGGGGAGGTTCAGCCCTCCTGCCTGCTGTTCATAATAATACTGGTTATTTTCTATCAGATCGCGCGGCACAACGCCATCTTTCAATATCTTTTTTTCGTTATAAATATCTTCCAGAAAATAATTGAGCGCCTTGACGCGCTGTTTTATCCCTGTTTCGATCTTTTCCCAGTCCTCCGCCGGTATGATAATCGGAATAAAATCAAACGGCATCGTACGTTCCGTTCCCCCGTCTTCATGGTAGACCGTAAAGGTAATCCCCTGACGCAGAAAACTCAGCTGGGCTGTTTCGTGCTTTTCGAGCAGCTCGTCATCCGCCAGTTTCTGCAGGATGCGGTAAAATTTTTCGTAATGGGGGCGGACTTTACTGCTCTCCGCCACCATTTCATCGTAAAAAGAAGAAGAAGGATAGTTCTTGAGCATAAACTTCGCCTCATTTCTGGGTGAATTTTCGGATTTTTCTTAATAATTTCTATTATACCCTGTTTTTTAAAGAATCCTACCAATTTTTTCTGCAGAACTTGAAAATACCTTTATATGGATATAACCGCGCTTCAAGTTGTTTCCTCTCCCCCGCTGCGTTAAAGTAGGACTATACGATTTTATTTAGAGAAAGGAAGCGTTGCCGTGTGAGAGAAGCGATACGAAAAAAGCTGGAGGAAAACCGGCCTGCATTTTACGAAGTAAGCCAGTACATTGGGCATAACCCCGAGCTCGGCAATGAAGAGTTTAAGGCAGCGGACAAGCTCGTCTCTCTTCTCAGGGACAACGGTTTCGAAATTGAACAGAACCCCGAAGGACAGCCTGCTACTGCTTTTGCTGCAAAAAAAGATTCCGGACGACCGGGTGCTCATATAGGATTTATGTGTGAGTATGATGCACTCCCCGGGCTCGGTCATGCCTGCGGACACAACCTTATCGGTACACAGGGAGCTGCTGCTGCGATCGCCTTTGCTGCAGCACTTGAAGAATGCGGCGGTTCCGTATACGTCTACGGAACCCCGGCGGAAGAAACGAATGGTGCGAAGGTAACGATGGCGGATGCCGGGATGTTCGACCACCTTGATGCCGCTTTAATGGCCCACCCGTCCTCCGATTACGTCAAAAGCGGATCGTCACTTGCGATGGACGCGCTGGAATTTTCTTTTTACGGAAAACCCGCCCATGCCGCTGCGGCACCGGAGGAAGGCATTAACGCTCTGGACGCAGTTATTCAGACGTTCAACGGCATTAACGCGCTCCGGCAGCATGTGACTCCGGATATACGTATTCACGGTGTGATACCGGAAGGAGGAAGCGCTGCAAACATCGTTCCGGAATTTGCTTCCGCACGGTTTTACGTCCGGGCCGAAACCCGAAAGACAGTCGATCCGGTGTCTGAAAAAGTTAAAAACTGTGCCCGTGCCGCTGCGCTTGCCACCGGTGCCCGGCTCGAAATCAATAACTATGAATACTCCTATGACGACATGAATACAAACGAAGCGCTGTCGAGTGTGTTCACTGCGCAGCTGCATACACTCGGTGTGCCGCCGGAAGCTATTCACGAAGAAGAAAAAGGCAGCGGATCGCTCGATATGGGAAATGTCAGCCAGCGCTGCCCATCGATACATCCGTACGTACAGATTACGCGCCGTCCGGTTTCTGCTCATACGGATGCTTTCCGGGAGGCAGCACTCAGCAGGGAAGGCTTTGACGGAATGATGACAGGAGCCGGCGCCCTGGCACTGACAGCGTGGGAAGTTGCCTCCAATGACGCTGTACGGGAGAGAATCAGAAGAGAGTTTGATCAGCGCATTCATCCGGTGCGGCAGCACCAATAGGTTTAACGCCTCCGATAAAGGGGAATTTCCACCTTTGTAATGATCGTACGAACTTTTCAAGGAGGTATTTTCCTATGAGTAAAAAAGTATTAATCGTTGTAACAAGTGCAGATAAAATTGCCGGAAATGATACCGGACTGTGGCTCGAGGAGTACGCCGCGCCGTACGTTACGTTTGTACAGGCCGGATATGATGTTGTTGTAAAAAGTATCGAAGGCGGCCAGGTGCCGCTTGATCCGAACAGCCTGCCGGAAGAAGAAAAACTGGAATGGCAGGAAGCCCAGTCCATACTGACGAATACAGACAAACTGTCGGAAGAAGACGTTTCTGCCGGCTACGATGCTGTATTCCTTCCAGGAGGCCACGGCACTGTTTTTGACTTTCCGGAAAACAGCCTGCTGCAGCAGGTGCTCCGTGCCCACGCTTCCAGTGATAAAGTCATCGGTTCCGTATGCCACGGACCGTCCGCACTCGTCCATGCGACGTATGAAGACGGCACCCCGCTCGTAAAAGGCAAGAAAGTAAGTGCCTTTACAGACGCCGAAGAACGCGACATGGGTCTTCAGGACGCTGTGCCGTTTCTTCTGGAAACAGCACTCCGTGAAAAAGGCGCTATCTTTGCAGGCGGCGACAACTGGACGGACTTCTCTGTCCGGGACGGCAGTCTTGTGACCGGGCAGAACCCGATGTCCAGCCAGAGTGCAGCTGACAAAGTCGTAGACGCTATTGAAGGACGAGATTCGTAAACCTTTGTTATAACGCCAAAAAACCTCCCGCCGGCCGGCAGGAGGTTTTTTTATGAAAAGCGAAACAGAATACGCTTTTTCTGCAGAAGGAAAACGACCGCCGTGGTGAGTGGTAGAATTATTCAGCGAGCTGGTAGAAAAACGCCGTCAGCTGGAAGTATTACTTTTATCTGAAAGAAAACAATCGGGTGCTGGCAGTATTCCGGGGCTGCCTTGGAACTATCCCTTGAAAAGCTGCCGCTATTCCACGTAAATTTGGTAGAATTACCGCCCCTCTTCTCCCTTATTGAATCTTTTTGACTATCAATCTGAAAACACATATCCTAAACAAAGAATCCCATCGGCCTTGGACCGATGGGATTTTTTCTATACCTATGCTTAAAGCTGTTACGAACCGGCCCCTGCCTACTTCTACTTCAGTTTAAAAGAACTTTTCAGTCCGACAACCCGGTTAAAAACGAGTTTTTCCGACGTGCTGTCTTTTGGATCCACGTTAAAATAGCCGTGGCGGAAAAACTGGAATTTATCGTGCGGCTGCACGTTTTTCATGTTCGGTTCCACAAATCCGTGCTGTACTTTCAGGGAAGAAGCATTGACGTGGTCAAGGAAAGAATCCCCTGCCGCTTCATCGTCAATTAACGAATCGTACAGCCGGAATTCCGCCGGCACCGCTTCGGAAGCATCTACGTAGTGAAGCGTTCCTTTTACTTTTCGTCCGGTAAAGCCGGATCCGCTTTTTGTTTCCGGATCATACGTGCAGTGAATTTCCGTGATTTCCCCGTTTTCATCTTTAATTACATCGTGGCATTTAATAAAGTAGGCATGCTTAATGCGGACTTCATTGCCCGGATACAGCCGGAAATATTTCTTCGGCGGGTCTTCCATGAAGTCTTCCCGCTCGATGTAAATTTCCCGGGAAAACGGAATTTCCCGCGTGCCCATTTCTTCATTTTCCGGATTGATATCAGCCGGAAGCCATTCAACTTCACCTTCCGGATAGTTGGTAATGACCACTTTAAGCGGATCAAGAACAGCCATCGTCCGCGGTGCTTTCAGTTTCAAGTCCTCGCGCAGGAAATGTTCCAGCATGCGTACATCAACGAGATTATCCGCTTTGGATACACCGATTTCCCGGCAGAACTGCTTGATTGATTCCGGAGTGAAACCACGGCGGCGGAGACCGGAAATCGTCGGCATGCGTGGATCATCCCAGCCGTCCACGTAGTTTTCATCGACGAGCTGCTTCAGTTTCCGTTTACTCATGACGGTATTCGTCAGGTTCAGCCGGGCAAACTCAATCTGCTTCGGCTCCCCGTCCAGCTCTGCGTGCTCTACGACCCAGTCATAAAGCGGGCGCTGATCCTCGAACTCCAGCGTACAGATCGAATGGGTGACTCCCTCGATCGCATCCTCCAGCGGATGGGCGAAAGAATACATCGGATAGATGCACCAATCTGATCCTGTGTTGTGGTGCTCGGTATGCGAAATACGATACAATACCGGATCGCGGAGGTTGATGTTCGGCGAGCTCATGTCAATTTTGGCACGGAGCACTTTTTCCCCGTCACCGAATTCCCCCTGTTTCATCTGTTCAAACAGCTCGAGATTTTCCTCGATGGACCGGGAACGGGACGGGCTTTCTTTTCCTGCTTCTGTCAGCGTCCCCCGCATTTCACGGATTTCCTCCTGGGAAAGGTCCTCAACGTAGGCAAGGCCTCGTTCAATCAGCCTGACTGCCTGACGGTACATTTCGTCAAAGTAGTTGGAAGCGTAGCGGACGGCTTCCGGTTCGAAGCCGAGCCAGTGTATATCCTCGAGAATCGCATCCACATATTCTTTATCTTCTTTCAACGGGTTCGTGTCGTCAAAGCGGAGGTTGGTTCTTCCGCCGAATTCATCGGCCAGTTCAAAATTCAGCACAATCGACTTCGCATGGCCGATATGCAGATAGCCGTTCGGCTCCGGAGGAAATCTCGTAACAATTTCCTCATAGCTGCCTTCTTCCATGTCTTTCGTTACAATATGTTTAATAAAATGGGTGTGGTTTTCACTCATGTCGGTTCCCCTTTCTGTTTTACCAGTTTCCGTTAATATCCTTATCTTTTATACCATAACCTGGCTGTTTCTGCACCGTTTCAGCTGAGCTTCTGAATAAAATACACCTTCAGGTAGCTGCCTTCCGGAAACGCCGGATCGGTTAAAAAATCGTCCGGCAGGGAAAAAGATTCCTGTATGCTGTAGCGGTGGCCGGTTTCTTTGAAGGCTTCGTCGATAAATGCCCGGAATTTTTTACGGGTCATGCCGGCGTGGTTCGTGGAGGCAATGATTGTGCCTCCCTCGTTCGTTACCGGGATGGTTTCCTTCAACAGTTTCCCGTAGTCTTTCGCAGCACGGAAAGTCGTTTTTTTCGTACGGGCAAAGCTCGGCGGGTCCAGAATGACGACATCGTAGCTTTCTCCCCTTCTTACTGCCCGCTTGTAGTACTGAAAAACGTCATCTACGATAATACGGTGCTCGTCAGGATCTATCCCGTTCATCCGGAACTGCTCCTCAGTTTTTTCCCGGCTCCGGTTGGCCGCATCCACGCTCGTCGTCGCCGCAGCACCTCCAAGGGCTGCTGCCACTGAAAAAGAACCGGTGTAGGAAAAGGTGTTAAGCACCGTCTTTCCTTTGGAGTACTTCTCTTTCAATGTTTTTCTTATCTCTCTCTGGTCAATAAAAATACCGGTCATCGCCCCGTCGTTTAAATACGTGGCAAAAACCATGCCGTTCTCTTTTACAGGAAGCGGAAAACCGGCCGGAGCACCGGCAACAAAGTCGTCGTCACTTACATATCCGCCTTCTTCGGAAAATCGTTTCTTCTCATAAATACCGACAGCGTCCGTCGTGTTTAAAACCAGATCCACGATCGTCTTTTTAAAGCTGTAAATGCCGGCACTGTACCACTGGATCACATAATATCCGTCGTAGTAGTCGATAATAAGGCCCCCGAGGCCGTCTCCTTCGCCGTTTACTACACGGAAAACGGTCGTGTTTTCGTCTTCAAAAAAACGGGTCCGCCGGCCGAGTGCGACCATGAGCTTTTTTTCGAACAGCCGCTGATCGACGGCTTCTTTTTCGTTGCCTGTCAGTATCCAGCCGGCTCCTTTATTCTGTTCCCCGTAGTAGCCGCGTCCAAGAAACGTGCCGTCCTCTGTTTCAATACGGAGAATTTCTCCTTCTTCTTCCAGTACGGCCGGATTTGTCACCGCTTCTTTCAGAAGGAGGGGAAAGCCCTCCTCGTATTTTCTTACGAAGTTTTGTTTAATACGCACTGCTTTCTCTTCCATCATCTATCTCCTCCCGTCCGCTTTCAGGGACATTTAAACACAAAAAAAGCCGCACCGATCCCAACGTGTGTTGATTCCGCCCTGCGGCCGCATGTGAAAAAGCTCTCCCTGTCCTGTGCTTATTCAGCAGTCAGACAGGCAGAGCCGGCTCTGTCGTTGAAATTGTACGCGTTCTGCTGCATTCATCCCGCGTCATCTCCTTCAGTAAGCTGTTGCCTTAAAATTATCACACCGGTGGAGAGATTGCAACTCAGCTGGAGATGCGTCCAGCGTGCGTATAAACGTTAAAACGGTTCCTCCGGATAAATCCGACAGCCGTGATTCCGAGATCCTCTGCCAGGTCGAGCGCAAGGCTCGTGGGAGCGGACTTCGACAGCACGATGCCAACGCCGATTTTGGAAACTTTCAAAAGCACCTCTGAAGAAAGCCTTCCGCTGAAGACGATAACTTTATCCTTCAGAGGAATACGGTTCCGGACACAGTAACCGAACAGCTTATCGAGCCCGTTGTGGCGGCCGATATCCGACCGGGTCAAAAGAAGGCCTTCCGGTGTTCCGAGACTGACATTGTGCAGCCCTCCGGTATTATGAAAATCCTCCGATCCCTCCTGCATATCTTTCATCAGCTGCAGACACTGGTCCGGTGTTATGTGTACGTCGGAACGGACTGTCCTTGCTGTACGGCGGTCGTTTTCAAAATAAAACTGGCGGCTTTTTCCGCAGCACGATCCGATAACACGCTTCGAAACACCGAGCCGGTCAACCGGCCGGAATTCTTTCAGCTCCGCATAAACGAGGCCTCTTTCCGCTGAAATATCAAGGGACGTCACGTCATCTGCCGAACGGATAACTCCTTCAGACAAAAGAAAGCCGTACGTCATATCCTCCAGGTAGGACGGCGTGCAGAGAAGGGTGGCAAACTCCTCCCCATTTACATAAATCGTAAGCGGGGCTTCGACGGCCACTTCATCATCAGGTGTCTGCCATTCTCCATTTTCGTACGTGACGATCGACCGCTTCTCGCTGACTCTTTCCTGTTCTACACTTATATTTTCTTTTCCACTCATCGTATTTCACCTGTCTTCCCCAGCTTTTTAAATTTAGACTGCCTTGAAAATAAAGAGAAACGTTCGCTTTCGTTTCCATGGAGAGGCTTTCCGAGCGGGCCGGCCTCAGCTAATTCTTCCCTCTTTTGTCGGTCAGAATGGATCTTCAGCTCGTCCTTCATCGCTCTGGAGTCCCTCCATGTCTCCTCCATCTTCCGGTCAAAAGACAACGTTCTTCTTTTGAAGGAAGAAGCAGGCGATGTAAAAACCAAAGATACAGCAGGTCGTTTTCACCCGCCATGGTACAACTATTTTGCATGAGTTTTTCTGTTAAAGCTCCGTCTTATTTTTGAAAGTTGCCTACCGCTCTTTTCACCTGCCGCGGAGATTGGAAGATCCCGCAGGACACAACCTGTCCAAAAATTAAGCGTTTTCAGTTTGTTGTTAAAACTTATCAGGGTACGTTAAGAAAATTCGTTTTTTCTATGAAACAGCCTCTGTTGATTCAGAAGGACGTTAAAAATCCTGCTTCTTTACGTTTCTTTCATTATATCACGGGTGCCGGACGGTGGCATAATCGTCCGGGACGAGGTAAGATAGGAGGCGTAAACTGATAGAAGAAAGGAACGATATATATGGCGCACAACCGCGATGAAGAAGTCGATCTGCTCGGCAATACAAACGTCGACTATAAAATGGATTATGATCCATCCATCCTTGAATCTTTTGAAAACCGTCACCAGAACCGCGATTATTTTGTGAAATTCAACTGTCCGGAATTTACGAGCCTCTGTCCTAAAACCGGCCAGCCGGATTTTGCAACGATTTACATCAGCTATATTCCGGAGAAGGATATGGTAGAGAGCAAGTCTCTCAAACTCTACCTTTTCAGTTTCCGAAACCATGGGGATTTTCATGAAGACTGCATGAATACGATCATGAATGACCTGATTGAGCTGATGGATCCCCGCTACATCGAAGTGCTCGGTAAATTCACCCCGCGCGGCGGCATTTCCATCGATCCGTACACCAACTACGGCCGGCCGGGGACGAAATACGAAAAGATGGCTGAACACCGCATGATGAACCACGATCTTTATCCGGAAAACATCGACCACCGCTAAAATCCGGTAAATAAAGCCTCCGTCCTTTTTATTAAAGTGTACCCTTTGTAAAGGACATTTTTAAAAAGCCTAAGCTACTTCTAGAAGATGATCCCTGTATTGCACAGGGGTCATCTTTTTGCGGTTTGATACTCTGTCAAGAAACTAGACACGTATAATTGGGATTTGATCGTTTCTTCTACCGCGCTCTCGCTTGGTGGCATTCGATAGACAATCAGGGAGACCCTGAATGTCTATCGAATGGACAGATGA
>NZ_PZJJ01000036.1 GCF_003044065.1 Alkalicoccus saliphilus
GACGTACTATAATCACCATAGATATCAATGGAACCGCAAAAAGATGACCCCTGTGCAATACAGGGATCATCTTCTAGAAGTAGCTTAGGCTTTTTAAAAATGTCCTTTACAAAGGGTACACTTTATATTATCCGACAGGCTTTTTGGTTTGTTGATATAGATAGACGCTGCCCTGCTTTCGCCTTCCGGGACGCTTTCCGGGCGGGCCGGGATTCGTCCCTGCGGCTGCTGCAGGGAAATGAAAAAAAGTTTTCTGCCATGAAAAACCTCTCTTTCAAACCGTTTTCTTCGACAAAAAAGTTCTCGCTCCGTAACGGCGGAGGCGCAGGCCAAACAGCTGAAGACCAGCCGCACACGGCAGCCTCGGTAAGTGGAGGAGCTTATACAACGACTGGAATAATTATTCTGAACTGATCATTTAATCAACAAACTGAAAAAGTATTTTTATTTGTACACCGCTTACTCTGCATTAGAAGAATAATTTCTCTACCCGCTTCAACAAACAAAAGGTTCTTCTATTTTTTCATACTGATTTGAAATGTTCCTGCTTCCTGTCCGTTGTAAGTGAGTTTAAATACATCTCCATCCACTGCCGGTCCTACCCCTTCTGGCGTTCCCGTAAATAAAAGGTCTCCCTGTCCAAGACCGAGATGCTTTCCTGCAAAAGCCGTCAGTTTTTCCAGATCGAAGATCATATTTTTAGGTGATCCCTGCTGTTTTACTCCGCCATTTTTAAGAAGCTCAAAGGACGTATCCTCCCATTTTCCTTTTTCGAATGAATAAAAAGGTCCCACTGCTGCAGAATCCCGGAATCCTTTGGATAAAAGCCACGGATACCGGAGTTCTTTTAATTTATCCTGTTCCTCCCTCAGTGTAAAATCGATCCCGACTGCCACTCCATCGATCAGTTCATCGAGAGATGCTCCCTCATACCACTCCGATTTGAATCGGATAACGAGCTCTGCTTCATAATGAACCGCTCCCCGGTCCACAGGAAAATACAGCGTTTTTTTTGCTCCATGCGCAAATGCATGTGTAGGCTTCGAGAACAGCATCGGACTTTCCGGCGCTTTATTCCCAAGTTCTTCCGCGTGTTTTAAATAGTTTCTTCCAACACAGTATATGTTTCTGACATCCATCGTATGTCCCCCTATTATGTTTGAATACAGCTGTTATAAATATGTATACAACCCGTGCTGTTATTGATACCGCCACGAAAACAGCTTTCATGGCGGCACGGTGTGAACACTTTACTGGTCATTGATTTTTTCATCTACCATTCCTTCCGTCTTTTTCACCTCTTCCAGAACTTCTTGTTTATGTTCCGGATCAACATCAAATTCCAATACATATTCAGGACGGTCCTTATTGGTGAACTTGTCTTTCAGCTTCTTTGCAGAAGTGAAAACGCCGGGCTGACCGGGGTGGGCGGTTCCGGGAGTTCCTATACCGGAAGCGGGAATTAATACTACATTTTTTTCACTGCTTTCTGGAATCCGGTCTACCATGACATCCTGTACGCGGTACTTACGAATGCTGGCAGCGGCGTCTTCCGCCTGATCTTCTGTTTGAAAATAAACCTGCAGCTTCATTCTGCATCCTCCTCTTATTCTGTGATTTATTTTTTTCTATTCCCCTGCTTTATTCTGCATAAACAAGGTGCCGTCTGCAGATAAAAAAACTACCCCCTGGGGCACGTTTTCCGGCTCAGGGGGCAGTTCTTTTATGGGTTCATTTCTTCAAGTACTTCCAGCACTTCTTCCCGCTCGTCTCCTGCGAGGTAGTCGATCTCTCTTGCCATTTCACCTGTTTCCGGCTGCACAGCAATCATTCCCCGGTAAATCATCTGTTCTTCTTCATCGATGAATTCAAGGGAAAGTCCTATTTCCGCAGAAGTATCGCTGAGAAGGTCAAAATCCAGATCATTTTCTTCGGCCAGAGCCTGATGGGAATCTGGATCTGATGGGCTGATACCGTAAAGGTTGTATCCAAGCTCTTCTATTTCATCTTTAAACTCATTCAGCTCAACTAGCTGAGATAGACAGACACTTCAGTTGACACCTGTAAAGTAGTAATATAAGTCAGCACGGTCTTCCGTGAATACTTCTACATCTTCCCCGCTTTGGTTAGGCAGAGCAGTGGTATATTCCGACGCTTCGTAGGATTCTGTTTCTACTGCCGCAGAAGAACAGCCTGCAGCGATCAGGGCAAAAACAGCCATAAATAATAATTTTTTCATTTTTATGTGTCCTCCTTTCCCTTTCCTAAGAGTATCAGAAAGAAAGTTTCAGCAAAAGTCCCTTTTAAAAACGTCATGAGAACGTCACATACGCTGCAGTCCGAGATGAGCAAGACTTCCGCTGCCGGTAAACAGCCGTTCAATGTTTTTTTCCACAGCGTCATTTTTGAGAAGAGGCGGAGCGTGATGCGGCTTTTTACGGGCGTCTATGATCATCTGATCACATCCCCAGTGCTTGTAGCTGTAGGTTTCACCTACGCCGAAGATATCATGGGATGGGTTACTTCTCGTGAAAGCTGCCCATAAAAAGTTAGAGAGGGATTCCCCCGTAAACTGGGCGTCATCGCAGACCACGAGCAGCGGTATCTGCCCCATTCCCTCCTGTCCATGAAGAAAATCGGACAGCTGTTTCATCTCTTTTTCCGTTTTCTCTGCAGACGCATACACAGGCAGTTCCACCGCCGCAATTCCAGGCATAATGAGAGAAGCATCCTTCACCCCGGGAGCGTCACGGAGAGTGGAGGGAATACTTTCAGACAGCTGCCGCTTTTTCTCTCCATAGGCAGCAATGATTACTTTGCTGCCTTCGTTCAGTCCGGTGCCGGAATAATCCAGCGTATCAATAGTCGTATTCGTCTGAAAGTGAAGATCCCTCTGCAGATCGATCCGTTCCAGAATATAAGTAAGAAACGACTGCTCCTCATGGGTTGAAAGATCTTCTTTCCCGCCGGTAATAAACAAATACTTCGCAAGACTCAGCTGACCAAATCCAAGTATGCGGTTCGCGAGTGTTAACAGTTCTGCCGGACGTTTCGGCTTATCATATGGAGTATATCGTTCACTCCCTATCGCAAACAGCAGTGGATGCACCCCGGAAGCGTCCACGGCATGAACTTCTTTCACACCTGGTATTTCCTGCCGCACGGCATCCCCCGTAAGTTCATGAATCATCGTTCCAAACGTCGTATCTTCCTGCGGAGGCCGTCCTACTACCGTGAATGGCCATATGGCGTTTGTTCTTGCATATACTTTGTTTACCCGCATCACCGGAAATTCGTGTGTCAGACTGTAATAGCCGAGATGATCACCGAACGGTCCCTCCGGCTTTGTTTCATCCGGATAGATTTCTCCAGTAATGACGAAATCAGCGTCGTTACTGACCGCATATCCTTCTTTATCGTAGCTGTAGCGGAAACGTCTTCCCGCGAGCATCCCCGCAAACGTCATTTCACTCAGGCCTTCCGGCAGCGGCATAACAGCAGATAAGGTATGGGAAGGCGGCCCGCCGATGAAAATACTTACTTTTAACGGCTCTCCTTTTTTTACAGCTTTTGACTGGTGAACCCCGATTCCCCGCTGGATCTGATAGTGGAGACCCACTTCCTCATCCATTATGTAGTCGTTGCCGCTGAGCTGGACCCGGTACATACCGAGATTTGCATTCATAATTCCCGGTTTATCCGGGTCTTCTGTGTAAACCTGCGGAAGCGTTACAAACGCTCCACCGTCAGCCGGCCAGTGTTTAATGAGTGGAAGATCGGAAATACGGATCTCCTGCTCTCCTGCCGGTTCCAATGCTTTTCTTTTCAAAGGAAGAGCATTCGTTGCGGCGAGTCCCGAGGTGAAATGCCTCCATGGTTTTTTCATCGCTGCTGCCGGGTCGTTTCGTACTTCCATTACTTTCTGCACGTTTTTCAGCGTCGAACGGAACATAAACCGGCTTCTTTCCATCGTACCGAAAAGATTGGATACTGCCGGAAACTTCGATCCCTTTACATTTTCAAACAGCAGGGCCGGTCCTCCCGCTTCATGTACGCGCAGGTGAACGGCGGCCATTTCCAGCTCCGGATCTACTTCTTCTTTAATACGTACCAGGTGTCCATGCTTTTCCAGATCATCCACTGTTTCTTCCATGCTTTTGTAAATCATATTTCCCACCCTTTTCTGCGCTGTTTATTTTTCAGGTACACGTGCTGTAAGTTGTATAAAAACAGATCCCGGCATGTTGTCTTTCCGGACGATCTCCAGGCCGCTCTGACGAATAAGGCTTTCTGTGTCCCGATTCAGATGGCACCCCCCGCATACGGCTTTCCAGACCGGTGTCAGCTTATCGCTCATTCTTGCAGCAGCCGGATGGGAAGGACGGACATGTTCATAAAAAAGGACTTTTCCACCGGGACGGGCGACGCGTATAATTTCCTTCAGAGCTTGTTCTGGTTCTTGAATTGTACAAAAAACAAGTGTATTAATGACAGCATCAAAACTATTACTTTCAAAAGGCAGTTTCTCTGCCGTTCCTTCCTTCACATAAATGGGAACGGACGACCGGAGGCTTCTCGGCAGGGAGCGTTCCCGGAGATTGCCATCCGGCTCTACTGCCTGCACTTCCTCTGTGTCTTCCGGATAATAAGCAAAATTCAATCCTGTTCCTGATCCAATTTCCAGCACCCGGCCGGAAACATTTTGAAGCATTTTTTTTCGGATTTTCTGCATATGAAATAGTTCCAAAGGTTTCATTAACGGATCATACAGGGCGGCAAAGATTTTTCCCAACGTCACTCCCTCCCTTCTTCCTGTTATTATATCAGCCTTCGTTCTTCTTCTGTTATTCCCCGCATAAATTTGATAGGATAAGAGGAGTTTATTATTCCATTTATAGGGGATGTTTTTTATGCTCGGTGCTCTTATCTTTGCCGTTACGATGTTTGTCGGCTGGACTATTTTTGATTTAGTCAAGCATAAAAAAATAATGAAGGAAAACGTCATTTCCGGACTCGTTGCTGCTGTTACTGCCGGCATTGCCTGGTATATTCTGTTTGTTATTTTTTAGCTTTCTCCACTTCGAACATGCTTATTTTTCGAAGAAAGCAGAGAGCTCTCCTAATCAAAATAAATATGAATAGAATACCCCATCTCTGCAAAGAAAAGGTTTTGCTTTTAAATAGACAGGTTATTAGAAAAAGGAAGTACTATCCATTTCGATCCTACTAAAAGGAGGAGTTGCATGGTTTTTTATTTTCACGGTACGAAAGTGGAAGAAACTGAAAGTAAGAATGTATCTGAAGATAAGGGAACGGTAGTTTTTGAATGCACACCGGAAGATGGAGCGCCTTTTGCAGTAACAATTGAACGCCGCGGGGACGAGTATATAAACACAGCTAAAGGGCTCGTTGGAAACAAAGTGGATGAACCTGAGAAATTTGAAGAGGCTCTCCAGAAAAAGGCGAAAGAGATTTTGGACAGCTGACGCATCAGCCGGAGCGGGCATTTCCCGCTCTTTTTATCTGTCTGGAAAAAATTCCGGAAAAATAAAAAATGTGCTTGCACACACGTTTAGTATTCGGTATAATCCGTAATGTAGCAAAAAAACGGGGGCTTCCCCGGATACACATATGGGGCATTAGCTCAGCTGGGAGAGCGCCACACTGGCAGTGTGGAGGTCAGCGGTTCGAGCCCGCTATGCTCCACCATATTTTATATAACCAAAGACACTCACTTCAGTATTATTAATGAAGAGTGTCTTTTTTTGATATCTTTTTAATAGTTTGATTACGAAGCTGGCTGTTTAAAAAAGGGAAAAGTACATTGATGTCAAAAGCACGTACGTTCAGATCAAGATGTTGTTTTATTCCTTTACTTTTACAGCTTCCCAGGACATATCCCCATTTTCAAGAATTACAGCATTCAGCTGCTCTCCAAAGGCAGCTCCCCCATCAATTGCCGTTCTTGTTCCACAGGAAAGGGTAAAAGGAGAAAAATCCTGCATGTCTTCCCCATACTGCCGCCGGAGTATGCCTGTCGGAGTATGTCCGAAAAAAATATGCTTCCCTGTAGTATTTCCACCTGTCCAGAATTTTTCGCGTATCCACCGGAAGTCTTCCTCCGACGTTGTGCGGAAATCTTTTTTATCCGGATCTACTCCGGCGTGAACGTATATGGCTTCATCCGTTTCATAATAATTGTCCATCCCACGGATCATCTCCAGAAGCTTTGTATATTTTTCTTCAATCAGTTTCTGAGGTACCGCATCCATCTCTATATCCCCAAGCAGACTCCGTATTGTTGTACCCCCGCCATTTTGAAAATAATGTACCGCCCGCCTCGTTTCATTCGGATAATCGAGCCAGTTTAAAAACATGTTTTCATGGTTCCCTCCGAGGACGACGGCTCCATGCTGTTTCAAAAAATGTACATATTCCAACACTTCGAGGCTTTCTTCTCCCCGGTCAATATAATCACCCAGCAGAATAAGACGATCCTGTTCTTCATTAAAATTAATTTTTTTCATCAGTTTTTTAAAGGTCTGGAACTGACCGTGAATATCCGCTATAACTATCGTCCGCATTCCTTTCCCTCCTATACTGTACTACGCTTTGTTTTCTGTAATTTATTTTTATGATTCAGCTCTTCCCACAAAAAATCTTACTGGAAAGTAAGCTGATGCTTTTCAAACTGCCGCGGATAATTTTTTAAGATCCTCAACGAATACTGAAAGGTATGCGAAACTTCTATACAGTATGTCTTGTATAGAAATTGAGCCTGGCGCAGAGTCCTGAAAGAAATCCCTCAGGTTTCATAAGCGCAGATTAAGGCAATTGAGAATGAATAGTGCTATTTCGAAGCAAAGGACTGATACTGTATGAAATTAGGTTATGCGTGCATTAATTTGACAATACCGACCCGTTTTCGGACGTGCCGGTTAAAAACGCTGGAGGAACAGGGAATGCATAAAGCAAAAGAGCTTACCCTGAATAATTTTCTTGAAGTAGAAAAAGCTGTGAAATGGAACATAGAAAATGGTATTTACTTCTACCGGCTGAGCAGTGATCTTGTTCCTTTTGCCTCCCATCCGATCATGGACTGGGAATGGTACGAGGACGAAGATATTCTTAACGTAACGAACCGTATCCGCGATCTCGCTGCAGATTACAATATGCGGCTTTCCATGCACCCCGGCCAGTATACTATTTTGAATTCCACGAAACAGGAAGTCATTGATAAAGCTGTTCTCGATCTGGAGTATCACGCCCGGGTGCTGGAGATGACCGGTGGAGATGATATGATTCTCCATACCGGCGGTGCCTATGGGAATAAGGAAAAAGCAAAAGAACGTTTTATTGAGACGTACCGGACGCTTCCGGAAACAGTTACTTCCAGACTCATTCTGGAAAACGACGATAAAGTATTTCATTTAGAAGATGTCGTTGAAATCTCCCGCAGCTGCGGTATTCCTGTTTGTTTCGATATTCATCATCACCGCTGCAACACTTACCCCGGAACTACAGAGCTGACCGAGCTTCTGGATGAAGTCGTTGACTCCTGGAAAACAAAAGGCCGGCCGAAGATGCATATCAGTTCCGGCAGAACAGGCCCGGAAGACCGGTCTCACCACGATTACGTCCTGGAAGAAGACTTCGACTCCTTCCTGCAGGTGCTCGGCTCGACGGAAGTTGACATCATGCTGGAAGCGAAACTGAAAGAAAAAGCTGTTCTCCGTATTTATGAGCATCTCGGTCAAACATCCTATCTGGAAAAGGAACCGTCCACTATCCGATAAGCAGAGCAATTTATTTTCTATACCCGTTATTTCTGGAAATATTCTGCACTTTTACCACCTGCCTCCCTTAAAATCGGCTTCAGTCTGGAGGAAGGACTTTAGCAGAAACTGCTGAAAACAAGCCGGCTGTAACGAAAGCCTCTTCCATCTTCTCTATTTTTTCAGCTTCTGTTTCTATTACAAAATGGATTCATCTGTCTAAAAATACTTTATAAAAAGACTGAAGAACCTGCCGGGAAATCCCGCCAGGTTCTTTCTTTATACTGTTAATTACATTTTTCTGCTGAAATGGCTCTTTTACCAGTTGGTGCGTATATATCCACCCGTTGAAATTATGCTGCTACATACCTTTCAAACGGTCTTCCAGCTTTTTCTTTTCGTCCTCGAATCCCGGCTTGCCTAGAAGAGCAAACATGTTTTTCTTGTAAGCTTCGACTCCCGGCTGATCAAATGGATTGACCCCAAGCAGGTAGCCGCTGATTCCACAGGCCTTTTCAAAGAAATAAATCAAGTAGCCGAAATGATACTCACTGAGCTCCGGAATATTTATAATAAGGTTCGGTACTCCACCGTCCAGGTGGGCAAGCATGGTTCCTTCATAAGCTTTGTCATTTACAAAACTCATTGTTTCTCCCGCAAGATAGTTCAGACCGTCAAGATCGTTTTCTGCTTTTTCTATTTGAATTTCCTCTTTTACGCTGTTCACATGCAGTACGGTTTCAAAGAGATCACGGCGTCCGTCCTGGACGTACTGGCCGAGAGAATGAAGGTCTGTTGAAAAGTCAGCAGATGCCGGGAACAGTGCTTTTCCATCCTTTCCTTCACTTTCTCCGTAAAGCTGCTTCCACCATTCGCTGACGTAGTGAAGAGCAGGTTCATAATTCACCATCAGCTCCACAAGGTTGCCTTTATTATAAAGAGCGTTGCGGACAGCCGCGTACTGGTATGCTTCGTTCTGCTTCAGGTCTGGATTGCTGTACGCTTCCCTGGCATCCGCAGCACCTTTCATCATTTCTTCGATATCAAGACCTGCAGCTGCAATCGGCAGAAGTCCTACAGCTGTAAAAATGGAAAAACGGCCTCCTACATCGTCCGGAATGATAAAAGATTCATACCCTTCTTCTTCTGACAGCTGTTTCAGTGCTCCCTTTGCCTTATCAGTTGTTGCATAAATCCGCCGGCGTGCCTCTTCCACACCGTATTTTTTTTCTACATAGTCACGGAAAATACGGAAAGCAATAGCTGGTTCCGTCGTCGTCCCTGATTTCGAAATGACATTAATGGAAACATCTTTACCTTCAATTGCTTCCATAAGATGCTTTACGTACGTAGAACTGATGTTATTTCCTACGTAGAAAATCTGGGGTGTCCGGCGTTTGTTTCCATCGAGTTCGTTGTAAAACGTATGTGTCAGCGCTTCGATCGCTGCCCGGGCGCCAAGGTAGGAGCCCCCGATGCCGATTACTAAAAGCACTTCAGAATCAGACTGGATTTTTTCCGCTGCTTTTTGAATACGTGCAAATTCTTCTTTGTCATAATTAACAGGCAGATCCATCCATCCCAAAAATTCGCTGCCGGCTCCCTTTCCTTCGTGAAGTGTTTCGTGCGCCGCAGTTACGGCTGGCTGCATGTACTCTACTTCATGTTCTGCGAGAAAAGCTGAAGCCTTGGAATAGTCGAACGAAATCTTGTTAGACATAATTTAGTCTCCTCTGTTATCTTTTTTGTAAATCTTCTCTATTCACTGTATAAAATCAGGCAACGACATGCAAGCAAACTCAAAAATGTAACCGGTGCCAAATACATTAATTTCTTAATCCGGGACTTTTCCTGATGTTTCTTCTTATTCGAGCCGGTATTTCTTTTCCAGAACAGCGACAATTACCCACGCAGAAAGACTGCTCACGAAGAGAAATGGAGTTCCGGGAAAGAAAAGCAGCACCGCAAAAGAACCGGTATTGTTCAAGGCATGAAGAACCATGACAAGAGGAATCGAAACCGTTTTTTCAAAAATGAAATTTGTAATGTAGTTCATGGCAATGATGGAAACCGTGAAACCTGCGAGCGAAGGGAGAAGGACTATCAGCCCTGCTTCTGCATATAAAACAAACAGAAGCGGATAGTGCCACACGGCCCATATCAGGCCGCCCTTCCAGGCAGCTTCCCAGAATGAGACACCTTTTTCCCGGAAATAAGGGTACAAAATACCTCTCCATCCAAACTCTTCCGTTCCACTTGTTAAAAAGTTTGCGATAAAATAAAGGCTGATCAACCCGGATGCCTGCACAAAACCAGGTACGGGACTTGCTCCTGCGGTAAAAAACAGACTAAGAAGCAGTGCAGGAATCGTTATCACCACTGGAATTACAACAATCATCCAGACATATCGTGCCATGCTGCGATCCGGGCTCCAGCGCTTAAACTTTCCTCTATTAAACAAAAATCCAAGCAGCGGCCCATAAACCCCCGCAGCAAATAAAAGCTGTGAAAGCAGTCCCTCCTCCAATGAAAAGTACCGGAACAGATCAAAAACAATGACTTCTGTATCCAAGTCGTGATTTTGCTGCCTGCTCAGAAGAAAAGCTCCGATCCAGCACGTCCACGTCCAGCTGAAGGCGATGATAATATAGGAAACCATATGCTTTTTCAATTTCCTCTTCTCCTCTCTGCTCGTTCAGTTACATATTCACCGCCTTCTTCCTGTATTCCTCTATTTTTACTTTCTGACTGGACACTGATTATCCTTCTTCAGCCACATAAAAAAGGCCGTCCCGGAATTTCATTTCCAGGACGGCTTTTAACATAAGATTAACGGGACGTTTCGAGAATTGCTGTAACGTCTTCTTTCTGAAGTTTGTTGAAGTTTCCAAACGGCCCGTTGATCATCGCTTTGTCAGCAATTAAATCGATATTCTCTCCATCAATGTCGTAATCTTTCAGCCGGGCAGGTGCTCCGAGGGACTGCCAGAACTGCTCAAGCTTCTGAATTCCTTCTTCTGCGACCTGCTCCTCTGTTTTTCCTTCCGGATCCACGTCCCAGACACGCACAGCGAGCTGTACAAGCTTCTGCAGTCCTATCTGCTTATGATGGCGCATCCACTGCGGAAACAGAATAGCAAGACCCCCTGCGTGTGGAATATCATATACGGCGGATACGGCGTGTTCAATATTATGAGAGGCCCAGTCTCCGCGGGTCCCCATCTGCAGTGTGCCGTTTAAGGCAATCGTCCCTGCGTAAAGAATTGTCTCCCTGCGCTCTGTATCTTCAAGATTTTCAACAAGCCCCGGACCTGCATCAATAACCGTCTTCAGTACAGCTTCACACATATTCTCCTGAAGCGGGGTGTTGTCCTGCTGGTGGAAATACTGTTCGAGTACGTGCGTCATCATATCGACAATTCCGTACACAGTCTGATCTTTTGGAACCGATACTGTGTTAAGGGGATCAAGAATCGAGAATTTAGGGAAGACAAGCGGACTGCCCCACCCGTATTTTTCGTGTGTTTCCCAGTTGGTAATTACCGAACCGGCATTCATTTCTGAACCGGTCGCTGCAAGCGTAAGAATGGTGCCGAACGGCAGGGCATCTTTAGGCGTTTCCTTTTTTGTCACAAGGTCCCACGCATCGCCTTCATATTTTGCCCCGGCTGCGATAGCTTTCGTGCAGTCAATTACACTGCCGCCCCCGACGGCAAGCAGAACATCCACGTTTTCCTGCTTTGCTTTTTCCACCCCTTTTCGGACTGTGGAAAGTCTTGGATTCGGCTCCACACCCGAAAGTTCATATACTTCGAAGCCGCTGTCATTCAGCAGGCCCGTTACTTCGTCATAAAGCCCGTTCTTTTTTATACTTCCGCCTCCGTAGACGATCATGACCTTCTTACCGAAAGGCTTCAGCTGATCAACCAGCTGCTCTTGAACCTGCCCCTGGCCAAAAATCAGTCGTGTCGGGTTTTGATAAATAAAATTATCCATGTAGCAATCACTCCTCTTTACGATTTGCTGTACGGAGCATATTATCCCGCAAGGAGGAGGCGTTTGCAAAAGATGTGCTTTTATACGTGTGCAGTGCTGACGGAGGTAACCTCCCCGTAAAGAATCTGCTGTGAAAATATCCCTCTCTTCTCCACTGCCTCGTTTATAGAATTAAACGGGAAATCTATTGCAGATACCAGGAAGCCTCTTTCCCCTTACTTTTGATATAATTCTTTGTACATCATCTGATTTCACAGACACAAAAAGCCGCCGCCCAAAATGGACGACGGCTTTTTAGTCTGGAAGTGCCGGAAAAATCCGGCGCTCATGAGAAAAAGAATGAAATCTTACTTCTTGATGCGCTTGTTAAGATCCGCCTGGATTTCGTTAGACTGCTTCAACCAGTCCTTCAGCTTATCTTCCAGCGTGTTGAATCCCTGTGGCTGGCTCTGCTGGCTGCTTCCGCCGCCGCGCTTCTGGCCGCCGCCACCTTGACCCTGACCCTGGCTTTGACGAGGGCGCTCCTGGCGCTCCGGCTTCGGCTGGGTTTCTTTAATAGAAAGAGAAATCTTGCCGGACTGTTCATCAACAGAAAGGACTTTTACTTTAACAACGTCTCCTACAGAAAGCTCGTCGTTAATATCTTTCACATAGCCGTGGGCGATGTGTGAGATGTGAACGAGACCCTGCTTCTTTTCGTCTAACGCAACAAATGCACCAAATGGTTTGATTCCAGTAACTTTTCCTTCAACGATACTTCCAACTTCGTATTGACCTGACATGCAAACAACTCCTATATATTTTTTAACTGTGTAATTGTAACATGATTCTTCAAAAATAACAAAAGGAAAGAAGACTTAATTCCGTACATTTTTAACAAACGCTGCTATGCGGTCCACTGCTTCCTCCAGTTGACTCATCGATGCAGCATAGGAACAGCGTACATGTCCTTCTCCACCGGCTCCGAACACATGACCAGGGACCACAGCTACACGCTGCTCAATGAGAAGTTTTTCCGCGAATTCCTCCGAAGTCATACCTGTCGCACGGATGGAAGGGAATGCGTAAAAAGCTCCTCCTGGAGAATGACACTCCAGACCCGCTTCCCGCAGCGATTCAACAAAATAGTTCCGGCGCTGGCGGTAGCTGACGATCATTTCCTCCATCTCCTGACGGCCGTTCTTCATTGCTTCAAGCGCTGCATACTGTGCCATCGTAGAAGCACACATCATCGCATACTGATGAATTTTCAGCATGGCTTTAGCATAAGGAGCAGGGGCACATACATAGCCCACACGCCACCCGGTCATTGCAAATGATTTGGAAAATCCGGAAATCAGAACTGTCCGGTCCCACATCCCTTCCAGCGCAGCCGTACTGACATGTTCTTCATCGTATGAAAGCTCTGCATAAATTTCATCGGAAAAAACAACAAGATCGTGCTCCTTCACAAGAGCAGCGATTTCCTCCAGCTCCGCTTTTCCCATAACAGCTCCCGTCGGATTGTTCGGAAAGGACAGCATAATAGCTTTCGTGTCTGGTGTCAGACGTTCCCGAATAGCTTCCACACTGACCTGAAAGTTATTTTCCATGGAAGTCGGTACCGGTACCGGCACCCCTCCTGTAAGGGACACGAGAGGGGCATAGGAAACGAAGCAGGGTTCGACAACCAATACTTCATCCCCGGGGTCCACCACGGCACGAAGAGCAATATCAAGCCCCTCACTGGCTCCTACCGTGACGATGATTTCATCGGCAGGATCGTATGTCGTCTGAAAACGCTCCTCCATGTAGCGGGATATTTCCTCCCGGAGTTCCATCAGTCCGGCATTCGCCGTATAGGAGGTCAATCCCCGCTCCAAAGAATGAATGCTCGCTTCTCTTACGTTCCATGGCGTCGTATAGTCCGGCTCTCCAACACCGAGGGAAATAATATTATCCATGGAAGAAGCCAGATCAAAAAAACGACGGATACCGGAAGGGGCAATACCTTCCACATTTCGTGACAGTTTTACATTGTGTTCTGCTTTTACATAGGTCATGGTGATACCACCATTCGGTGATCATCTTCGTCATCATCGACAAAAATAATACCGTCATGCTTATACTGCTTCAGCCGGAAATGAGTAGTCGTGGAAATGACTGATTCCAGCGTGGACAGCTTTTCTGAAACAAAATTGGCAATTTCCGACATAGTGCGCCCTTCAATCATAACAGACAGATCATACGTGCCGGACATAAGATAGCAGGCTTTAACTTCTTTGAAACGATAGATTCTTTCTGCTACTTCGTCAAACCCGCGTCCGCGCTGCGGAGTTACTTTTACATCGATCATCGCGGTCACCATTTCCGTTCCTACCGCTTTTGTCCAGTCTATAATCGCAGAATATCCGAGGATCACTTTCTGTTCCTCCAGATCGCTCAGCATATCCCTGACTTCATTTATTGGAAGCTCCAGCATTTTCGCCAGTTTATCAGAAGCCATACGGCCCTCTTTTTCAATTAAAAGTAATAGTTCCCGTTCTTTATCCGTCATACTTTTCCCTCCTTGATTCCCTACATTCTACACCACAGCCGGCACCTCTTCCAGAGGGATTGGTAAAGATTTTGAATTTTTAGGCAAGCTTTTTCTTTTTAAATAATATACAGGCGGCAGTCAGCAGTCCGGCGGTAAGAAAAAGCGTAAAGAAAAGTGCCCCCAAAAAGCCGGCACTGCTGCTTCCAGTCAGATAAAGGCTGCTGCTCTGTGCCGACAGAGTTCCCGGCGAATAAATCAAACGTTCCGGCAGAAAAGACGCAGACAAACTAACAAGGAGAGCTGTTATAAGCGTTAAAAAGGCCGCGCCGCCATATCCTTTAATAAACGAACTGAAAAAGAAAAGGAGGGAAATGACAAAAGCGAGCCAGACGGCATATATGGACGCGCCCTTCAAAACATGTACAGGCTCCAGGCTGCCAAATAAAATGACGGTATAGTATACAGCCGCTGCTATACCACCCGCATACGCCATAAAAGAAAGCGAATAGGCCTGGGCGGCTTTAGAAAGTATGAAGTTCGCCTCACTTACCGGTTTTGACAAAATCATCAGATGGGTCCCGTGCTGCCTTTCCCCAGCTGTTGAACCCATAAAAGCAAGTACGAGAATCAACAGACCGATCTGGTTAAACTGACTTTGAACCGCCGGAAGAATTTCTTCAGCTTCCGGAAGGGGGATATCAAATACGGTGCCTTCCGGCAGTCCCCCCACTGTCTGAAGAATAGTGTCCATATAATAAACCGTCAAAGGCTGGGAGGCACCTAGTATCATAAAAACAATTGGAACCCAGAGGATTTTCCAGTTTCTGAATGCTTCCAGCCATTCTTTTTTATACATTACCCAAAATTGTTTCACCGGTCCATCACCTTCACAAATATATCTTCCAGTGATACAGACTCTGCTTCCACTTTTGTATAAAGAGCATTAGTATCTCTTAGAAGGCGCAGTACACCGTCCCTGCCCTGCGTCATATTAGCTGCATGAATACGAAGCTTTCCGCCGTCAAGCTCTACGGCCTCCACCCAGTTTTCTCCCTGGAAAGCTTCCGCAAGCTCCTGAATTTCCCCCTTCGTTTCTATTAAAAAAACCGGCAGCGCATAGTTTTTCTTCAAGTCTGCCAGCGTGCTCTCCATTATTATTTTTCCATTTTTCATCATATAAACATCATCACTTACTTGTTCCGCTTCCCCGAGAACATGAGTGGAGAAAAGAATGGCGGTGTCTTTTTTTAATTTTTCCATCAGTTCAATGACCTCTCTTCGTCCAAATGGGTCGAGAGAGGACACCGGCTCATCCAGGATAAGCAGTTCGGGATGGTTAACAAGAGCCTGGGCAATCCCAAGCCGCTGCTTCATCCCACCGGAATAGGAAGCAATTCGTTTAGTCCCTGATTTTTCGAGACCCGTTACAGCGAGCAGCTCCTCCGCCCGGCTGTCTGCAACTTTTCTGGAAAGACCAAACAGCTCCCCTGCATACCGGATATACTCCCTGCCGGTCATCCAGTTATAAAACTGCGGAAACTGCGGGAGATAGCCGATTACCTCGCGGCGGTCCTTTTGACTGCCGGAAAGTGTAACCTGGCCTTTCTCCGGCTTCAGCAATCCTGTAATAATCGACAAAAGCGTGGTTTTCCCCGCTCCATTCGGACCGATCAGAGCGGTACACCGGTCTTTTTTTATATGGAGATCTGCGTTATCCACTGCTGTCGTTTTCCCGTAAGTTTTCTGCACTCCAGTAACTCGCAGCATCTTGTTTTATTTCCTCCTTCCGAAAATAAAATAAAGAATCGGGCCGAAAAAATTAATAAATACTATAACAAGAATCCATACAACGCGGCGTTCCTTCGTCATGTCCTGGCGAATACAGGCAATCAGCGCTGCAAGGGTGAGCACCATATCCAGCATCATCAGCGGCAGGAAAATATTCCAGTTAATATGTGTCAGTTCCTCCAATTCCAAACCTCCTCCCAGACAGTTTCGTCTATGTGAAGCAGCCTTCCGGCGTGCTTTTGCAAAGCTTTTTCAACCCTTCTAATAGTATCATATCTCACTATTTCCGGGAAAATGACTTTTTGTTGAAACTTTTTGCTTTCTTTTCCGCTATACTACAAAGAGACGTATTTATAGAGAGGATGGATTGAATGAAAAAGGCAGCTGGTCTGACACTCCCTGCGGTACTCTTTTTGACAGCATGCGGTGCAGCAGATGATGGAATGTCGACAGAAGAAATACTTACCCGTTCAGCAGAGGCCATGGAAAACGTCTCCTCCTACGCCGTTTCCTCAGACGTGGATCAGACGATGGAAACCGGAGCGGACACGATGGACTTTGCCACGAACAGCCGGATGGAAGTAACGCAGGACCCCCTTGCCTATCATGAAGTAACGGAGATGACAATGATGGGCGAAGCGGAAGAGATGGAGTTTACTTCCTACTTTCATGAAGACTATGGATTTTACCTCCAGGACCCTTTAATGGGCGGATGGATGCAGCTTCCGGATGAAGCACGGGAAGATATGATGGCTATGGCTGAAATTCAAATGAGTCCGGAAGATCAGCTTGAGCAGTTTCAGGAACACGTTTCGGATATCGACGTGGAAACTGCTGATAATGAATACATCATCCATCTTTCAGGTGAGAACCTGGACGTGGAAGAAATGATGGAGCAGATGGGCGGCATGGACGGTATGGGGGAAATGATGGATGTCATGGAGGACGTCGACATTCAGGAATTCGATTATACCATTCGTATCGACTCGGACACTTTTTATCAGACGGCTGCATCCATATCCATGTCGATGACGATGGATATGATGGGACAGACGACATCCATGGACCAGGCAGTTGACATGACGATGGACAGTTTCGATGAAATCGGCGACATCACTATTCCTCCGGAAGTCATTGACGAGGCGGAGCAGATAGACGAAAGCGAACTGGAAGGGGGCTTCTAAAGCCCGACTAGTACGGAGGCTGTCTCAAAAGGGTCATAGAGACAGCCTGAACAGCACGAGTGGAGCCGGACGAAGGTTTTAAAACCCTGTCAGATCAGGATTTATCTGACAGGGTTTGGTACGTGCGAAGCCGTGCTCTCTTACTTATGGGATCCCCCTTTTCAGGCCGTTGTTAAATGAACGATGCAGAAGATTTATTCCAATCACTGCATAAACTCCTTCTCTTACCTTGCCGCGAGGTGGCCTTCAGCTGTTTTAACCTGCGCCTCCACCGGTTTTGGAGGGACAACCATCTCTTTATCGAAGAAAACGGTTTTAATTTCCCTGCACCAGCCGCAGGGACGACTCCTGGGCGATTAAGGACGAGGAGTAGATCCATTGTAATTTTCTGTATTTTAGGAAATTACAATGGGCAGGAGCGAAGCCGGTAGCTGGCTCCCTTCCTTTGGCTGTGCGGAGCCATCCCTTGGGAAGGAATCAGCTGAGGCCCGCCCGGAAAGCCTCCCGGAAGGCGAAAGCAGGGCAGCGTCTATCTATACACGCAAAAACACTTTATCAACAGCCTGAAAACGGAATGTATGTCTTTTGAGCAATATCTTTTTAGTCCAGCCAGCCTTTTTCCCGGCACAGCGTAATTGCTTCTATCCGGTTCGATACTTCCAGCTTATCGAGCACGCTGGAAATGTAATTGCGGACGGTACCATTTGTAAGAAATAAAGCAGAAGCAATCTGCTTTGTCGTTTTCCCATCCGATATAAGCTTCATTACTTCTTTTTCCCTCTCAGTGAGAGGATTCCGGCTGTCATACACCATATCTATAAGCTCCGGTGCATATACTCTCCGCCCATCCATAATTGTACGGATGGAATTCGCGAGATCTTCGCTGGGGCTGTCCTTCAGCAGATAGCCGCTCACCCCCGCTTTCCTTGCCCGCTCAAAATATCCCGATCTGGCAAACGTCGTCAGTATAATGATACGGCATGGATGATTCTTCAGCTCCTCTGCCGCGTCAAGTCCACTCTTTGTCGGCATTTCAATATCCATAATACAAATATCTGGATTCAGCAGCTGTACCATGTCCACCGCAGCTTCCCCGTTATCAGCTTTACCGACCACTTCCATATCTTCTTTTAAATCCAGCAGGGATCCTAGAGCTCCAAGCAGCATCTGCTGGTCTTCTGCCAGTACGATCCGGATCATGCTTTTCTCTCCTTCCTTACGGGTTGTACAATTCTCGGAACACGCATAGACAAAGTTGTTCCTGCATTCGATTTTATTTCTAGCGTCCCGTTTACAAACTCCAGCCTTTCTCTCATTCCCTGGATACCACTTTCCTGCAGGGAAACCGTCTCTGCAGAAAAACCGTCTCCATTGTCTTTCACTTCCACGAGAATTTCTCTCGAAGACTCCTCAATAGAGATTTCACAGAGCGAGGCATAACTGTGTTTCACAATGTTAGTTACCGCTTCCTTCAGACACATACTCAAAGTGTTTTCGACGAGGAGCGGGATTTCCCCCAGTTCCTGATTTCCTGAAAATTGCAGTTTGATGCCTGCCATATCGAGAATTTCCTTCACGTGACGCATTTCCTCCCGAAGACGGGTCCCCTTCATCTCGGAAACAAGTTCTCTTACTTCTTTCAGGGCAAGACGTGCCGTCCGGTTAATGTCCTGAACTTCCTGCTGGGCTTTTAACGGTTTTGCGGTGATCAGTTTTTCTGCGAGATCGCTCTTCAGCCCGATCAATGATAATTTCTGCCCTAGCGTATCATGCAGATCCCTGGCTATCCGCTGTCTCTCTTCCATCACAATCAGCTGGGATATTCTTTCGTTCGCATCTTCCAGCTGGCCTTCCAGTTTTTCTTGTTTATTTTTGTTATAGATCGTAAATGGAAGGAGAATAATTCCTATCAGACTGATTACAATAAACGGAAGCTGCATCATAAAGATTTCACTTTGAATATAAAAACCGAACCCTACGGCAGCCCCTCCAGATAAAACGTTTAACACGTAGAGCAGAATAAATGCTCTGAGGCTGTTCATATTCCCTACAAAAAATGCCAGGAACAAAAAGAAGTACACATAGCCGAAGTAAAGAGTCATGCCTATACTTATAGCAAGTTCTATTCCTACAGCAGCGTAGACTATCCACCCTTTTTTAATAAAAGAGAGACGGTAAGCAGTAAAAAACAGCACGATCATAAGCACACCGGCGATAACCTCTCCCGGGGTTGAGTTGGCGATAACAAAATAGAATGGCAGAAGACAAAAAATAATCCACGCATACAGACTTAAGCCGGTATTTTCAGGGAAAATGTGAAACCAGTTTCTCATGCAGGCACCTCCTTCACTTTAAATTTTTTCAGAATTCTTTAATGTTCTTTTTGACGGGCTTCACTGGTGCAGACCTTCTACTGTAAGTGTACCAAAAAGCCCTCTTCCGCAGGGGAAAAGGGCTTCAAAAAAACTTATTTAAGAGCTGACCTGCGTTTTTGCAGGGCGGACAACATTTTCCTGCCGTTTTAATTTTTTTGCTGCTTTGTATCCAGTGAAGCGTTTATTTTTTTCATCGTAAAGGCGGAAATTCACGGCTTTTAAACTCGTCCATAGATTAATCGTAGTTACCTGTTGAAGAGGAGTCGTTTCTTCATGGGTTTTTTCCAGATGGTAGTTTGGTACTTTCGGGCTGAGATGATGAACGTGATGGTAGCCTATGTTTCCCGTCAGCCACTGAATAACTTTCGGAAGCTGGTAATAGGAACTGCCATCCACCGCGGCTTTAACAAAATCCCACTCCGATTCATTCTCGAAATAAGAATCTTCGAATTGATGCTGAACATAAAACAGCCAGATTCCAAGTGCTCCGGATATAAACAGTACCGGTACTTGAATGAGAAGGAATGCCTGAAGTCCGATGCCCCAGATTAACAGTCCATAAATGAGTGCAATGGAAGCTGTAATAAGATGGGTGTTCCATCGTTCAGCTTTCTTTGCTCCCCGACGGTTAAAACGGTTGTCCACCATGAAAAGGAAGAACGGTCCAAGACCGAACATCACAATCGGATTACGATAAAGACGATAGGAGAGACGTTTCCAGAATCCTGCCTCCGCATATTCTTCCAGAGTCATAATCCAGATATCACCGGTGCCTCTTTTATCAAGATTTCCACTTGTTGCATGGTGTATCGTATGACTTCTCTTCCATTTATCAAATGCAAAGTGAGTAATTACCCCTGTAACAAAGCCTGTTATACGGTTAGCTTTTTTACTTTTAAAGAAGGAGCCGTGTGTGCAGTCGTGAAAAATAATGAACGTACGGACGACAAAGCCCGCAGCCAGAATGATGAACGGCAGTGCAAGCCAGTAGGAAACGCTGAGGCTCTGATAGGCAAGGTACCATAAAATAATGAAAGGAAGAATAGAATTAACTATCTGCCAGATGCTGCTTTTTAAATTAGAAGAAGCAAAAGGCGCTACGCTTTTTTTGAGTTCGGCTAATTGATTTCTGCTCATAGTTATTCCTCCTGAGTATTGCTGTTTGATAATTCTTATTCTACCGGCTTCTTCAGGTACCCGTAAGACATAGGTGTCAGGGTTTAAACATGACACTTGTCATGTTTACCAAAATGGAAAACATAGAATATAACGTTTTTTATTCCATAATAAAAAATATAAGTAGTCTTTTTATATGAAATAACCGGGTACTTCTGATATTTTTTATCCCTTCATATAAAAACGGACGTGGCATTGGCCACGTCCGTTTTTTATTTACATAATTACAGATTAAGCACAAGTACTTTATCCCGAAGCATGGAATCAATACTTCTTCCAATTCCCTGTACTCCCTGTCCGGAATTTTTAACCCCGAGAAACGGAAAGTGATCAGGTCCTCTGGAAGTTTTTCCGTTCACCTGGACTGTTCCAACATTCAGTTTATCCGCAATCGCAAAAGCATTCTCCAGATTTTTTGTGAAAATACTGGCCTGAAGTCCATAGGCGTTTCGCTTTTCAAGATCCACCGCCTCCAGCTCATTCGCAATACGCATAAACGGAAGTACCGGTCCAAACTGTTCCTCCCAGGCAACTTCCATATCTTCTGTTACGTGATCCAGCAGCGTAGGTCCCAGCAGATTCTTTTCCTGAAGACCTTCCTCTACAATGACTGCTCCCTTATTCCGGGCATCGTCGATAAGTGACAGAACATACTCTGCTGACTTTTGATCGATCATCGGTGTGACTGAAGCATCCTCGCTCGATTTTCCGACCTTAAGACCTTTCACAAGCTCCTGAACTTTCTGCAGAAGTTCATCGGCCACATTATCCATAACCATCACTCTTTTAATTGCTGTGCACCGCTGCCCTGAATAACTGAAGGCACCACTGACGATTTCTTTGGCTGCTTTATCCAGATCAGCATCCTCCAGGACGATAGCCGGGTCTTTTCCTCCGAGCTCCAGCACGACAGGAATCATCGAGGCTTTTCCTGCAATATGCTTTCCTGTATCTGTTCCACCTGTGAAAGTGATCATATCAACTTTAGGGTGTGTAACAGCGAAATCACCGATCACGGAACCTCTTCCCGTTACAACATTTAAAACTCCTTCTGGAAGACCCGCTTTGACAAGAGCCTCTACCATCAGCAGTCCGCTGACCGCCCCCTGTGTAGCTGGTTTAAACACGACGGTATTTCCAGTAATGAGTGCCGGCGCTATTTTGGAAGCTGCGAGATTCACCGGATAGTTGAACGGCGATACGGCCAGGACCACCCCGTGTGGGACTTTCTGAACCATTGCTTTTGTAGATTTTGAAGCTCCGGGGAAAGCATCTCCCTGAATAAAGCTTCCGTGAGTACGCAGCCCTTCCTCTGCCGTGTGACGGATAAGTTCTGCTGTGCGCTTTACTTCTCCTTCTGCAGAAGAAAGTGTTTTTCCAACCTCTTTATGTATCATGAGGCCGATCTCCGCCGTCATTTTTTCCAGTTCGTCTGCCCAGCGGTGCAGAAGCTGTGAACGTTCATGTCCTTCTGAAGCTTCCCAGTTTTCCTGAACAGCAGCCGTGCTGCGAATGGCAGTATCCACTTCCTCCTGGCTCAGCGCAGGTACTTCCCCGGTAAGAGCATGATCGTCAGGAGAATAAATTTTAATAGTTTCTCCACTTCCACTCTCTACCCATTCATTATTTAATAAAGTATTAAACTGTCCATTCTGCTGTCGTAAAGTCATTCCATTCACTCTCCTGTAGAAGATTTTCTTACATGATCGTAATGTTAATCATTAAAACATGTGAAAACTCTTACAAACAAGTGCTTTTTTCAAAAAAATCTAAAAATTATAAAGGTTCTTAAAAAGTAAACGCTGTCATATTGTTAATTGTTTACATATAATCTATTATTAAGTTTTAATGTTAATAAATAGATTCGTTAATAAAACCGTTTCGTTTTACGATAGAACTGTTAAAACATTCTTCTAAAAATCCTTCTTCAAAAAGAAATTAAATAATAATTTTATAAGACCTAAGTTTATCCGTTCTTTTTCTTACAATGTAAACTACCGTACTTAAAAACTGCATACAAAAAAAGACTGCTTTATCGAATAGATCGATAAAAACAGCCTCATTGATTAATAAGTTGGTGAGCCATGGAGGATTCGAACCTCCGACCCTCTGATTAAAAGTCAGATGCTCTGCCAGCTGAGCTAATGGCTCCTGCATATTACGCTTTTCTTTACCCTGCTTTACTCAGGATAAAACACAAAAAGAATGGTGACCCGTACGGGATTCGAACCCGTGTTACCGCCGTGAAAGGGCGGTGTCTTAACCACTTGACCAACGGGCCTCGTTTACGTTTTAAAAAAATTTTTTTTAGTAAAAATCAATGGCTCCACAGGTAGGATTCGAACCTACGACCGATCGGTTAACAGCCGATTGCTCTACCACTGAGCTACTGTGGAACAATGGTGGGCCTAAGTGGACTCGAACCACCGACCTCACGCTTATCAGGCGTGCGCTCTAACCAGCTGAGCTATAGGCCCCGGCATATTTTACATAAAAATGGAGCGGGTGATGGGAATCGAACCCACATCATCAGCTTGGAAGGCTGAGGTTTTACCACTAAACTACACCCGCACAGGGAAATCTATAAATTTTAATATGGCGCGCCCGAGAGGAGTCGAACCCCTAACCTTCTGATCCGTAGTCAGACGCTCTATCCAATTGAGCTACGGGCGCTTATTTATTTTATAATGGAGCGGGAAACGGGATTCGAACCCGCGACCCCCACCTTGGCAAGGTGGTGCTCTACCACTGAGCTATTCCCGCATATACTTGGCAGGGCTAGCAGGATTCGAACCTGCGAGTCACGGAATCAAAATCCGATGCCTTACCGCTTGGCTATAGCCCTAAATAAATCAATGGGGCGGCTGATGGGAATCGAACCCACGAATGCCGGAATCACAATCCGGTGCGTTAACCACTTCGCCACAACCGCCATAGTATGTATATTGGCAGGGGTAGCAGGAATCGAACCCGCATCAAAGGTTTTGGAGACCTTCGTTTTGCCATTAAACTATACCCCTGTGATGGTGGAGGGGGAGAGACTCGAACTCCCGAACCCGAAGGAGCGGATTTACAGTCCGCCGCGTTTGGCCAACTTCGCTACCCCTCCACGATTATCTGATATTTTCCTGAAAGTTTTACTCCAGTATTTTCAGATAAAAATGGCGGTCCCGACGGGAATCGAACCCGCGATCTCCTGCGTGACAGGCAGGCATGTTAACCGCTACACCACGGGACCAGTTTTATTAAAATAGAAATGGAGGAGGAAGAGGGATTCGAACCCCCGCGGGCTTTGACACCCCTGTCGGTTTTCAAGACCGATCCCTTCAGCCAGACTTGGGTATTCCTCCAAGTTAAATTGGTAGCGGAGGAGGGGATCGAACCCCCGACCTCACGGGTATGAACCGTACGCTCTAGCCAGCTGAGCTACTCCGCCAGAAATGGATTTGAAATAATATGGTGGAGCCTAGCGGGATCGAACCGCTGACCTCCTGCGTGCAAAGCAGGCGCTCTCCCAGCTGAGCTAAGGCCCCATATGTAAATCCAGCGACGTCCTACTTTTGCAGGGGGAGAGCCCCCAACTATCATTGGCGCTGGAGAGCTTAACTTCCGTGTTCGGCATGGGAACGGGTGTGACCTCTCCGCTTTCGTCACTGGATTCGGTTTTTGA
>NZ_PZJJ01000037.1 GCF_003044065.1 Alkalicoccus saliphilus
CTGCCCTGCGAAAAAAAGGCCATGTGCAGGGCTTCTTCGGAATGTCCTTTTTTAAGCAGAAGCGTGGTTTTTTGACCCGGGAAGCACGCCCCGATCCGCCTTTCCTGCTTATTTCTTCAAAAAAAAACACAAAAAGTATTGACTGCGGGTAAGAAAGCGTCCTGCGGAGGCGGAAGCAGGTAATCGTATACCTATTAAAAAACTTTATAAACGAAAAGAGAGCAGCTGGATAAATTCCGGCTGCTCTCTTTTGTTTATTACACATTGAAACGGAAATGGACAACATCGCCATCCTTAACGACATACTCTTTTCCTTCCAGACGCACTTTTCCTTTTTCTTTTGCGTTGTTCATGTTGCCTGCTTCTACGAGGTCCTCGTAAGAAACAACTTCGGCACGGATAAATCCGCGTTCAAAGTCCGTATGAATGACACCCGCTGCCTGAGGAGCCTTTGTGCCGCCGCGGATCGTCCACGCCCGTACTTCCTGCTTTCCAGCTGTAAAGTACGTATCCAGACCGAGAAGTGCGTAGGCCGCACGGATCAGCTGATCGAGCCCCGCTTCTGCAATCCCGAGATCATCCAGAAATTCCTGCTTTTCTTCTCCTTCAAGCTCGGCAATTTCCGATTCGATCTTGGCACAGACGACGATAACTTCTGAATTTTCTTTTGCAGCGAATTCCTTCACCTGCTGGACGTACGGGTTTTCGTCCGCTTCCAGAATTTCTTCCTCGCTGACGTTCGCCACATAGAGAACCGGCTTTTCCGTCAGAAGCTGAAAGCCTTTCACGATTTTCTTTTCTTCTTTCGTGAAATCAATGCTTCGTGCCGGGCGCTCTTCTTCAAACGCATCGCGGAGTTTTTTGAGAACTTCAAATTCCGCCATGGCGTCTTTATCCTTCGACTTGGCCATCTTCTCTACTTTACCGATCCGCTTTTCGACTGTTTCCAGGTCGGCAAGAATAAGCTCGAGGTTGATCACTTCAATGTCACGGATCGGATTTACGGAACCGGAAACGTGAGTGACGTTGTCGTCCCCAAAGCAGCGGACCACGTGGGAAATGGCGTCAACTTCCCGTATATGGGAAAGAAACTTGTTGCCGAGTCCTTCCCCTTTGCTCGCTCCTTCGACAATTCCTGCAATATCCGTAAATTCAAACGCCGTTGGAACCGTTTTGTGCGGGTCGACCATTTCAGTCAGCTTCTGCAGCCGGTGGTCCGGTACTTCCACAATCCCGACGTTCGGATCGATTGTACAGAATGGATAGTTGGCGGATTCTGCCCCCGCCTGTGTAATTGCATTAAATAACGTTGACTTACCGACGTTCGGCAGGCCGACGATTCCCGTTGTTAAAGCCATTTATTCATTACTCCTTTATTATGCATTCTTCCGTCATGTCTACATCCTTATCAATTATAGTGACTTCATGAAAAGAACGCAACTGCCGAGTTTTCCTGCTTTCCGTCCTTCCACTCAAGAAGATTGGAAAAAGCGAAAAACCGCCCCGGCCGGACGGCTTTTTACTCTGCTTCTTTTTCGAGCACCCGCTTCATCTTTTTTTCGAAATCACGCCGCGGCATCATGATGCTGTGGCCGCACCCCTGGCACTTAATCCGGATATCCATTCCCATCCGGACAACTTTCCAGCGGTTGGTTCCACACGGATGCTGCTTTTTCATTTCAACGACATCGTTCAGCTCAAACTTTGGCTCTGCCAAAATACTCACCCCTGTTTACTGTATTTCATTACAAGCGTACTTCATCTTTTCGTGCTGTTCCACCATTAATTGTTTTCTCCCGCTGTTTTTTCAGTGGGTGCTGCTTTCTTCATTGGCCTTTTAAAAAAGCCAGCTTTTGAAAAAAACGAAAACAACGATAAGAAGAATAGCCGGGAGGAGGTTTGCGATGCGGATTTTCGGTACGCCGAGAAGATTCAGACCGATGCCGATAATCATGAGGCCGCCGACCGCTGTAATTTCACTGATCACAAGGTCGAGCTGTGATTCCGGAATAAACCGGACAATCCACGTAGCAGCAATTGCAATTCCTCCTTGATAAAGAACTACCGGAACAGCCGAAAAAAGCACACCGATTCCAAGCGTTGCTGCAAATATGACCGACGTAAAACCATCCAGCACCGCTTTCGTCAATAGTACCGAGTGGTCCTGACGGAAGCCGCTGTCCAATGCTCCGATAATCGCCATCGCCCCGACGACGAAAAGCAGCGTGGAGGCGATGAATCCTTCAGCAATAGAGCTTCCTTCTTCCTTTTTCCACTTTCGTTCCATCCACTGGCCGACACCGTTCAGCTTCCCTTCAATGTTCCACCGCTCCCCGAGAATACCTCCGAAGGCCAGACTGAAAATGACGAGCAGAAATTCGTTTCCTTCCATTGCCATGTCGAGGCCGAGAATGAGAACAGCCAGGCCGATAGCTTTCATAACTGTTTCCTGCATGCCTTTGGACAGCCGGGTGAGCCGGCTCCCTATAAGTGCTCCGGCAACGATCGCCAGTCCGTTGACAATAGTTCCAAATAGTATCATGACGTTTTCTCCTGCCTTTACCTGAAATTGCGTTCGGAGCGTTTCCGGATGAAAAGAAGACGCTGGAAGAGGCTGCCCCCGCTCCTGCAGTGGGGACAGCCTCAAAAAAGAATCGTATTATTTATTCCTGCTCTTCTTTGTATAAAAGATGAAAAATCCGCTCCAGGTCTTCTTCGTTCGTGTAGTCAATTTCTATTTTTCCTTTTCGTTTACCGGGTTTGATCTGTACGTTGGTTCCAAAGTAGCTTTTCAATCGTGATTCCCGGCTTTTCCACGACGCAGAAACTGACGGTTTTTTTGTTGTTTCACGTGAAACGCTGCTGTTGGCGCGCTGGATATACTCCTCCAGCTGCCGGACGCTCATTTCTTCCTGTACTACCTTTTGAAGAAGGCCGCTCAGCTCCTGTTTGTTTTTTAAACCGAGCAGGGCGCGGGCATGGCCCATGGATACCTTTCCTTCTGCCAGGTATTCCTGAACAATCTGCGGAAGCTGCAGAAGCCGCACGTGGTTGGCAATGTGTGGACGGCTTTTTCCGAGTCTTGCCGCCAGATCATCCTGGGTTATCTGAAGGTGCTCCATCAGTTTCTGGTACGCTTTGGCTTCCTCCAGCGGATTCAGATTTTCCCGCTGCAGATTTTCAATCAGTGCCAGCTCCATCATTTCATCATCCGTCAATTCCTGAACGACGGCCGGTATTGTTTTCAGTCCTGCTTTTCCGGCCGCCCGGAAGCGGCGTTCTCCGACTACAATTTCATACCCCTTGATACTTTTCCGAAGAGAAATCGGCTGGATGACTCCATGGCTGCTGATTGATTCTGCGAGCTCTCCGAGTGCTTCCTCTTCAAAAATTTTACGGGGCTGGTATGGGTTTGGGCGGATATCTGTCAGCTTGATTTCTTCCACCTGTTTGTCGGGTTCTTTGGATGCGTTTGGAAAAAAAGCATTAATCCCTTTGCCGAGGCCTTTACCCATGGCTGATCACTTCCTTTGCTAGCTCCGCGTAAACGTCCGCTCCCCGGGATTTTGGATCATAGGTCACAATGGATTCCCCATGACTTGGTGCTTCTCCCAGACGAACGGTCCGCGGAATAATAGTTTCAAACACTTTATCACCAAAGTACTTTTTTACTTCTTCCGTTACCTGAAGACCGAGATTTGTCCGGGCATCCAGCATCGTCAGCAGAACGCCTTCAATCATCAGATCGTAATTTAAATGTTTCTGGACGAGCCGGATCGTATTCAGAAGCTGACTCAATCCTTCCAAGGCATAATATTCGCACTGCACCGGTATTATTACCGTATCAGAGGCCGTCAGAGAGTTCAGTGTCAGCAGCCCGAGAGACGGTGGACAGTCGATAATAACGAAGTCGTAATTGTCTTTCACTCTATCAAGCGCCTGTTTCAGCCGCATTTCCCGGGAGATGGCAGACACCAGTTCAATTTCCGCACCGGCCAGCTGAATGGTGGAAGGAATAACGTCGAGTCCTTCCATCGAAGTTGATACAAGAACGTTTTCAGCTTTCTGCTCTTCGACGAGAACATTGTAAATGCATTCGTTAATATCTCCTTTGTTGATTCCGATTCCACTTGTCGTATTACCCTGGGGATCGATATCAACAATAAGCACTTTCCGGCCCTCCTGTACAAGGCTGGCACTTAAATTCACTGCGGTGGTCGTTTTGCCGACACCGCCTTTCTGGTTTGCAATTGCTATGACTTTACCCACTATTCGTCACCTGCCTCACTGCACAACTTTGCTTTTTATTCTATCATGAATTACCGGGAAAGAAACAAAAAGATGGAAACGGCTTCCTTTATTCCTGCTTCGAAGATTGAAAAAAACAGGTGTCCACAGGCAGACTTCAAAGCCCTTCTGAAATGTCAGTAAGCGCCTTTACAGCAGGCGGTTATTTTTTCGGGATACGGATCGTAAACTGATAGTATTCCTCATGCTCCTCTTCTGCCGTATTAATTTTCAATCCGGATTCGTTCACCATATCGACCGAACGGCGGATCGTATTCAGTGCAAGACGGGTATCTCTGGAATAGCTTTTCTGCATCCGTTTTTTAGGGGGTGGAGCCGCCTGTTCCTGCAGTTTGTCCACGGCTGCTTCTGTTTCTTTTACACTCCACGATTCACGTATCAGCTGCTCCAGCAGCTTCTGCTGTACCTCGTCCTCTTTCACCCGGAGAAGCGCCCGGGCGTGACGTTCACTGATATCCCGGTTTAACAGAGCTTCTTTTACTTTCTCCGAAAGCTGCAGCAGGCGGAGTTTGTTGGCGACGGTGGACTGGCTTTTCCCGAGGCGTTCTGCCAGGCCTCCCTGGGTGAGCTCGTGCAGTTTCAGCAGCCGCTCATAGGCAGAAGCTTCTTCAATCGACGTCAGTCCTTCCCGCTGCAAATTTTCAATTAAGGCGACCGACGCTGTTTTCCGGTCATCAAAATCTTTAATCACGACCGGAACTGTCGTCATGCCGGCGTGTTTTGCCGCCCGCCAGCGCCGTTCTCCGGCGATAATTTCGAAACGTTCGTTATTCTCCCGGACGACGATCGGCTGAATCATGCCGTAAGTCTGGATTGTAGAAGCCAGCTCTTCTATACTTTCTTCGTTAAATACGGTGCGGGGCTGAAAAGGGTTCGGCTCCAGACGTTTCACTTCCATCTGTCTGACCGTTTCTTCCCGATCGACAAGCTCTTCTTCCGAAGAAGACTGCTTTTTTTCGCTTAGTCCAAACAATTTCGAAAATGACTGCTTCACAGGTGACACCTTCCTTACAAATCTCTTGTCCTTTCTTTGTTTCACGTGAAACGAAATAAAGGAACTTTCTCTTTTTTACGCTTGTTTCTACGTGATTATATCACGAAACACGCAGTAATATCCTCTTCTTCCGGCACATTAAAAAAGCGGACCCGCTTTAAAAGGCAGGTCCGCTTCTATTAGGAAATCGGCTGTTTATTTGGAGTCCCCGGCTTTCTCGGGAATTTTTTTGATGTCGTTCCAGTTTTTCGCACGTGAATGACTGAGCGTTCTCCGCCTTCTTCCGGGAGTGAAAAATCAAATTTGTTTTCCACACTCCCACCGAGAAGCTGAATGGCTTTTTTGGCATCCTTCAGTTCCTCTGCAGCACCGGAAGCTTTCATCGCAATAAACATTCCGTCTTTTTTCACGAGCGGCAGACAAAGCTCTGTCAGCACGGACATTCTGGCAACAGCACGGGAGAGGACAACGTCGTACTGCTCCCGATGTTCTTTTTTCCGCGCAAACTGTTCTGCCCGGTCATGATAAAAAGCAACTCCTGTTAAATCCAGTTCCTCCGCAAGGGCATTAAGAAAAGTAATACGCTTGTTCAGGGAATCGACAATCGTGACGTCAATTTCCGGAAAACAGATTTTAAGAGGAAGGCTCGGAAAGCCGGCCCCCGCCCCGACATCCACTACGCGGAGCGGACGACGGAAATCGAAGGAAAAAGCTGCGGTGAGCGAATCGTAAAAGTGTTTCAAATACACTTCTTCCTTTTCCGTAATAGCGGTAAGATTCATCCGCTCATTCCAGTCCACGAGAATTTCATAATAGCGGGAAAGGCGCTCGAGCTGTTCCTCATTGAGCGTAATTCCCCGTTCTTCTAATGCTTCCTGTAACTGCTTTGCATTCATCGGTCAGCCGCCTCTCTTATCCTTCTACCACCTTCTGCAGACGTCCCTGTTCCAGGTAGACGTGGAGCACCGAAACATCCGCCGGATTTACTCCGGATACCCGGGAAGCCTGGCCCACGGAAAGCGGACGTACTTCGGATAGTTTTTCTCTTGCTTCCAGAGCCAGACCGCTGATCGCATGATAATCCAGGTCGGCAGGAAGTTTTTTGCTTTCCATTTTCTTCGCTTTCTCTACCTGCTCCATCTGCTTGGCAATATAGCCTTTATATTTTACGTGAATTTCCACTTGTTCCTTCACATCTTCCCCAAGCTCTTTCTCTGGAGGCACGATGCGTTCCACTTCCTGATAAGTGATTTCCGGACGTTTCAGCAGCACTGCTGCGTTCAGCGCTTCTTTCAGCGGAGAGGAATCTTTTTCCTCCATCACCTGAAGAGCCTGATCGGAAACTTTAATTGTCGTATTTTCAAGGCGTCTTACTTCTTCAGCGATCGCCGCTTTTTTCGCTTCGAAGCGGGCAAACCGTTCGTCGGAAATCAGGCCGGTACGGTATCCGGTCTCCGTCAGCCGGAGATCCGCATTGTCATGACGGAGAAGCAGACGGTATTCCGCTCGGGATGTGAGCAGTCGGTACGGTTCTTCGGTACCTTTTGTCACAAGGTCATCGATCATCACGCCGATGTAGGCTTCCGAGCGGTCGAGTACGACCGGTTCTTTCCCCTGCACTTTCATCGCTGCGTTAATACCGGCCATCAGCCCCTGTCCGGCTGCTTCTTCATAGCCGCTCGTTCCGTTGATCTGGCCGGCTGTAAACAGGCCGCTGATTTTTTTCGTTTCGAGCGTCGGCCACAGCTGTGTCGGTACGATCGCATCATACTCGATGGCATAACCCGGACGCATCATCTGCACGTGCTCGAGTCCCGGAATCGTTTTAAGAATGTTGTGCTGCACGTCCTCCGGAAGACTTGTGGAAAGTCCCTGCACGTATACTTCCTTCGTATTACGCCCTTCCGGCTCAAGGAAGATCTGGTGCCGCGGCTTGTCACTGAAGCGGACAACTTTATCTTCGATGGACGGACAGTAGCGCGGACCGGTACCTTCAATCATTCCGGAGTACATCGGAGAACGGGTAAGGTTGCTGTTGATCAGTTCATGGGTTTCTTTGTTCGTGTACGTCAGCCAGCATGGCAGCTGGTCCGTAATATACTCCACCGTTTCGTAGGAGAACGCACGCGGAACGTCGTCTCCGGGCTGAATTTCTGTTTTGTCATAATCGATGCTGGAACCTTTCACCCGTGGAGGCGTTCCGGTTTTAAAGCGCTCCATTTTAAAACCGAGCTCCTGCATATGGTATGACAGGTTGACGGACGGCTGCATGTTATTCGGACCGCTCTCGTAGGAAAGTTCGCCTAAAATCACTTTTCCGCGGAGATACGTGCCGGTCGTGACAATGACAGCATCCGCCCGGTATTCCGCTCCGGTTTGGGTGACGACGCCTTTCACCGTATCCTCCTCGATGATGAGACGTTCCACCATGCCCTGGCGGAGAAGCAGGTTGTCTGTTTCTTCAATTGTTTCCTTCATTTCCTGCTGGTACAAAAACTTATCGGCCTGGGCACGCAGTGCCCGTACGGCCGGTCCTTTTGCTGTATTAAGCATGCGCATCTGAATATGCGTTTTATCGATATTTCTTGCCATTTCCCCGCCGAGCGCGTCAATTTCCCGCACGACGATTCCTTTTGCCGGTCCTCCGACCGACGGATTACACGGCATAAAAGCAACAGCGTCAAGATTCAGTGTGAGCATGAGCGTATCGGCACCGGCTCTTGCAGAAGCAAGTCCCGCTTCCACACCGGAATGCCCGGCTCCGATGACGATGACGTCAAAATCTCCTCCATGATAACTCATAGATGTTATTCCTCCTTTATTTTCCTAAGCAGAACTGCGAAAACAGCTGGTCAATTAAACTTTCGTGCACACTGTCGCCAATAACTTCCCCTAAAACTTCCCATGCCCGTGTAATATCTATCTGCACCATGTCGATCGGCATGCCGCTTTCCGCTGCCGAGAGTGCTTCTTCGACATAACTTTTTGCCTGTTCCAAAAGTGCAATATGACGGGAATTGGAGACGTACGACATATCGCCGCCTTCCATCTCCCCTTCAAAAAACAGCGTACGGATCGCTTCCTCGAGCTGGTCGACTCCTTCATCCTGCAGAAGTGATGTGGAGATGACCGGCTGATCTCCGGCAAGTTGTCTCACCTCGTCGAGGGAGATTTTTTTATCCAGATCTGTTTTATTCACTATAATAATGGCATCCTGCCCGTCGATCAACTTAAAAAGTTCTTCGTCGGACGGTGTCAGTGCTTCATTGTAATTTAACACGAGCAGTGCCAGTTCGGCATCCTTCACTACTTTTCTTGAGCGCTCGACGCCGAGCCGCTCCACGATATCTTCCGTTTCCCTGATGCCGGCTGTATCCAGAAGACGAAGCGGTACACCGCGGACGTTCACGTATTCTTCCACGACATCGCGCGTTGTACCCGGAACGTCGGTAACGATCGCCTTGTTTTCGTGAACGAGACTGTTTAAAAGCGAGGATTTACCGACATTCGGACGGCCGATAATGACTGTCGAAAGACCTTCACGGAGAATTTTCCCCTGGTGGGCGGTCGTGAGCAGCTGCTGCACTCCTTCGGCTACCTCTGTCCCTTTTTCCCGGATCATCTCGAGCGTCATTTCTTCCGCATCGTATTCCGGGTAGTCGATATTGACTTCGACGTGTGCCACGGTTTCAAGAAGCTTCTGCCGGAGTGTTTGAATCTGATTCGACAGTCTTCCCTCCACCTGGTTCATGGCAACGTTCATCGCACGGTCCGTCTTTGCACGGATCAGGTCCATCACCGCTTCTGCCTGGGAAAGGTCGATCCGGCCGTTAAGAAAGGCACGCTTCGTAAATTCCCCGGGCTCCGCAAGCCTTGCCCCGTGCTTCAGAGCCATCTGAAGCACCCGGTTGACTGACGTCAGGCCGCCGTGGCAGTTGATTTCAATAATATCTTCCTTTGTATACGTCTTCGGCGCCCGGAGAACCGATACCATCGCTTCTTCGATCGTTTCACCGGTGGAAGGATCCTTAATATGGCCGTAGTTGATCGTATGAGAGTCCACTTCCATGAGCGGGCGTTTACCGGCGTAAATTTTATCAGCCGTAGGAACGGCCTGTTCTCCGCTGAGTCTGACAATGCCGATGGCCCCCTCCCCCATCGGAGTCGAAATTGCTGCAATCGTATCCATCTTCCCGTGCCTCCTTTCTATATTGTAAAAATGAGCTTCTGTGTATTCTGGCGTTTTTTTTACACAGCCTTTTATAAATAATTCTTCCATTATCGTCATTAAAGTTTACGCTTTTCTCATACCATATAGAGGACACGGCTGAGACTGCTGTATAAAATAAAAATTTTGTTGATTCCAACTTACTAGATTACCACATCCGGCTTCTCCTGAAAAGATGTATGCTTCTGCAGAGCATGCAAAAATCCCGCCGGAAGCGGGAGCTTCCGGCGGGACCGGTATGAAACAAAAGCTGTGAAAAATGGGGTGTTCCGTGTCTTATTTAGGTTTGATGACAACCCTTCGGTTCGGATCTTTTCCGTCCGAATAAGTTTCCACCCGTCCGTCGTTCTGCAGGGCCGAATGAATGATTTTTCTTTCCATCGAGTTCATCGGCTCCAGCTGGACGTCCCGGCGGATGCGGAGAGCTTTTTCTGCAAGCCGTCCGGCAAGCGTCTCCAGAGCTTCTTTCCTGCGGGCACGGTACCCTTCGGCATCAAGATGAATACGTACGAATTTATCGGAAACTTTGTTGGCTGCAAGATTGACGAGGTACTGCAGGGAATCAAGCGTCTGCCCACGGCGGCCGATAAGCACGCCAATTTCCTGACCGCTGATAAGGAAGTAAAGGCCTTCTTTGCGCTCCTCAACTTCCACACTCGCACTGACTCCCATATGATGAATCGCTTCCCTCAGAAAATTCAGGCCGGTCTTTACAGGATCCGGTCTGCGGGTAATTTCCACTACTGCCGGCCTATTGCCGATCAGTCCGAGAAAGCCTTTCTGGGCTTCCTCGACGACGTGGATGTTGACCTCCCCGCGGTCCGCTTCCAGTTTTTCCAGACCCTGCACTACTGCTTCCTCTACTGTACGCCCAGATACCGTCACTTTATTCACTAGCTCTTCGCTCCCCCCGTTTTGGTCTGCTTAGAACCTTCTTTATTTTTTCCTACGTTAGGACCGGTGATAAAGTATGTCTGCACAATCATAAACAGGTTACCGATAACCCAGTACAGCGCAAGGGCCGACGGGAAGAAGGCGGCGAATGCCATGATCATGATCGGCATAATGTAAAGAAGTGCCTTCATCTGCGGGTTGTCCTGCACCATCATCATTTTCTGCTGTATGAACGTTGTCGCCCCTGCGACAAGCGGCAGTATGAAAAACGGATCCGCGCTTCCAAGCTCAAACCAGAGAAATTCCTGCGGCGTACCCGTGTAGCTCGGGTCCACGTCCGGATTAATCTGCGGCGTGCGGATAATTGCATGGTAGAAAGCGATCAGAATCGGCATCTGTACGAGAATCGGCAGACACCCGGCCAGCGGGTTGACACCGTGCGTCTGGAACAGCTCCATCATTTCCTTTTGAAGCTTCTGCTGGGTCTGCTGATCCTTTGCACTGTATTTTTCCCGGAGTTCCTTCATCTGCGGCTGGAGAGCCTGCATTGCTTTCGTACTTTTCGTCTGCTTGATCATCAGCGGAAGAATCAGAATACGAAGCAGGATCGTTACGATAATAATCGCCAGCCCGTAACTGTTGTTCAGAGCATCAGCAATAGTTGTCATCAGCCAGGACAGCGGATACACAAAAAACGGATCCCAGATCCCGCCTGCGTCGGATGTAATCGGCTCATTAATGTTAAAACACCCTGTCATCAGCAGCATGACGCCGATAAACATGGATGCAATACTTATTTTCTTAACCACTCTTGGTCCTCCTAACTTTTTCGTCACACATGAAATAAATTCCTTCTTTGTTCTCTACTGATTTTTACGGACGGCGCTCCTTTTTTCCGGCACCGGATCAATTCCTCCCGGATGAAAAGGATGACACTTCAACAGCCGCCGTACTGTCAGATAAAGGCCTTTCCCTGCACCGTGCACCTGTACAGCCTCCAGGCCGTAGTGGGAGCAGGTCGGGTAAAAGCGGCAGGAGGGCGGCGTCAGCCGGGAAATATACCTTTGATAAAATCGAATCATTCCCACCAGTATTCTTTTCATGATGTCACCTCGAAAAATCTCAGCGGGTTCTCCGCCTGTAGAGTTTGGCTACTTTCAGCACGTGCTTCAAGGATTTCTGGACTTCCTCCAACTCCATCGAAGCTGCAGGTTTTCTTGCGATAATGACGACATCACAGTCCTGCCTGAGCTCTTCGGCTGTACCGCGCAGCGCTTCTTTCATCAACCGTTTTATCCGGTTGCGCTGGACGGCATTTCCAAGCTTTTTGCTTACAGAAAGGCCGATCCGGACGTGTTCCTGCCCGCGTCTGGAAAGCTGATATACGACAAACTGGCGGTTGGCTGCTGATTTTCCGTGCTGGAACACCTTCTGGAACTCTTCGTTTTTTCTTAAACGATGCTGCTTTTTCATTCACGGGCACCTCTTCATAACAGCGCCTGTGACGCTATTCATTTTACCTAAACTTATGTGCTGATTCAATCACTGTTCCTTAAAGTCACAAAACGGTCACGAACCGACAAGAAGCCGTCCTGCAGGTTTCAAGGACAGCTGCCTGTTTTTACTATATGAATACATCTGCTTCCTGTAAAAAAAGACCACTGATCATCCAGTGGTCTTTTTGTTACGCAGATAGAACCTTTCTTCCTTTGCGGCGGCGGTTGGCAAGAACTTTACGTCCGTTCTTCGTAGCCATACGCGCACGGAAACCGTGATTCATCTTACGCTTGCGGTTATTTGGATTGAATGTTGGCTTACCCATGTGAAAACACCTCCTGCTTACTCATATTAAAACAATAAGTTCTGTTTATTGTCATGATCGATCTCGCCAAAACCGCAGTCTGCGGCAGGCAGTCTTGTAAATTATAAATTTTTAGCTTACACCTGTCAAGAGTAACTTCGATTTCCTCTTTAATAACGAAGGCCTCCTCGGAAACAGAGCATTTCTGTACGATGAACACCATTTTGGGTTTCCATCTCTCCACTTATCAACATCCTGCTTTAATGCAGCTGATAAAAAGGCTGCCTTGAAAATAAAAAAATGAACGTTCGCTTTCGTTTCCATGGAGAGGCTTTCCATGTCCACTGCAGCTTACGGTAAAAAAGACCAGGCATAAAACAGGCTTCGTTCCTTATGGTGCAATGATTTTTTATGAATGTCTCTATATAAAGCTGCGGGTTGTTTTTGAAGGTTGTCTGATGCTCTTTACGCCTGCCGCGGTTTTACAGAAGAAAGAACAGCGTTCATGAAAAGGAGAACTTATCTTTTCTACGACAATACGAAGCGGAAACCGGCCCGTGGAAGAAGGAAATTGGAGAAGAGGGCGCAGCCTGTCCGAAAATCTCCTTCACGGCAGACCGGTTGGAAGCGGAGTGTTTCTCCAGCCGTCAGCGAACTTAAACATAGCTTAATAAAAAAAGGAGAGGCTTACTTTTTTATATTTTCTTTTTGAAGTGGTGTTCTTCCCATCCATCTGCAAGCAGAATTTTTTCAGCACTTCTCTCTGCCTGTTTTCTTCCACGTTTTTGCACCTCTTGTCTTCTTCCGGTATATCGTCAGTATCTGTTACTGCTTTTTTGCTTGTACAAATTTCTCATTTTTTCCTTCACGCCTTCTCTGTGGATAATTTTTTTGCCTTATTTTTTTCTTCCACACACCTGCACACAAGTTCTTCACAGTATCTAGTGTTGTGGATAAAAATTGAGCACAACCCCTTGAATAGTGTGGATAACTTTAAAGAAACGTTGTCAGGCTCGCTTTTTTTTGGTACGATAGTGATGTTTTTTCTCGTGGAAAAATATTTGCAGCTTTAATTCTATCCACAGCTGTGCATAAAGGTGTGGATAGTTGTACAACATGCTTAATAAGTTTATCCACAAAGTACCGGAAATTGTTGATTACCTCTTTTCTACTATAATATGTGATATGCACATCCCCTGTGTGTATTTTTATTCATCCGGGTTGTACAACCGTTGTACATACTGGAGGGGGATGATTAATTTCCGGTAGGCTGTTACAGAACAGAGAGTCGCGTAAAGGAGGGAAAAGTGTGGAGAATTTAGATGATCTCTGGGAGCAGGCGCTTCAGAAAATCGAAGAAAAGGTCAGCAAACCAAGTTTTGATACGTGGTTTAAGGACACCCAGGCGGATTCCATCAACCAGAGTTCAAACACGATTACTGTGATTGCACCGAATGAGTTTGCCCGGGACTGGCTGGAAAACCGCTATTTCAATATTATTACCGATACACTGCAGGAGCTGACCGGGGCAGAACTGGAAGCAAAATTCATTCTGCCGAAAGAAGAAACCGCCGAGCCCGAGATGGACATCAGCAGGAAACCGCCGGAGCCGGCCGCAGATACACCGGGTGAGCCGCCGAAGCACATGCTGAACCCGAAATATACGTTTGATACATTCGTTATCGGCAGCGGCAACCGGTTTGCCCACGCAGCGTCACTCGCTGTCGCGGAAGCACCGGCTAAAGCCTACAATCCGCTGTTTATTTACGGGGGAGTAGGACTGGGTAAAACCCACCTCATGCATGCGATCGGCCATTATGTGATCGATCATAATCCGGATGCAAAGGTCGTCTATTTGTCATCGGAGAAATTTACGAATGAATTCATTAATTCCATCCGGGATAACAAAGCTGTCCATTTCCGCAATAAATACCGGAATGTGGACGTGCTTCTGATAGATGATATTCAGTTTCTTGCAGGAAAAGAACAGACACAGGAAGAATTTTTCCACACGTTTAATTCCCTGCATGAAGAAAGGAAGCAGATCGTTATTTCCAGTGACCGGCCGCCAAAGGAAATTCCGACGCTGGAAGACCGGCTCCGTTCCCGCTTCGAATGGGGACTGATTACGGATATTACCCCGCCGGATCTGGAAACAAGAATTGCTATTCTCCGGAAAAAAGCCAAAGCAGAAAATCTCGATATCCCTAACGAAGTGATGCTTTATATAGCGAACCAGATCGACACGAACATCCGGGAGCTGGAAGGGGCGCTTATCCGCGTGGTCGCTTACTCCTCGCTCATTAATCAGGATATGAACGCTGATCTTGCAGCTGTTGCGCTGAAAGATATTATTCCCAACGCGAAGGCGAAGGAAGTAACAATCGATGACGTCCAGGCTTCGGTTGCAGCTGCTTTTGGAGTCAGAGTCGAGGATATGAAAGCGAAGAAACGAACGAAAACCGTCGCTTATCCGCGGCAGATTGCGATGTATCTTTCCAGGGAAATGACGGATCACTCGCTTCCGAAAATTGGTGCGGCTTTTGGAAAACGGGATCATACGACCGTTATTCACGCCCATGAGAAAATTTCCAAACTGCTCTCTGAAGACAGTGAACTTCAGCAGCAGATTAAAGATATAACGAACCAGCTCCGCTCTTCCTAAAAACGGCTGTGCAGATTGTGGAAAACCGTTACGCACTTATACACACTTTATCCACATGTTTATAACTTTATCCGCCCGGGTAATTTGAGGGTTATCCACAAATGCACAGGCCCTAGTACTACTACTGCGGGTTTAAAATAAATAATTAATATTAATATACAGTCACAGAGGACTGTGAAAAGGAGGCCGCCGATTTATGAAATTTACAATTCAGCGGGATATATTTGTCCAGAACATTCAGCACGTTTCCAAAGCTATTTCATCAAGAGCAACCATGCCGATTCTCTCCGGTCTGAAAATCGTCGCATTTGACGATGGTGTGACACTGACGGGAAGTGATTCCGATATTTCGATCGAAGCATTTATACCGGCAGAAGAAGGGGATAAGCAAGTAGTGGATGTGGAAAAACCGGGGGCCATTGTTCTTCAGGCGAAATACTTTGCTGATATTATCAAAAAACTTCCGGAATCCACGGTGGAAGTATCCATCAATGATCAAAACGTGACGAAAATCAGCTCCGGAAGCTCGGAGTTTAATTTAAACGGACTTGATCCGGATGAATTTCCGCGTCTTCCGGAAGTGGAAGAAGGAAATAAATTTCAGCTGAAAACCGACCTTCTGAAAGCTCTTATTAAGCAGACAGCTTTTGCTGTGTCCACAGCGGAAACCCGGCCGATTCTGACAGGGATCCACTGGGGAATGGAGGAAGGCCGCCTCATGTGTACAGCTACTGACAGCCACCGGCTTGCGATGCGGGAAGCAGCAGTGGAAGGGGCGGAGGAAGCGGACTTTTCCAATGTTGTTATTCCGGGGAAAAGCCTTTCAGAGCTGAGCAAAATTCTCGACGATACGGAAGATACGATTGATGTCACCGTGACGAACAACCAGGTACTTTTTAAATCGAAGAATATTCTTTTCTTTTCCCGGCTTCTTGACGGGAATTACCCGGCAACGAAAAACATGATTCCAACAAATTCCAAAACAAATGTGCAGGTCGACGCGAAAAAGCTGCTCGCAGCCATCGAACGGGCACTGCTTCTTTCCAGAGACGGCAAAAATAACGTCGTTAACCTGAAATCGCTCGGAGAAACTAAACTCGAAATCACTTCTGTTACTCCTGAAGTAGGAAAAGTAACAGAGGAAGTTGCCTGCGATCAGTTTGAAGGAGAGGAACTCCGGATTTCCTTTAACGGTAAAAACATTATCGACGCGCTGCGCGTAATTGAGTCCACGGACGTCACGATTCAGTTTACCGGGGCGATGAGCCCATTTATTATGCGTCCGGCCGACCGCGATTACATGCTTCACCTGTTCTCGCCGGTAAGGACTTATTAGTACAAATACGAACAAATATTTGGTATAATAAAATAACAGACCAACAAAGCCCATCAGAGGAAAAACAGCTTCTGGTGGGCTTTTCCGCCATGCATTAAAAGCTGGCAAAGTCGGTTGGCGTATTCCGTAATATTTTAGTACAATGTAGGATGAGGCAATTTTGCACGTATCAGACGGGAAAGTGAGTTGACATACAGTATGGAACATCGGATAACGGTGCGGGGAGAGTACATTACGCTCGGCCAGGCATTAAAAGAAGCAGCCATCATCCCTTCCGGAGGAGCAGCCAAACCTTTTCTCCAGGAATTTCCTGTGGAAGTAAACGGAACGGCAGACAACCGCCGCGGAAGAAAGCTCTATCCGGGAGATCACGTCGTGATTGAAGAGGTAGGAGAGCTGCGGATTGAGGCAGAGTAATGGAGGCGTCCCGTGCAGATAAACGAGCTGACCTTAAAGGACTACCGCAACTACGAAGCACTGACGCTTAAATTCCAGAACCAGGTAAACGTGATTCTTGGGGAAAACGCCCAGGGAAAAACGAACCTGATGGAATCCATCTATGTACTCGCCCTTGCCAGATCCCACCGCACGCCGAGGGACAGGGAACTTATCCGCTGGGACAAGCCCTTCGCCCGTATAACCGGAGGATTTACGAACCGGAACGGCCCAATGGAAATGGAAGTTATTTTTTCGAAACAGGGGAAGAAAGTAAAAGTGAATGCGATCGAAAAAAAACGACTGAGCGATTATATCGGCACCTGTACCATTGTGATGTTTGCACCGGAAGATTTAACACTCGTCAAAGGAAGCCCGCAGATACGGCGGCGTTTTCTCGATATAGAAATGGGTCAGATCAATTCGGTCTACCTGTATTACTTATCGCAGTACTACAAAGTTCTGAAGCAGCGCAATCAATGGCTGAAGGAGCTTCGGGAAAGAAAAAGGGAAGCGGATGAAGCCATGCTCGACGTCATGACCGAGCAGCTGACGGTTTCCGGAGCGGAAGTGTTAAAAAGGCGCTTTGCCTTCACGGCGAAGCTCGAGGAGTGGGCCCGGCCCATTCATCATGATATAAGCCGCGGAAAGGAAGAGCTTTCTGTTTATTATGAACCGACTGTGGACGTGGATGCCTCCATGACGATTGAGGAGATCCGTCAGGCTCTGCAGAAGGAATTCAGCCGGGTAAAAGAACAGGAAATGCGGCGCGGAACGACCCAGATCGGTCCACACCGGGATGATCTGGCCTTTTACGTCAACGGCCGGAATATTCAGACGTTCGGCTCGCAGGGACAGCAGCGGACGACGGCCCTTTCTTTGAAACTTGCCGAAATCGAGCTGATCCACGAAAATACGGGTGAATATCCGATTCTTCTGCTGGATGATGTACTTTCGGAGCTCGACGACCACCGGCAGACACATCTTCTGAATTCAATCAGAGGAAGAGTCCAGACGTTTGTGACGACAACGAGTGTAGAAGGAATCGACCATCATCTTCTCGATGAGGCGGCTACCTTTTATGTCGAAGAAGGAACGATTTCGAAAAAAGAATGAGGTGGAATCCATGTTTGTACATTTAGGCGGGGATCTCGTGATAAAAGCGGAACGAATCATTGCCATCCTGGACCATGAAAGCGGGGAGACGTCTTCGGAGAACCGGGCTTTCATGAAGGAAAATGAGGAGCAGGGACTGACGCAGAACGTCACAGCTGATCCAGCCAAATCCATTGTTGTAACAGAGGACACGGTTTATTTGTCACCGATTTCGTCGCACACGCTCAGGCGCCGTGCGGAAAACATGACGTTTGCAGGCAACGAAGAAGAATCCATCCGCTGATTGAAATCAGTGGAAGAAATGCAGGTGAAGAACATTGAGTCTTGATAATCAATCGTATGATGAAAGTCAAATTCAGGTGCTGGAAGGTCTGGAAGCTGTCCGAAAGCGTCCTGGTATGTATATCGGTTCCACGAGCGGACGCGGGCTGCATCATCTCGTCTGGGAAATCGTCGACAACAGTATCGATGAAGCGATGGGGGGACACTGTGACACTATTCACGTAACCATCGGAAGAGATAACTCTATTAAGGTGGAGGATAACGGCCGGGGTATTCCTGTCGGTATGCATGAAAAGATGGGCCGGCCGGCTGTTGAGGTCATTATGACCGTCCTGCACGCAGGCGGTAAATTCGGCGGCGGCGGCTATAAAGTATCCGGCGGTCTGCACGGCGTAGGGGCTTCTGTTGTAAACGCCCTTTCCAGCAGACTGGAAGTAAAGGTATACAAGGAAGGCCAGATTTATTTTATCGATTTCGCCCGCGGAATTCCTTCAACGGAGCTTCAGGTGATTGGCGAAACAGAAAAGCAGGGAACAGAAATTACGTTCTGGCCGGATGAGGAGATCTTTACCGAAACGACGGAATATGATTTTGATATTCTTGCCAACCGTCTCCGCGAGCTTGCTTTCCTGAACCGCGGTCTGCGCATCTTTATTAACGACGAGCGGGACGAGGGGAAAGAAGCAGAGTACTATTACGAAGGCGGAATTAAATCGTTCGTAGAACACTTGAACCGTACGAAAAGCCCGCTGCATGAGCCGCCGATTTTCCTGGAAGGGGAAAAGGAAGGTATCCAGCTGGAGATTGCGATGCAGTACAACGACGGTTTCACGAGCAGTCTGTATTCTTTTGCCAACAACATCAACACCCATGAGGGCGGAACGCATGAATCCGGGTTTAAAACCGGACTGACGCGTGTTATTAACGACTACGCCCGGAAAAACAATCTGTTTAAGGAAGCAGACCCGAACCTCGTCGGCGACGACGTCCGTGAAGGGCTGACAGCGATTGTTTCCGTGAAAATTCCGGATCCGCAGTTTGAAGGCCAGACGAAAACAAAGCTCGGAAACAGTGAAGCCCGGACAATAACGGATTCTCTCTTTTCGGAGCATATGGCAAAGTTTCTTGCGGAAAATCCGACAACCGCCCGTCAGATTGTTGAAAAGGGGCTTATGGCTTCCCGCGCCCGCGACGCTGCGAAAAAAGCACGGGAGCTCACCCGGCGTAAATCGGCCCTGGAAGTAAGTTCTCTTCCCGGTAAACTGGCGGACTGCTCCTCACGGGACGCGTCAATCAGTGAGATATACGTCGTAGAGGGGGATTCAGCGGGAGGTTCTGCCAAGCAGGGACGTGACCGCCATTTCCAGGCAATTCTTCCTCTCCGCGGAAAAATTATCAACGTGGAAAAATCACGGCTTGATAAAATTCTTTCCAATAACGAGATACGGGCAATTATTACGGCTCTCGGTACCGGAATCGGAGAAGATTTTGATATTTCCAAAGCCCGTTATCATAAGATTATTATTATGACGGATGCCGACGTGGACGGAGCCCATATCCGTACCCTTCTGCTTACTTTCCTGTACCGCTACATGCGGCCGTTGATCGAAGAAGGCTATATTTATATTGCCCAGCCGCCGCTCTACAAAGTAACGCAGGGCAAATCGGTGCAGTACGCTTACAACGAAAAAGAAATGGAGCGGATTCTTTCAGAACTTTCTCCGACGCCGAAGCCTGGTCTTCAGCGGTACAAGGGTCTTGGGGAAATGAACCCGACCCAGCTGTGGGAAACGACGATGAACCCGGATATGCGGACCGTTATGCAGGTCAGCATGGACGATGCACTGCTTGCGGATGAAGTGTTCGAAACACTGATGGGGGACCGCGTGGAACCCCGCCGGGACTTTATCCATGCCAACGCCCATTACGTGAAAAACCTGGATATTTAAGCTGTGGTGCACTGCGAAGGTTGTTCCCGGGCCTCTGTTCCGGAGAACAGCCTTTGCACTGTTTCGGTGCCGTATTGCAGGCTCCACAGATTCCATAGAATAAAAGCAGCACGGCTGCTTCTGCTGAAAAACCGGTGCCTTCAGGCATCTGGTGAATGGAGGGGAATACATGTCTGATCAGCAAGATAATCCAAGAGTAAAAGATATAAATATCAGCCAGGAAATGCGTACGTCCTTTATGGACTATGCGATGAGTGTTATCGTCAGCCGTGCACTTCCGGATGTACGGGACGGCCTGAAGCCGGTCCACCGCCGGATTCTTTACGCGATGAATGAACTCGGTATTACGTCGGATAAAGCCTACAAAAAATCTGCACGTATCGTCGGGGAAGTTATCGGTAAGTACCACCCGCACGGTGACTCGGCTGTATATGAAACAATGGTCCGCATGGCGCAGGACTTCAGCTACCGCAATATGCTCGTTGACGGCCACGGAAACTTCGGTTCTGTCGACGGTGATGCTGCAGCTGCGATGCGTTATACGGAAGCAAGAATGTCCAAAATTTCCATGGAGCTTGTCCGTGATATTAAGCAGGATACAATCGACTACCAGGAAAACTACGACGGATCAGAAACGGAGCCCGTCGTTCTTCCCGCGCGTTTTCCAAATCTGCTCGTTAACGGGACATCCGGAATCGCCGTAGGTATGGCAACGAACATCCCTCCTCATCATTTAAGCGAAGTGATTGACGGGGTGCTCGCTCTCTCGAAAGATCCGGATCTTACGTCACTGGACCTGATGGAACATATTCCGGGGCCGGACTTTCCGACAGGAGCGGAAATTATCGGAGTTTCCGGTATCCGCCGGGCGTATGAAACAGGGAAAGGCTCCATCCTTATCCGGGCAAAGTGCGAAATCGAAGAGAAAAACAACAAGCAGCGCATTCTCGTACACGAACTTCCGTACCAGGTGAATAAAGCGAGGCTGATCGAAAAAATTGCTGAGCTCGTCCGTGATAAAAAAATCGAGGGCATTACGGATCTGCGGGACGAATCTGACCGTACCGGCATGCGTATCGTCATTGAACTGCGGCGGGACGCCAACGCCAACGTGCTTCTGAATAACCTTTACAAGCAGACCGCCCTCCAGACAAGCTTCGGGATTAACATGCTCGCACTCGTCAACGGCCGGCCGAAAGTACTTTCCTTAAAAGAAACGCTGTACCACTACCTGGAGCACCAGAAAGTGGTTATCCGGCGCCGTACCGCCTACGAGCTGAAAAAAGCCGAGGCACGGGCGCACATTCTGGAAGGTCTGCGTATCGCGCTGGATCATCTGGACGAAGTTATTGAACTTATCCGTGCTTCCCAGACGACAGAAGCGGCCCGCACCGGTCTAATGGAACGCTATGAGCTTTCCCATGATCAGGCCCAGGCGATTCTCGATATGAGGCTTCAGCGCCTGACCGGTCTTGAACGGGATAAAATTGAATCAGAATATAAAGATTTGATCGCAAAAATCGCTGAACTTAAAGAAATCCTGGCCAATGAAGAAAAAGTGCTGGAGATTATCCGTGAGGAACTGATCGATATCCGGGACCGCTATGCTGATGACCGGCGTACGATTATTACGCTCGGGGAGGATACGTTTGAGGACGAAGATCTGATTCCACGTCAGAACGTGGCGATTACGCTTTCCCATCAGGGCTACATTAAACGCCTTCCGGTATCCACCTACCGCAGCCAGAAACGCGGCGGACGGGGAGTACAGGGAATGGGTACGCACGATGAAGATTTCGTGCGCCATCTCTTTGTAACCAACTCGCATGATCACCTGCTTTTCTTTACGAATAAAGGCAAGGTGTACCGTATCAAAGGCTATGAAGTGCCCGAGCAGAAGCGGACATCGAAAGGCATTCCTATCATTAATCTGCTTCAGATTGATCAGGATGAGTACATCAGTACCGTTATTCCGATTTCCGAGTTTGCCGAGAACCAGTCGCTTTTCTTTATGACGAAATACGGTGTTTCGAAGCGTACTGAACTTCAGGCCTTTAAAAAGATCCGCCGCGGCGGGCTGTTTGCTATCAAGCTCCGTGAAGGGGACGAGCTGCACGGGGTGCGCCTGACAAACGGGGATCAGGAAATTATCACCGGTACGAAAAAAGGCCAGGCAATCCGCTTTAACGAGCAGGACGTCCGGCAGATGGGCCGTACAGCTGCCGGGGTGAAAGGAATTCAGCTGACAAACGGAGACGAAGTTGTCGGCATGGATATTCTGCATCCGGATCAGGATGTGCTGATCGTTACGGAGGAAGGCTTTGGAAAGCGGACACCTATTGAAGAATACCGTCAACAGACACGCGGCGGTAAAGGAATCAAGACGTGTAACATTACGGAGAGGAACGGAGACCTTGTGTCACTGAAAGTAGTGGCAGAAGATCATGACCTCATGGTAATCACTACGAACGGAGTGCTTATCCGTATGCACGTGGCGGAAATTTCCCAGACAGGCAGAAATACACAGGGAGTACGACTGATCCGTGTCGGCGACGGCGAATTTGTTTCTACCGTGGCCCGTGTGAACATTTCGGATGAAGAAGACGAAGAAGAGGAGCTTCTGGAGGAAGGCAGTGAGCCGGAAAACGAAGAGCCGGAAGAAAACGGTTCGGAGGAAGCAGAAGCAGTAGAAGCAACAGAAGAAACAGGAGATTCAGAGGAAGAATAAAATTAAGAGCGTCCGGTGGGAAACTGCCGGGCGCTTTTTTAATGTATAAATAATGGGGGGAATTTTTATGAAGGAGTGCTGGATCCGGTGAATATAAAACGGAACTGCGGGCAGGCCGCGTCGTAAAAGGTATAGTCAGCTTATGTACGGCCAAAAATAGAAGTCCCCCGGCTGTTTAACTTTTCGTTTTTAAACAGCTGCTGCTTGATTGGTTTCTGCAGATTCTCTTTTTCACAGCAGACATAATTTTATTTGAACAAACAACCCTGCTCCGGTTTTCTGGAAGCCGGGTTTTATCTATATAGAAGGTTTCGCATCTGTTGTAATGAAATGAGTACCAGCATAATCTTCTTTAAGGAAAGGCTGTCGTAAAAAACGTTCTATTTTTTAGTAGAAGGCTCTGTTAAAGCTTCGGGGTGTTTGTGAAGGTGTCCCATCTGTACGGGAGGATCTGCGCACTTCCGCAGGCGTCTCTGCCCGGATATCGGTTTTAAGGAATAAAGAACAGTGCTCATGAAAAGCAGAACTTTTCTTTTTCTATGAAAAAACGGCCGTTGGAAGCGAAGTGTTTCTCCAGCCGTCAGCGAAAATAACTCGGTAGAAAGAAGGGATGTCATGATAAAAATATACGTCTGCCATATTTTTAATGGGGAATATCCAGACATTAATTAAGGATTAAAAATAAAATGTGCATAGAAGAATATATTACCGGTGCAATGAGAATCAATATGTAGATAAAATATCTTATTCTTCCCTGCATGTAGACAGGTGAAAAAACAAATTTTCTGAATATGTTGAAACGGTTGCGGAAGCTGAAAATGCTGTGGTACATTTAATCTCGCTGGCGCAGAAACACACCGGCATGCATAAAATTCTCCCAAAAAAGTTATTGACTTTCTATAATGGAGAATATATAATGTAATAAGTCGCCATTGAGGAAGAGGCGCAATTTTTTATCTCTATTTGCCCTTTGAAAACTAAACAAAAGACGATTGTGAAGGAAAAAGAGAATGAATCATTCTCTGTCAATTTTTTAAAAAGAATCTTTAGCCAGATTCCGTTTTGCAAGCGAAGCATCCTGCTTCGCGATGTCAGAAGTTCAAACTTCGACGATTTATCGGAGAGTTTGATCCTGGCTCAGGACGAACGCTGGCGG
>NZ_PZJJ01000038.1 GCF_003044065.1 Alkalicoccus saliphilus
ATCCATTACTATAATCACGATCGCATAAAATCCCGTTTAAAAGTAAGCCCGGTACAATACCGCCTGCATCATGAGCCAGCGATTATTTGACAAATTTTGGTGTCTAATTTCAGGGGTGCACATCATTTCCCACCGGCGTCCCCGCCGGACGTTCCGGAGGAAAAAGCATCTCCTTGATGAAAGAAAGGACGGAATCAACACGTTTTTTAGAAGAGAAACCTTCTTTTTATTTTCCTGTTGGAGCTGCAGCAGGCGACTCCGGGGCGAGATAGGACGAGCTGAAGATCCATTTCTTCCGAGCATGGAGAGGAAGAAATTAGCTGAAGCCGGCCCGCCCGGAAAGCGTCCTGCGGAGGCGAAAGCAGGGAAATGCATAGGCATGTATAAAAAACACTTTATAAACAGCCTGAGACGCCCATCATTACTATGATGGGCGTCCAGTTGAAGAAGTATTGCACTTCATGGGAAGCTGGTTCAGCTTTCCTTTTTTCTGCTTCGCTGCAAACCGGTTTTTTCATTGTCCACCGGTGTATCTTCCGGATCTTTATCCGGAACGTCTTTTCCTTTCAACTGCTTAATCTCCCGCTGAAGCTGGAATATTCTGTACATCCCGACGAGCCCCGCAATCAGACAGCCTGTCAGAACAGAAACAATAATAACGAGAACGAGCGGCCATTCAGCTTCTGTGAAAAGAAAATTGACTTCCACCGGATCAACGTTCACTACAGCAAAGCCAGCGATTATGAGCGTGATAAAGAGCACGGCTATTAACGTCCATTGACCTTTCATAATTCATCCTCCTCTGCATAAGGGTTTATGTGAACCCGTACATCCTGCACGTAACTGTATCGCATGAGCTTCCGCTTCACCTGCTTGCCGATCCGGTGCCCATCCTCCACCGTTATATAAGGATCTACAGAAAGTTTTATGTCAATTATCACATAATGTCCATGCTCTCTTGCCAGCAGTTCATCGATTTTCATTACCCCCGGAACTTTCCGGGCTTCTTCAACCATCCACCCGCTGTCTTCTTCATGAAGCACATGATCCAGTGTATTATGAACAGCTTCAGTTCCGAGCTTCCAGCCCATCCGGATGATCATGACAGCTACAATAATACTGGCAGCCGGATCCATGTAGGCTGCCTGTTCCCATCCGGCAGCACTTCCTGCTATAGCTGCGCCTGCACCAATAAGAACTGCAAGTGATGAAAAGACATCTGAACGATGGTGCCATGCATCGGCAATTAAAGCACTGCTTCTGTATTTTTTACCCAGTCTATACTTATATTGAAACATCAGTTCTTTTAAAATAATTGAAAATAGTGCTGCATAAACAGCCCATATTCCCGGAATTCCTATTGGACTGAACATGGCTGAAAATGCGTTGAGTGCCACTTCCACCCCGACTACAATAAGCAGTACGGATACGATAATGGAAGTGACCGTTTCCGCCTTCCCATGACCATAAGGATGATCTTCATCGGGTGGCTCCTGAGCAGCCCGGATGCCGATGAGTACAGCAATGGAACTGACTACATCTGATGCAGAATGCAGTGCATCTGCTACGAGCGCCCGGCTGTCTGCAATCAGACCAACAATACCTTTCAGCACTGCCAGCACTACGTTTCCGCCTATTCCAATCCACGCCCCCTGCTGGACTTTTTTGCTCCGCAGCTCTGATCCGCCCTCCATAGAACCCCCCCTTTCCTTCTTCACTCTACTTTAACATGAAATCGACCGGTCCTCTTCCCGGCACAGGCAACCCCCACAGAAGAAAGGCTTCTGCGGGGGTTGAAAAAATTATGCATTCTCCGGCTCTGATTCCTCTCTCGCTTTCAATTCTTCACGGCGCAGACGGCGGGCAATTTGTTTTGATTTAAGAACTGCCCACAGCTGTGCTGCGATAAAGAGAGATGAATATGTTCCAGCTACGAGTCCGACTACAAGAGCGAAAGAAAAGACTCTGAGTCCCTCGCCCCCAAGAAGAAGGAGGGCACCAGCTGCGAACACGACGGTGAGTACTGTGTTAATAGATCTTGCCAGTGTCTGAACAAGGCTTTTATTGACTACCCGGGAAATGTCTTCGAACGTATTAACCGCTTTTTCAAGCCGCATATTTTCCCGTATTCGGTCAAAGGTTACTATCGTGTCGTTAATCGAATAACCGACTATTGTCAGTACCGCTGCAATAAAGGGAATGTTTACTTCCATCTGGGTGACGGCAAAAACGGTTAATATAAACAGCGCATCATGAAACAGCGCTACAATCGCTGCCACTCCATATAAAAACTCAAAACGGAAAGTAACGTAAATTATTATTCCAACGGTAGCTATCAGGACAGAAATGACAGCGTTCTGAGCAAGCTCTTCACCGACGATAGGTGTAATAGTGCTGACGTTGGGCGTACTGCCATAAATATCTTCAAAGTGTGACTGAATTTCGAGTGACTCTTCCTGATCAAGTCCTCCTATAAACGAAGCACGCCCTATTTCATTATTTTCCCCTGCCAGCATAATATCATCCGGCTCATATCCTATTTCTGCAAACTGCTGATCGATTTCAGCTGCCGTAACTTCTTCACCGGCGAGAACGTCCACTGTTGTTCCACTTTCAAAATCAATCCCCAGATTCAGACCGATAGTAAATAGAAGAATAATACCAGTAAGCAGAAAAGCTCCGGAAAACGCAAAAAACTTTTTACGATGTTTAATAAAATCGAGTTTTGAAGTTTCGGAATTAAATTTCACTGATATCACTCTCCTTTACGCCGAATAACCGGGGCTTTTTATTCAGTGCTCTGCTGTTTACCCAAAGCCCGAGAAGAAGTCTGGCTCCAAACACAGCTGTAAGGAAGCTTGTCAGAATACTGACAATCAGCATGACGGCAAACCCCTGCACAGCACTCGTTCCGAAATAGAACAGCACTGCTGCGGCAAGAATTGTTGTAATATTCGCATCAAGAATAGTTGATAGGGACCGGCGGCTTCCTGCTTTAAATGCGCTCATTACAGATCTTCCGCTGCGGAGTTCATCCTTAATTCTTTCAAAAGTGATGATATTGGCGTCCACCGCCATCCCCACTCCAAGAATTAACGCAGCAATCCCCGGCAGAGTCAGTACGGCATTCAGCCAGTTGAAGATTACGAGCACTAAATAAATATAGGCGGAAAGCGTCACTACAGCTACTGCTCCCATAAATCGGTAATAAAAAAGCATATAGGCAAAAATGAGTGCTATGCCGACTATCCCTGCATTTACTGCCAATTCCATGGAGCGTTCCCCGAGCTGGGCTCCCACGGAATTCAGAGAAAGCTCCTCAAGTTCCACCGGCAGTGCCCCGGCGTTAAGTATACCGGCCAGGTCTGAAGCTGATTCGACAGTGAAGTTACCGGAAATCATCACATCGCGTGAAGGAATCACTTCGTCTACACGCGGGGCAGAAACAATTTTGGAATCTTCCTTCATTATTTCTTCTTCAAAAGAGTCTCCTTCTTCATAATCAAGCCAGATAACCAGCTGCCGCTCCTCCGGCGGTCTGCTGCTGATTTCACGCGTAATATCTTCAAATAAAGTGGCATCATCCACGGTTACAGAAACGATAGGTTCATTTGTTTCCCCATGAAAGTTCTGCCTGGCCCCGCCTTCCACCAGATCAGAGCCATCCATCATCAGTTCATCGTTTACATCGCGGAACTCCAGTCTGGCCTGTGTGGAAAGAAGTTCTCTGGCCTGTTCCTGATCATCCACTCCGGCCAGCTGTACTCTGATTCGGTCTTCACCCTCAATGTTGATGCTCGGTTCTGAAACACCGAGTACGTCAATACGGGCATTGAGAGCACTCACAGTGTCCGTTAACAGCTCCCTGTCTATTTCCCTGTCTTCTTCCTCATCAAGCGGCTGTACTTCATAAAGCACTTCGAAGCCGCCCTGCAGGTCCAGTCCAAGGCTGATATCGTCCACCTGTTCCTCAGCAGTGACGGTAATCATGACTCCAATCGCAATAACGATTGCAAAGAAGACAGCAATAAAGCTTTTCCGGACTCCTTTTCTTCTTTTTGCCAATGGTAGTTCCTCCTTCGTCTGTAAAAACTCCGGTATATGCAGGAGAAGGATGCAGGAAAGTATGCTTCCTGCACCCTTTTTATACTAATACATACGTGTGACTGCCTTATTATAGCGGTGGGGAAATTAAGATGTCAAATCCGGCGGAAAAAACGGAAAGTAACAGCTTGTTATCATAAACCGTAATGAAGAGAGTTTTTAATTGCCCCGCAGTATTTTTGAAATTAGCTATGTTCGCTGCCGGCTGAAGAAACACTTCGCCTTTCAACCGGCCTGCCGTGGAAAGCGTGAAGATCCTCCCGGACGAACGGACGGCCGCAGGCAACCTTCAAAAACAACCCGAAGCTTTAAAATTAAACATTGAGCCTTAAGGCTGCTTTAAACTGAGTACGTAGGCAGTGGCTGTTCCCGCAGCAAAAGCGAAAGTACTTGCTGCTGCACTTCCATTTCCAAATCCGGGGAAAATGGTGAAAGCCGCTCCAATAATAAGACCGATAATTCCGGCGTACGTATAGGAAGGGTAGTGATGGAACAAATAGCGGATACCTTTACTGCTTATGATAAAACCAACGATTACGCCGCTCCCTACAAGAAGAATAACGGGCAGATTCGGGTTTGTGACAGATAAAGCATTCGTAGCAGTCTGGTATACACCGAATAAAAGCAGTACAAATGCCCCGCTCACTCCCGGAAGAAGCATGGCCATGCTTGCGATCCATCCGGCTATAAAAAAGAGCCATGCATTTTGAGCGGTTAACTCAAGAATTGCCGTTCCTCCATCCTGCTGGGCAGCCCCTCCAATAAACAGGGCGAGCAGTGCCATGATAAATAACAGCAGTAAATGCACCGGCCGAAAAGATTTTCTGCCGTGGGAATTTTTCATAAGCAGCGGCAGCACCCCTACAAGCAGTCCAGTGAAAAGAAAGTTTGTTTCCTGGCTGTACCGCTCCAGCAGAAAGTTCATAGCGTTTGCCAGAGAAACAATCGCAAACATCATACCGGCTCCAAGCGGTATTAGAAACCCGAGATGCCTTTTCCAATCGCGGCTGAAAAAACCACTAACAGCTTTTATGAAATTTTCGTATATTCCCAAAATCAGGGCCATGGTACCACCACTGACTCCAGGAACGATATCGCAGATACCCATAAAAAAACCGCGGTATAAATTTCTCCATTGCACAGTTAAGGACTCCCTCAGTGTTAAAATATGTATATACAGGGTATAAAAAAGGGCCCCTTGCAGAAAGTAATTTCCTTTCTGCAGATGACCCTTTGTTATCAGTCCTGGTTTGTTACTTCCCGAATTGCCTGACGGTCAAATGTCATCTTAATCTGACCATTTACATCGACAACAACACGGTTTTCATCAATCGCATCGATCGTACCATGGAGGCCGCCGATCGTGATAATTTTATCACCCTTCTGCAGGTTCGAGTGCATTTCCTGAACTTTTTTCTGGCGCTTCTGCTGCGGCCGGATTAACAGGAAATAAAAAATCGCAAACATAAGAATTAAAGGAATTAACGCTCCTAACAGATCCAATCTCTTCACTCCCTTCTATATTTAAGGTCCGGGACAGACTCCCAGTCGTTTATTCTCTCAAGGAAAAACTCCCAGCTTCTATTGTAGCCAAAGTTGCTCCTTAAAATCAATCTATTTTGTCGTTCTAAAAGTTTTTTGCATTCGGCTTATTAAATCCGTAGGCTTCAAAAAATTCCTCCCGGAAATCGAGAAGCCTGTCATTCCTGATGGCCTCCCTCACATTTTCCATAAGCTGCAGGAGAAAATGCAGGTTGTGATAGGAGCAGAGACGAAGTCCGAGCGTTTCATTGCTTTTTATCAAGTGACGAATATAGGCTCTGGAGTAATTTCTGCATACACGGCAGCTGCATTTTTCATCCAGTGGCCGAAAGTCTCTGGCATAGGCTGCATTTCTTACTACGAGCCTTCCGCTGCTTGTCATAAGCGTGCCGTTTCTCGCGATACGTGTAGGCAGTACACAGTCAAACATATCTACTCCTCTGACCGCCCCGTCAATCAGGGAATCAGCTGACCCCACTCCCATCAAATATCGGGGTTTGTTATCGGGCAGAAAAGGAGTAGTTTCTTCCAGCACCCGGTTCATGACATCCTTCGGTTCGCCGACGGAAAGTCCCCCAATTGCATAACCGGGGAAATCGAGAGACACAAGATCCTCTGCGCTTTGTCTGCGCAGGTCCGGATGCTCCCCACCCTGAACGATACCAAAAAGACCCTGATCATGCGGCCGTTGATGTGCTTCAAGACATCGTTCTGCCCACCGGCTTGTTCTTTCCACTGAAGCTTTCATATAATCGTGTTCTGCCGGATAAGGCGGGCACTCATCGAAAGCCATCATGATATCAGGCCCCAGGGCATTTTGAATATGCATAGATTTTTCAGGTGTCAGGAAAAGTTTTTCTCCGCTCAGATGGCTGCGGAACTCGACTCCCTCTTCACTGATATTACGGAGATCACTCAGGCTGAACACCTGAAAACCGCCGGAGTCCGTCAGTATGGGCCGGTCCCAGTTCATAAATTTGTGCAGGCCGCCTGCTTCCTGAATAATATCTTCTCCAGGGCGGAGCCAAAGATGATACGTATTACTCAGGATGATTTGTGCGTTCATTTCCACGAGTTCATCCGGACTCATAGTTTTTACGGTGGCAAGAGTTCCTACCGGCATGAAAATCGGCGTCTCGAAACTTCCGTGGGGAGTATGGACTTTTCCAAGTCTCGCGCCGGATTGGCGGCACGTTTTAATATGTTCGTAAGTTACTGCTGGCATAAATACTACTCACTTCTTTCCTCATTTTCTTGTGTCAGCAGAAAAAATGATCTTCTGCCGGACGCGTGTTTACTCCGGCTCAGGACTCTTTAAGTTTATAAGGAACATGCTGCGCTGTGGAGCATACCCGGCCTTTTTATATTATCAGCATTGCATCTCCAAAACTAAAGAAACGATAGCGGTTTTCTACTGCTTCATGATACGCCTTCATAATATTGTCTCTGCCCGCAAAAGCACTAACCAGCATCACGAGTGTTGACTTAGGGAGATGAAAATTAGTAAGCAGACCGTCAATCGCCCGGAAAGTAAAACCGGGATAAATAAATATATCCGTCCAGCCGGAAGCTTCCTTAAACTCACCGTCCGTGTCCCTCGCAATTGTTTCGAGTGTCCGGGCAGAAGTCGTTCCCACCGCAACAATTCTACCGCCCCGTTTTTTCGTTTCATTTAATTTTTCTGCTGTTTCCGGGGGGAGATTATAAAATTCTGCATGCATTGTATGATTTTCCACCGTCTCCACAGAAACCGGACGAAACGTCCCCAAGCCGACGTGGAGGGTTAAATAAACGATATCTATTCCCTGCTTCTGAAGTTTTTCCAGCATCGTGTCAGTAAAGTGCAGACCAGCTGTAGGGGCTGCGGCTGAGCCTCTATGTTTGGCAAACACCGTCTGATAACGATCTTTTTCCTCCAGCTGTTCCTGAATATAGGGCGGCAGCGGCATTTCTCCAAGTTTATCCAGAATTTCGTGAAAGATACCTTCGAAACTAAATGCCAGCTTGCGTCTCCCGTCCGGAAGTATCTCCGTGCATTCCGCCTTCAGCAAACCTTCCCCAAACGTAAGTTTCGTTCCTTTTTTTACACGCTTCGCCGGTTTAACAAGAGCTTCCCAGACAGATCCGGCCTCTTCTTTAAGAAGAAGCACTTCTATATTGGCACCGGTTTCTTCCTTTATGCCGAACAATCTTGCCGGGATTACCTTCGTGTTGTTAAGAACGAGTGTATCCCCCTGCTTCAGGTGGCGGCTTAAATCGTGAAAATGCTGGTGTTTTATTTCTCCTTCGCTGCGTTCCAGCACGAGCATCCTGGAGGACTCCCTGTCCTGCAGCGGAGTCTGTGCAATAAGATCCTCCGGCAGCTCGTAGTCAAATTGTGAAACATCCATTCTTTCTGTCTCCTTCGTTACAATTAAGTTATCTTCTTATCAGCATAAAAATCAAAGATAATACAATGCTGATAATAATTGAAGTCATGACCGGAAAGTAAAATGTCGAACCGCCCCTTTCAATAACGATATCACCGGGCAGTCTTCCAAGTGAAAAGAATCTTCCTCCGACCTGCCAGAGGACTCCGGCAATAATCAGCACCGCCCCCGTTGTGATCAGCAGCTTCGGTATCGACATTTAATCAGGTACCTCCATTTGAAAATGATGATAGGCTGACGCTGACGCCGTACGTCCCCGCGGCGTCCGCTGCATAAAACCTATCTGCATTAAATACGGTTCATAAACATCTTCAATTGTGTGGGACTCTTCGCCTATGGTGGCTGCTAACGTGTCCAGTCCGACAGGCCCTCCCCGGAATTTTTCTATCATCGTTTTCAACAGCTTATGATCTATTTCATCGAGTCCCAGCTTGTCGACCTGAAGTAAATCCAGGGCTTCGTTCGTAATATCAATCGATATACTTCCATCTCCTCTTACCTGGGCAAAATCACGGATTCTCCGCAGAAGCCGGTTGGCAATACGAGGGGTCCCCCTGGCGCGGCGGGCTACTTCATAAGAAGCAGTTTTATGAATTTCCACGTCCAGTACTTCCGCTGTCCGAAGAACTATTTCATGCAGTTCTGCTTCAGTATAATATTCCAGACGGCTCATAACACCGAAACGGTCGCGCAGCGGTGAAGAAAGCATTCCGGCACGAGTCGTGGCACCTACTAATGTAAAAGGTGGAAGATCGAGCTTTACAGATCTTGCAGACGGACCTTTACCAATAACAATATCGAGAAAAAAGTCTTCCATAGCCGGATAAAGAACTTCCTCCACGGCCCGCGGCAGCCGGTGAATCTCGTCAATAAAAAGTACATCACCCGGTTCAAGGGCTGTGAGAACAGCCGCAAGATCTCCAGGACGTTCCACTGCCGGGCCTGAAGTCGTACGGAGCTGGACTCCCATTTCATTGGCGATGATCATGGCAAGAGTAGTTTTCCCGAGCCCCGGTGGTCCATAAAGGAGAACGTGATCAAGACTTTCCTCCCGCATTACAGCAGCTTCAATAAATACTTTCAAATTTTCTTTTACCGTTGATTGGCCAATGTACTGGCTGAGAGTCCCCGGCCGGAGACTGAATTCCTCCAGCTCCTCTGTTTCATGAACCTCTCCGCTGACCATACGCTCTTCCATCATTCTTCCCCCCCCTCACTTTTACGAACGCAGCATTTCCCGAAGCGCAAGTTTAATGTACTCATCCGTTGTGCGTTTTTCCTGTCTGAGAACCGGAGTCACTTTTTTCACTTCCCGCTCTGTGTAGCCAAGCGCTTTAAGAGCTTCCAGCGCTTCAGACAGCGCAGCTTCTTCCGGCGCCGCTTCCTCTGACGGAGCAAAAAGGCCTTCTGCAAGCGTAGGCACAATTTCTCCTACCTTACCTTTCAGATCAAGGATTATCTGCCCTGCGGTCTTTTTTCCGACGCCGGGAAATTTAGTTAAAAACTTTTCATTTTCCTCTTCAATTGCCTGTACAACCAGTTTCGGCTGCTCGGAACCTACAATAGCGAGTGCTCCCTTGGGCCCGATCCCGGAAACCTGAAGCAGTTTTTCAAACAGCCTTCGTTCTTCCCGGTGGGAAAATCCGTACAGCTTGATATCATCTTCCCGTACGTGCTGGTATGTATAAATCGTCGTAATATTTTCTTTTTCTGCAGTATATCTGTAGGGATTTCCACAGTGAATAAGGTAGCCGATACCTCCAGTTTCCACGACAATCGTATCTGCTTCCATATGAATTACTTTCCCTGTAATGCACTCGATCATTTTTTTGTCCCTCCACTTCCGTTTCTATAACGAACACACATTCCATTTTAGCATAATCCGCTGGTGAAGGTGACCTGTCAGAAAGCATATTCTAGAGGGCTGCGTTATGAAACACGCGCTGGACATCATCACTGTCTTCAAGAGCTTCGATCAGCTGCATCACTTCATCCAGCTGCTCGTCAGTAAGTTCTGTTTTTGTTTCAGGAACCATCGCTGCTTCAGCTGCTTCAAGCTTTAGTCCGGACCAGCTGCTGAATACTGTTTTTATCTCATCCAAATGCTTAAGCGGCGTATAAATTTCCACAGCGTCGTCTGTAAAAACAATGTCGTCTGCTCCGTATTCCACGGCTTCAAGCATCATTTCCTCCTCGTCTGTTTCTCTGTTTTTTTCGAAAAGTACGTATCCTGTGCGGTTGAACATGAAGGAAACACACCCGTTTTCCCCGAGGTTGCCGCCGTTTTTATTAAAAGCAAGGCGGACTTCCGCTGCTGTACGGTTTTTATTATCAGTGAGCGCTTCAACATATACGGCCGCACCATGCGGCGCATACCCTTCGTAAACAATTTCTTCATAAGATATTCCTTCGAAATTGCCTGTCGCTTTTTTTATCGTTCTTTCAATATTTTCATTCGGCATGTTGGCCCTTTTCGCTTTATCGAGAGCCATTTTCAAAGCGTTGTTTGTTTCTGTACTGTCGCCGCCGCTCCGGACTGCCTGAAAAATTTCCTTGGATATTTTAGTGAATACCTTGCCTTTTTTAGCATCCTGTCGTCCTTTGCGGTGTTTAATATTACTCCATTTGGAATGACCGGCCATGTTGCTCTCCTCCCTTATCACACTCGAAAAATCTCCTCCCACTAAAATGGAAAGAGATTCTTTTTTCCTACTTTTTTTCTACTGACGAAACAGCCGGAGTTTCATTCAGCTGCTCCCACGAAAAGCACGGGTAGCTGCCAAGAATGTGAACGCCGCATCCGAGTGTCTTTAATTCCTCTACAACGGATGGAACTAATACTTCGTCTTTTTTTATAGCAGCATCAACGATAAAAAAGTAATGTCCAAGTCCTGTCTTTGTCGGTCTTGATTCAATCCGGACAAGGTTAATCCGCCTCCAGGCAAAAGCTGCAAGCACCTGATGCAGGGCACCCGCGAAATCCGAAGATAGACTTATCATCATGGAAGTTTTATACTCTGTGTCTTCTGTGAGCAGTTCGTGTTCAAATGACTTTTCTTCTTTTGTTAACAGAAGGAAACGGGTCCGGTTATGTTCGTAATCGTTAATTCTTTCTTCCGCTAAAGCGAGGGAATACGCACCGGCAGCAATATCGTTGGCAATTGCTGCTGCGTTTTCCTCCGGATGCTCTGCAACATATTTAGCGGCAGAAGCGGTGGAATTTGTGTAGGATATTTCTGCCTTAGGAAGCCACTCCCGCAGGAACTGGTGGCATTGGGCCACCGCCTGCGGATGAGAATACACTTTTGTTACTTCTTTCCATGCTTCTCTTCTCTCTGACGTAACAAGAAGGTGCTGCTCAATTGGAGCTGTGATTTCTGCACTCATATTCATGCGCTGATGATGAATGAAGTAATCCAGTGTTATATTGACTGTTCCTTCAATGGCATTTTCCATCGGTACGACTGCCCGGTCCACATGTCCCTCTGCGACTGCATCCATCGTATCCGGGATCGTTGCATAAGGCACCCTTTTAAGGTGGGGAACAAGCGCGGCGGCTGCTGCTTCTGTAAAAGAGCCTTTCGGCCCGAGATAACCTACTTTTTCCAATGTCCTCTCTCCTTTTTCTGCTTATGCCCCGGAACCTACAATTTCGACCCGCTGCACTGCTTCAAGCTCCTGCATCTGATCCAGCAGTGCAGTAACATCGGAAGTCATAGCTGCAGTTTCGATCGTCAGCGTAATAGTCGCTTTCCCCTGAAGAGGAATAGTCTGGTTAATCGTCAATACATTGGCTCCGGTGCGGGCCACCATGGACAGCAGCCGGGAAAGTGAGCCCGACTGATCTTCCAGATGAATTGTCAATGTGATGATCTTTTCTTTCACCATTGTATGAAATGGGAAAATCCCATCCTTATACTTGTAAAAGGCACTCCGGCTTAACTCCACGTGATTAACCGCTTCGTTAATCGTCTGTGCTGAGCTGCTCTCCAGAAGACGCTTTGCCTCCACTGTTTTGAGCATAGCTTCAGAAAGCATGTCCTCCCTCACTAGATAAAACTGATCCGAACGTTTTCTCAATCTATTTCACCGCCTATTTACCCGGTAAATTACCGATCCACTATAAAAACTCATTGTAAATCAGAGGAGATCATTTGTCCACACAGAAGAAACATTTTACGATTCAACAAACTTGTCAAAGTCCACCGCACTTATACTCGAACAGTCTGCAGTAAAATCAGTCCGCTCCTTGAAAGTTCCGGTGATAAAAGCAGAGCTGAACGTCATCTGTCTCTATTCGATGAATTCAAATTCGTAGCTCAGAATTCTTACCGTATCTCCATCTTCTGCACCCATTTCTCTAAGTGCTTTATCAATTCCCATTTTCCGCATTTTTTTAGAAAATCTCTGTACAGAATCATAGCGGTCAAAATTAGTCATTTTAAACATTGTTTCGATTTCGTGACCTGTAATTGTAAAGCCGCCGTCATCGTCATGATGTACGTGGAAAGGCTCTTCTTTTTTCGTGTATTTATACACTACGCGCTGATCCGTATCCTCTTCATAAAGAGGGAACATTGGTGTTTTTTCAATTTTATCAGCCACAGCCCGAAGAAGATTTTGAACTCCTGATTTCGTAACTGCAGACACAGGATGGATTTCTACGTCTTCTCCTGCTCTTTCCCTGAACATCTCCAGATGGGTTTCTGCATCCGGAAGGTCCATTTTGTTCGCCACTATAATCTGTGGACGTTCAGTGAGTCTCATATTGTACTGCTTAAGCTCTTCATTAATAGTTACATAATCTTCATAAGGGTCGCGCCCTTCGATTCCGCTCATATCAATAACGTGTACAATGACACGTGTTCTTTCGATATGCCGGAGAAACTGATGGCCGAGCCCGACACCGCTGTGAGCTCCTTCGATCAGCCCAGGGAGGTCTGCCATGACAAAGCTGCGCTGGTCATCTGTTTCAACAACGCCAAGATTGGGTGCCAGGGTTGTGAAATGATAATCAGCTATTTTAGGCTTGGCAGCAGAAACTACTGATAGAAGAGTGGATTTTCCAACACTCGGAAAACCAACCAGTCCAACATCGGCCAGCACTTTCAGCTCCAGTGTAATTTCCTTTTCCTGTCCCGGCTCCCCGTTCTCCGCTATTTCCGGAGCTGGATTGGAAGGAGTGGCAAAACGGGAGTTACCTCTCCCTCCACGCCCTCCACGGGCAATGACGGCCTGCTGTTTATGTTCCGTCAGGTCGGCAATAATTTCGCCTGTTTTTTTATCTACTATCGACGTACCGGGTGGAACGCGTACAATCATTTCTTTACGGCTTTTACCGTGCTGATTTTTGGGCATTCCGTTTTCGCCGCGATCCGACTTGAAATGGCGCTGGTAACGAAAGTCCATTAACGTTCTCAATCCTTCATCAACTTCGAAAACGACGTCGGCACCTTTCCCTCCGTCTCCTCCGGCAGGCCCGCCGTTTGGAACATATTTTTCCCGGCGGTAGGCAACCAGTCCGTTACCTCCGTCACCAGCTTTCACAAATATATCTACCTTATCTACAAACATGATCTTTCCCCTCTCTTTTCATCACACATCCAACCGGATGCGTGCATTTACACTTGTACTGTGCCAGTCAAGCTCCACATTGTTTTTTTTAAGGAAGTACGGTATTTCGTTCTGCTGAAGGCTTCCATTAAATTCAACTATCAGCAGCCTGCTGTTTTCACTTTTGAGAGTCACTGCCACCCGGGCAGTGACAGATGTATCAGTTGCCTTATCTGCCCAGGAAGTAAACTCCTTCAAAAAATTTAACGCTTCGGCTTCCTCCCCGCTCCAGTCATCCCCTGAAGAATAAACTTTCACAGTTTCTAAAGGGACCATCGGACTTCCCCCGTTGTAAGTCAGCAGAAACTCTGCCAGCATCGGCGCATTTAACGAACTCAACCGGCTTTCCTGCTCTGCCCGCCGGGAAATTCTATCTATTACCTGATTTACTTTTTCTGTTTTTCCAAGCGCTGTGTAACTTTTTATCAGCTGAATATCGTTTAAATAATCATGCCGGTAATGACGCAGTGCTTCCACTACTTTATGAGCGTCCTGCATAAATCCTCCAGAAATTTTTTTCCGCAGGCCCGGAAGAAGACTGGTGTTTTAAGATCTCATTTCCCGCTTTCTGCCCGGCTGCAGAGATATATTAAAAGCAATTCAGACCAAATTTAACATTACTCCTTATCATACCATACTGCTCAATAAAAATGAAAGATACCTCTTACAAACAACAGAAATGGACTTCCGATGTAATATGGTCCGGAGACAAAACAGAAATATTTATGCTATAAATGTTTTTAAGCAGATAAAAACGTTTATCATATAAGTATGACGTATTATATATTATGGAGGGATTTTCATGAGCAGAGATAATATTTACGGCAACACCCCAACTTTTTTAAACAGTGCCAATCTCGTAACAGCACCCGGTAAAGAAAAAGATATGGACGTCATCGTCTACGGAGTACCGTGGGAAGGAGCCGTGACCTGGGGGGACTATACAGGATGTGAACTCGGGCCGAAAGTGATCCGGCTCTGTTCTGCCCGTTACAGCGGTTATCTTCCTGAACTTGATCATATCGATGTATTTTCCCACTTGAAAATGGGAGACAAAGGGGATGTTGCTGTAACCCCGGCGGAACCGGAAGAAACCATGGAGAAAATTAACGCTTTTGCATCCCCCATCTGGGAAAGCGGAGCTTTTCCGATCGCATTTGGCGGGGATCACGGCATTACTTATCCTATAGTCAAAAGTCTGACTGAAACTACAGGGAAAAAAGTAGGAATAATTCATCTCGATGCCCATTACGACAACAACGATGATTCCGGAGGGGATCCATACGGACGCGGAGCTCCTTTTGCCAGGCTTTATGAAACAGAAGGCGTCGTTAATGAAGCTCTTATCCATATGGGAATTCACGGCCCCCGCAATAAACCGGAAAACGGTAAAAAAGCACAGGAAGTCGGTGCTGAAACATTAACCATTCAGGACATCCGGCGTGCAGATTCCTCAAGAGCCATTGCCCGCAAAGCTTACGAGATGGCTTCAAGAGGTACGGACGCAGTGTATTTGAGTATCTGCTCCGACGTGCTGGATCACGCATTTAACCCGGGCGGTCCTGTCGACGGCAATGGCCTTACTTCCTTTGAACTTCTTGAAATGGTACATGAAATTTCACTTCTCGGCGTAATAGGAATGGATCTTGTCGAAGTATATCCTCAGCAGGATAACAACGACTTCAGCTCCCATTTCGCAAGCTTTATTGCCCTTTATGCTCTGGCAGGAGAAGCAGAAAGAAGAAAAAATTCTTAATCGCTGCTTTTTCAGGTTTAATAATTGAATAATGTGGTATAGGAACGTTAACTCCCCCCACTTTCTCAATTTTCCTCTCATGTGGAATCCGTGCGCTGTCAGCGTGCGGTTTTTTTTATCTTTACACACGTATTAACCACAGCCCTTAACAGCCCCACTACAACATAAACCGCCTTAATAGAAATTAAGACGGTTCCAGCTTGTTGATTAAGTTATGATGTCATTCATTGAATAAATCCTTCCAGCCGGCAAAGCTTTCCTCAGAAAATAAGCAGACTTGATAACCTGTATCCATGAACGGATCAGTTTTCTAAATTTCATTTACCGCCTGCACTGCCTGATCTATACAGTCCGGCAGTCCAATACCTCTGTAGCTGGCTCCAAGCAGTTTTACATGAGGGTATTCAGCTGCAAGTTTCTTTTCAATAGTCTGCAGCCTTTCCCGATGTCCTACTTCATACTGCGGCATAGCATTTCTCCATCTTGTTACAAGATGAAGTTCAGGTTCCGCTTCAATCCCCATAATTTCTTTAAGATCACGCCGAACCGTTTCGACAATCTGTTCGTCAGATTTTGAAACAATTTCTTCCTCTCCGGCCCGTCCGACATACGCCCGAAGAAGAGCTTTGCCTTCCGGTGCGGTATGTTCCCACTTGTGATGAGTCCAGGTGCAGGCCGTGATCGTATAGCCGGCCATTTTCGGTATGACAAACCCGGTGCCGTCCAGCGGCTTTTTCATCGCTGAACTGTCGTAGGCCAGAGCGACAGTCGCTACGGAAGTGGAAGGCACCTTTCCCATTGGCTCCATGAAGTCCATTTCCTTAAACAATTCGTAGGCTTCATGATGTCTCGCAGTCAGCAGCACTTTGTCTGCGTAGGCATCCGAACCATCTTCAAAATGGAGTCTTGTCCCTCTTCCTTCTTTTTCAATACGAATCAGCTTTTTGTTTTTCTTTACAGATTTTTCGTCAAGTTCTTTCTCCAGCCTCTCCACCAGGGACTGAAGCCCGCCTCTTAACGTCAAAAACATATTGGCCGGCTTTTTCATTTCACCTAAAAACACCGGCTCCTGTGGTGTTTTACTGCCGGAAACGTTTCTCATACCGAGTATGAGGCTTCTATGTTTATTTTCTATTTCCTGAAACTGTGGAAAAGTAGCCTGCAGGCTTAAATTATCTATACGCCCGGCGTATATGCCCGATAGAAGCGGTTCAATTAAATGATCCACGACTTCATTTCCGAGGCGCCTGCGGAAAAAAGCCCCGACGGATTGATCTTTATGCCCTGCCTTTCCTCTCAGCAGAAACAGATCCATCCCGGCCCGCATCTTTCCTTTCATACTGAAAAGCCCCGTCGTAAGAAAAGGACGAAGTTTTGTCGGGATGCCCATTACTGCTCCTTCAGGCATGCGCTGAAGCCCATTTTGGTGAAGTATGTAGGCCCCCGATTGATTTGTAACGAGCTCTTTTTCGAGACCAAGTTCGACGACAAGGTTATACATACTGCGCTTGCGTGTTAAAAAAGAATCCGGTCCCTGTTCAATAACAAATCCGTTTGTATAATCTGTCCGGATAACACCGCCCAGTCTTCCGCTTCCTTCGTACAGTGTAAATTGCGCATCCAGATTTCCGGACTGTATTTTTTTCTGCAGTTCATAGGAGGCGGCCAGTCCGGTAATGCCCCCTCCTATTACTGCAATTTGTTCTTCAGCCATTTTAAGCTTCCTTAAACTGAAGCTGCTTTTCTACAACTGTCGCAAGGGCATCGATGAATTCCGGTCTTGCGTTCGGCATTGGCGGCCGGTAGTAGCCTGCTCCTACTTCATCAGTTACTACTCTGCATTCGTAGTCATTATCATAAAGTACTTCCAGATGATCCGCTACAAAACCTACCGGGCAGTAAACGTAAGCTTTATATTCATGCTTCTCATGAAGATCACGCGTTAGATCCTGCACGTCCGGTCCAATCCAAGGATCCGGCGTGTTCCCTTCACTCTGCCAGCCGATTTCATAATTTTTAACACCGGCTTCCTCTGCAACCAGACGTGCTGTTTCTTCAAGCTGCTGCGGGTAGGGATCGCCGCCTGCAAGAATTTTTTCTGGAAGGCTGTGTGCAGAAAAAATAACACAGTGATGATTTTTTTCTTCTTCCGTCATTTTCGCCACCGTATTTTTAATGCCGTCCGCCCACAGGCGGATAAATTTAGGCTCGTCATACCACTGTTCCACGCTCGTGATGGAAGGCCCTTTAATCAGACCGGACTCTTCTTTTGCACGACCGTTATAGGACTTCACGCTGAACGTGGAGTAATGTGGAGCAAGAACAATACTAACCGCTTCTTCAATCCCGTCATTTTTCATCTGCAGAACAGCGTCTTCTATAAACGGATCAATATGCTTCAACCCTTCATAAACGACAAACTCCACGTCTTTATACCGGCGGTTCAGCTCATTTTTCAGTTCCTGTGCCTGCTGTGTCGTAATTCTGGCAAGTGGAGAAATGCCTCCAATATCCCGGTACCGCTGTGTTAAATCATCCAGCTGTTCCTGGGACGGTTTCCGTCCTCTTCGGATGTGAGTATAGTAAGGTTCAATTTCGTCTTCTGATCTCGGCGTGCCGTAAGCCATAACTAATAAACCCATCTTTTTAGTCATTATCCATCATCCTTTTTTAGTTTTAGACGTGCTGAAAAGAACCCCCCCCGGAACCGCTCTTTTATTTGAAGGAGCAGGCGCCGGGTCAGGGAGAGAAATTACTTTTCTGCTAACTTTTCCGCGGAATAATCATGAACAAAGCTCGTAAGCTGCTTCAGTTTCGCCGGGTCAATTTCCGGGAAGACCCCGTGTCCCAGATTGAAGACAAAGCCGGGCTGTTCCATCCCCTGATCAATGATTTCTTTTGCTTTCTTCTCAATAACCGGCCACGGAGCCATAAGAACACTGGGATCCAGATTCCCCTGCACGGCTTTAGTAATTCCATCGGCCCGGGCTTCTTTAATAGGATAACGCCAGTCCAGTCCGACGACATCAAGATCAAGGTCTGTCCAGTCTTTTGTCAGATGACGGGCTCCAACTCCATGCATTATGAGAGGGACATTCTCAGTCGAAAGCTCTGAAAAAATTCTTTTCATCACAGGCTTTACGTACTGCTGGTAGTCACTCTGACTCAGAGCACCTATCCAGGAATCGAAGATCTGTATAGCCTGCGATCCTGCCTTGATCTGAGCCCGCGCATAGGTGATGACCATGTCAGCGAGCTTTTCCATAAGAGCTTCCCATGTGTCAGGCTGTCCATACATCATCGCCTTTGTTTTATGGTAGTTTTTTGAAGGCCCGCCTTCCACCATGTAGCTTGCCAGTGTAAAAGGCGCCCCGCTGAAACTAATCAATGGTACTGTAAGCTGCTTTCTTAATATACGGATCGTTTCCAGAACAAAATCCACATCTTTTTCCGGGTGCAGTTCACCGAGACTCTGCACATCTTTCAAAGACGTTACCGGATTTGAAATAACCGGACCAATTCCTGACTTGATTTCCACATCGACTCCCATTGCCGGTAAAGGGGTCATAATATCTTTGTATAGAATAGCTGCATCGTTATTGTACTGGTCGACCGGCAGTTTGGTAACCCACGCACACGTTTCCGGCATCCGGGTAATCTGCTCCAGACCGTACTTTTTTTTCAGTTCGCGGTATTCCGGCTGGGATCGTCCTGCCTGACGCATGTACCATACCGGTACGTGAGGAACTGCTTCTCGGCGGCAGGCTTTCAAAAATGTATCGTTTGTTAATTGGGACAACACTTACACCTCATTTTTCATCATAGTAGCCGGGTTTCTTACTCCAGCTTATCAACTCTTATATCCGCTGTACATTTTAACGTTTTTTTGTTATCAAAGAAAGGAAAAAACACCTTGTTCACAAAAACGGTGAAAATTAAATACAAAAAAATATCCGGATGCAGTGTGCTGCATCCGGACCTCAGGCTGTTGGAAAGCTTTTTTATTTATGAATAGATGTTTTTTATTTCCGCCTTCGCAGGACGCTTTCCGGGCGGGGCGCAGAAAAGCTTATACGCTGGAACAATGATTCCGGAAATAAGGCTTGATCGACACTCTCCATCCGGACATTCGTTATTTATGAACCCCGTGAAAAAATATTCCATTCTGCTGAAGCAGTATTGGATGGTTCTCCTTCCTGTCTCGTCTGAGGGTTATACGGGACGACTACATATTCTCCTCCGGAAAAAACATTTGCCCGGCTGACCGTGTAATTTGTCTGCCCCACTACTTCATCAATAAGAGAATTCTCATCCCCCTCGACCATATAAATGCGGTAATGGATACGGCTGTCTCCCGAACCGGTCCATTCCAGCTCTACGTTTGCTCCGAAAAGTCCGACTTTCATGTCGGCATCCAGATCATCCACGGCTGTCATTTCCACCGGCTCGTCCATCTCTTCTATTCCTTCCGGCTTTTCAAATGCTGTTTCAGAACCTGAGGCAGGAAGCAGCTCTTTAAAAACAGCAGTCGGCAGTGCACTTGATATATCACCGCTGTCATCCTCAGCTCCCCGGCCCATCCATAATGCTCCACTTACTTCGGGTGTCCAACCTGCAAACCACACGTCTCTCGCTTCAGAGGTGGTACCTGTTTTCCCGGCGAGTGGAGCCGGTGCAGTCCCTGCCTGTCCGGTCCCATCTGTAACCACTGCTTCAAGCATTCTTGTCATGTACCATGCAGTCTGGGGCGTCATCACCACCTCAGATTCCGGCTCGGCTTCCGAGATAAGCTCTCCGTGACGATCATAAACTTTTTCCACAAAATATGGATCGGAATAAACTCCATTATTGGCGAAAGTACGGTAGGCTGCAGCCATTTGAAGAGGTGTCAGTCCTTCATCAAGACCGCCGAGAGCAATACTGAGCCCATCTTCTTCAAGAGCAATATTCTGTTTACCGAGCATTGCTTTTGATTCATCGACACCGATTTCGTTCAACAGCCACACTGCCGGAGCATTAACAGAATCTTTTACTGCCTCATACATGCTGATTTCCCCTTCGTATTCACCGCTCATATTTCCTGGTGAATACCCGTCGTAATCCAGCTCTTCATCAACAAGCAGCGTATACGGGTCATACTCTCCTGTTTCGAGTGCCGGAGCATACACGGCGATCGGCTTCATCGTGGAACCCGGCTGCCTTTTGGCAGAAGCATAATTCAGCCCTTTCTTTTCATAGTTTCTTCCTCCCTGAACAGCCAGCACCCCGCCGCTGTCATTATCAAGAAGCACGTAGCTTCCTTCCATTGCCTGAACGGGATATGTTTCATCACTGCTCATTTTTTCGTAGGACTGTGATTGAAGTTCTTCATCCATCGCAGCCTGAATGGTATATCCTCCTTCCAGTACTTCTTCTTCCGTCAGTCCGTGCTTTTCTTCCATTTCCAGAAGAAGCAGATCGATATAGGCATCATACGCTTCGTTTGAACTGACGCTGTGACGTTCTGAAGGAAGAGTTCTCCCCTGGAGACGGACAGTTTCCTCAGCAGATAAATAGTCCTGATCATTCATTAAGCGGAGAACGAGATCACGACGCTCCTTGCCCCGTTCTTCATCGATAAATGGCGAATAAAGATTCGGTCCCTTCGGCAGGGCTGCAAGCATTGCCCCTTCCTCAATCGAAAGTTCATCGACTGTTTTTCCAAAATATAAGCGTGAAGCAGCCTGGACGCCATGGGCTCCATGACCAAAATATATCCGGTTCAGGTACATCTCCAGAATTTCGTCCTTTTCATAGCGGTGCTCCAGATTCAGGGCAATCAATACTTCTTCCGTTTTCCTGAGTATGGATTTTTCAGGGCTCAAAAAGGCATTTTTTGCAAGCTGCTGGGTAATGGTGCTTCCACCCTCGGCCGCAGACCTGGTAATAATATCCCGGTAAAGTGCCCGACCGATTGAACGGAAATCAATTCCGGTATGATCATAAAAGCGCTGGTCCTCTACTGCAATAAAAGCTTCCTGTACATGATCAGGTATTTCATTCAGATCCACAGATTCCCTGTTTTCGCTGAACAGTCTCGTCAGCTCTTCTCCACTGCTGTCTACAACTGTGGTTGTTTCTTTCATTACTAAATCTTTTTCATCTATGGCATAGTTACCAAACAGAATTATTCCGAGATAAACTGTCACTCCTGCAATCGAAAGCAGAAGCAGTAATACAATGCCGACGGTTATTCTTTTGATCCACATTTTTCTCACTCCGTTCCCGGGCATTTTACCATCTCTCGAATAAAAACACTATTGTATAATGTATACGAATCAGCTTCCCCACCGGTTCCACAGACAGGAAATGTGAAACTTGAGTGACACTTATTCCTCCTGTATATATTATCGTGTATAGTTGAAAGAGCATAATAGAAAGCTGGAGGTTATATTTTGTATACGCTCAGTATTTTCGTTATAAATGAAATAACTTTTCTATCTCTTTGGGTCGCTTTGTTTGCCGGTGTTGTATCTTTTTTCTCCCCCTGTGTCTTTCCTCTCGTTCCGGCTTATCTGGCCCAGCTGACCGGTGCAGAAATTTCACAGAATAAACTTATCGCAGACCGTAAGCTGATTTTGTCCCGGAGTCTCGGATTTATTTTCGGGTTCACTTCCATCTTCCTTGCCCTCGGTGCTTCCACCTCGCTCCTCGGAGGTATGTTCCTGCAGAATCAGCAGCTTCTCGAGCAGCTCGGGGGCATTGTGATTGTTTTATTTGGTCTGCAGCTTACCGGACTTTTTCAGCTGAATTTTTTAATGAGTGAAAAAAGGATGAAAAATCCTGCCAGGTCTACAAGCTTCGGAAGATCTGTTTTGTTCGGCCTGATATTTGCTGCCGGCTGGTCACCGTGCATTGGACTGGTCCTTGGCTCGATACTCGCACTTGCTGCCCAGAATGATCCGGCAGGCGGAATGGTGCTCCTTTTATTTTATTCCGCAGGACTTGCCGTGCCATTTCTGCTTGCAGGGCTGCTCTTTGCACGATCACTCGACCGTATTCGCAGCATCAACCGCTTTCTTCCAGTTTTCCAGAAAGTCAGCGGAGTCATTATGATTGTGCTTGGTATTATGCTCTTTACCGGGCTGTTTGCAAGAATCGCCGGATATCTTTCGCAGTATTATATTATTTAAGAGTTCTTCCTATTCTGTATAGACGCCTATTTCCTAACCCAGGTTACGCTCCAGAGTGTTGATTAAGTCTTGATTTCAGAATAATTATTCTTCTGAGCGTATAGCTTTCTCCTGCACTCCCCGGCGGAAGCTTGCCATGGGGCTCGCCGTCAGCTATTTTCAATGCCTGCCGGCTTTGAAAAGGATCTTCCGACTGCGCTTATTCCCACCGGCGTCCCCGCCGGACGTTCCGGAGGAAAAATCCTCTCCTGAATGGAAGAAAGGGCGGAATCAACACGTTTTTTAGAAGAGAAACCTTCTTTTTATTTTCCTGCTGGAGCTGCAGCAGGCGACTCCCTCGGGAAAGATTGATATGGCAGGGTTTAAGACCTATTTTTTTTATTTAAAAAATTTTTTTGAGCTTTCCTCCTTTATGAAGC
>NZ_PZJJ01000039.1 GCF_003044065.1 Alkalicoccus saliphilus
TTCTTCGACGGCTGTTTTCTATTCTTGAACGGAAAGTGGCTCCCACCTCCGCATTCGATGGCTCCCTTGTCCGCAAAGAGTGGCTCAAAACTCAGCACAAGTGGCTCTTTCCCTCCGCAATACTCAGGCAGCACTCAGCTTTATCTTGGCGTTCTTTTTGCTTAGAAGGGGGAGCCAGATTATTAAATGGCAGAAAAGCAGTGCTGAACCTGCATGAATAGGCAGGCGCAGTCGTTCTTTCGACCCGACGGTGACCTAATGGACAGGTGTTTATATAAAAAGAACGACCAGTAAGCCTCCCTATTCACGAGAGGTACTGGCCGTTCTAATTAAGAATAGATGAAAAGACAGAAATCCGGGTAAAGGAAAAGGCACCGACCGTTCGGCCGGTGCTTTATCTATTAAACGTTCAGCTGTTTTTCCTTTTCTTTCACCTGCGCTTCAAACTCATCAAGCAGATCACGCACTTCGTCTGTTGTTTCTGTTTTCATGAGCTGATTTCGCAGCTCTCCGCCTCCACGGATACCCCGGATATATATTTTAAAGAAACGGCGGAGCGGCTTGAATAAAATCGGTTCAATTTCCGTGGAATACTTATCGTGAAGATCGAGGTGCAGCCGTAAAAGATCAAACAGCTCTTTTGTGCTGTGCTCCCGCGATTTTTCTTCAAACGCAAAAGGGTTTTTGAAAATTCCCCGGCCGATCATGACCCCGTCCACGCCGTATTTCTTTACAAGCTCTTCGCCTGTTTCACGGTCGGGAATATCACCGTTGATCGTAAGGAGCGTATGCGGTGCAATTTCATCACGGAGCGCCTTGATCTCCGGGATCAGCTCCCAGTGCGCTTCGACACTGCTCATTTCTTTTTTCGTACGCAGATGAATCGACAAGTTGGCAATGTCCTGCTCGAAGACGTGCGTCAGCCAGTCTCTCCACTCGTCGACATACGTATAACCGAGCCGTGTTTTCACACTAACCGGCAGGCCTCCCGCTTTGGCAGCCTGAATGATCTTCGCCGCATTATCCGGCTCCCGGATCAGGCCGCTGCCTTTCCCACTCGCAGCTACATTCTGCACCGGGCAGCCCATGTTTAAATCGATCCCTTTAAAGCCCTGTTCGGCCATGCCGATACTCATTTCCCGGAAGTTCTCGGGCTTGTCTCCCCAGATGTGGGCAACCATCGGCTGCTCATCCTCTGTAAACGTCAGACGCCCCCGTACACTGTAGATTCCTTCCGGATGACAGTAGCTGTCCGTGTTCGTAAACTCCGTAAAAAACACATCCGGTCTCGCAGCCTCCGCGACTACGTGCCGGAAAACCACATTCGTCACATCTTCCATCGGTGCCAAAACATAGAACGGCCGTGGCAGATCGTTCCAGAAATTTTCTTTCATAAAGCCGATTCATTCCTTTCGTTACGGAGCAAGAACTGCTCCTCTCTCAAAAAAATTCTGATATATATTATGATAATCAAATTTGTTTATTTAATCATTTTCTTAACCTTATATATTTTACATGAATTTGACTTTTATGAAAAGAAGGAGGTTTTATCATATGATACAATATTATTGGTTATAAATAATTGAAAAAAAGCCCTCCACCAAGTTCGAAAACTCGATGAAGGTCCTCTTTTAAAAACCTATCTAAATTAATTTCAACGGTTTAAGCGGATGATAAAGCTCATATTCCTTTCAATTCAGGGTTTTGGGTTTTTAATTACATCATGCCGCCCTTGTCGCACTGCTTAAATTAATAACAAATGAAGTCTAAAAACGTTGATGTAACAGCATTTTTAATTTCTACACACTCCTGAATTTCGGTGCATTAAAAGGCTTTCGGTGGTTTTTCGGTGGTTTAAAATGATGCGTCCGTTACATCAAAATCTTCACCGACTTCAACAGCTTCATAATGTGTTATTTTATCTGCAATAATAGTGTAAAATTTCTCGTCAGTTTCAAATTCTACATATCCGTTTCTTCCTTTTTGCTGCGTTTGAAGGATAGCTCTTTGCGCTCCATCAGCTTCCACAAAAAATGATCCTGCTTTATACTCCCCAACAAAAACATCAACCTGGAAATTCGACATAAACATCCACCCCCTTCCAATAATCTACTACTATTTTACATTTTTGTTCACTACTTTGAAACAGAAATTTACAAAGCCCTCAAAAACTCGTCATGATGCTCATACAATCCCACATAGGCATCTAACATGCTTGCTGTTCCATCTATCCTCATTTTTGCTGCCTGGTTCTTTACTGGCACAATGTTTCCGTTCCGATCCGTTTCAATCCCTGTGTTTGTTAAGCACCATTTCAGGATAGGGCTGTTATTGTAATTAATCTTCTTCGCTTGCAGATCCGCCCCCATCTGCTGCATAGGTAAACTGAGCGTTCTTGCCCCCTGGATGCAGCGTTCCATCTTAAAACCATGCTGCTCCATTTCTTCTACCCAATACTTAGCAGAATAACTGTCATAGTAAATCCACAGTGGAGTTATGCCGTAATCATTCAGCATTTCAAGAAACCAGGCCGTTATATCTCCATAGTTAATACTATTACCATTACAGAGCCTGAGTAGCCCTTGATCCAGCCATTTATCATAGGGGATCTTATCTACCGCTACCCGGTGTTCAAAGCTTTCACGGGGCAGCCAGTACATTTGATGAATGAACCGCTTTTCCGTTTCTTTATCTACCATCAGGAGTGTAGCACAGCTTAAATCTGTCGTAACACTTAAATCAGCCCCGCCTATGGCATAGCAGTTTTTAAAATCCTCCAGGTTAAACGTTTCTTCATTATTGATATGATCGAACGTCAGCCAGGCTGTATTTACCGTATCTCTGATATTAAAATCTTTTGTGAGAATCCCGCTTATGTCGTTCGGGTTATTCTGTGCTTTTTCTACTTTCCGTTTCAGATCATCATGCTTTTTTATGCTGCCTAAAGCAGGATTAGCTTTCATCCAGGCTCCCTGATCCGTCCATTCTTCTTTCTCATCAAGCTCATACATAATAGGAAGGAAACTTTCATCTTGATAATTCCCATCAGCCACATTACAAGCGTATTCGTACATATCATCAAAGATATTCCCCCGGATCGTACCAGCTGTGGTTATCATAATAAGAATAGGCTGCTGCCTGGCTGATTGGCTCTGCTTCATAACTTCATATAAGTTTCTATCTCCTATGCTGTGAAGCTCATCAATAACCACAAGGCTTCCGTTCAGCCCGTCCAGGGTATTACTGTTTTTTGCTAATGGCATAAGCTTTGACATGGTAGGCTGAAAGTATAGATCACTCTTTCTCTTTTTCACATGCTTTGATAAGTGTGGGCTTTGCTGGATCATATTGTGAGCTTCATCAAAAAGAATACGTGCTTGATCTCTTTTACTGGCAATAGAATAGCATTCTGCCCCTCCTTCACCATCTGCAATAAGCATATATAAAGCTAAACTTGCCAGCATGGTACTTTTTCCGTTTTTTCTGGCCACATAGAACATGCTTTCTTGATACTTTCTGTGTCCTGTTTCCTCATCCACAAAGCCAAACAGCGCACTAATAAAAGCCTTCTGAAAGAGTTCAAGGGAAATAGGTTTACCAGCCCATTCCCCTTTACTGTGCTTACAGAACGATTCTATAAACAATATCGGTTTGTTTGCTTTCTCTTCATCGAAAATATAGCCTGAAGGGTTCTGGATCTCATGAGCCATCCGTTCATATTGCCTGTAAACTCGTTTAGAAGTAGTTACCTTCCCTACTTTGATCTCCTGCCAGTATTCCAGTACATAATTCATCAAATCACGCCTTTATAAAGTCCATTAATGGATCTGAATGCTGTTCTGCGTCAGTTTTAGGCAACAGATCTACCAGCTGTTTATAGAGAAGGCTATAACGTTGAATGGTAGCATTGTAAGCCTTCAACGCTGGATGCTCTCTTAAAAACTCCTGCCGGCCTTGCTTAAACATAGATACAGCCCCTTCACTCTCTACCTGCTCTTTCAAGAATTCAAGCGTATTCTGCATGAACACAAGCTCTTTATAGATCCCCTGAGCAATAGGCTGCCTATCTTCTGGAATGTCCTTCAATAGCTTTTTTACTTTCCGCATATCCGTAGAAACTACGGGCTTCTTTTTTGAAGTCGTCATAAATTCACCTTCTTATCGTATTTTTTGATCGTATATAACCGTCCCCTTATATAAAATTCCCTGGAGAGGAAAAGAAAGGTCCCTGCACCGGTTCCCTATCGACTTTTTTAAAAATAAAATCGGGGGGACTAAAATTTTTTGAAAAATATTTTTTTGAAATTTTTATTTTTTCGATTTTCATTTTTTATTTTCGGAAAAATATTTTTGGAATTTATTTTTTTATCAAGTTACCATCCGAATCAAACGTCAATCCTTCCACACAATTTTTACTTTTATGATGTTCAATGTTGTGGCAGTTTTGACAGAGAGCTTCTAACTGATCCCAGTTCAATGTAACTTGCGGATCGTGAATGTTTTCAGGTGTAATGTATTTCTTGTGATGACAGATAGAAGCTACATCTCCACATCGTTCACAGATGTAATGCTTACTACGCATGAATCCTATACGGCAGCGTATCCACTCTTTACTTGTATAGAAAGCTTTAGCATAGTCATGCGCCATATTACTTCACTCTTCCTAAAGCTGTTAGTGCTGTAAGCAAGTTATCTATCGTTCGCTTCAGCCTTTCACTGTCCTGGCTTTGCGGATCAAACCACAGCTGTAAAATAAATATTGTTACTGTCCTGGCTAATGGATGAACAGGATCTTCTTCCCACGTTATCCCTGTAGTTGCTTCCAGGTAAGAAGGGATAGAATCTAATAACGTTTCAATTATAGGATCGTTCTCTTCATCATTTACTCTCACAGCGTCTCTAGCTTCTTCTATACTAATAAGCATGTTCTCACTCCTTTTTATAAAAGGGATACCAGCATAGGCTGATACCCCTCATAATGATTAGGCTTATGCCCCTTCTGGTACTGATAGTTTAATGAATGCTTCTTCTACCAGTGGCTTTGTATCTGCAATAGCCATAGCTCGATAATCTACCAGGCCACTCTTGAAGCTGCTTTCCCTTGATACTTCAACCATAAGACCTTGTGGCATGTTATACCCCATGTAGTTGAAGTTACCAAGAATGATAGTATCATCTTCGATATTGTCATCAATGACAACCTCTTTCCCCAGGATATACCCCACTGTTTCATTCTTAGGATCTGCAACAAAGATAGGACGCTTATTATCATCTACCAGGCTGTAGACCTTGTTATAAAGAGTGGCGTTACTCATAGCAAACTTAGCGCCTCCAGCATAACCACGCTTTAGTTTAGCAAGAGCCTGAGTAAAGTCCGTGTATTCTCCTGCAAGATCCAGACTGTTAGAAGCACTCCAAGTTATACCAGTATCCAAGCCGGTTCCTTGTCCATCCCCTGTACCATTTACAAGAGCATCAGCAATGGCTTCCATCACACAGTTTGTAAGCTCATCAATCATATAAGATTCAAAAGCCTGTACGCTCATTTTCTTAGCTGCTGCACTGATGGAGAATACTTTAATGATCTCGTATCCACCAAACTTCACAGCTGCAGTATTGGCTTGCTCACTGTCTACCGGTTGCCCTTCTGTATGCCACTGCGCCTTACTGGAAGGCGTACCAATCGGAACACTGATATTTGTTGGAATATTAAAGTTTCGGCAGTGTGCAATCAAACCGCCCATTGTACGTGCTTTCTTAATTACTTCATTCAGTGTTGTAGTCGGTAGTACTGCAGCACTGTTTGTTGTTGTATTGAAAGCATCAGAACGGCGTTCAGCCTCTTGAAGCTCCATCGCTTTGTTAAATGTGCGTGTCTCCATATCTGTAAGCTTCTGCCCCAGCATTGTTTTATAGAAAGCACTGCGGTATTCAGAGCTTTCAAATACATTTTCCATCGGTACCTCTTTAGGTTGATTACTGAAGTTTGTACCAGTGATAGGATTGAAGCCACCTGAGCTGTTGCCCTGGCTTCGTTGTTCAATGTTTTCTTTCGCTTCTTTCAATCCATCCAGCTCCACATTAAGGGAATCTACATCAGCATTAGGATCTGTATTGATCTTCTCCCCGATCTCTGAAGCTCGTTTCTCAATATTTTCTACGGAATGGTTACGATAATGATTAAATGCCTCTGCTACTGTTTTAAATTTCATGCGTTTACACGCTCCTTTTTAGTATTTGATTAATTTTTATTTTTGCTTCCTGTCGCTCAGGGGCTTTGAGCTTTTCCCAGGTGTTTTCAATAGCTGATCTGGCTTCTACACTCGTTTGAGGATAGGCTGGAAAAGCTACGATACTACATTCATACACCTTTTCAATCTTTGAAATAGTCCTGATATTCGTCTTTGCATCGTAATGGCTGCCGCCTTTAGGTACTTTAAATGCAAAACTCATACCGGATAGATCTCCACGTACTACTGCCGTATGGACGCTTCTCCCATCTTCAGTATCAGGTAACTCTGCTCTTAACTCTAATCCTGCCGGATCTAAAGTTAAGTGCATCGTTTTAGGTGTTCTTGCTAAAGGAATCTTATTCATATCGTGGTTATACATCAAACGAACATCTGATAAATCAGCATCGTCCAATGCGCCCCTTTGAATAACCTCGATATATTGCCCGAATGGGGCATTTATAGTGGTCGAATGGCCAAAAACTATAGGCCTCCCACTAAGAACAAGGCTGCTTTCCCCTGCCGGATCGGCAGCTCTTAATTCAGCAATTCGTAATTCTTTCATGATGCTGTACCTCCTTCAACTGCTGTAAAGGCTATAGGTAGCCAATGAGGAGTTTTATATTCTGCTCCACTTTTCACTATGGGCATTCTTAATGTCTTCCCATCTATAAAATAGACAAATGGAGGAACTACTTCTTTCTTTATTAGGTTTTGCTCTTGAAGCTCTTCCAAGATATGATAAGCCTCTTCATTCCAACCTGACCAATAAATAACATTTCTATTTTTGACACTGGTAGATTCAAATTCCCCTTGCCAAGAAAAGCCTTCCTCTTCAAATATTTTTTCTATTTCCACATAGCTTGTATTATCATTTACTTGAATGTAATCCAGTATTTTATTCTTCACTTTTGTTTGATTCATCCTGATACTCCCCTTCCTCATTTAATTGATATTTATCGGCTTTATCAGCGTTCACAACGTTTAATGTCTGGATACGTTTATCTCCGTTTTCTACAGGTGGTAGGTTCAATATTTCTAACGCCTGGTTAGCAGTGAACAGACCATAAGGCATAAGTTCTTTAATGATGTTTGTTTTACTTGTATTGCTGGCAAACTGCAGCCTGTTTGATTCAAACATAATAGAATTTCCAAAGGATTGTTCACGCTCTGTAAATAACTTATCTGTTAATTCCAGAGAAAATTGAATAGCTAGAGGCTCTATAATACTTTCATAGAAGGATGCCCATTCATCTTCTGAATACGTGCTGTTTACAATGCTTTCACTGATACCCAGATACTCATAAATCTTCTGTTTCACAGCGTTTAACTGCTTGTCATCTACAGAAACAGGATTAGATTCTAGCGGTATATAATCGAATTTACTATCAATAGCCGCTATGCCTCCATTGTTCTCAACAGTCAAATAATCGTTGATAAAAGCTGCTTTTTCTTCCTTAAGCTTCTCTGGACTAAGCACCTGGTTATACTTCAATATTCCTCGAATAGTGGCATTCGACTTAATAGAGTTTTCCAGCCCTTCATTCTGTGTATGCGCTAAGTCCAGTGCTGGAATAATAGCTGTATTCGTATCACCCAGGAGATCATTACTGTTAAAAAACCGCCTGGCTATAAAAACATCTGTATAGGGAAGAGTTACTTCCTGCCCGTTTGAAAACAAGAATTTACAATACATCGTTCCATTAGCATCGGTCATGTATTCTACACTCTGAGGAGATAACGGATATATAGCCCTTAGATAACCACGCTCATCTTTATCTAAAAAAGCAAAAGTATTATTGAATAAATAGTAATGAGTTACCAGCTTATAAAGCAGATCGTAAGCTGTCATATAAGGGTTCGGCCTTACCTGAAGCAGCCGGTTTAATTGTTTATCTCCTGTCAGTCGCCTTTCAGATGATGCAATAAGGTGTTTTCCTTTGAGCTTTGCAGCGTTTCTTGCTATAGCATCCACAGCAGCCCTGTAAATATCACTTTCATAAGCGTTTCCACTAAATGGAGTGAATAAGGCAGTACCGCCACTCATTATTTCAGCTCTCTCTGTTTGTCTCTGTACTTCTTTTTCTATCCCTAAAAGTTTCTCCCAAAATCCAGCCACAAAATCACCACCTCTCTTCCGTTATAATTCTTCTCTTTTCCCTACCGGATGCTATTTCATAAGCATTTATTAGTTCGATGAGATCATACCGATCCACAAGCATAAACTCGGTTCGATTATTGCAAGCACGTTCAATATCTTCTTTTATCCTTTCCAATACCTCATCCATTTACAAAATCGCCTCCCCTATTATAGTGATTGTTCTGTTTTGTTCATCATCGTTCATAATGCTTCTTATTGAGTAATCCTTTCCTTTAAAACGAATGTGCATTCTCGATGTGATGCCAGGAGTATATTTAATGATGAATCTGGAAACTCCTAAGTTTCCGGCCATGGTAGCAGTATTAAATTCACTGCCTTTCATAGTCTTAATATCAGCCCAGGCTTTTTTTACTTCCTGAAGGCTTGTACCTGGGTCAGGCCCAGGGTTCGGGATCTCTTCCATGAATGAAATGCGATGCTTAAAATTAAATGCCACTTACTTCACCTCTTTTATATACGGGCGAATTACCCTTATCTTTAATTGTGTTACTTTCAAAGAATCCCCAGACTCTTTGTGGCACATAGGTTTTCAGTGTTCGCTGTTTTAAATTCCACACTTTTTATTTGAGAGGAATCGTGTATGCCATATTTCCACTTCTTTTTAAGCTGTAATTGAAAATGTAATTGAAACAGAAGGTTATAATTTCAACCTCCCTTTTACTCTCCCAAAGCCTCCACACTTTTGTAATCGTGTAATCGTAATTTCCACTTACTTTATATTTTTTTATTCTCTAAGATACACAAGCCCCATTTATTTATATTCCTAAATAAGGCTTTGTTTCGATTACACGATTACAATTCGGATCAAACACTGTCACTGCAATATTTTGTGTGTAATCGTAAAAGTGAATTTCGATTGCAATTCGATTGCACGATTACACCTCTACTCCAATAATTTAGAAGCATAATTATTATTCTCATAGCATTGATAATTTTTGCTTTTTTCTCCGCAACCTATACCCAATAAATCTAAATCTCCGAAAGCACCAATTAAATCATGACCGTGAAATCTCCCCTGTGAAGAAGTATTCCACTTACTGCTTAAATAAGCTTTAAACTGCTTGTGGAACTGTCTGTCTGAGAGAGGCTTATATCCATTGTCATGGCAAAACTTTTTATAAAAGCCATAAACAATATATTTAGGCACTTTATGAATATCCCATTCATCGAATATAGATAGTTTGAAGTCCAGCACCGGATCATTATCCTGTTTGAAAACTTCAAGCTCATTCAGCGATACAGCAGGAATATCAAACTTATCAAAATCCATATTGATTGCTTTATGCAGCACATATTGAAGCACTTTAGGATCTTTGATATATTCATCTTTGATTTTGATGTTCTCTGTTCTGCCGTTAAAATCAGCATTGAATGGAACAATCACAAGCCTTCTGATCGTGCCGTTCGTTTTATTCCTGAATTTCGGCATACCATTCGTTGACTGGATCACGCTACACTTAAAGGCTGTATTATAGATAGGCTTGTTTTTCTGCTCTACAGAAACCACATCACCCGTTACCACAGAATTGAAGTTTGAACTGTCATCAATGTAAACATTAACGGGTACATCATCCCCAACAACTGCTGTTTTCCCTTCCAGTACACTCAACCTAAAACGCTGATCGAATTCATTTACTTTCAATGTGGCGATATTATTCAGTCCGATCAAGCTCGTAATAAGTTCCTGGAACGTCCCTTTTCCGTTGTTTCCTTCCCCGATCAGGAAGATAGCTTTCTTTCTGGAAAAGTTTCCGTTTAAGGAATCATTGATAACCTGCCATAAAAGATGAACGACTTCTGCATCATTACAGGCAATAGAGGCTAACCAGGATTCAATATCCCATCCATCAATGACTGGATTACTAATATTTTTTACATAAGGTGTGGAGATTTTTGTTGTAAAAACATAATCAGGACTGAAGCTTTCCAGCTGCTTTGTTTTGAGATTAAATACGCCATTCTCCACAGGGATTAGATACCTGGATTCTGTCTTTTCTTTCACTTCAGCTCTGTTCATCAAGTGGTAGATAACGTCATCTGCTTTTGTGCTGTTCAGTTTTGGTTCCAGCCAGGAAATAATACGTTTTACCACAGTATTGTTTCTGGTATAAATCCCTTCTTTAGGCAGATACATAGCAAGCCTGGTGTTTTCTTCTAAATCGAATAAAGCAAAACTGATATAGGCCGGAAGGATAACAGCACATCTTAAAGGGCTAATGGTAGTGGGCTTTCTGCCGTTCTTTCCATCGGCTATCCACTCCCTTTCCATATCTGCCAGTTCTACCAGCCTTCTATCTGAAAGCTCTTTTTGTAAGTCCACTTCAGGAGAATCTTTCAGGATAAATTGAAAATCTTCTAAAGCGCTTGTTCTTTGATACGTTGATTTAAGACCTTTAACAGCCTTTTGTATTGTCCAAGATTTATAATCTTCTCTGTCCCATTTTTGCCGGTATAATCCGCCTCCCGAAAAAATTCTATCAATCTGCTCAGGATCTTGAGTGTAGAAAGCAATTAAGTTACATAGCGCTTGATCCGCTTCACTTTGACTTTCATAAGATTGAGATTCCCAGTTACCAGCATAGAGATCCTGAAACTTTCTGCCGTTGATAGCTTTTGAAGCAATGCTTATTATGTCGTTATCCTCTAGTTCAGGTGAGGATGGAAGATCCGTCTCCACAGTGTTGTTAGCCTCAAAGGCTTTTGGTGGAAAATATAGATCATAAACATAGTCCAAAACTTCCTGTTGTTCCTCTACTGCTAAAGGCGTTCCTTCAAGATGATTTCCTGTTACAGCTATAAAACGCTTTTTCTCGTAAACCTCAATGCCTTTACTAGGATTTTTGCTTCGTTCGCCGGGCTTTTTACCTTTTATAAAAATATGCAGCCCTTTACCACTCTGGCTAATTTCCGTATAACTGTTGAATGAATCAACTAAAACCTGTGCATCCGGGATAATTTCTCCACTTTGAATGCAATCGTCAAAATCTATAACTGTAATAGAATCTTCCTCTGATAAGAAATAGCCGATACCCTTATAATTGTCTGCAGCTCTAAAAGCTGCTTCATACGTTGTCCATGTGGCGGGATCTGTTGAGCTTGCAGCTGAACCGTTAATTTGATGAGGGATCTTTTTCCCTTTCCACACAGCCCATTGCTTACGATCCTTTAATTCTTTTGGTATTTTCATGCTCTCTGTAGCAGCTTGCAAAGCTTCACCCCCTCTTGTACTTCGCCTGATTGTCGGTTATACTAATGGTAGATATTTTATGAAGTGAATATTTTCTGAGATCGTAAGAACTGCCATTCTTACGATCTTTTTTTGTGTTCAAAATGAACCAGCTCAAATATTTTTGTATGCTGTTGATGAGCAACTTCACAATTATTTTCCAAGCCTCGCATTGTATGATACATAAGCTCAGATAATATCCTAACTTCTATGGCGTATTCTCGATGATATACCCCCAACTCTTCCAAAGAGTTTGCTTCACCATCCACTTTCTCCATTTTTTGCTTCAGTAATGATAATTTTTCTTCTATATCGGAAAGTACTTCTTTCTTATGTGAAAGCTCTCCTAAATTAAAATCCAATTCATGAGTAAGGTCTTTTAAATCTTTCATTATTCCCACACTCCCCTTTTATTTTTGGTCGCTTTGCATCCTCTTATAGATTTTCAAATCATTGTCTGTGGCTGTCATGGATGCTGTCATTTCATCTAAGAACTGATCCACTTCATCTTTCTTGAAAAGATACTTACTCCCCACACGATAATATTTGAGGCCATTTTTTATTAAACGATCTTCGATCACCGGTTTACTGATGCTGAGATAAGCTGCCAGCTCCTGATACGTCATAAAGTATTTTTGCTTCGCCAGTTCTTCTACTCGTTCATTAATGGCTGCCTCTAACTTGTCTTTAATCACATCATCATCTACTTGAATGTTGAACAACTTCATCACCTCCCCTTTGAACTCCACCGGCGTCATCGACAGGTAAAAAAATAGGCAATACTGAATTGATAGCAAAAAGAACTTTACTACTTGGAAGGGTTCTACCATTTTCAATGTCAGAATAATAACTTCTTGAAATTCCAATTTTCTCAGCTGTTTCTTTTTGTGTCATTTTTCTTTTTGTTCTTTCTTCTTTAATTTTTAAATGGTAGACCTCATGCAATTTCATAGTTTCTCCTCCTTTTTGAACTCCACCGGCGTCATCGATTAATCTAATCTTAACAGCTCAAAATAGCTAAGTCAATAAAAATGTTATCCACCGGCGTCACTTTTCTGTTATCATCTATATAAAGGGGTGAAACCAATGAATATAGGCGATAATATTAAAGCAATTCGCACAGAAAAAAAACTTACACAGCAAGAACTGGCTGACAATATGAACATTTCCCGTTCATATTTAAGCGATGTGGAAAATAACAGAAAAAATCCTAGTATGAAAACTATTGAATCCTTAGCTAGTAAATTAAATGTTTCCATTGCTTATTTAACAAGTGGAAGAAGAATGCTGTCTGACATGTCACGGGAAGAAATAAGTAAATCTCTTCGTGAGGCATCTTCTAAAAGTACAAAAGCTTTAAAAGAGCGTTTAAGGGAAGATATAGATAGTATTAATATTGATGATCTTGACATTATAGAATCGACTTATCTAATAAATACAGTATTTTTCTTGAAGTTTTCAAAAGAAGAAGATGTTAGCTTTCTTGCTTCTATGTTACGGGTTTTAAATCACCTAATTGAGGGAGGATTACCTGATAACTCTTTGACTGAAGAAGAATCAAAAGAATTAAATACACATCTTGAAGATACCATTCAGGATTTTGAAAAATACCTTAAAGAACGGTTTCTTCCTTAATCATTAATATAGGCAGGTGATCCAATGGCCAGGATATATAAAAAGAAAACTAAAACTGGATTTAGTTGGGGTTATGTTGTGTATGCCGGTACAGATCCGATTACAAATAAGGAAAAACGTCACTATAAACAGGGATTTAAAACGCAAAAGGATGCAAAGTTAGCCGCTGCTTTAGCTGAAAGGCAGCTTAACCAGGATGATTTTATCCAACCCTCCAGAATTAGCTTTCAGGAACTTAGCACCGATTGGGAAAAACATTATTTAGCCCAAAAAGCAAAAGAAAGCAGCCTTAGAGCAAGAAAGATAGCTTTGAAGCATATGATTGCTCACTTTGAAAACGTACCAATTCAAAAGATAAATAAAAAAGCCTATCAAGATGCTATTGATAAGCTGGCTGCTTCGTTCAGTGAAAACTATATTTCAAGCATTCACTCATCGGCACATATGGTTTTTGAGTACGCTGTGGAATTGAAGCTTCTGAAAGAGAATCCTGCAAAGAAAGCGAAACTCCCAAAAAGAAAAGTTACCCTGGAGGAATTAGAGAATCGAAACTCTATAGAAGAAAAGTATATGGAAAAAGCAGAACTTGAAGAATTTCTTACTGCCACAAAAGAGCATGGCCTGGATGGAGATCTTCTGACTTTCACATTACTTTCTTATTCCGGCTTACGTATCGGGGAACTATTAGCTTTAAAGTGGTCAGAAATGGACTTTCAGCAGCAGACTTTAAACATTATCCGTACTTATTACAATCCCACGAACAACAAAAAAGGATTTAAGCTGCAAACGCCTAAAACAAAATCATCTATCCGGCTGATAACAATAGATACCCTGCTGATTGATCTGCTGAAACGGCATAAGGAAGAACAAAACAAAATGAAAAAGCAGAATGCTCCCTTCTATCAGGATCAGGGTTTTATCTTTGCTACTAATGAAGGTTATCCGAAAACAATTAAACATATGGCTATAAGAATGCAAAGGCTGCTGAAAAAAACTACAATTCAAAAGCATTTAACGCTGCACTCGTTCAGACATACTCACACTTCTTTACTTGCCCAGGCTGAAGTAAGCTTACCTGAGATTATGGAACGGTTAGGCCATGATGATGAAAATACAACGAAAAAGATCTATCTCCACGTAACAAAAGAAATGAAAAAAGAGGCCTCCACCAAGTTTAGTAACTTGATGAAAGACCTCTCCGAAAATCTACATGACTAATATCGGTGGTTTTTTCGGTGGTTTAAGCAGATGATAAGGCTCATATCCCTTATATATCAGGGGTTATGGGCTTTTATTACATCATGCCGCCCATTCCACCCATACCGCCCATGTCCGGCATGCCGCCGCCTGCGCCTTCTTCTTCCGGAACGTCCGCGACAACCGCTTCGGTTGTAAGGAACATTGCGGATACAGAAGCTGCGTTTTGCAGTGCAGAGCGGGTAACTTTTGTTGGGTCAACGATACCCTGCTGGATCATGTCGACGTATTCGCCGGAAGCAGCGTTGTAGCCGATGCCTACAGATTCGCCTTTGAGACGCTCGACGATGATGGAGCCTTCGAGACCTGCGTTTTCCGCAATCTGGCGTACCGGCTCTTCGAGTGCACGGAATACGATGTTGGCACCTGTTGCTTCGTCGCCTTCAAGGCCGAGTGCCTGGAGCTTTGTCAGGACGTTAACTAGCGCTGTACCACCACCGGCAACGATGCCTTCTTCTACCGCTGCACGTGTAGAGTTGAGGGCGTCTTCGATGCGGAGCTTCTTCTCTTTCATTTCTGTTTCGGTTGCTGCACCGACTTTTACGACAGCTACGCCGCCTGCAAGCTTCGCAAGGCGCTCCTGAAGCTTTTCGCGGTCAAAGTCGGAAGTTGTTTCTTCGATCTGGGAACGGATCTGGTTCACGCGCTCCGCGATTTTCGCAGAGTCTCCGGCACCTTCCACGATCGTTGTGTTGTCTTTAGATACAACAACCTTGGACGCGCGGCCGAGCTGGTCGATGTTCGCTGACTTCAGGTCAAGACCGAGGTCTTCTGTGATCACTTCTGCGCCGGTAAGTGCGGCGATGTCTTCAAGCATTGCTTTACGGCGGTCACCGAATCCTGGTGCCTTAACCGCTACGGCGTTGAACGTGCCGCGGAGCTTGTTGACAACGAGTGTTGCAAGCGCTTCGCCTTCCACGTCTTCCGAAATGATGAGGACCGGCTTGCTGCGCTGGACTACCTGCTCGAGTACCGGAAGTACTTCCTGAATGTTACCGATTTTCTTGTCAGTTACAAGAATGTACGGATCTTCAAGAACGGCTTCCATCTTGTCGGAGTCGCTTACCATGTAAGGAGAAGCGTATCCGCGGTCGAACTGCATACCTTCCACGACTTCAAGCTCAGTGCCGAAGCCTTTGGATTCTTCTACTGTGATAACGCCGTCGTTTCCTACGCGCTCCATCGCTTCAGCAATCAGCTGGCCGACTGTGTCGTCGGAAGCAGAAATCGATGCAACCTGGGAAATGGACTCGCGGCCTTCGATCGGCTTGGAGATGGTTTTCAGTTCTTCAAGCGCTGCTTCCGTCGCTTTTTCAATCCCGCGGCGGATAACCATCGGGTTCGCACCGGAAGTAACGTTCTTCAGGCCTTCCTTGATCATTGCCTGCGCCAGAACGGTCGCTGTTGTCGTACCGTCACCGGCGATGTCGTTTGTTTTGGAAGCTACTTCGGATACGAGCTGGGCCCCCATGTTTTCAAAGTTGTCTTCAAGCTCGATTTCTTTGGCGATCGTGACACCGTCATTCGTGATGAGCGGGGAACCGAACTTTTTCTCAAGAACAACGTTACGTCCTTTCGGTCCAAGCGTTACTTTTACTGTATCTGCCAGACGGTCCACTCCACGCATCATTGCGCGGCGGGCGTCTTCACTGTGCTTAATCTCTTTTGCCATGCTGAATCAACCTCCATTTATTTTGTAGTCGTTGTTTCGTTTGTTTTTTTACTATTCGATAACAGCGAGAACGTCGCTCTCACGAAGGATGAGCAGTTCCTTGCCGTCATATTTTACTTCTGTACCTGCATACTGGGAGAAGATGATTTTCTGGTTCTCTTTCACTTCCGGAGATACGCGCTCTCCGCTTTCTGTGACGCGTCCGTGTCCTACGGCAAGTACTCTGCCTTCCTGCGGCTTTTCTTTTGCCGAGTCCGGAAGCACGATTCCGCTTGCTGTTTTTGATTCTTCTTCGATTACTTCAATAACTAGACGATCTCCTAATGGCTTTAACAAGGAAAATCCCTCCTTTAATATTTAGGTACGCTTGGCGTACGTGGATAAATTATGTCTTTATTAGCACTCGTCATCTATGAGTGCTAACACAATTATTATAATAATCAAATCCAGAAATTTTTGCAACCCTTTTCCTCTGATTTTTCCAAAAGCAGGCGGTCCATGTGCCGATCATCAGGAAATCGGGCTCCCTCTCCCTCCTTCCCTTCCTGCCCGTTTTATTAAACAATCCTGCCTGAATTCTTCGTAAAGGTCACCGCGGAGAAATTATGCTACAATGGACAGCGTATGTTTCACCTGTAGATAAAGAAAGAAGCACATAAAGGGGAGTAGTCGTTTGAACAAATTTTACTGGCTTATTATCGTTGCCTTTATTTTAATGCAGCTGTCGCCGATTGCCATTATACCGGTTTTGATGGCGCTTGGATTTGACGGATCGATGCAGGAGCTTTCCGGCACGGCGCTGTCGATTGGTTTTACACTCGGATTTATCGTCATCACCCTGCTCGCCTGGCGCGCGAAACCGAATCCGGCACTCAGCGAAAACCAAGCAAACGTACCTAAAACCGTTCTCTGGTCGATTCTCGGTATCTTTCTCGCATTTGCGGCGCAGTACGCCGCGGCGATCGTCGAATCGGTCGTCTTCGGTATCGAACCGGGATCGGAAAACACGGAAGTGATTGTGGACCTTGCCAACGCAGCACCGTTCGTGATTTTCATTGTAGCCATTCTCGGGCCGGTTATTGAAGAAATTGTTTTCCGGATGGTTATTTTCGGAGCGCTCTTTAAAAAGTTCGGTTTCTGGATTGCAGCGCTCGGAAGCGGCTTTGCGTTTGCTGTCATCCACCTCGACTTTGAGCACCTGCTCGTGTACCTTGCAATGGGCATTGTGTTTGCGTGGCTTTATGTTAAAACGAAACGGATCATCGTACCGATCATTGCCCACGTCGGTATCAACTCTTTCGTCATGCTCGTTCAGGTCATTTACGGAGACGAACTCCAGGACTTGATGGAACAGCTCGAGCAGATGGATGAGTCCGCGCTCTCGGCACTGATGATTCTTGGGAGGTTATTTATATGATGCGTTCTCCACGCTTTAACGGGTATTTATTCTTTTTTGTCGGTACGCTGTTTTTAATGATGGCGATTCAGACCGCCGGCCAGACGAGCGGCTGGGATATACTGACGATCGTACTGATCGCGTTTGCCGCCTTCGATTACATGCTCGCCTTTAAGTTTTTCGGCATCGCCGGCAGGCAGGCGAACAGTAATAATAAAGGAAAATAAACATTCATTTAAAAGAGCCGCGGGGAAATCTCCGCGGCTCTTGTTTGTTTATCCAGACAAATTATTCAAATGTTCCTTTTACAAGCACTTCTCCTTCTTTCATCAGGCAGCGCCCCCCGGCCCAGAGACTGTCTGTTTCCCACTCGTCGTTGAGAAGCAGGACGTCTGCGTCACAGCCGGCTTCCACGCGCCCTTTGTCCGTAAGCTTCAGCATCTCAGCAGGATTTCTAGTAACGGTTTTCAGCGCCTGCTCGGGGCGGACTTTTTCTAGGCACACCGCTTCCTTCAGTGCCCGGTGCAGGCTCCCGACGTCTGCGACGGTAAGCCCCGTCAACTCCCCTTTTTCGTTAAATTCCGGAAGGCTGCCCTGACCGTCGGACGTCATCGTCAGTCTGTCGTCCGGCACGCCGGCTGCGAGAGCACGCCGCACCGCCGCTGCCGCCTTTACTTCGCCTTCTTCTAAAAACTGCGGGATTGTGCTCGTCGTAAAATCAATGATTCCTCCGCGCTTCGCGAATTCAATTCCTGCCTCAAACAGCTTTTCTGTCCGGTTTACGTGCGTCGGGCAGAAGCTCGTGATCGGAATATCTGTCGTATTCACGACCTGGAGCAGCGGATCGAGCCGGCTCCCGCTTTCTCCTATATGTACGTTGACGATGCCGGCTTTCCCTGACAGCATCCCGCCGATGCGGGCCTGGGAAGCGACTTTGGCCAGCTCCTCCGTCGTCGGCTGGGACGAGCGGTGATCACTCACCGCCACTTCTCCGACGCCGATAATTTTATCGATGAGCATCATGTCATCTTCGATCTTCCCGGTCACCGTCCGGACAGGAATATGGTAATTGCCGACGTGACAGTAACAGCTGATCCCCTCCGTTTCGAGCGCCCGTGCTTTGACAACGAGCTCCGGCATCGACCGCGTCATGCCGTCGGTTCCGATCACTCCGACGACCGTTGTAATGCCGGCTTTCACCGCCTCCGACAGCTGCAGCTCCGGGGTGCGTGTATGAGGGCCTCCTTCGCCGCCGCCCCCGATAATGTGGACGTGGCTGTCAATCAGCCCCGGGACAAGCATTTTTCCTTTGGCATCGACAACGTTTGTTTTTCCGGCTGATGCCGGAGGAGGTTCAATTCCCTCCCCTACCGCGGCAATTTTACTGCCGGCAAGCAGTACGTCCTGTTTTCCGAGCGGCTCCGGACTGTAGACTTCGGCTCCTTTAATAAGTGTATACATGGCTTATTCCTCCCATCGGTTTTAAGATAAATTAATCAGTACCGCTCCGATAATAAATACAAGCGCCAGGCCGAACATCAGCAGCTGGAATTTGATAATAAACCGGAACCACGTTCCCCAGCCGATACGTGCTGCACCGAGCGTTCCCATCAGCGCTGCTGACGTCGGGACGATCATGTTGGTCAGCCCGTCTCCGAGCTGAAAGCCAAGAACGGCTACCTGTCTTGTGACCCCGGCAATGTCAGCGAGAGGGGCAATAAGCGGCATGGTTAAAGCAGCCTGCCCGCTTCCGGACACGACAAAGAAATTAATCGCCGACTGAAAAACAAGAATGAAGGAAGCCGACACCACTTCCGGCAGATTGTCGACCAGTCCGCCGGCCGTGTAAAGAATCGTATTCAGCACGGAAGCTGCCCCCGGGTCATCTCCTCCGAGAATGATCACGATTCCTTTCGCCATGCCGACAACGAGCGCTGCCGGAAGCAGCTGCTGCGCGCCTTCCCCGAAGCTTTCAGCCATGTCGTTAATCGTCATGTTGTTAAGTTTAAAGATAACCCCTATGATACCTGCGACCAGTCCAATCGTGAAAAACTGCGTAGCAATTTCCGGAATGTAGTACGCTTCCTGCACCACACCCCAGATGATCCACCCTACTCCGAGAGCAAGGGTTAATACGACGAGCGAATCTCCTACAGTAAACCTGCCGTTGATGTCCTGCACGTTGTTATGCTTGCGGAAATACGCGTTCGCATTCGGTGAATAGGATGCGGAAGGATCGCGCTTTACTTTGGAGGCGTACCACATCGTGTAAATAATACCGACAGCGGTAAACACAGCCCACATGAATATACGAAAAGGCGCTCCGGAAAGCACCGGCACGTCCGCGACTCCCTGGGCAATCGCTACGCCGAAAGGATTCATCCATGACGTGGCAAACCCGACCTGCGTCGCAACATAGGTGATCATGACGCCGGTAATCGCGTCATAGCCGAGCGCAATGACAAGCGGGATTAAGATAATCGCAAACGCAATCGCTTCCTCCCCCATGCCAAAAACAGCACCGCCGAGAGAAAAGAAGAAAAACATAACGGGAATTATCAGTGCTTCCCTGCCTTTCGTTTTATCAATAACAGCAAGAATCCCCTGATCGATCGCTTTCGTCCGCATAATGATACCGAACGCCCCGCCGATAATCAGTATAAACGCCACGACTCCAACAGCCGATCCCCATTTATCCCCGGAAACGAGCCCTTCGAACATATAGTTTAAAAATCCGGCTTCTCCAAAGGGTTCAAACAGACTGACGCCCTCTCTCGCCGGTTCTCCTGCGGCGTCGGTTTCATATTCGAAGGTTTCCGGCATAAGTACTGTACGGGTGTCCTCCTGCCCCTGGTTATCATATGTAACTTCTTCTGTTTCGAACACACCCATCGGAATAAGATAGGTCATCACGGCTGCAAGTACAACCACCCCAAAAATAATCACAAACGTATGCGGCATTTGAATTCCTTTTTTCGGCATGCTTTTCCACTCCTTTCATTCGTTGCTTTTTAATTAATGCAAAACTAATGCCAACATCCACTTTCGCGCCACACCTGGTTTTTCCGCTTCATGCAGATATTATATGTTTTTATGTTAAAATTAAAAACAACATATAAATGAGAATGGAGGCTGTTTATGCTTGGTCTGGCAGCAGGAAACGAAAAAACAGAAGCCGTGCTGAAACAGCAGCTGAAAAAGCTGCTCGGCGATTTTTTGGAAATACAGAGCTGTGCTCTCGATATGGATCCGGATCCTGACTGCCTCTCCCGGGCAGACATGATCGTGTTTTCGTCTGATTCTGTCCGCCGGGAGTGGGAGTCCTTCCCTGAACGGAGGCACCCTCACACAATTACCGGCATACGTACAATCGACCCGGAAGCCATCACCGACCTGCTTCAGCTGCCGGCAGGAAAGGTGCTCCTCGTCAATGAGGACAGGCAGTCCATCAGCGAAACGGCCGAATCGATGTACCAGCTCGGCCTCACCCACTTAACCCCGGTGCCGGTTGAAACGGGCCGCCTGTATTATCCCGGAATCCAGACCGCTGTTACTCCCGGAGAAGCAGCGCTTTGTCCAACATCCGTACCGCACATTCTGGATATCGGAGTCCGGCCGTTCAGCATGAAAACCCTGCTTGATATTGTCGACTTTTTTCAGCTTCCACTGGCAGCCCCCATTTCCGAGAGGTATTTGCAGACGATCGTCGGCCTGCAGCGCAGTCTGCTTGAAAAAGAAGAACAGACAAAGAATCTCAGCGCCCATTACCATGAACTGCTCGATCAGGTCGATGACGCCATTCTTGCCGTGGACCATTCGGGGGTCATTACAGCCGCCAACGAACCGATGGCTGCTTTCTGCGGCATGCTGGAAGAATCCATCCTGCATCAAAAGGCCTCGGATATTCTTTCCGGGACGCCGGTCGGCCAGTTTTTATTAAGCGATGACGTCCGCAGACCATCCGCCTCCCGCGGCGAAGAGTTCGTTTTGTACAAAACCCGGACTGCTTCTTCCGGCACGATCATTACAGTAAAAAGTGTGGAAACGGCTTTTGAAGTAGAGGAGACCGCAAAGCGTGCCTATCAGGACGGCCTCCGGGCACAGTACACGCTGGACGATATTATTGCACGCGACCCGGCGATGGTCCAGGCTAAAGAAGCCGCCCGGCGGATGGCTGGTTCCTCCTATCCGGTGCAGATTCAGGGAGAAACCGGTGTAGGAAAAGAATTATTCGCCCATGCGGTCCATCACAATTCCCCCGTTTGGCAGGGACCGTTTTTCGCCGTAAACGCCGGGGCAATGACAGAAAGTCTCCTGCTGAGTGAACTTTTCGGCTATGAGGAAGGGACATTTACCGGAGCACAGAAAGGCGGAAGACGCGGCCTGTTTGAGCTGGCTTCCGGAGGCACGTTGTTTCTTGATGAGATCGGCGACCTGAGTCCGAGTGTACAGGGCCAGCTTTTGAGGGTATTGCAGGAAGGAGAAATCCGGCGCGTCGGCGGCAGCAGAAATATTCCCGTGGACGTGCGGATCATTACCGCTACAAACAAAGTATTGAAAGAAGAAGTCGATACCGGGAGGTTCCGGGCAGACCTTTTCTACCGGCTGCAGGTCCTGCCGCTGAAAGTCCCGCCGCTCCGGGAACGGAAGCAGGATATCCCCCTTCTTGTCGAAGCCTTTCTTCCCGAAGGACGGAGCGTGGATGCTGAAGCTCTTAAGATCCTGACCGCCTGCCACTGGCCGGGAAATATCCGTGAGCTGAAAAGCTGTCTCGCTTACGCTGCAACTTTGAGCAGCGGTGTCATTTCGCCGCAGGATCTGCCGGATACGGTATCCCGCGCGCCGGATGTTTCCGGCCTCACTACGGATGACACAGACATTCTGCATGTGCTGTCCGATGGTAAACACAAAAGCCTCAAACAGCTGGAACAGGATCTGCCCCAGTTAACTCTGCAGCAGATCCGCCTCCGTATTCATCAGCTGCACGAGCAGGGCCTCGTCCAGAAAGGCAGGGGACGGCTCGGCTCCCAGATTACGCAGTCAGGTCTGAAGTCCGTCACGTAAAACATGATGAATGGTGAAATGATCGTTTTATAAGTGTTAAAAGAAGACTACTTGTTGATTAATAACGAATGTATAATGATTAATCCCGGTTAGGCCCCCTAATTCTGGACACGTTCTCACTCATTCTCCATGGGTCTGTCTTTTTCGTTTTTTCGTTATCAAACCCATAGTTCTTGCCGGGGAAGACGACCTTCCATGGTTTGTTGATGAAAG